>JANNQS010000105.1:0-20085 GCA_031400875.1 Planctomycetota bacterium | reverse complement strand
GGCCGGAAGCTGTACCGTCACAACGCCAACGTGACCCTGATGCGCACGACGAGCGAAGAATGCCTGGAGCTGGGCCGCGAGGTCGGGCGCAAGGTGGCTGCGGCGCGCGGGCCGGCGACGATCCTGTTCCCGGCGCGGGGCGTCTCCGCGATCGACCGCGCGGGACAGCCGTTCGACGATCCCGAGGCGCGCGCGGCGCTCTTGCGCGGCTTGCGCGAGACGCACGGCCAGGTGCCGTTGATCGAGCTGGACCTGCACATCAACGACGCCGCCTTCGCCGACCGGGCGGCGGACCAGCTGGTGTCGCACATGCGTGCACGAACGACCTCACGGAGCTGATGGATGAAGCGAAGTCCCCTCTGCCTGTCCCTGTCCCTCCTCGTGGCGTCGTCGCTCGCGCTGCTCTGCGCGTGCAGCAAGGATCCGGCGCCGGCGTCCTCCGGCGGCGCGACGTCGCCGCAGTCGATCACGCTGTGGTGGTTCCAGTGGGCGCCGGCCGACGGGTTGCAGGAGCTCGGGCGCGAGTTCCAGAAGGAGACCGGCATCGAGGTCGTGGTCGAGCAGATCCCGCTCGGCTCGTACCAGGAGAAGGTCTTCCTCGAGTTCGGCGCGGCGCGCACGCGCTTCGACATCGTCATCGGCGACAGCCAGTGGATCGGGCGCGGCGCGACGAAGAAGCTGTACCTCGAGCTGACCGACTGGCTGCCCACGGTCGTCGACCTGAAGACGATTCACCCGCGCGCGGCGAAGTACCTGTGCGAGTACCCCGAGGGCAGCGGCAAGTGGTTCGCCGCGCCGTGCGAGACCGACGCGGTCGGTGTGGCGTACCGCAAGGACTGGTTCGAAGATCCGGCCGAAAAGGCCGCATTCCAGCAGCGTTTCGGCCGTCCGTTGGCCGTCCCGCAGACGTGGGAGGAGTTCAAGGACGTCGCGCAGTTCTTCCAGCGGCCCGATGCGAAGCGCTACGGCTGCTCGCTGCCCAGCGACCGCTCGTACGACGGGCTGACGATGGGCGTGCAGAACCTCTTGTGGGCGTTCGGCGGACGCTGGCACGCGGAGACGAGCAACAAGGTCAAGGGAGAGCTCGACACGCCGGGCAGCGTGGCCGCGATCGAATTCTACAAGCAGCTCGTGAAGCTGGGACCCAAGGGCGCGGAGCGGCTGGACTACGGCCAGGTGCTCGAGAGCTTCACGAACGGCTCGACGGCGATGATCCTGAACTACTTCGCGTTCTTCCCCGGCATCCACGCGCAGTTCGGCGACAAGGTCGGGTTCGCGGTCGTGCCGGCGCACCAGGGCAAGCGCGTTGCGTCTCTGGGTGGACAGGGGCTGTCGATCTCGTCCCACATCCCGCCGGCGCAGCAGGAGCTCTCCAAGAAGTTCATCGCTTGGTTCCTGCAGCGGCGCGTGCAGGAGCAGTGGATCACGAAGCCGGCCGGCTTCACGGCCAACGCGGACATCCTGAAGAGCCCCGAATTCCGCGCGAAAGCGCCCTACAACGGGCCGTTCGCGGAGTCGGTGGACTCCATGCAGGACTTCTGGAACGTGCCGGTCTTCAACGAGCTCCTGGCGGTGACGCAGCGCTACGTCGGCATGGCGGTCGACGGCGAAATGCCGACCGAGGAGGCGCTGCGGAAGCTGGCGGACGAGAAGGAACGCATTCTCAAGGAAGCGGGACTGCTGTGAGGAGCAGGGCCGCGCTCCGCGCCTGAGTCCACGGCGCTCATGGGCACGACAGCGACCGTCACGCGCCACCGCGGCGGCTCCGCGATCGCGTGGTCGCTCGTCGGGCCGACGCTGCTCTTGCTGATCGCGTTCAACGTCTTTCCGCTGCTCTACAACGTGGCGCTGTCGTTCACGAACCGCGAGCTCGTGGGCGACGAGTCGCGCTGGGTCGGCACGGCGAACTACACGCGCGTGTTCAGCGACCCGCTGTTCGCGGCGGCGTTGCGGCGCACGGCCCTGTTCGTGCTGTGTGCCGTCGGCGCGGAGCTCCTGCTCGGTTTCGCGCTGGCCTTGGCGCTCGTGCGCGACTTCCGCCTCAAACGCACCGTGCTGGCGATCGTGCTCGTGCCGATGATGCTGTCGCCGGCCGTGATGGGGCTGTACTGGGCGCTGATCCTGAACGGCAACTACGGCGTGTTGAACCAGGTGCTGGGCGAGATCGGGTTGCCGCAGCCGCAGTGGTTGACCGACCGCGACCTGAAGTTCTGGTCGATCGTCGTCATCGACGTGTGGATGTGGACGCCGTTCATGGCGCTGATCGCGCTGGCCGGGCTGTCAGCGATCCCGTCGCATCTGTACGAGGCGGCCGAGATCGACCGTGCGTCGCGCTGGCGCGTCTTCGCGCGCATCACGCTGCCGATGACGGCCCCGCTCTTGGGGCTGGCCGTCCTGCTGCGCGCGACCGATGCGTTGAAGCAGTTCGACCTCGTCATGGCGACGGCCGGACCGAACGACGCGGCCACGCAGACGTTGTCGACGCTCATGTACCAAGTGGTCTTCCGCGACGGGAAGATCGGCCTCGGCAGCGCGTTCGCCTGCGTCGTGCTGGTCGTCGTCATCGCGCTGGCGACCGTGTTCACGCGCTACCTCGACCACCTGCGCCGCGCGAGGGAGACCTGATGCGCGTCGTGCGCTGGATCGTGATCGTGCTGGGCCTGCTGTTCGCGGCGCTCCCGCTCGTGTGGATGGGCTTGAGCTCGATCAAGCACCGCAGCGACACGATCAGCCAGCACCTGCGCTGGATCCCGGCGGCCGAAGCGCCCACGGAGCCGGAATCGCCGGCGTTCGAGGCGACGCTCGAGTCGTACCGCGACCTGCAGACGGTTCACGCCGGGGCGCAGCACAGCTTCTGGCACCACCTGTGGAACAGCGTGATCATCGGCGTGCTGTCGACGATCGCGTCCGTCGTGCTGGGCACGCTGTGCGCCTACGGTTTCAGCCGGTTCCGCGTGCCGGGTGAGAAGGACTGGCTCTTCTTCATCCTGTCGACGCGCTTCATGCCGCCGCTCGCGGTCGTCGTGCCGGTTCTGATCATGTACCGCGCGCTCGACCTGCAGGGCAGCCACCTGGGGCTCGCGCTGCTCTACACCGTCTTCAACCTGTCGCTCGCCGTGTGGCTGATGAAGGGCTTCCTGGACGAGATCCCGCGCGCGTACGAGGAGGCCGCGGTCGTCGACGGCTACTCGCGCTTCGGCGCGTTCGTGCGCGTCGTGTTACCTGAGGCGCGCACCGGCATCGCCGTCACGGCCGTGTTCTGCCTGATCTCGGCCTGGAACGAGTACGGCTTCGCGATGACGCTGAACAGCTCGGGCGCCGTGACCGTGCCGCCCTACTTCGCGGGTTTGCAAGGCAACATCGAGGGCATGCCCTGGCCGCAAATCGCGGCCGGAGCACTGATCTTCGTCACGCCGATCGTCGTGTTCACGATCCTGGTGCGCTCGCACCTGCTACGCGGCGTCACGTTCGGAACGGTGAAACAGTGAGCGCGACCGGCAGCGAAACGCGTGGCGGGCGGCTGCCGCAGCTCGAGCGCCTGACGCTCGTCGGCATGGCACTGGGCGTCGCGCTCATGCTGCAGCCCTGGTGGCCGGGCGGCATGCGCGCGGGCTTCTTCGTCACGCTGTGTTTCACGCTGGCGCAGATCGTGCTGGGCCACATGGCGGAGCGCGAGCGATGACGTTTCTGGGCTTGCAGCGACTCGAGAAGCGCTGGCCGGACGGCACGCACGCCGTGCGCGGCATCGACCTCGACATCGCCGAGGGCGAGCTGGTCGTGCTGCTCGGCCCGTCGGGCTGCGGCAAGACGACGACGCTGCGCATGGTCGCGGGGCTCGAGCTGCCCAGCGCCGGCCGCGTGCGCCTGGGCGGCGAGGACGTCACGGACCGGCCGCCGTCGCAGCGCGACGTGGGCTTTGTCTTCCAGTTCTACGCGCTCTACCCGCACATGACCGTGGCTGAGAACATCGCGTTCCCGCTCGAGTGCGCCGGCCTGCCGCGCCGCGAGCGCGATGCGGCCGTGTTGCGCGTGGCCGAGCGCCTCGACCTCCTGCCGCTCCTCGGGCGCCGGCCGCGCGCGCTGAGCGGCGGCGACCAGCAGCGCGTCGGCCTCGCGCGCGCGATGGTGCGCAAGCCGCGCCTGTGGCTGATGGACGAGCCGCTCGGCTCGCTCGACGCCGCGCGGCGCGCCGAGATGTGCGGGCTGATCCGCGTGCAGCAGCTGGCCGACCGCGTGACGACGATCTACGTCACTCACGACCAGGAGGAAGCGATGCGGCTCGCCGACCGCATCGTGGTCATGTCCCAGGGCGAGATCGTGCAGGCCGCGTCGCCCAAGGACGTGTACGACCGTCCGGCGTCGCTGTTCGTCGCGCGCTTCGTGGGCAGCCCGGGTATGAACCTGATCGAGGGTCGCGTGAGCGCCAGCGATTTCCATCCGGCCGGCGGAGGCGCTGCGATCCCGCTGCCCCACGAACTGCTCGCGCTGCCGCGCGACATGCGCGCGCTCCTGCGCGACGGTCCCGTCGTTCTGGGTGCGCGCCCCGAGCACGTGCGCCTCGACCCGTCCGGTCCGTTGCGCGGTCGCATCCTGCTGGAGGCCGACGCCGGTCCGTGGCGTCACGTGCACGTCGAAGGGCCGTGGGGGCGCGTGCTCGCGCTGACGACGGCCAAGGTCGGTGCCTGGGTCGACGAGGAAGTGCGGCTGGCCTTCGATCCAGCGGGCATCCGGCTGTTCGAGCCCACCTCGGGCCGGAGCCTGGCATGAGCGCGCCGCTGCTCGCGGTCCGCGGCCTCTCCAAGCGCTTCGGACGAGCTCCTGCGCTCGAGTCCGTCGATCTCGAGGTGGGCGAAGGTCAGGTCGTGGCGCTGCTCGGCCCGACCGGCGCGGGCAAGACGACTCTCCTGCGCTGCATCGCCGGGCTCGAGCAGCCCGACCAGGGCACGCTCACGCTGGGCGGCCGCGACGCGCTCGCGCTGCCGCCGGCCGAGCGCGACGTGGCGCTCGTGTTCCAGAACTTCTCGCTCTACCCGTCGAAGACGGTGCGCGCGAACCTCGAGTTCCCGTTGCGCGCACCCGCACGCCGCATGCCCGCGGCCGAGATCGCCGAGCGCGTCACGTGGGCCGCGCGCATGCTGCGCATCGAAGCGCTGCTCGAGCGCCCGGCGCGCAGGCTGTCGGGCGGCGAGATGCAGCGCGTCGCGATCGGCCGCGCGATCGTGCGGCGTCCCAAGCTCTTCCTGATGGACGAGCCGCTGACGAACCTGGACGCCAAGCTGCGCGAGCAACTGCGCTTCGAGCTGCGCGAGCTGGCGCGCGAGCTCCACGCGCCCGTGCTGTGGGCGACGCACGACGCGCTCGAGGCGCTGGCGATGGCCGACCGCGTCGTGGCGCTCGACCGCGGGCGCGTGCTGCAGAGCGGAGTGCCCGCCGACGTCTACGCGCGGCCGGCTTCGCCCGCGGTGGCGCGACTCCTCGGGTGGCCGCCAGTCAACGTGATCCCGGTGCGCAAGATGGACGGTCACTGGACCGCCGCCGACGGGACGCGCGTCGCGCCGGCGCCGGCCGGTTCTCCGGATGCGGCGACGCTGGGCATCCGCGCCGAGAACCTGACGCTCGCCGGCGGTCACGCGCCGACCGAGGTCGAGGTCGTCGAGCTGACCGGTCCCGCTCAGGTCGCCGTGCTGCATTGGGCCGGGATCCGCGCCCACGCGCTCGCGCCGCGCACGCTCGAGCTCCGCCCCGGGACGCGCGTCGCGCCGCGCGTTTCGCCCGAGCACGTCATCACGTGGCCCGCGGGCTGACGTTCGCGCCGCCACCGCGCTACCCTCCGCTGCTCGCGCGCCCAGCCCCCCCGACGAACGAACCATGCTGACCCTGCTCGCGTGTCTGCCCCTCGTGATCGGCGACACGCCCGCGCCGCTGCGCGTGTTCCTGCGCGGCGGCCCCAAGACGCACGGACCGGGACAGCACGAGCACGCGCTGTTCGTCGACGAATGGCGCAAGCTCCTGACGGAGCGGGGTGCGCAGTGCGAGGGCGCGCTGACGTTTCCGACGGCTGAGCAGCTGGAGCGCACGGACGTGCTCGTGATCTACGCCGCCGAGGGCGGGTCGATCCACGGGCCCGAGCGCGAGCGCTTCGATGCGTTCCGCGCGCGCGGCGGCGGGCTCGTGGTGCTGCACGACGGCGTGTGCGGCGACGACCCGGAGTGGTTCGCGAGCGTCGCCGGCGGTGCGTGGAATCACGGCAAGGCTCGCTACCAGGAAGGCCTGGTCGACGTGCACGTGACGAACCACGAGCACCCGATCACGAGCGGGATCGCGAGCTGGCGCTTCGACGACGAGATCTACTGGGAGCTCGAGATCGATCCCGCGGCCGAGATCCTCGTGCGCGGCTTCCACACCGTGTTCGACGCGACGCCGCAGGCGTGGGTGCTCGAAAAGGGCCCGGCGCGCAGCTTCGTTTCGATCCAGGGGCACGAGTGGACGTCGTTCGCGCACCCGGGCTGGCGCGCGCTCGTCCTGCGCGGGATCGCGTGGGCCGGGCACCGCGACGACGTGAACATGCTCGTCTCGAAGGCCGAGCTCGCGCAGCTCGCGTATCCGCCCGGCGGCCCGATCGCGCCCGAGCAGGCGCACGAAGTGATTGAGGTCCACCCCGACTTCGAGCTGAGCCTGGTCGCGGCCGAGCCGCTGATCGAGAAACCGATCTCGATCGAGTGGGACGCCGCCGGCCGCATGTGGGTCGCGCTGACGCCGGGATACCCCGAGAAATCGCAGTTCAGCGGCATCCCGCCGCACGACGAGATCGTGATCCTCGACGACGCGGACCACGACGGGCGGATGGACACGCGCCGGACGTTTTGCGGCGGGCTCGACCTCGTGACGAGCCTCGTGCTGCACAAGGACGGCGCGATCGTGTCTGCGTCGCCGGACATCTTCTTCGTGCGCGACACGGACGGAGACGGCATCGGCGAGACGCGCGAGACGCTCTTCACGGGCTTTGGCTTCGGCGACACGCACGCGGTCGTCAGCAACTTGCGGTGGGGGATCGACGGCTGGATCTACGCCACGCAGGGCTACAGCGGCAACGCGTCGCGCCATGTGACGAACGCGGCCGGCAAGGACTTCGGGCACATCGGCAACGGGCTGTTCCGCTTCAAGCCGGACGGCAGCGCGATCGAGATGGTCGCGATCTACGGCTCGAACACGTGGGGGCTCGATTTCAACGAGGCGGGGGACCTGTTCCTGACGATGGCGAACGGCGAACACCTGCGCCACGTCGTCCTGCCAGAGCGTGTGCTCGCCGACGCTCGCCTCGAAGGCGTCGAGAGCTGCTCTGACGTCCCGGACCACGATCGCGTCTTCCCGCTCGTCACGCATGCGGAGGCGCCGTACGCGCAGATCGACTTCGTGGGTGGATTCACCGCGGCGTCGGGCTGCACGGTCTATACGGGCGGGGCGTGGCCCGCGGAATGGAACGGTTCGCACTTCGTGTCCGAGCCGACGGTCAACCTGCTGCACCACGACGTGCTCAGTCCAAAGGGCGTGACGTTCCGCGGGACCAAGCAGCGCGAGGCGGAGTTCCTCGCGAGCTCCGACCTGTGGTTCCGCCCGGTGCACGCGCGTGTCGGACCCGATGGCGCGCTGTACGTGCTCGACTTCTACAACCAGGCCGTCGTTCACAACGATACGCGCGGTCCGAAGCACGGACCGACGAACGCGGCGATCCGGCCCGACCGCGACCACACGCATGGGCGCATCTGGAGGGTGCAGCACGCCCTGGCGATGCGGACCGCGCAGAGCGATCTGTCGCTCGCCGACGCGACGAGGCTGGGACTTGCGCTCGCAGATCCGAATCGAGGCCGGCGCCTGAACGCCCAGAGACTGCTGATCGAGCGAGGTGGCGATCCCGAAGTCGCGGCGCTGACGCAAGCGCTCGAATCGAAGTCGCCGCTCGCACGGATCCACGCGCTGTGGTCGCTCGACGAGTTGGGCAAGCTCGAACCGGCGCTTCTTTCGCACGCTCTGGGCGATGCCGACGACCGCGTGCAATGGAACGCAGCCCGAATCGCGGGTGGGTCCGAGCTGGCGCGCAAGTCGCCGGGCCTCTGGCTGCACTTGCTCTCGCTCGTCAGCTCGACGCAAGCTCGACTGCGGCTGGAGGCCTTGGTCGCCCTGAGCGAAGAGCCTCCGGAGACTGCGATCTCCGTCGCCTTGGTGCGCGCGTGGCCAGAACTCGAGGAAGCATGGTCGCGCTCGGTCGCCGTGCGAGCAGGGCTCCGGCAAGGTCCTGAGCTCTGGCGCGCTCTCGATCGCGCCGGGGCGAGCGCGCCGATTGCTCTCGCGACCGAGGTCGTCCGCCGCTCAGCGCGCTCCGCCGAACCTCAGCAGCTCTGCGCCATGCTGACGTTTGCCGGACAAGCCGGTCGCGATCCGCGCGCCGTGGGGGGCTTTCTTCAAGCATTCGCCGCCGCGGCTCCGGAAACGATCGACGCCGGGCCTGCAGGGGGGCAGGCGGTCGGTCGGCTGTTGGAGTCAGCCTCCGTCGACGTGCTCGTCGCGGCGATACCGATCGCGGCCCGGCTCCCCGAGAGGGATCGGCCCGTCCCTCAGCTCGCCAAGGTCACCGATCGCCTCCGGGGAATCCTGATCAGCGTTGGAGAGTTCCCCGACTCCGAGCGTGTCGCAGCGCTGCGCGCGCTGGTTTCGATGCCCGAAATCCAGCCTGGGGTGATTCCGGCGGGCGTCATGCTGCTCGAGCCCGCGGTTGCGTTGCCGACGCAGCTAGCAGCCGTCGACGCGCTGAGCACGAGCGATCACGTCGATGTGGCGCGGGAGCTGTGCCGAGCGTTCCCGACGGCCTCGAATTCCGTCCAGGAGCGCATCTTCGAGAAGCTCGTCGCGCGCGCGGCTTGGTCGAACGCGCTGCTCGATTCGATTGATTCGGCGGACATTGATGCCGGCGCGCTCGGGCCGCAGCGCACGCACCGCTTGCGCATGCACCCGGACGCCGGCGTCGCGAAACGTTCCGACGCACTGTTTGGCAAGGCGACGTCGAGCGGTGCGGCGATCGACGCGCTCGTCGCGAAGCTCCTGCCGGAGGTCGACAAGCCTGGCG
Organism: Planctomycetota bacterium; assembly: GCA_031400875.1. Classification (GTDB taxonomy): domain Bacteria; phylum Planctomycetota; class UBA1135; order UBA1135; genus JAEUHZ01. The sequence goes on along the minus strand of JANNQS010000105.1, from coordinate 10,964 downwards.
ATGCGGCGCGCGGCAAGGACGTGTTCACCACGAACTGCGCGACGTGCCACACCGCGAACGGTGCGGGCGCGAAGATCGGGCCGGAATTGACGGGCATGGGCGCGCACGGTGCGGCCGCGTTGCTGCCCGTCATCCTTGATCCGAACCGCGCGGTCGAAGCCGGCTATTCCGAGTGGATCGCCGAGACGACCGAGGGCGTCATCCACACCGGCGTGTTGGCGCGCGAGAGCGATCGCTCGATCCTGCTGCGCGCCAGCGCGGGTGAAGTCGAGATCGAGCGCGCGGACCTGGCGAGCTTGCGCAACACGGGGCGCTCCCTGATGCCGGCCGGCTTCGAGTCGCTGGGCGCGCCGGCGTTGCGCGACGTCATCGCGTACTTGTCGTCGGGCACCGAGGGTTACCGCGTGCTCGACATGGAGCCGGTCGTCTCGGCCAGCGGCCTGAAGGGCCTGTACGACACGAAGCGCGACGCGAACCCGCTGCGCTTCCGGCGCTACGGCATCCAGGAGGTGCGCGGCGTGCCGTTCGAGATCCTCGACCCGACGCACACGGCTTCGGGGAACAACGCGCTCGTGCTGAAGGGCGGTCTGCGACCCGACTGGGACAGCAAGCAGAAGATGCCGCAGCGCGTCGAAGTGCGCGTCGGGTGCGTCGTCGAGCGCGTGCACGTGCTGGGCGGCATCGCCGCCTGGGGCTTCCCGTATTTCAAGGACATCGAGCCGATCCTGAAGTGGACGTGGCGCTACGACGACGGCCAGATCGAAGAGGTCGTGCTGAAGAACGGCGTCGAGTTCGGCGATTGGATCGGGCGCCACGACGTGCCCGGATCCGAGTTCGTCGAGGATCTCCTGGCGGAGGACAGCTGGGGGCAGGTGCGGTGGCACGCCTTGGCGCCGAGCCGCAAGGTCAAGGTCGCGAGCATCGGGCTCGAGAGCTACGACAACCGCTACGCGCCGACGCTGCTGGCGCTGACGGCGGAGCTGCCCGGCGCGCCGAAGCGGCCCGAATCGAAGTCCATCGTGGCCGCGGCGCCGGAACGCGCCACCGCGAAGGTCGTGCTCGTCGGCGGCGGCTCGAGCCATGATTTCGGACGCTGGTTCGACCGCGAGGACCGCGCGATCCTGGCCGACGTCGTCGGCGACGACGTGATCTACACGGGCTCGACGAAGGACCTCGACAAGCGGCTCGCGGGCGCGCGCGTGCTGGTCCTGTCGACGAACCAGCCGATCGAAGCGGACGACCGTCAGGTGATCGTCGACTTCGTGGACAAGGGCGGCGGCCTGCTGATGCTCCACCCGGGCACGTGGCGGAATTGGACGGAAACACCGGATTTCGAGCAGCTTGCCGGCGGCGGCACCTCGAGCCACGAGGCCTTCGCGGCGTTCGACGTGACCATTCTCGATCCGCAGCACCCGCTCTGCGCGTCGGTCCCCGCGACGTTCCGCGTCGAGGACGAGCTGTACCGCTTCGAGCCCGCGCCCGACGCGCGCGGCGTCACGACGCTCGCGAAGGGTCGCTCGGTCTCGACCTCCGCCGAGTACCCCGTGCTCTGGACGCACTCGCGCGGGAACGGCAAGGTCGTCGGCTTCACGCTGGGCCACGACGGCCGCGCTCACGAACACCCCGCGTTCCGCACGATCCTGCAGAACGCCGTCCGTTACCTGATGCAACCATGAGCCCGAAGCCGAACACCGCGAAGTCCGTCGACAACTCGCGTAAGGCGATCCTGGAACGGTTCCGCGCCCAGATCGCGCGAGGCGAGCCGATCATCGGCGGTGGCGCCGGCACAGGGCTCTCGGCCAAGAGCGAGGAGGCCGGCGGCATCGACCTCTTGATCGTCTACAACTCGGGCCGCTACCGCATGGCCGGACGCGGGTCGACCGCGGGCTTGATGCCGTACGGCAACGCCAACCAGATCGTGAAGGAGATGGCGTTCGAGATCCTGCCGGTCGTGAAGCGCACGCCCGTGCTGGCCGGCGTGTGCGGCACGGATCCGTTCATGATTCCTCGGCTCTTCCTGCGCGAGCTGATCGAGCTGGGCTTCGCGGGGATCCAGAACTTCCCGACCGTCGGGCTGATCGAAGGCGAGCTCCGCGCCACGCTCGAGGAGACGGGCATGGGCTTCGGCCTCGAGATCGACGTCGTGCGCATGGCGCACGAGCTCGACCTGCTCACGACGCCCTACGTCTTCGACAACGACGAAGCCGCGGCGATGACGAAGGCCGGCGCCGACATCGTCGTCGCGCACATGGGCTGCACGAGCGGCGGCGCGATCGGCGCGAAGAGCGTCAAGACGCTCGACGTCTGCGTCGGGCGCGTGCAGGCGATCGTCGACGCCAGCCGGCGCGTGCGGCCGGACGTGATCTGCCTGTGCCACGGCGGACCGATCGCGATGCCGGCCGATGCGCAGTACATGATCGAGCGCGTCGAGGGCCTGAGCGGCTTCTACGGCGCCAGCTCGACCGAGCGCCTGCCGACCGAGATCGCGATCAAGGCGCAGGTCGAGGAGTTCAAGCGCCTGCGCCTGCCGCGCGCGAGGTCGGGCCGGTGAGCTGCGTCGAGTGCCTGCGCTTCGTGACGAGCAAGGACGCCCAGGTCGAGGAACTGCCCTGGGGCCAGCACGAGTGGCTCGCGCGCGTCGGCCTGACCGACGCGAAGCTCCTGCAGCTCGTGCGCGTGACGATGCCGCCCGGGCGACAACACGCGTTCCACCGCCATCCGGCGATGGAGGAGCTGGTCTACGTGCTCACGGGCCGCGCCGAGCAGTGGGTCGGCCGCGAGAAGCGCATCCTGGGCCCGGGCGAGATGGCCCACGTCCCGATGGACGAGGTGCACGGCACCTACAACGTCTTCGACGCGCCGGTCGTGTTCCTGGCGGTCCTCTCTCCGGCCGTGTTCGCAGGCCCGGCGCTGATCGACGTGTCTCAGGACGAACCCTGGCGCTCGATCCGCCAGGTCTGAGCCAGCTCCGACCCGCGCATCCGAAAGGTCGCAGGTCCGGGTTCTTGCGCTCGACCTGCGCGAAAGCGAGAACCGCCGTGTGGCCGATCTCCTCCTCGTCGACAACGACCCGCGGCTGGGCGAGCTCGTGGCGTTCTTCCTGCGGCGTTCGGGTCACGACGTGCGCCTGGCGACGAGCTTCGTGCTGGCGCGCGCGGAGCTCGCCCGCTCGCGTCCGGACCTGATGCTGTCCGACCTCGACCTGGGCGAGGAGATGGGGCTGGTCGAGCTGCCGCGGCTGGCGGCTGACGGGCTCCTGCCACCGACGCTCGTGGTCTCGGGCTACGTCGATCGCGCGGCGCAGGTGGAGCTGGAGCGGCTGCCGCAGGTCATCGGGACCCTGGCCAAGCCCTTCGACCTCGATCTGCTGCTGGCGCGCGTGACCGCCGGCCTTGCCCGCCGCCCGGTGGGGGATCCGGCCTCGGCCGACGAAGGCTGGGTCGAGCTCGGGTCCGGGACGGAGGACGCGTGAGCGACCTGCGCTGGACCACCGCCGGCGAATCGCACGGACCGGCGCTCGTCGGCATCCTCGAAGGGCTGCCGTCGGGCCTGCCGCTCGACCTCGAGCGCGTGAACCACGAGCTTGCGCGGCGCCAGGGCGGGTACGGCCGCGGCGGACGCATGCGCATCGAGAAAGACCGGGCCGAACTGCTCTCCGGCACACGCGCGGGTCTGACCTTGGGATCGCCCGTCGCGCTCTCGCTCGTGAACCAGGACGCGACGATCGAGCGCCTGCCCGTGCCCACGAACCCGCGGCCCGGTCACGCCGACCTGGCCGGGTGCCTGAAGCACGGCCACCGCGACCCGCGCGCCGTGCTCGAGCGGGCCAGCGCGCGCGAGACCGCCATGCGCGTCGCGCTGGCGGGCGTCGCGCGCCAGCTGCTCGAGCGCTTCGGCGTCGAGATCTGCGCGTACGTCGTGGCGCTGGGCGGCATCGAGGCCTCGCTGGAAGCAGCTGAAGCCGCACTCCAACTCGACCCCGTCGCGCGCGCCGCACGACGCGACGCGAGCGAGTTCTTCGCGCTCGATCCCACCTTCGACGCGCGCGTGAAGCCGCTCGTCGACGAGGCCAAGGAGTGCGGCGACACGCTGGGCGGCGTGTTCGAGGTGCGAGCGTTCGGCCTCGTGCCCGGCCTGGGCAGCTACCAGAGCGGACCCGAGCGCCTCACCTCGCGCCTGGGCGGCGCACTGTTCTCCATCCCCGCGATGAAGGGCGTCGAGTTCGGCCTGGGCTTCGAAACCGCCCGCCGCCGCGGCAGCCAGGCGCACGACGCGATCCTCGCCGCCCCCGACCACTCCGGCCCCGCGGGCGCCCGCACCCGCCGCGCCACGAACCGCGCCGGCGGCCTCGAAGGCGGCATGACGACCGGCGAACCCCTCATCGTTCGCGTCGCGATGAAGCCGATCCCGACCCTCCGCCGCGGCCTCCCGACCGTCGAGTTCGAGACCCTCGAACCAGTCGCCGCCACCTGGCAACGCTCCGACGTGATCTCGGTCCCCGCCGCCAGCGTGGTGGGGGAGTCCCTCGTCGCCCTCGAGCTCGCCCGCGCCTTTTTGCAGAAGTTCGGCGGCGACTCCCTCAGCGAGGTCGAACGCGCCTATCACTCCTACCTGCAAGCACTTAGGGCCGTCTGACCCAGAGCTCCGCCGGAACCTGTCCCGCTCCACTGCGCTTCCGGTTCGTCGCCACGACGGGTAGGGCCACCTCTGCCCGCTGGCCCACAGCCCAACGTGCAGGCACATCCGACCGGGTCAGCTTTCGGATCGGCGCGTCACCCTTCGGCTTCTTGTTGGGGTGGCTGCCCGGCGTGGGCGCCCCCCGCCGGAACACAACGCGCTTGACTCCCGCGCAAAGCTCCTTATCCTCCTGCGCTCACTTCGCCGTCCGGCATGAAGTTGCGCGCAAGCGTGGGTTCGTGCGTCGGGCTGCCCGTGAGCCGCTCTGGTCTCGCCAGCGTAGCTCAATTGGCAGAGCCCCTGATTTGTAATCAGGAGGTTGCGGGTTCGACTCCCGCCGCTGGCTCCAGCGGGCGCGCTCCTCGGAGCACGCGCGGGGGCCGGGCCGGCTCCGCGGTGGTGTGACGCGCGTGACCGCGCGTGATCGGTTCCCTCTCAACGAAACCTCTCGAGGATGACTCAGGGAGCGGTGCGACCCGTGCCGGACCGGAAGGTTCGCGCGCGTGAGCGCCCGCGCTAGGACCGGAGCACCGAGCGAATGCCGCCGTGAAGGCGGTGCGCGAATGCCGCCGTGAAGGCGGTGCGAATGTTCCGCCGCCGCGTGCGGCGGTCCGGCCACGTCCGGGGAGATTCCGGAGCGGCCAAACGGGCCAGACTGTAAATCTGGTGGCTCAGCCTTCGGCGGTTCGAATCCGCCTCTCCCCACCACTCTGTTCCCCGTTCCCGGCCCGTCCCTGCAGCGTCCCGTCCACGATCGCCCCGCGCGCTGTCCGAGCGCGCACGCCCGGTTTCTCGCGAGCGGTTTCGTCCGCGCGAACCGAGCAAGGCGATGCCCGCCCGAGCCGCGGGTGTAGCTCAATGGTAGAGCGTCAGCCTTCCAAGCTGAATGTTGCGGGTTCGAGTCCCGTCGCCCGCTCCAACCCCGACGAGCTGCACGTTTTGGGCTATAGATCCCGCCCGAAAACCTCTTCGGCCCGCAAGGGACGTGGATGAACTGAACAGAGCCGGCGAGCTTCCGCGTGCGAGCCACGCGGATGCGCGCAGGCCCTGCTGCTGTAGCTCAGCAGGTAGAGCACTTCCTTGGTAAGGAAGAGGTCATGGGTTCGATTCCCATCAGCAGCTCCAGACAACTTCGAGACCGTTCCTCCCTCCAACTCAACCACACCGAACCGAGCCACAGCGCCGGGCCGTCAGGCCTGCGCGGTGGCGTACTCGACCGCCGGGCCCATCTGACGGCCCCAGACCACTCCCACCAGACGACGACCGCCGGGCTTGCGAGGCCCGCACAGCATCAGAAGAGAACCATGGCCAAGGAAATGTTCCAGCGGACGAAGCCGCACGTGAACGTCGGCACGATCGGTCACATCGACCACGGCAAGAGCACGCTCACCGCGGCGCTCGCAGCGCGTTCGGCCGCCAAGACGGGGCAGAAGGCCAAGTCGTACGCCGAGATCACCAAGGGTGGCACGGTGCGCTCGGCCGACAAGACGGTCACGATCGCGGCGTCGCACACCGAGTACGAGTCGGACACGCGCCACTACGCGCACATCGACTGCCCCGGCCACGCCGACTTCGTCAAGAACATGATCACGGGCGCCGCCCAGATGGACGGCGCGATCCTGGTCGTGTCGGCCGCCGACGGCCCGATGCCCCAGACGCGCGAGCACGTTCTGCTCGCCCGTCAGGTCAACGTGCCCTACATCGTGGTCTTCCTGAACAAGGTCGACCTGGTCGACGACCCGGAGCTCATCGAGCTGGTCGAGATGGAGATCCGCGACCTCCTCAACAAGTACAAGTTCCCGGGCGACAGCACGCCGATCATCCGCGGTCAGGCCAAGCTCGCGCTCGAGTCGGGCGGCAAGGACCCGGCGGCAAACGTCTGCATCGACGAGCTGATGAAGGCGCTCGACAGCCACATCCCGACCCCGCAGCGCGAGGTCGACAAGCCGTTCCTCATGTGCATCGAGGACGTGTTCTCGATCATGGGTCGCGGCACGGTCGGCACGGGCCGCATCGACCGCGGCATCGTCAAGGTCGGCGAGGCGGTCGAGCTGGTCGGCCTGCGCGAAGGCGTCATGAAGTCGGTCTGCACCGGCGTCGAGATGTTCCAGAAGACGCTCGACCAGGGTCAGGCCGGCGACAACGTCGGCATCCTCCTGCGCGGCGTCGAGAAGAAGGACCTCGAGCGCGGCATGGTCGTGGCCAAGCCCGGCTCGATCACCCCGCACACGAAGTTCGAGGCCGAGGTGTACGTCCTCTCGAAGGAAGAGGGCGGCCGTCACACGCCGTTTTTCTCGGGCTACCGCCCGCAGTTCTACTTCCGCACGACGGACGTCACCGGCACGGCCAAGCTCATGGACGGCGCCGAGATGTGCATGCCCGGCGACAACGTGAAGATGGAGGTCGAACTCCTCATCCCGATCGCGATGGACGAGCAGCTGCGCTTCGCGATCCGCGAAGGCGGCCGCACGGTCGGCGCCGGCGTCGTCACGAAAATCCTGAAGTGAGCCACCTGACGGGAGGTCGGGGCCCGCGCGGGCCCTGACCGCCCGAACGGCGCCATCCAAGCGGCAACCATCCAAACGATCCTTCGGGCTCCGCTCCGCTTCGCCAAATGAAGATCAAGGAACGCTTCGTCTACCTCGAGTGCACCGTGTGCGGGAACCGCAACTACACGACGCACAAGCGCTTGAAGGCCACCTACAAGATCGAAAAGGCGAAGTACTGCCGGTTCGACCGCAAGCACACGCCGCACAAGGAAAAGAAGCTCTGACCTCGCGGTCGGAACTGCGCATCCTCCCCGCCGGCCTCCCTCTCCCTCCCCGAGCCCACTGAACGCACGCCATGGCCTACAAGCAGGAACAAGGTCGCTACGCGCGCCTGGCGGCGTTCTGGTCGCTCGCCATCCTGTTCTTCTACGGCACGACGTCGCTCTACACGACGCTGCTCGGGTACTTCCCGAACACGATGCCGCGGCCGCTCGTGGCCTCGTTGCCACGCATCCCGGTGCTGGGGCTGCCGCTCAACGCGGCCATGCTGATCTCGGCCGCGGTGCTGGTGGGCTCGGTCTGGCTGCTCAACCGGATCCTGAACCGGCCCAAGAATGCGGATCTGCTCATCGAGACCGAGAGCGAGCTGCGCAAGGTGACCTGGCCGACCGTGCCGGAAGCCGTGCGCTCCTCGATCGTGGTCATCGCCTGCGTCCTCTTCCTGATGGCCTTCCTGGCCGGCGCCGACTGGCTCCTCGGCCGGTGGGCAGACCGCCTGCTCCTGGGAAGCTGACGCCATGGGCCCTTCCTTGGAGACCGGTGCGATGGGGATGAGATGGTACTTCGTGCGCTGCCAGTCGGGGCGCGAGGACAGCATCGCCAAGAGCGCTCTCCTGCGGCTCAAGATCGCGGGCGTCCAGGACCTCGTGCCTCAGGTGCTCGTGCCCTTCGAACGGGTCACGGACCTGAAGAACGGGAAGAAGCGCGTCAAGAACAAGAAGCTCTACCCGGGCTACCTGATGGTCCAGGCGGACCTCGCGGACCCCGAGGACACGCGCGTGGTCAAGGCGCGCAACACGCTGCGCGAAGTCGACGGCCTCGGGGACTTCCTCGGCAGCCGCGGCGAAGCCACGCCCCTCAGCGAAGCCGAGGTCTCGAAGATCCTGGCGCGCATGTCCGACTCGGAAACACGCCCGCAGGTCACGATCGGCCTGCACAAGGGCGACATGGTGAAGATCAAGTCCGGAGCGTTCGACGGTTTCGACGGGACCGTCGACGATGTCAACCCCGAGAAGGGGACGGTGAGGGTCGTCGTGACGATCTTCGGCCGGCCGACCCCCGTCGAGCTGGAGTACTGGGAGGTCGAGGCGGTCTGAGCCGTGCGCTCCGGCCCTGACGGGTCGGTGTGCGCGCCAGCGCGCGAGGAATCATGGCCAAGGAAATCACTGGCAAGATCAAGCTGCAATGCCCCGCCGGACAGGCCACGCCTGCGCCGCCGGTCGGCCCTGCGCTCGGATCCCACGGCGTGAACATCGCGGCGTTCGTGAAGCAATTCAACGACGCCACCCGCTCTCAGATGGGGTTGATCATCCCCGTCGAGATCACGGTCTACAAAGACCGCACGTTCGACTTCATCCTGAAGTCGCCGCCCGCGTCCGTGCTGCTCAAGAAGGCCGCCGGAGTCGAGAAGGGCGCCGGCACCGTCGGCACGCAGACGGTCGGCACGGTCACGAAGAAGCAGGTCGAGGAGATCGCCAAGATCAAGATGCCCGACCTGAACTGCCGTGACATGGCGGCGGCGATGAAGATCGTCGAGGGCACCGCGCGCTCGTCCGGCATCAAGGTCGAGGGCTGACACCATGGTCAAGCACAGCAAGCGATACGAAGCGGCCGCGGCCAAGGTCGACCGCAACAAGAGCTACGCGCCGGACGAGGCGCTCAAGGTGCTCAAGGCCCTGCCGCACGCGAAGTTCGACGAGACCGTCGAGATCGCCGTGCGCCTGGGCATCGATCCCAAGAAGACCGACCAGCTCGTGCGCGGCGCCGTGTCGCTGCCCAAGGGCCTGGGCAAGACCGTCAAGATCGTGGTCTTCGCCGAGGGCGACAAGGCCGATGCCGCCAAGGGCGCCGGGGCCGATTTCGTCGGCGCGGGCGACCTGGCGGACAAGATCCTGGGCGGCTGGATGGACTTCGACATCGTCATCGCCAGCCCCGACATGATGAAGCACGTCGGCAAGCTCGGTAAGGTCCTCGGCCCGCAGGGCAAGATGCCGAGCCCCAAGTCGGGCACGGTCACCGCCGACGTCGGCGCCGCGGTCAAGGAGTTCAAGGCCGGCAAGGTCGAGTTCCGCACCGACGCCGGCGGCAACGTGCACGCCGCGCTGGGCAAGCGCAGCTTCGCGGTCGAGGACCTGCACGCCAACCTGACGGCGTTCCTGGATCACATCTCCGGCCTGCGCCCGCCGGCGGTGAAGGGCGAGTTCCTGCGCCGGATCTCGCTCTCCACGACGATGGGCCCGGGCGTCGCGATCACGTGGGAGGTCACCCATGCCTAATCTGGTCAACCGGCTGGTCGTCCGCGACCTGGCCAAGGACTTCGAAGGGGCCGACGGCCTCATCCTCGTCAGCTACGCCGGCCTGAACGCCGTCGAGAACGAGACGCTGCGCGACAAGCTGGCCGAGAAGGGCTGCGAGCTGCTCATGGTGCGCAACTCGCTCGCGCGGCTCGTGCTGAAGCAGCGCGGCTTCGACCTCTCCGACGACACGTTCCAGGGCAACACCGCCGTCGCGTTCGGATCGGCCGAAGCCGTCCTGCACGCGGCCAAGGCGTTCCAGTCGCCCGAGACCAAGAAGGTCAACAAGGTCAAGGTGCGTGCGGGCGTCCTCGAAGGTCGCCTGCTCTCGCCGGCCGAGGTCGTCGAGCTGGCGGGCGTGCCCGACCGGCCCACGCTGCAGGCCAAGATGCTGAGTTGCCTGATCGGCCCGCCGCGCGGGCTCGTCAGCACGATGAACGCTGTCTCGTCCGGCCTCGTGCGCCTCCTCCAGGCGCGCGCCGACCAGCTCCAGAAGGCCGCTCCGGCCACAGAGTCGCCCGCTGGGCCGGCTGTCGAGCCGGCCGCCTAGTCCACACACTCCCAGGTCGTGGCCGCCCTACAGGGGACGCGCAGCGGCCCCCACCAGTACTACGATTCCCCACAACGCATCCGCATCCGCTACTCGGAAGAAGTTAGAGCCATGGCTGAAACCAACACGATCGAACTCGAGCCGGAGCTGCAGGCCATCGCGTCCAAGATGGACGGCCTGACGCTCCTCCAGGCGTCCAAGCTGGTCAAGTACCTGGAAGGCCACTGGGGCGTCAGCGCCGCAGCCCCGGTCGCCGCCGCCGCCGCCGGCGGTGGTGGTGCGGCCGCTCCCGCGAAGGAGGAGAAGACCTCCTTCGACGTGCACCTGGAGGCCGCGGGCGAAAAGAAGATCGAGGTCATCAAGGTGGTCCGCGCCCTCACGGGCCTGGGCCTCAAGGAAGCCAAGGACCTCGTCGAGGGTGCTCCGAAGGTGGTCAAGGAAGGCGTCAACAAGGACGACGCCGCCAAGATCAAGAAGTCGCTCGAAGAGCAGGGCGCCAAGGTCGAAGTCAAGTAATCGGAAATCCGGTCCCGGTTCCGTCGCGCGCAACCCGCGCGGCGGAGCCGGCGTCCGGTCGGGCGCGGGTCCCCCGTATGGGCCCGCAACGGATTTTAGGGGTGTCGCCGGTTGCGGCGGCACCTGGTCCCTAAGCGGACGGATGAGGTCGAGATGTTG
>JANNQS010000104.1:0-25215 GCA_031400875.1 Planctomycetota bacterium | reverse complement strand
GAGGCGCCGCCGCGCGCCACGGTGGACTTGATGTGGGCCGCGAGCGCCGCGAGCACCACCCTGGCGTCGTCCGAGCCGCCACCGCCGCCGCCTCCGCCGCCGCCGCCGCCGCCGCCGCCGCCTCCGCCGCCTCCGCCGCCTCCGCCGCCGGAAGAAGGTGGATCGCTCGAGGGCGACCGCATGGTCGTGTCATGGTCAGCCGGCGAGAGCCAGGTGCTCACCCTGCGCGCGCCGCTGCCGCAGGCCGGACGCCGCTTCGTGTTCCTGGGCAGCGCCAGCGGGACGGCGCCTGGATTCAGCCTTTTCGGCCTCCACGTGCCTCTGAACCCCGATTCGTACATGCGCTCGGGGCTCTTCTGCGCCGGACTTTCGCCCTTGCAGCCCCTCACCGGGCGGCTGAACGACGACGCTCAGGCGAGCGCCCGATTCGAGCTCAGCCGGCGCGGTCGAGCCTGGATCGGCCGCACGTTCCACCACGCCTACATCGTGCTCGACCGGCGCGCTCGACCGGTTTTCGTGAGCATCGCGGTGCCCGTCACGGTCGGTCCGTGAGAGCGTCCGCCGGGCGGCGGAGCGGAAAACCCTCGAAATCCAGAGAAAAACGCACAGGAGGGTTGTTGCACCCCCCTCGGGGCTTTGCTAGCTATTGCGGAAAGGCCGGAAAAACCCGGCGAAAACCCACTTCCCCCGAGGAGTACATGGTCAAGAGAACGAGCAAGACCGGTGCGAAGGCCAAAGCGCCCGCCCCGAAGGTCGTGAAGATCGGTGCAGCCAGCAAGCCCCGTAGCAAGGGCGAGTTCTTCCGCACGATCGCCGATGCGACGCAACTGTCGCGCAAGCAAGTCGTCTCCGTGTTCGAGACGATGGGCAAGATCCTGGCTGCCGACCTGTCCAAGGGCGGCCCCGGCATCTGCAACGTCGCCGGCCTGATGAAGGTCACGGTCGTGCGCAAGCCGGCCACGAAGGCTCGCAAGGGCATCAACCCGTTCACGAAGGAATCCGTCGTGTTCAAAGCCAAGCCGGCGCGCAACGTCGTCAAGGTCCGTCCGCTCAAGAGCCTGAAGGGCATGGTCTGATCGAGCGGCTGCGGCGCGGAAGGTGGCCGCGTTCCAGGGGGGAAAACCCTCAGGAACGCGCCGAGGCGATCGCTGATCGCCTTGCTCGCACCTTCCGCTGCGCCGCAGCCCACGCGCCGTCCTGACGGCGCGCGTGCACACGTTCGGCCGGGCCGCGCGCCCGGCCGGATGGGTTCACCTCACGCAATCACGGGGAGGCTCTTCAGCGCACGCCCTGTGCCTGGAGTCGCCCGACGAGCCCGACCCAGTTCCCCGAGTTGTCCGTCGACGCGTTCGACGCGGCCTCCCCGAACTGGCGCAGTCGCTCCGTCCACGAGTTGCACGGCATCGCAACCTCGAGCAAGCGCTTCATGTAGCGGTTCGACGTGCCGCCGGTGGCCGAACCGTCGTGGATGCGCGCCGCCCAGTCGAGCGCGGCCCACGGGTACGTGATCTCGACGCCGCCGCCCAATCCGTCGGGGGGCAGGTAGTTCGCACCCCAGTGCTTCGCGTCGCTGAACGGCGGCGTCTTCCGTTCGTCGTTGCGCGAGACCGCGAACGCCTGCCGCGGCCCCTGCAGGAACAACGTGGGGTTCGCCGGGTCCGGCTGCCAGCTCGCCGGCTGCCGCGCCCACGGTGGGCCGAAGTCGAGGTACTCCACGGCGCGCAGCCCGAGCTTCTCGAGCGCGGCCCGCCGTCCGTCGTCGCTCCCGCGGTAGACGCTCTCGGCCAGGCAGCGCTGCGCGTGCACGAGGAACAGGGATTCGAAGGCCTGCGTGGCCGTGTACGTGTTCTTGCCGTCCAGGAGGCGCTCGTTCAGCGTGCGCTGGATGAGCCCGGACGGCTGCGCGGCGTCGAGCAGGAGTTTCGACATGCGATCGAACCAGGGACGTTCGCGCGTGCGCCACGCTTCCGAGCCGAGCGAGTAGGCCGCGCACATGGCGTCGATGCCCCAGGCGTGCTCGCGCCCGAACGGCAGGCCCTCGTGCGGATGCTCGGCCACGATCCCTTCCCAGATGCGCAGCGTCAATCCGGGCGACCAGCTCTCGGGCACGTGCGGGCTCTCGTGCAGGAACAGGCGGAAGAGCTGGGCCGAAAGCTGCAGGTCGTCCTTCGCCAGCGGATCGTTGGCGAGCCAGGCCAGCGCCTTGGCGTGCTTCGTGTAGCGCACGAGGTGCTGGTCGTCGTGCGGCCACCAGCGCAGGAGCGCCGTGTTCTCGTAGGGGATCGAGCCGCCGGCCTCGTGCGGGTTGCCCACGTCGTACGGCGGGCGCAAGCCGCGGCGCGCGACCTCGAGCACCTGCGGCGACGCCGGCGCTCCGCCCGCCATCGGCAGGCGGAACGCGGGGATCACGACGCGCCCGTGCGTGCGGTAGTCGAAGGGGATGCGACCCTCGGCGTCGAGCCAGCGGTGGTAGCCGACGATCTCGCCCTCGCGGTCGTACGTGGCCTCGGGCTGGCGGCACACGTTCATCCTGTGACGCAGCGACAGGAGGTTGAGCCCTTCGCGCGCCGCGGCGTAGGCCGTGTCGTGACCGTCGACGAGCTGCACGCCCTCGCCGCCGACGCCGCCCTGTTCCGGCAGGAACCACGGGTGCGCCCAACCCATCTGGCCGGTCGTCACGTACCAACCCCGCGCCGTGCCGGTCTCGATCGCCATGCGCAGCTCGCCGGCCTCGCGACCGAGCCGCGCGCGCACGGCCGTTTTGCCGCCGCGGTCGCCGTCGCGCACGAAGTCGAGGCTGGCCAGGTAATCGCGCTGCGGGAAGTAGTTGGCGGTCTCGGGCGCGTACCACGACCACTTGCCCTCGCTGCGCGCCGGGAACGCGACGCCGCCGAAGTGGAGCAGCGCGCGCGCCGTGCGCTCCTGGCCGTCGCGGACGAGCACGAGCCGCCGCTCGAACTGCGCTTGCGGGCCCATCATGTGCAGCTTCCCGTCGGGGTAGCGCGCGACGAGCGGCACCACGGTCGAGCTGCCTTCGGCGTACGCCGCGCCCAGGAACGGATCGGAGACTTCGGAGACGACGGTCCAGCCGCGCGGCACGACGAGCTCGAGCGAGCGGAAGTAGACGAGGCCGAGCGGCTCCTCGAACGCGTGTGCCGGCCGACTGCCCGCGATCAGCCCGTTGTGCACGCGCAAGTCGAGGCCGATCGCCTCCTCGCCGGCCCACTCGCGCACGTAGGCATGCACGCCGAACGAGTGGGGGAGCGGCGGACCCTCGCTCGACGTGCCGGCACGGCCTTCGGGCCCCGGCACGGTCGCGAGCGTCGCGGCCAGCCGCCGCACGCGCGTCGCCGGACCGCTCGCGAGCGTGCGCTGAGCGCCGAAACCCACGCCTTCGGGATTGCCCGAGAGCTCTGCCGCGTAGAGGTTGCCGTAGACGTCGCGGCTGCGCAGCCAGAAGCGGCCGCGCGCGGCGGGATCGAGCAGCTCGCGCACGGAATCCGGCACGGCGGGCTCGCTTGCGACGGCGCCGCCATGGTCGCGCAGCAGGCTGGCGCCCATGCGCGCGCCGGGCTTGACCTGGTCCGCGACCTGCACGCGCGCGCTGATCTCGATCGCGTCGGCATCTCCGCGCGGCCGGCGCGACACGATCTCGACCTGTGCGCGCACCGGCTCCTGTCCCGGCAGGCGCACGAGGAACGGCGAGAGTCCGTCGGCGCGCGGCCACACGCCGAGCGGCACCGGCACGACGGCGCGCAGCACGAACGACTTGGCCGGCACTTCGAGCTCGAAGTGGGCGACGACCTCCTGCGCGAGCCCCGGATGACCGGGCGCGAGGTAGACGAGCGTGGCGCAACCCAGCGTGAGAAGGCTCAGCACGCGTCGATCCTACCCGGACGGTCAGCGCACGCGGCGGGCGGGGAGGACTTCTGCAGGATCGCGCGGAAGAGCCGGCGCGTCGGCCTTCGCGCCCGGTCGAGCGTAGTAGAGGATGCACGCGGCGCGCTCGGCCGACGATCCGGACTCTTCGCTGCGGAGATGGCGCAGTGAGTTCGCGAACGGCACGGCGTCGAGGACTCGGAAACGGTATGCATCGGAGCGACCGGGAGCTTCGCACCTCACAACACCGCGCAAAGGCTCCGCAAAGGTCGGGGAGTTGCCCTGTGCGAGCAACCAGCTGCGAAACACTCCGCCGTCGACGGCGATCTCCGCGCCGGCCTCGTCGGGCGGAACATCCCCACTGCTGGCGATCGTCACGAGTTCGCCCACGTAGATCCCCCGGCCCGTGATCGCGAGCGGTTTCGACGGGACGATCGCGCGCCACGTGGCGTGGAAGTGCAGCGAGCGCTCATCCCACTTCCACGGGATGGTGCGCACGATCCCGGCCACGTGCAGGGCGGGATCGCCGGCGTTGTCGATGAGCATCGTCATCCGCTCGCGGTAGGGCATGACCCAGCGCGCCACGAGATCGCCCGGCGGCTCCATCGACACGAACCAGCTCGGTCGAAGCTGCATCTCGTCCTGCGATCCGAAGAACGCACCCAGCGGCACGGAAACGGTCTCCTCGCCGTCGAAGGTCAGCCGCAGCGTGCAGTGGCGAAGCCCCTGCGACACGTTGGCGCCGTCGACGCGCAGTCGGATCTCGCTCACGGCGCGCGGTCCCGCGGTCGGGCTCGAGCCGATGCCGAGCAATTCGCCCCCGGGGTTCGTGTCGGAGAGCGAGAAGGTGAACGTCTCCTCCCCAGATGGCGTCGCCGGGTTGCGCAACGCGTGCTCGATGCGCTCGATCGCGGCGCGGTGGCGTTCCAAGTCGCCGCGCGCGAACGAAGTCACTCGCGTCCCGTCGGCGTAGCGTCGCCAATCGATTCGAGATGCGGGCCCATCGACGGCAATCCGCGCGCGACGCGAGAAGGGGATCGGCACGTAGAACCGGGCGCCGCCGGGATGCGCGTGACACAGTGGACGACGCACCAAGGAGTCGGCGACGAGCCAGGAGTTCCGGTCGAGTACGAGCGTGGGTTCGCGGTCCACCCCTGGCTCGAGGAGAGCCGCATCGTCCAACCAGATCGACACGTGGCCCTTCGCCGTGCTCGACGCGATGCACGTGATGGCGCCCGGGCCCTCCACGTCGAGGATCGTTCGATTGCCAGCCTCCGCGCTCGTCTCGTCGTCGCCGGAACTCTGTGCCGTCCAGGCAGGTTCCGGCAGTCGCGCGATCGACGCGCGATCGACCATCTCGTCGAGAAGCCGCGTCACGTCGATCGGCGCCTGCGGCGTCGACTGCAGCAGGAGGAGCGCGAGCCAGGGCGTGGACACTAGAAGAAGTCCGGCATCGAGGGCGCGACGCCGGCGGTCAGCGCGCTCATCAGCGCGAGGTCCGCGCGCGGCCCGTCGACTAGCCCCGCGAACGCCAGCGCCTCGGCGGTCTGGTGGCCCGAGAACCACGGGCCCAGCGCGCGCGCTCGCACGCGTACGCGGCCGGAACCGCCCTCGCGCACGCGCGCGACGCCGTCCGCGACCTCGACGACGCAACGACCGGCGTGGTGGGGCAGCAGGTCGTCCTCGACGTCGAGGTGCAGCTCTCCGCGCACGGCGGTCGAGAACCCGCGCGCTTCGAGGGCGGCGCGCAGGTCGAGCACGCGCAGCATCCAGGGGTGCTGCAGCGCGTGTTTCGCGTGCATGTCCGTGACCAGCGCGACCAGCGGATCCCAGGGCGCGAGGCTGACGGAGAGATCCATCGCGATCGTCCCGTGGGCGCCCAGAAAGCCGAGCAACGCGCGGCCGGCGGACGCGTCCGACGCGACGAGGTCGCCGCACACGAGCTCGTAGCCCAGCGCGCGCCGGCGGACGCGCGCCAGGAACACGTAGCCGGCGAGCTGGCCGTCGCGCTCGACGCCGAAGGCCTCGCGGGTCTGGCCGCGGAAGTCGCGCACGCGGTCCCAGATCGCCTCGTTGCGGTCGAGCCAGCCCTCGCGCTGGCGCGCGGCCGCCGCGTAGCTGGCGCGGACGCGATCGTCGTGCACGCCTTGAGGCAACGGCACGACGCGCTCTTCGACCTTTTCGCGTGCGAGCGCTCGACAGGCGGCGCGCAGCTCGTAGCGGCCGCCGGCGATCTCGAAACCGACGCCGCGGTACAGCGGCAGGTTCGAGGGGTACAGCGCGGCGAGCGGGACGCCGTCGCGGGCCAGCTCGCGCAGCGAATCGGCCACGATCCGCGTCGCCAGGCGCTCGCCGCGGCGGTGCGGCTCGACGCCGACCGCGGCGATGCCGGCGCAGGGCACCGAACGGCCGCCGAAGTACTGGCCGACCGCGTACCAGGCCAGGCAGGCGATCACGTCCTGGCCCTCCGCCAGCAAGCGCACGTCGCGCCCGAGGCGCGCCCAGGCGACGTCGGCGTAACCCTTGGGCACAGCGAAGCAGCGGTCGAGGAGCCGCGCGAACGCGGAGCGGTCGCGGTCGCCCTCGGCTCGGCGGTAGACGATCTCCATGGCCATCGTGGGCACGGAGTATAAGGACGGGATGCAGCCCGCGCGCCGACTCCACGGCCTGGTTCAGTCCGACATCCGCCGCATGACGCGCGAGTGCGAGCGGGTCGGCGGCATCAACCTGGGGCAGGGCATCTGCGACATGCCGACGCCGCCGCTGGTCGAGCGCGGCGCGATCGACGCGATCCGGGCGCGCAAGAGCACGTATTCGTTCATGGAGGGCACGATCGAGCTGCGCCGGGCCGTCGCCAAGAAGCTGGCGCGCGACAACGGCATCCAGGCCGATCCCGCGACCGAGATCGCGATCACCGTGGGCGCGACTGGCGCGTACGCGGCGGCCTGCATGGCGCTGCTCGACCCGGGCGACGGGATCCTGCTGATGGAGCCCTACTACGGCTACCACCTGAACACGGCGATCCTGGCCGGGGTCGAGCCGCAGTTCCTGGAGCTGCGCGCTCCGGCGTTCCGGCTGGAAGAGGCCGCGCTGCGGGCCGCGCTGAAGCCCAACACGCGTGCAATCGTCGTGTGCACGCCGTCGAACCCGACCGGGCACATGATGACGCGCGCCGAGATCGCGGTGCTCGAGAAGGTCGCGCTCGAGAAGGACCTGCTCGTGATCACGGACGAGATCTACGAGTACATCCGCTACGACGGGCGCGAGCACGTGTCGCCCGCGACCGTCGGGTCTTTGCGCGAGCGCACGGTGACGATCGGCGGCGTCTCGAAGACGTTTTCCATCACGGGCTGGCGGCTGGGCTGGGCCGTGGCGATCGAGCCGCTGGCGCGCGCGATCGCGCTGGCGCACGACCTGTTCTACGTGTGCGCGCCGACGCCGCTGCAGCACGGCGCGGCGGCCGGGTTCGACGCGCCGCCGTCGTTCTTCACGGATCTGGCCGAGGCCTACGCGCGCAAGCGCGAGATGACCTGCTCCGCGCTCGAAGCCGCGCGCATGACGCCGATCGTGCCCGAGGGCGCGTACTACGTGCTGGCCGACGTGGCGGGGCTCGGCTTCGCGACCGCGCGCGCGGCGGCGATGGCGCTGCTCGAGAAGGCCGGCGTCGCGACCGTGCCGGGCACGTCGTTCCTGCGCGGCGCCGCGGGCGAGCGCTTCGTGCGCGTGTGCTACGCCAAGGAGGACGACGTGCTCGAGGAAGCCTGCCGGCGCATCCGCGCGTTCCGGCCGTGAAGTCGGCGACGAGCTCGCTCGAGCGCGCGATCACGACCTGCGCGTGCTGTCCCGAGCTGCGCAGCTACTGCGCCGGCGTCGCGCGCGTGAAGCGCGCCGCGTACTCCGAGCAGACGTACTGGGGGAAGCCGGTGCCGGGTTTCGGCGATCCCCGGGCGCGCATCTGGATCCTGGGCCTCGCGCCGGGCGCGCACGGGGCGAACCGCACGGGCCGCGTGTTCACGGGCGACCGCTCCGGCGATTTCCTCTTCGCCGCGCTTCACCGCGCCGGCATCGCGAATCAGCCGACGTCGGTCGCGCGCGACGACGGGCTGGCGCTGCGCGGCGCGTGGATCTCGGCCGCGGTGCGTTGCGCGCCGCCGGACAACAAGCCGACGCGCGAGCAGATCGCCACCTGCGCGGGACACCTCGACGGGGAATGGGACGCGCTGCGCGACGTCCGCGTGTTGCTGTGTCTGGGTGGCATCGCCTGGGACGCGGCGCTCGCGCTGTGCGCGCGCAAGGGGCTCGCGGTGCCGCGCCCCAAGCCGAAGTTCGCGCACGAGGGGGATCTCGTGCTCGGGGATCGCACGCTGCTCGGCTGCTACCACGTCAGTCAGCAGAACACGTTTACGGGGCGCCTGACGCCGGCGATGCTCGACGCGCGGCTCGCGCTCGCCAAGAGGCACGCGCGAGCCACGGTCGGATCCGATCAGTAGCGGTAGTGGTTGGGCTTGTACGGCCCTTCGACCGGGACGCCCAGGTACTTGGCCTGATCGTCGGTCAGCACCGTCAGCTTCGCGCCGAGCTTCTTGAGGTGGAGCCGCGCGACCTTCTCGTCCAGGTGCTTCGGCAGCGTGTACACGGCCTTCTCGTAGCGCTTCGCGTTCGTGAACAGCTCGATCTGCGCCATGACCTGGTTCGTGAAGCTGTTGCTCATCACGAAGCTCGGGTGGCCCGTCGCGCAGCCCAGGTTCAGGAGCCGCCCTTCGGCCAGCACGATGATCGAGTGCCCGTCGGCAAAACGCCACTCGTCGACCTGCGGCTTGATGTTGATGCGCTTGACGCCGCGCATCTTGGCCAGGCCGGCCATGTCGATCTCGTTGTCGAAGTGCCCGATGTTGCCGACGATCGCGTTGTGCTTCATCGCCGCCATGTGGTCGGCGGTGAGGATGTCCTTGTTGCCCGTGGCCGTGATGAAGATGTCGGCCGTCTCGAGCACGTCCTCGAGCGTCAGGACCTGGTAGCCCTCCATGCAGGCCTGCAGCGCGCAGATCGGGTCGACCTCGCAGATCACGACGCGGCAGCCCTGGCCGCGCAGCGATTGCGCGCTGCCCTTGCCGACGTCGCCGTAGCCGAAGACGACCGCCATCTTGCCGGCCAGCATGACGTCCGTCGCGCGCATGATGCCGTCGACGCACGAATGGCGGCAGCCGTAGAGGTTGTCGAACTTGCTCTTCGTGACCGAGTCGTTCACGTTGATCGCCGGGAAGAGCAGCGTCCCGTTCTCCATGCGCTGGTACAGGCGGTGCACGCCCGTCGTCGTCTCCTCGGTCACGCCGCGGATGCCCTGGCCGATCGTGGTCCAGCGCTGCGCGTCCTCCGACAGCGTCCGCTTGAGCGTCTTGAGGATGATCGCGTACTCCTCGGAGTCGCTCTTCGCCGGCGCGGGCACCTTGCCCTTGGCCTCGCATTCCGTGCCCAGGTGCACGAGCAGCGTCGCGTCGCCGCCGTCGTCGAGGATCATGTTCGGGCCGTCACCGTCCGGCCACGCGAGCGCCTGCTCGGTGCACCACCAGTATTCGTCCAGCGTCTCGCCCTTCCAGGCGAAGACGGGGGTGCCCTTCGGGCTCTGCGGCGTGCCCTTGCGCCCGACGGCGACCGCCGCGGCGGCGTGGTCCTGCGTCGAGAAGATGTTGCACGAGGCCCAGCGCACGGCCGCGCCCAGGTCGACGAGCGTCTCGATCAGCACCGCCGTCTGGATCGTCATGTGCAGCGAGCCGGTGATGCGCGCGCCCTTGAGCGGCTTCTTGCCGGCGTACTCCTCGCGCAAGGCCATGAGGCCCGGCATCTCGTGCTCGGCCAGATCGATCTCCTTGCGACCCCAGGTCGCGAGCGAGAGGTCCTTGACCTTGAAATCCTGGGCTGTTTTTGTCTTTTGCGCGGTGGGAGCCATGTCGTTTCCTTCGAGAAGGGGGGAGCTTCAGGTGCGGTCCGGTCGGCGGGCCCGCACCAGGTACAGGGGCAGCTGGACGCGCGCGTCCTCCGGAGCTTCGGGCACGCGCGGCCGGTAGCGATCCTCGATCGACTCGAGCGTCGCGTCGACGAAGCCGGCGCGCTCCAGCGCGCGCAGCACGTCACGCGGATCGAGTCCCAGGTTGCGGTCGCCGAGGCCGTCGTGCATCCACGTCTCGCCGTGGGGCGCGAGCTCGACGATCGCGACGCGACCGCCGGGCTTCAGCGCACGCAGGATCTCGCGTGCCGGCGCGGCCAGGTCAGCCAGGTGGTGGAGGACGAGGCCCACGACAGCCCCATCGAGTTCCTCGTCGGCGATCGGCAACGCATCGAGCTCGCCGCGACGCAGGTCGACGCGCGTGCCGGGCGGCAGCGGCTCGAGCTTGCGCCGCGCCTCGTCGAGCATGCCCTGCGAGCGATCGACGAGGATCAAGTGTCCGCACAGCGGCACGAGCGCGCGCGCAAACCACCCGGTCCCGCAGCCCAGATCGGCCACGACGCTCTCGCGCGGCAGCAGCGCCGCCGCAGCGCGCTGTCTCGCCTGACCCGTCTCGAAGTCGACCCCAATCGTGTCCCACTCGCCCGCGACTCGATCGAAGAACTCGCCCGCGCGATCGCTGCGCTCCACCAGCACACGCTCGAGGCGCGCCAGATCCGCCCGGTGTTCCTTCAACGCCGGAATCTCGCCCCGCAACGCAGTCCACAGTCTCCCAGGCAACGCATCGCCCGCCGCCGGCTCCAACGTCGCCAGCCGCAGCCACGTCACCCGCCCCGCGTGACGCTCCTGAAGCAGGTCCGCCACCCGCAGCACCCTCAGATGATTCGAGACCCGGCTCTGCGCCATCTCGAGCGTGCGCGCCAGCTCACCCACCGTGAGCTCCTCACGCTCGAGCAGCCCGAGGATCCGCAACCGCGTGGGATCACCCAGGACCCGCAGGACCTCCGCCGGACCAACACTCTTGGCAATCACGACAACATCATTCAATCATGATCGTCTGATGAATCAAGCCGCCATCATCAGCGCGCCACAAACCCCTTACCCGTAATCACTTACATGTCATCCCGCGCAAGCGCCACTTCGACGAGTGACGCTCCACGTGGTGCGGGCACCTGGCGAACCCCTTCTGGCTTCTGGTTGGGGCGGCCGCCCGGCGGCCCCGCGGGCCGCCGGAACAGCTCGGCGTCAGCCGAGCTCCAAATGCATCGCCGTGATCTCGATCAGCTCGATCTGCAGGTCGCTGCCCGGCAGGTTCACGATGACCCGGTCGCCGGCGCGGCGGCCCAGCAGGCCCTGCGCCAGCGGCGCGCGGTACGAGACGACCTTGTCGCCGTAGCCCTCGTCCCACGGACCCAGGATCGTGATGTCCTGGACGCCCGCAGCACCGACCTCGCGGTACTTCACGTGCGTGCCCGGCGACGCGATGCCCTCGGCCAGCGCCGCGTTCTCGATCAGCTCGACGCGCCGCAGTTCGGCCTCCATCTCCATCGCGCGCCCCGTGAGCGTGCGCTGCTCCGCGATCGCCGCTTCCCACTCGGCGTTCTCCGAGAGGTCGCCCATGGCTGCCGCGCGGCCGATGGCGTCCTGGTTCTCGGGGATCTTGACCTCGCGCAGGAGCTTGAGTTCGGCGCTGCGCGCCTCGAGCCCGCGCTTCGTGGTCCAGATCCGGTCGTTGTCCCAGAAGTGCATGCCGGCCACCTTCGCCGCCGCCCCGGAGGACGACGCGACGAACTCGGCCACGATCGACTCGATCTCCTCGTCGACGCCGCGCTGGATCGTGCGCAGGATGCTCTCGAGCGTCGCCGGCTCGGCCGTGCGCAGGAGCCGCGCGAGCAGCGGGTTCTTGCCCTTCGCAAGCAGCTCGGTGAGCTTGGCCTTCGTGCGCGCCGCGGCCGTGTCGCCGCGGCTGTCGCGCGCGACGTACAGGTTCGTGGCCATCGCCAGGAGCGCGACCGCGCGCATCGGCTCGGGCGGCAGGTCGCCTTTGAGCTTGCCGGCCTCGCCCAGCCGCGCCAGCGCGATCAACGTCTCGGGCGCGCGCACCGGGCGCGCCAGGAGGTCCTTGTACATCGCGCCCAGCTCGGCGCGCTTGCCCTTGGCGGCCAGCGCGTCGACGAGACCGCGCACCATGCCGGGTGCCGCGTGGTGCAGGTTGCGCAGCGCTTCTTCCGGCCACTCGTCCCCGTAGACCTCCTGGAACAGAGCGACGCCGCGCTCCTGCTCCTTGGCGCCCGGGATCATCTGGAAGAGCTTCCACAGCGCCGGCGGCGCGGTCTGATCCGCCGGGGGGGGCTGAGCGGCCGCGTTCTTGGCGGCCTCCATCAGGGCCGGCGGCGCGACGCCGCGCTCGTCGCGCAGGAGCATCCAGGCCGAGAGTCGCATCGAGAGCGGGTCCTTGGGCGGAACCGCCGCCGCGCGCCGCTCGACGACCTCGAACATGACGGCGCGCAGGCGCTCGTCGGGCTTCGCCAGCAATTGGTTGCGCACGTGGGGCAGGAGCGCGTCGAGCGTCGCGTAGCCCTCGAGCTCGCGCTTCAGATCGGTCGCCGGGTCGACGGCGGTGCGCAGCAGCGCGACGTCGCCGCGCGTCGCCGCGCCGGTGACCTTGAACCACTCGCTGTTCTCGGCCAGCTTGCGCGCCTTGCGCCACCAAGCGGTCCAGCCGCTGCCGTCGACGCCGACTTGATAGAGCGCGTTCTTGATGCCCGCGACCGAGGCCTTGCCGCCGTGTCGCACGAGCACGCTCTTCAGCACCTCGAGCGGCTCCTCCTTGAGCTTCTTCTTGAGCGCGTCCGGGTCGCGGAAGAACTGTGCGCGCAGGTCGTCCTCGGTCAGCGGGTCGAAGATGTCGCTGGCCGCGGCCAACGCGAAACGATCCTTGCGCCCGTTGGCGAACTTCACCGAGATCTCGAGCGTGTCGGCGTGCATCTCCGTCACCTCGCCCGTGCCCCAGCCGCCCGGGTGGTAGACGAGCCGGCCCTTGCCGAAGCCGAGCAGGCGCTCGAAGCTGCCCCACGGCTTGCGCGCGTCGGTGATGCCCTCGACGAGACCGGCGATCTCGGAGTACTTCTCGAACCAGGGCTCCTTGCCCCAGGTCTTTTTGACCTGCTCGACGATCAGCGGCGCCAGCTCGCTGGCCGACGCACCCGTCGACACGACGAAGCCCAGGAGGCGCGCGGCCTCCTCGTGGCGGCCCGAGTCGTCGAGCGCCTCGGCGTGCAGGCGCACCTGGGGGATGCAACGCGGGATGCGCTTCTTCTCGGCGGCGATCCGCAGGGCGGCGAACAGCTCGTCGGTCGGGCCGTTGGCGCCGATGAGTTCGCTCCAGGCGTCATCGAACTCAACCCACTTGTCCGCGGTGACGAGGGTGGAGAGAGTCATGGTCAAAGACTCGTCGGTGTGGATCATGGACGATGGCGCCCTCGGACCGCGATCCGCGGCGCGAGGGCGACCTAGGCCCCTAGGATGCCGATTCGCGGGCCGCCGTTCCACTCCCAGGCGCAGGAACGCGCGCCGCGCGGCCTGCACAAGGGTCGGCGAGACCACAACCGGGAACTCCCGCGGACTCTCAATCGACCGAGAGCAGGGCGCCCTTCAGGTACCGGGAGCGTGGGAACTCGGGCCGCTGGGGGTGGTCGGGTGCGGCGCCCAGGACGTCCAGGAGCCGGATCTCGCGCACCGCGCGCCGCGCCGACTGGAACACGACGCCCAGGAAGGTCGGCAGGTCGACCGCGCCCGAGCACGAGAATGTCGCCAGCAAGCCGCCCGGCCGCACGCAGCCGATCGCCAGCGTGTTCCAGTCGTTGTACTTGGCCAGGCCCTCTTCGAGGTCCATCTTGCTGCGCACGACCTTGTGCGGATCGAGCACGACGATGCCGGGCTTCTCGCGCTCCTCGCGCACGGCGCGCAGCACGTCGAAGCCGTCGGCGTGGATCCACTCGACCTCGAGGTTGTTCTTGCGGCCGGATCGGATCGCGCGCTCGAGCACGACCTCGTCCAGGTCGACGGCGCGCACGCGGCGTGCCCCGTTCTTCTTGGCGCGCAGCGCGAACCCGCCGGCATTCGTGCAGATGTCGAGCACGTCCTGGCCGGCCGCGAAGCCGCCGACCTTCAGCCGGTTGTCGCGCTGATCGCAGAACCAGCCCGTTTTGTGCCCGAATCCGGGCCGCACGCCGAACGTCAAGCCGTGCTCGACGATGTCGATCTCGCCCAGGTCGAGCGGCGGCTCCTCGGGCTCGAAGTGCTCGGAGCGCGCGGCCGCGTCGGGCACGCGGTGCACGACCGGGAGACCAGGATAGAGCTCGCCCAGCGCAGCCTCGACCTCGTGACGCCAGCGCCAGAAGCCCAGCGCGTGGTGCTCGCACACGAGCGCGCCCCCGAGCTTGTCGACGATCAGGCCGGGCAGGTCGTCGCCCTCGGCGTGCACGATCCGGTACGCGTCGGTGACCTCGGGCAGGCGCAGCGTCTTCTTGCGCAGGCGGTCGGCCGCGGCCAGCTTGCGCAGCAGGAACTCGCGCGGGTTGCGCAGCTCGGTGCGCTTGCCGCGCGAGAGCACGCGCAGCCGGATGTCGCTGCGCCCGTTGTAGAGCGCGTGGGCCACGAAGCGCCGCGAGGCGTCGAGGACCTCGACCAGGGCCCCGTCGGGCGGCGGGGCGCCGTCGAGTTCCACCTGGCGGCCGAAGATGTGGGGGCCGGTGGGCAGGAAGTCGCTGGCCAGGGCGACGGCGGGGATGGATTCGGGCACGACGGGGATACTTTGAGGCGGGAGAGGATCTCGCGAAGCCGGCGAGGATAGCGTACGAGCACGCAGGCCCGCAGGCACGCAGTCGGCCCCGCCGGCTGCGCACTGGAACGCGCTCCGACACTCCCACCCCGACCACGCATGTTGATCCCGCTCCTCGCCCTGCTCGGCCAGGCTCTCGCCGGACAGGCACTCGTCGGCCCGACCGTCCTCGCCCTGACCCTAGCGGGCCCGATCGTCGTGGGCCCGATCACCGTCGCTCCGCGCGCCGTTCTTGCGAGCGCGGTTCCGGCGAGCGCCGCCGCAGCGACCCTCGTCGGCCCGACCGTGCTGGCTCTGTCCCTCGCGGGTCCGATCGTCGTGGGCCCGATCGCCATCGCTCCGCGCGCCGTCGCTCCGACCCGTGCGGGCTCGACGTATGTCGCCTTGAAGGGCGCCACGGTCCACAGCTTCGAGCCCGGCGAGGCGCCGTCCGTCCGGACCGTGCTGATCGAGAACGACCGGATCGTCGAGGTCGGTGTGGACGTCGCGATCCCCGAAGGCGCGCAGGTCCTCGACCTCTCGGGCATGCACCTCCTGCCCGGGCTCGTCGACGGGATGGTCAACTTCGACCCCGACCATGACCGGCTCTACGTCGGCGCGGGCGTGACGCTCGTGCGCGACGTCGGCAACGACATCGAGCGCATGCAGATCGAGCAGCGGCGCAGCGCGCGCGAGCGCGGGCCCGGCCCGTGGCTGTGGAGCGCGGGCGCGGTCCTCGACGGCCCGCAGCCGGCCACGACGTACTCGGTCGTGATGGAGGACGCGGCCTCGGCCGAGCAGAAGCTGGTCGCGCTGCTCGGGCTCGACCAGAAGCCCGACTACTTCTCCTTCTCGCCCGGTCTGCCCAAGGCTGCCTGGACGAAGACGCTCGAGCTGGCGCACGAGCTTCACATGCAAGTCTGGGGTCCCGTGCCGGCCGGCGTGACGCTGGCCGAAGCGGCCGCGGCCGGACAGGACGGGTTCTTCCACCTCGACCAGTTGCTGCCGGCCGGGAAGAACTGGGAGACCGTCACCGACGAGGAGTTCGCGCCCGCGATCGAGCTCGTCGTCTCGAAGCGGATGGCGATCACGCCGACGCTCGCGTTGTGGGGGCGCGCGGTTGTGCCGCCCCTGACCAAGGCGCGGATCGAGCACGACCTCGGCCTGCTGGGACCGTTCTATGCGCAGCCCTGGCACGAGGACCTGGAATTCCGGCGCCACACCGCGACCGACGAGCACGTCGCAAAGGGACTGAAGATCGTCGAGACGCAGGGCCGTCTCGTGAAGAAGCTCTACGACCGCGGGGTCGAGCTCGTGCCCGGCAGCGCGACGCCGAACCCCTGGCTCAT
Source organism: Planctomycetota bacterium (assembly GCA_031400875.1). Taxonomy (GTDB): domain Bacteria; phylum Planctomycetota; class UBA1135; order UBA1135; genus JAEUHZ01. The sequence continues at coordinate 9,221 of JANNQS010000104.1, read as the reverse complement.
GCCCGGCCTGGCGTTGCTCGACGAGCTGTCCCTGTGGAAACGCGCGGGGATTCCCGTGTCGGCCTGCGTGCGCGCCGCGACCGCAGGTGCGTGCGCGACGCTCGGCGCCGAGCTGCGCGGCACGGTCAAGAAGGGCAAGTACGCCGACCTGATCGCCGTGAAGGGCGATCCCGAGGCGGATCTGGCCGCGCTCTACCGCCCGGCCGTCGTCGTGCTGCGCGGGCGCGTGCTGGATCGCAAGGAACTCGACGCTCAGGAGGAGGAGCTGCGCGCCTACCAGGCGCAGGTGCGCGCGGACTTCACGAAGCCGCTCGAAGTCACGGCGCCCGAGCTGCCGGCCGGCGACGTGATCCTGCGCGGCCACGTCGAGACGCGCGCGATCGGCCAGCGCATCTCGGCCGAGCGCTTCGCGGTCGTGCGGCGCTTCGACGGGGCGCTGGTCTACTGCGGCCACGTGCGTACGCCCGGACAGGCCAGCGCGCCCGACACGGACACGTTCGTGCGCCAGGTGATCGACCACGGCGACCTGGTCGAGTTCGAGGTCACGCTGAAGAGCGGCGCGAACGAGCAGGTCGTGAAGGGCGAGATGGGCGGCGGGCGGATGAGCGTCTCGCGCACGAGCGACGGCGTGCCGGTCAACAACGTCCCGATCCTGCACAAGCTCGCGTTGGTCGACTGCGGCAGCGCGACGGCGTACCTGATCCTGGGCTACCACCGGAAACCGGGCCGGTTCCAGGTCGCGTTCTTCGAGGGCTTCGATCCGGCCACCGGGCCGTGGGACCTGGCGCTCGACTCCGACCCCTCGACGCACCTGCTGAAGATGCTGGGCGGATCCCAGGTGGCGATCGTGATGTTCAACGACAAGGGGTTGCCGGTCGACGTGCGCCGCCAGTCCGGGAACGGGGTGGCGCAGACGAAGCTGCTCGACTTCGAGATCGTCGACGGCCGCGGACTGCCGATGCCGGCCGACAAGCGTGCGCGGGCTCCCGCGCCGACGTCTGGCGAGAAGCCCAAGGACGGCGCGGAGAAGGCCAAGGGCGGCGTGGGCGGCGTGCCGGCGGAAGCCGGCTCGAGCGGGCCCAAGTAGGGCGGGACCGGCCGTGGAAACGCAGGCGATCCCCGCGCGCGCGTGCGTGAGCGACGTGAACCGGCTCGTGCCGGCCGCAGCGCCGGGGGAGTTTCTGCCGCTCGCGATCGGCCCGTTGCGCGTGTGGCCGCCGGTGGTGCTGGCGCCCATGGCGGGCGTCACGAACTACCCGTTCCGCAGCCTGTGCCGCGCGTACGGCGCGGGCCTGTACGTGTCCGAGATGATCTCCGCGCGCGGCTACCTGCACGGCAACCGCGCGACGCGGCTGATCGCGTCGAGCCGGCCCGACGAGTCGCCGCGCAGCGTGCAGATCTACGGCACGGAGCCGCGCGAGGTCGAGGACATGGCGCGCAGTCTCGTCGAGGCCGGCGTCGACCACCTCGACATGAACTTCGGCTGCCCGGTGCCCAAGGTGACGCGCTGCGGCGGCGGGAGCGCGATCCCGCTCAAGCCCAAGCTGCTCGCGCGCATCGTGCGCGCGGCCGTCGCGGGCGCGGGCCGCGTGCCGCTGACGATCAAGGTGCGCAAGGGCGTCGACGACGAGCTGACCACGTTCCTCGATGCGGGCCGCATCGCACAGGAAGAAGGCGCGGCCGCGATCGGGCTGCACGCGCGCACCGCGCAGCAGCTCTACTCCGGCTTCGCCGACTGGGACGCGATCGGCGCGCTGAAGTCGGCCGTGTCGATCCCGGTGCTCGGGAACGGCGACATCTGGGAAGCGTTCGACGCGCTGCGCATGGCGCGCGCGACCGGCTGCGACGGCGTGATCGTCGGACGCGGCTGCCTGGGCCGCCCGTGGCTCTTCGCCGAGCTGGCCGCGGTGTACGACGGCCGCGAGCCGGCCGAGCCGCCGAACCTGGGCCGCGTGATCGAGATCGCGACCGACCACGCCCGCCGGCTGATCGAGTTCTTCGGCGAGGAGCACGGCATGCGCCAGATGCGCAAATGGTGCACCTGGTACACGAAGGGCTTCCGCGGCTCGTCCGCCGTGCGCGAATCGCTCGTGCGCGTGCGCTCGCTGGAGCAGATGCTGGCCGCGCTGGCCGAGCTCGACCCGACCGAGCCCTTCCCGCCGCACGCGCTGCGCGCGATCCGCGGCAAATCCGGCGCGCAAACCCGCGTGATGCTGCCCGAAGGCTGGCTGGCCGACCGCGACGGCGACGCCCCCCCCGACGAGAGCAGCCTGACCGACGACGTCGAAGGCTACGAAGCCTCGCTCTCGGGAGGTTGACGGTACGGTGCCAGGGACAACTCCGACAGGTTCGCGCCGCCACATCGGTGTCGGCATCCTCGCACCGTCGGACGATCGAGATCAGATCGGTCGAACGAGCCACAGCACGCCGACGGCGAGGCTCAACGCGCACGCTCCGGTGACGACGCGGCGGCGCACGTGCGGACGCGATGGCGGGGCGAGGCGACCGACTCCTGCCGCGAACAGGGTCAGGACCGCGAGCGAGGCCGCCGCGTATCCGGCCAGATAGAGCGCTGGCGCGGCCGTGCCCGGCAGCGCCAGTGCCGGCATGACGCCGAAGAGGTGCGAGAGCCCGGCGGCTCCGTGCACGACGCCGAGACCGAACGTCGATCGACCGACCACGCTCGGCTCGTGGCCGTCCGCGACGGGCGCCGCCGGCCGCAGGACGCGCCGCAGACCGATCGCGCCGATCGCGCACAGGAGCACGCCGACGATGCGCTCCGACCAGGCCGACAGGCTCTCCTCGAGGCCCGGCAGCTGCGCGCGCAACGACAACGCGATGGCGGCCGCGGCCGCTGCTCCCGCGGTGTGCCCCAGTCCCCAGGCGACGCCGACGCGCCATGCTCCCGCGGCGCGGCGCGCCGCGAACGGGGCCACGCCCGCCAGATGGTCCGGCCCCGTGCCCGCGTGCACCGCGCCGGCCGCGATCCCGAGCCACACCGCAGTCGCGAGCATCGGCGGAGTCTAAGGTGGACAGCGGTGTCAGACACCTTTCCCCGTCGCCGACGGCCGTCGGCCGCGCTGTGCGTCGCCGCGCCCGCGCGAACTCGGGGCAAGGTGTCTGACACCGCTGTCCACCGCTAGGCTGCGCGGGTGGGGGAGCCGGACGCACCGTGGACGGAGTTGCGCGCTGACGTGGTCGTCGTCGGCGCGGGCGCGGCCGGGTTGTGGGCGGCGGAGCGCGTGGCGCGTGCCGGCGTCTCTGTGCTGTTGATCGAGAAGACGGAGCGCACGGGCACGAAGGTGCTGGCCAGCGGCGGCACGAAGTGCAACTTGACGACGACGCTCGAGGCGCGGCCGGCAGCGGCGCTCTTCGGCAAGCAGGGTGCGCGCTTCCTCGAGACGGCCTTCCGCGTGCTGCCGCCGCGTGCCGTGCGCGAGCGCTTCGCGGAGTTCGGCGTGCCGACGGTCGAAGCGCCGCTCGAGAAGATCTTCCCGGCGTCGGGCAGCGCGCGCGAGGTGCGAGACGCGCTCGAGCGCGCGGCGCGCGAACAGGGCGCGCGCATCGAGCTCGAGTGTCCGGTCGCGAGCCTGGAGCGCGCGCCCGACGGCACGTGGACGATCGCGATCGCGGACGGCCGCGTCGTCCGCGCGCCGCGCGTGATCCTGTGCCCGGGCGGGATGAGCTACCCGCGCACCGGCACGACCGGCGACGGCTACCGCTGGCTCGACGACCTGGGCCTAGAGGAGGTGGAGCCCGTGCCGGCGCTCGCGCCGCTCTCGAGCCCGGCCGTGTGGGTGCGCGAGCTGGCCGGCATCTCGCTGCAGGACGCCGAAGCACGGCTCGTCGATGCCGAAGGCCGCGTGCTCGGCCGGCGCCGGCGGCCGGTGCTGTTCACGCACCGCGGCGTGTCGGGACCGGGGGCCATGGACCTGTCCGAGCCCGTCGCGCGCGCTCGAGCGGCCGCGGCGCGCGGTGGACCGCCGGTCAGCCTCGCGCTGAAGATCGACATGGCGCCCGACATGCGGGTCGAAGCGCTGCGCGAGCTGCTGCTCGCGGCCGGATCACGGCCGGGCGGTCCGACGCTGTCGCGCGTCCTGCCGTTCGAGGTGCCGCGCCGCGTGCTCGAAGCCGTGGCACGCGAAGCGCGCTTGCGCGAGCCGGATCCGAAGGCGAACCAGATCGAGCGCGAGGCGCGCACGCGGATCGCCGACGCGCTCAAGGGCCTGACCGTGCCGGTCGACGACACGCTCGGCTTCGACATGGCCGAGGTGACGGCCGGCGGCCTCGCGCTGCACGAGGTCGACGCCGGCAGCCTGCGCGTCAAGAAGCACGCGGGCCTCTACGCGATCGGCGAGATCCTCGACCTGCAGGGCCCGATCGGCGGTTTCAACTTCCAGTCCGCGTTCTCGACGGCGGAGCTGGCCGCGCGCGATGCCGTGATCGCCTGAGCCCTCGCTCGGAACGGCGCCGACAGGTCCGACCCGAGGCGATCACGGTTGCCAGGTCAACTCCAAGCCGTTCGTCAGGTTGAACGTGCTGGCCGTGCAGAACGCGGCGGCGTTGCGGTACCAGACCTGGTACGTGCGCACCGCACCCGGGCTGTTCAGCCCGCGGACCGAGATCGGCGGGTCGCCGGCCACGGGGTGCTGCGACGCGCCCGCGACGTTCGCCTGCGTGTCGAGGCGGATGATCGTGCCGCTGGCGCAGCGCAGGCCGTCGCCGAACACGGCGCCGGCTCCGCCGTTCGCGCGCGTCGTGCCCTGGAAGTACAGCGCGGAGGAGTCCGGCATGCCCGAGCCCTGGAGCACGAGCGAATCGGCCGCGACGCTCGCGGTTCCGGTCGCGCGCAATCGACCGCCCGTTCCGAGCGAGTTGAGGCAACCGACGTCCGCGCCGGCCGCGCTCGCATTGCCGCAGGGGCAGGCCGTCCCGCTGCCGTCGCCGGCGCAGAAGAGCGTCGGCGCCGTCAGGCTCGTGAGCCGCGCGGCCCCGATCTGCAGCGAGACGGGCTCCCGGACCGCGCACAGCATCTGGCGCTGGTTGTTGATGTCGGAGGCTCCGTAGTACTGGACCAGCCAGCTGCCCTGCGACGGGTCGATCAGCTGCCCGATCGGGAAATCGCCGATCCCCTCGAAGCGCACGCGCGCGCCGCCGAAGTAGACGTAGGTCAGCACGTCGCCGAGGTCGTTGATCGCCGTCGCCGAGGTGGTCTGCGCGCAGCCGCCGACGGTCAGCCAGCCGCTCGCCGGCAGATAGCGCATCGGGAAGCTCGCGCAGGTCGAGGAGTAGCCCTGGATGTACCCGCAGAATCCGTCGAGCTCGTTCAGCGCCGCGCCGCCGAATCCCTGCCAGTTGCCGGGCGGCAGCGCGATGATCTGCATCTGCCCGGTGTTCAGGTCGAACAGCTCGTTCCGCGCGAGCACCTTGCGGTTGTCGTTGACGTCGGCCACCTCGCTCGACAGACCCGGCAGGACCACCGGGCCGGTGCTGGCGTAGTGCACGCCGTGCACGACGTAGGCCCAGGGCACGATCCCCGACGAGCCGACGATGTCACCCAGGTTGTTGACGCCCGTCGCGTAGCTGTAGAGGTCGCCGGCCGGCTCGCCGAGCACGTCGACGACGTAGCCGCTTCCGGTGGGCCGCCAGGCCACGGCGTGCGCCGACATGTTCGGCACGGTGGACGTGCTGAGCACGCCCACGACCAGCCCGGAGTCATTGACGTCGTAGGCCGTGGAGCTCAGGTAGCCCGCCGGCAACGGCAGCGGCGTGAACGGTTGGCCGGGGTAGCTGATCGCCGCGCAGGTCACGTCGCCGGGGAGCGTCATCGAGCCGACGGCGACGCCGAGCTCGTTCAACGCGCTGGCCGACGTGCCGGCGCCGAGGAACTCGACGGCGTAGCTCGGCGCTTGCGCGGCCGTGGTCGAAGCGAGGAGGAGGGGAATCGAGAGAAGAGCGGCGACCTTCGAGAACATGGGGGAGACCTGGGTGCCGAGTGGGGTCAGGCTGGAACTCGGAGCACGCGCGAGTCTCGGACCCGCCGCCCCGCCTCACTAGGTGGCTCGAGTGCGTAGACGGCACCTTTCGTCGGCGCAGACCAGGTCCGCCGCGCTGCGGACCGTCAGGCCGTCACGAGCTCGTGCTCCATCTTCGGGTCGTACTTGCCGGCGCGCGCCAGGCTGTTCAACCGCGCCCGCAGCGCGAAGACCCTCTGCGCCTTCGTGACGTTCTCCGGCTTGCCGCCCCAGGCCTTGAGCGCCTCGTCCTGCAGCGCGCGGCCGTACGAGAAGCTCAGCTGCCAGGGCAGCGGCCCCATCGCGTTCATCAAGGACAGGTGGTGCGTCGCCTGCGCCGCGCTCTGCCCGCCCGACAGGAACACGATGCCCGGCACCGCGCACGGCACCGTGCGGCGGAAGCAGGCCAGCGTCATTTCCGCCACGAGCTGCGGTGTCGGCTGCGCCGCGCACTTCTTGCCGGCCACGACCATGTTCGGCTTCAGCAGCATCCCTTCCAGCACGACCGAGCGGTCGTGCAGCGCCACGAACGTCTCGTGCAGCGTCTGCGTCGTGACCTGCATGCAACGGTCGATCGTGTGATCGCCGTCCATGAGCACCTCGGGCTCGACGATCGGCACGATGTCGGCCTCCTGGCACAGGCTGGCGTAGCGCGCCAGCAGGATCGCGTTCTCGCGCAGGTTGATCGGCGTCGGCAAGTTGTTGCCGATCGTGATCACCGCGCGCCACTTGGCGAAGCGCGCGCCCAGCTTGCGGTACTCCGCGAGGCGCTCGCGCAAGCCGTCCAGCCCCTGCGTGATCTTCTCCTCGGGCGATCCGGGCATCGGCACGGTACCCGCGTCGACCTTGATGCCCGGGATCGAGCCGGATTTCGTCAAGAGCTCGGGGAACGCCGTGCCGGCCAGGCTCGACTGGCGGATCGTCTCGTCGAACAGGATCACGCCGCTGATCGACTCGCCGAAGCTCTTCGTCGTGAAGAGCATGTCGCGGTACGCGCGCCGGTTCGGCTCGGCGTTGGGCAGGCCGATCGTCTGGAAGCGCTTCTCGATCGTGCCGTGGCTCTCGTCGGCGGCCAGGATGCCCTTGCCCGGCGCCACCAGCGCCCGCGTGGTCGTCTCGAGTTCCTTCACGTTCATGGGGGGCTCTTCTTCTAGCGGCGGTCGCTCGACCGCTCTTTCGTCTTCGGCTTCGGCTTCGGTGCGCCGCCCTCACGCGGGGCGAACGCGCCGTACTCGTCGAGCACGCGCTCGAGCGTCGCGCGGATGACAGCGCCTTCGGCCACCAGCGTCGCGTGGCGCTTCTTGCCGCGCTTGTAGAGATCGCCCTCGTAGCAGCGCTTCATCCAGGCCGCGAGGAAATCCTGCGTGCCTTCCGCCGGCGGCAGGCGCTTCGCCAGCGTCTCGGGCGTCGAGTCGCAGTCCTCCCACAGCGAGTGGAAGTTGTCGAGCGTGGCCTCGTAGCCGCAGCACAGCGGAGGTTCGCCGACCAGGAACGTTGCCGCGATCGCACCGCGCAGCTCGCGCAGCTTCTTGGCCGGCCCGAACAGCTCGCCGATGCGCGCGTACAGCGAATCGTGCCGGTCCGAGGGCACGACGGACGTCCACGTCGTCCAGTCGTCGAGCACCGTGTTCACGATGCCGAGCGTGTCGACGTCCGGCATCTCGATCTCGCGCCCGGACTTCCAGGCGTCGTAGAGCGTGATGCCCGGGAACACGTTGCCTTCGCGGTCCGTGTAGGCGTGCCCGAACGCAAGGAGCGACTTGCGCTGCGATCCATCGTCGAGCGCGCGTTCGATCAGCGCCTGCACCAGATCGAGCCGCGGCGGCAGCCCGGCCAGCGCACGCCCGAACGCGCGCTCGGGCGTGTCGCGCTGCACGTGGTGCACGACGTCGCCGCTGCCCCAGTCGTAGACCCACGCGCGGTGGTCCTCGGCGATGCGCATCTCGCGCAGCGCGGTCTGCACCCGCGCATCCGAGGTGGCCAGCCGCTGCCGCGCGATCGGCTGCGCCGGTGCGTGCTTCGCTGGGTCGAAGTACGGCGTCTCCACGGCCGCCGGCCACATCAGCGGGTCGCGGTCCTGGTGCGCGAAGACCCAGCGCACGAGCGACATCTGGAACGTCGTGACGTGCTCGAGCTCGGCCTCCAGGAAGTCGACGACGTCCTTGCGCTCGGAGGGCTCGAGGCCGTCGAACGCCTTCTGCGCGCGCACGTCGGCCGCAGGCGGCGGTTTCGGCTTGGCCGGCTTGGCCTTGGGGGCCTGGGCCAGGGCCAGGAACAATTCGGCGATCACGCGCGCATCCTACCGGCGTCGGGGTGTCGGCGCTCGTCGCCTACCGCGCGCCGCTCGATGCCGCGCTCGTCGACTCGGGCGCCGTCGGAGCGCGCAGCATGAGCCTCCACTGGAGTCCATCACCTCCGGGCAGGCTCTCCAGCATCCACAGGTCACCGGTGGAGGAGTCCAGGAGCACCGTGATGCCACCTTCGGTCCGCGAGACCTGCCATCGCCCCGCGGCGTGTTCGACCGCGTGCCGGGGAGCGCTGCACGCCGTGACGAGAAGCAGGCTCGCGGCGATCGCGAGGCGGGCGCGCGCGGTGCTCCGGGTCTGTTCCATCCAGCGGGCACTGTAGCGAGCGCGCCAAGGCCCAACGAGGGTGACACCAGCGCGCGAGCGTCGCATCGATCGGATGCCCTGTAGCTACGAGCCTAATCGGGTCCTACAACGCGTCCCCATGCTGGCTGCGCTTCTTCTCGTCCTCTCCGCCGAGCCGGCAGTGCAGCAGCCGTCCCTGCGCCTGCCCGAGCCGCAGGCCGAGGAGGTCCTCACGCCGGCCGACTGGATCCTGGGACCCGACGGCGCGCTCGACGAGAGCGACCTGGGGCGCGCGTTCCTCGAGATCCACGTCGAGCGCGATCCCGTGTGGGTCGGCGAGCTCGTGCGCGTCGAATTGCGCCTGCGCATCGAGACGGAGTTTCTGGCGACGAACCTGATCCCGATGTTCCGCCGCAGCCTGGATCTGCCGGTGCAGATCGAAGCGCCCTGGCTGAACGACAAGGACGCCGAGCTGCAGGCCGCGTTCGCGCCGACGCCGGCCGCGGGTGCGACGCTCGCGCGCAACGACCGCGTCGTGCGCGCGCGGCGCCTCGGCGAGCGCGAGGTGGACGGGCGATCGTTCACGCTGTTCACGCTCGACAGCGTGCGCGTCGCG
>JANNQS010000103.1:0-61623 GCA_031400875.1 Planctomycetota bacterium | reverse complement strand
CCGTAGAGAACCGATCGTACGGGCTCGATTCTGTTGGCGCCGCGTTGCGGCGCGCGACGGCAGGGCCGAGGGAGCCCGTAGAGAACCGATCGTACGGGCTCGATTCTGTTGGCGCCGCGTTGCGGCGCGCGACGGCAGGGCCGTCGAGCATCGTTCGTCTGGCGGTGATCGCGGCGGCTCTCGCGTGCAGCTCGTGCACGGCCTGGCAACGCTGGCCGTTCTGGAGCACGCAGGAGCACCCCGGCCCGATGGTGGACGCCGTCGATCCGCTGCCCCAGGGCGCGCAGGCCGACTACCCGGAGGGCGTCGAGGAGGTGCTCGTCGTGCGGCACGCCGACCCGGTCATGGTGCGCCCGGCCGGTCGCACCGCCGGCTACCCGCTGACCTTCTACGAGAAGAGCGTGCGCATGCACGCCGGCTCGTCCGTCTCCGTCGCGCCCGGCGGCCGCGTCGAGGTGCTGTGGAACGACGGCTCCTCGATCCTGATCTCGGGCCGCGGCTTCGGACTGGTCGGCTCGCCTTCGCGCGGCGAGAGCCTGTTCTCGTTCTTCGAGGTCGACACGGCCCAGATCCAGCTGGCGGCCGAGGAGCAGATCGACCTCCTGGGCGGCGCGCGGCTGTCGGCCTCGGGCGGACCGATCGTGCTCGAGCGCGTGCGCCCCGACTTCCTGCGCGTGAAGAACCAGTCGAAGACGGCCAGCCGCGTGGCGTTCCGCGAGGACGTGATCGACCTCGACCCGGGGCAGGCGGTCGACCTGCCGCTCCTGAGCGCGGGCGGCCGTCCGACGCGCAGTGCGACCAGCGCCGATCTCGTCAGCGGTCCGGGCTTCTCCGTCCTGCTCACCGGCGCGGTCGAGTCCGACGCCGACCTGAACCGCGTGCGCGTGCAGGCGGTGGGCGAGCACGAGATCGAGGCCCTCGGCCAGAAAGTGCGCCTCGAGCGCGGCGAAGAGGTCGATTTCTCGGGCCTCGGGCCAAGGTGAGCGTGGCTGCCGCACGACCGCGGGTCCTGATCACCGGCGGCGCCGGCTTCCTCGGCAGCCACCTGTGCGAGCGGTTCCTGGCGGAGGGCCACGAGGTCGTCTGCATGGACAACCTCATCACCGGGAGCCTCGACAACGTCGAGCACCTGTTCAAGGACCCCGCGTTCCACTTCGAGAAGCGCGACGTCACCGAGCACGTGCACGTGCCCGGCGCCGTGGACGCGGTGCTGCACTTCGCTTCGCCGGCGTCGCCGATCGACTACCTCGAGCTGCCGATCCAGACCCTCAAAGTGGGTTCGCTGGGCACGCACAAGGCGTTGGGGCTCGCGCGCGCCAAGAACGCGCGCTTCCTGCTCGCGAGCACCAGCGAGTGCTACGGCGATCCGCTCGTGCACCCGCAGTCCGAGGACTACTGGGGCAACGTGAACTGCGTCGGCCCGCGCGGCGTGTACGACGAGGCCAAGCGCTTCGCCGAGGCCATGACGATGGCCTACCACCGCTTCCACGGGCTCGACACGCGCATCGTGCGCATCTTCAACACGTACGGGCCCAGGATGAGGCTGCGCGACGGGCGCGCATTGCCCGCGTTCATGTCGCAGGCGCTGCGCGGCGAGCCGCTGACGGTGTTCGGCGACGGCTCGCAGACGCGCTCGTTTTGCTACGTCGACGATCTGGTCGAAGGGATCTGGCGCCTGTTGAACTCGCAGGAGCACCTGCCGGTCAACATCGGCAATCCGGTCGAGATGACGATCCTCCAGTTCGCCGAGGCCGTGCTGAAGGCGACGGGGTCGCGCTCGAAGCTCGAATTCCGGCCGCTGCCCGTCGACGATCCCAAGGTGCGACAGCCCGACATCACGAAAGCGCGCCGTCTGCTGGGCTGGGAGCCCAAGGTCGGCCTCGAGGAAGGGCTGGCGCGCACGCTCGAGCACTTCCGTCCGCGCGTCCTGGGGCCCGACAGGCAATCCGCGCGGGGAGGTCACTGACCGTGTGCGGCATCGTCGGCGCGATCCAGCGCACGGGCAACGTCGTCGAGACGCTGCTTTCCGGGCTGCGCCTCCTCGAGTACCGCGGCTACGACTCGGCTGGCGTGGCCGTGCTGGAATCCGGCGCGATCTCGATCCGGCGCAAGGCCGGGCGCATCGATCGACTGGAGCACGAGCTCTCCGACGGATCGCTGTCGGGCGCCAAAGCCGGCATCGGGCACACGCGCTGGGCCACGCACGGCACGCCTTCGGACGAGAACGCGCACCCGCACACCGACCAGGAGGGCCGCGTCGCGCTCGTGCACAACGGCGTGGTCGAGAACTGGGCCGAGCTGCGCGCCGAACTCGAGGCGGCCGGCGTGCGCTTCGCGTCCGAGACCGACACCGAGGTGCTGGCGCACATGGTCGGGCGCGAGCTGTCGCGCGGCCGCGACCTGGGCGACGCCGTGCGGCACAGCCTGGCGCGCGTGCGCGGCTACTACGCGATCGCGGCGCTGGCGCAAGGCGAGCATGGCCCCCGCATCGTGTGCGCGCGCTCCGGTCCGCCGCTGGCCGTCGCGGCGACGCCCGACGGCGTGTACCTGGCCTCGGACGTGCTGGCGCTGATCGCGTACACGCGCGACGTGGTCTTCATCGAGGACGGAGACGTGTGCGAGCTCGAGCTGGGCCGCCCGCCGCGCATCACGCGCATCGACGGCACCGCCGTAGCGCGCCCGGTCCGGCGCATCGAATGGGACCCGGAAGCGGCCGGGAAGGGCACGTTCCCGCATTACATGCTCAAGGAGATCCACGAGCAGCCCGACGTGCTCGCGCGCACGGCGTTCGACCGCCTGCGGCTCGAGCAAGGCGACGTGGATTTCGGCGAGCCGGGCTTCTCCGACGCCGAAATGCGTGCGGTGCAGCGTCTGCAGGTCGTCGCCTGCGGCACCGCGCTGCACGCCGGCTGGATCGCGCGCTACCTGATCGAGGGCCTGGCGCGCGTGCCGGTCGACGTCGACTACGCCAGCGAGTTCCGCTACCGCGATCCCGTCGTTGCGCCCGGCACGCTGGCCTTGGCGATCTCGCAGTCGGGCGAGACGGCCGACACGCTGGCGGCCTTGCGGCTGGCGTAGTCGCTGGGCGCGCGCACGGCCGCGATCTGCAACGTGGTCGGCAGCACGCTCGTGCGCGAGTCGCAGGCCACGATCCTGACGCAGGCCGGTCCCGAGATCGGCGTGGCCAGCACGAAGGCCTTCGTCGCGCAGGTCGTCGCGGCGTACTTGCTGGCGATCCGCATGGGCCGCGCGCGCGGCGTGCTGTCGCTCGAGCGCGGCCGCGAGCTCGTGTCCGACCTGCGCCTCTTGCGCCCGATGATGGAGAGCCTGCTGGGCGAGCGCGCCGTGTCCGAAGTGCGCGCGATCGCGCAACAGAACCAGGGCCAGCGTGGTTTCCTGTTCCTCGGTCGCGGGATCAACTTCCCGATCGCGCTCGAGGGCGCGCTCAAGCTGAAGGAGATCTCCTACGTGCACGCCGAGGGCTACCCGGCCGGCGAGATGAAGCACGGGCCGATCGCGCTGATCGACCCGACCATGTCGATCCTCGTCGTCAACAGCGCCGGCCCGCTGGCCGAGAAGGTGCGCTCGAACCTGGAGCAGGTGCGCGCGCGCGGCGGCCACGTGATCGCGATCGGCTCCGACCCGCAGAGCCTCGCGCTGGCCGACGAGCACGTCGCCGTGCCGGTCTGCTCGGAGTGGCTCTCGCCGATCCTGAACGTGATCCCGCTGCAGCTCGTCGCGTACCACATGGCCGACCTGAAGGGCCTGGACATCGACAAGCCGCGCAACCTGGCCAAGAGCGTGACAGTCGAGTGAGCGGCATGGCGAAGCCCAGAGGAACCGTGCAGCACGTCCTGCTCACTGGCGGCGCGGGTTTCATCGGCTCCCACGTGGGCGAGCACCTGCTCGCGCGGGGCGACCGCGTCACGGTCCTCGACAACTTCAACGACTTCTACGACCCGGCGATCAAGCGCGCGAACCTGGCGCACTTGCGCGGCGCGACGGTCGTCACGGGCGACATCCGCGACCGCCCGCTCATGGCACGGATCTTCGACGAGGGCTCGTTCGACGCGGTGATCCACCTGGCCGCGATGGCCGGCGTGCGGCCCTCGATCCAGGACCCGCTGCACTACGAGGACGTGAACGTGCGCGGCACGCTGCACATCCTCGAGGAGCTCAAGAAGCGCCCGGAAACCCGCTTCGTCTTCGTGTCGAGTTCGAGCGTGTACGGCGACCGCGCCGACGTGCCGTTCCGCGAGGACGACGACATCCACCACCCGGTGTCGCCCTACGCCGCCACGAAGCGCGCCGGCGAGCTGCACGCCTGGACGTACCACCACCTGTACGGGATCCCGACGCACGCGCTGCGCTTCTTCACGGTCTACGGCCCGCGCCAGCGGCCCGAGATGGCGATCCACAAGTTCGTGAAAGCGTGCCTGGACGGCCAGCCGATCCCGTTCTACGGCGGCGGCTCGACGCGCCGCGACTACACGTACGTCGACGACATCGTCGACGGCGTGGTGCGCTCGCTCGACCGCTGCGCCGGCTACGAGATCTACAACCTGGGCGAATCGGCCACGACGTCGCTGCAGGAGCTCGTCGGAATCATCGGCGAGGCCTGCGGCAAGAAGCCGATCCTGAACCGCATGCCGATGCAGCCGGGCGACGTGCACGTGACGTGCGCCGACGTGTCGAAGGCGCGCGCGCAGCTGGGCTACGACCCGCACACGAGCGTGCGCGAGGGCGTCGAGCGCTTCGTGCGCTGGTACCGCAAGCAGTAGACACGGGTGTCAGACACCTTTCCCCGTCGTCTGCGCGCGTTGCGCGGAGGAGCCCGGCGACGACGGGGCAAAGTGTCTGACACAGCTGTCTACCGCGCGCGCTCCACGGCCAGCAGCGCGCGCTTGCGCGGCTCGCCCCAGCGGTAGCCGCCCAGGGCACCGTTCGCGCGCAGGACGCGGTGGCAGGGAATCAAGGCTGCGATCGGGTTCGCGCCGACGGCCTGCCCGACGGCGCGCGCAGCAGTTGGGGCACCGAGCGCGCGAGCGAGGTCGCCGTAGCTCATCACGGCGCCCTCGGGGAGCCGCAGCAGCGCTTCCCACACCTGCGTCTCGAACGGCGTGCCCGCCAGGAGCAGCGCCAGCGGAGCGCGGCGTCCGCCGGCCAGGCGCACGCTGATCTCGGCTGCCGTCGAGGAGAGCCCCTCGTCGTCGCGCGCGAGCTCGGCCCGCGGCCAGCGCGCGCGCAAGTCCTCGAGCGCGGCGGCGAGCGCACGCTCGCGCGGACCGTCCGCCAGGAACGCCAGTGCGCACACGCCCCGCTCCGTCGCCGCGAGCAGCGCTGCGCCGAACGGCGTCGCGACCATCGTCCAGCCGATGCGCACGCCGCGTCCGCCGCTCCTGTACTCGCCCGGAGTCATCCGCTCGGTCGTGGTGAAGAGGTCGTGAAGGCGCGACGGGCCCGACAGGCCGACCGCGTAGCTCGCCTCGAGCACGGTGGCCGAGCGTGAGAGCCGCTCGCGCGCGTCGGCCAGCGTCAGGTGCTGCACCCAGCTCTTGGGCGTGATTCCGGCGTGCGTGCGGAAGGCGCGTGCGAAGCGCGTCGGGCTCAAGCCGGCTGCGGCGGCGAGTTCGGCGATCGACGGCTGCGCGGGGTAGTGCGCGCCGGCAAACGCGATCGCGCGTGCGATCCGGTCGAGGTCGGCGGCGGCGGCGGGGGCGGTGGAGGGACGAGCCATGTGGAGAGCTGCGGTGGTCATGAGTTTGGCCTCTGGCTCCGGTTCTAGACGCGCCCGAACGACGCCACGACCCGATTCCTGCCGCTCGGTGGGGCGGATCCACGCTCGACGAGGCGGATCGCGTTGCCGCTCGACCGGGCACGCGGGTATCCTCCTCGCCCGCTCGTGAGCCTCCATCCCTTGCACGGACTCCCTACGAGGCGCGCGAGCGCCGCTCCCGCCCGCCCATGAAAGGCGTCATCCTGGCCGGTGGCCTCGGCACGAGGCTCTTCCCGCTCACGAAGATCACGAACAAGCACCTGCTGCCGGTCTTCGACCGGCCGATGATCTACTACCCGATCGAGGCCATGGTGAAGGCCGGGATCACGGACATCATGATCGTGACCGGCGGGCGCAAGTCGGGCGACTTCCTGTCCTTGCTCGGCAACGGTCGCGACTTCGGGCTCAAGCACCTGAACTACACGTACCAGGAAGGCGAGGGCGGGATCGCCGAAGCGCTGGGTCTGGCCGAGCACTGGGCCGCAGGCTCGCCGGTCTGCGTGATCCTGGGCGACAACCTGATCGAGAAGAACATCGTCAAGGCCGTGGCCGATTTCCGGAAGCAGGGGAAGGGCGCCAAGATCCTGCTCAAGGAGGTGCCCGACCCCGAGCGCTTCGGCGTCGCGACCGTGCAGAACGGCAAGGTCGTGCGCATCGTCGAGAAGCCCAAGAACCCGCAGTCGAACCTGGCGGTGATCGGCATCTACCTCTACGACGGGCGCGTCTGGGAGATCATCAAGACGCTCAAGCCCAGCGACCGCGGCGAGCTCGAGATCACCGACGTGAACAACTGGTACATCCAGGACGGCTCGATGACGTACGAGACGCTCTCGGGCTGGTGGACCGACGCGGGGACGTTCAAGTCGCTGCACCAGGCGGCGTCGCTCGTCGCCGAGAGCGGCGCGAACAAGGACTGACGGCCGGCGCCGATGCGACGCGTCCTGGTCACCGGCGCATCGGGGATGCTCGCCAGCGAGCTGTGCCTGCGGGCGCCGCGCGGCGTGACCGCGATCGGCACGGATCTGAAGCCGGGCACGGACCTGCCGGCCGCGGGCTTCGACCTGGCCGACCCCGTGCGGATCGAGCAGCTCTTCCGCGAGCACGGCCCGTTCGACGGCGTGATCCACGCGGCGGCCTACACGGCGGTCGACCTGGCCGAGGACCACGAGGCCGAGGCGCGCCGTGCCAACGAGGACAGCGCGCGCGAGCTGGCGCGGGTCTGCGCGGCCGCGTCGATCCCGCTCGTGCTGGTCAGCACGGACTTCGTCTTCGACGGCGCGGGGACGCGGCCCTACAAGGTCGACGACGCGACGAACCCGCTCAGCGTGTACGGACGCACGAAGCTCGCGGGCGAAGTCGCGGCGCGCGCCGCGCACCCGGGCGGCACGCGCGTCGTGCGCTCGCAGTGGCTCTACGGTCCGCGCGGCAAGCACTTCCCGGGCACGATCCTGGCCCTGGCCAAGGAGCGCAGCGAGCTGCGCGTCGTGCACGACCAGGTCGGATCGCCGACGTCGACGCGCGAGCTCGCGCCGGCACTGTGGGACGTGCTCGAGAAGGGCGACGCGGGCGTGTACCACGCCGCGTGCGAAGGTCAGGCCTCGTGGTACGAGCTGGCCGTCGCGACGCTCGAGCTGGCCGGCGTGCGCGGCGTGCGCGTCGCACCCTGCACGACGGCCGAGTTCCCGCGGCCCGCCGTGCGACCGCGCTACAGCGTGCTCGACTGCTCCCGCCTCGCCGCCTTGCGCGGTCACGCCCTGGCGCCGTGGCGCGACGCCCTCCAGAGTTTCCTGAGCCAACCTACCGCATGAGCACCACGATCCTCGTCACGGGCGGCGCCGGATTCATCGGCAGCAACTTCGTCCACATGCTCGTCGAGCTGCGCCAAGACTGGCGCATCGTCAACCTCGACGCGCTCACGTACGCCGGCAACCTCGAGAACCTCGAGCCGGTCTCGGGGAACCCGAACCACCGCTTCGTCCACGGCGACATCACGCAGGGCGCGGACGTCGAGAAGGCCTTTGCGGAGGCGAAGTCAGCCGGAGGGCGGATCGTCGTCGTGCACTTCGCGGCCGAGAGCCACGTCGACCGCTCGATCACGTCCGGCCAGCCGTTCGTGAACACGAACGTGGTCGGCACGCAGATCCTGCTCGACGCGGCGCGCCACTACGGCGTCGAGAAGTTCGTGCACGTGTCGACCGACGAGGTCTACGGCTCGCTGGGGGAGAAGGGCCTCTTCACGGAGGGCACGCCCCTCGCGCCGAACTCGCCCTACTCGGCCAGCAAGGCCGGCAGCGACCTGCTCGTGCGCGCCGCGGTGCACACGCACGGCTTCGCGGCCTGCATCACGCGTTGCTCGAACAACTACGGGCCCTACCAGTTCCCGGAGAAGTTCCTGCCGCTGATGATCGCGAACGCCACAGAGGACAAGCCGATCCCGGTCTACGGAGACGGGCTCTACGTGCGCGACTGGCTCTACGTGCGCGACCACTGCGAAGCGATCCTGGCGGTCCTGGAGAAAGGCAAAGTCGGCGAGGCCTACAACATCGGCGGCAACACGGAGCTCGCGAACCTGACGCTGGTCCGGCACGTTCTGCGCGAGCTGAAGAAGCCCGAGAGCCTGATCACCTACGTCAAGGACCGGCCGGGGCACGACCGGCGCTACGCGATCGACGCCTCGAAGATCCGGACCGAGCTGGGCTGGGCCCCGCGCTTCGCCTTCGCCGAGGCCCTGCCGCTGACCATCCGCTGGTACGCGTCGCATCCTGGGTGGTTGCAACGGGTTCGGACGGGTGCGTACCGTGAGTACTACGCCCGGCAATACGGTTCCTGAGCGGTTCAACCCGGAAGCCCTTTCTGTCGATCCAGGAACCGAGACCCCACTCCCCGATGATCCTTCCTAGCCTCGTGCAGCGCGCCCTGCTCCTCGTCTGGGTCCTGGCGGGACTGGGGCTGGCGGCCTGTCGTGCCACGCCCGACGTGCAGCAGCCTCCGCCGGTGGCACCGCGCGAGCCCGGTCCGACGTACTCCGTGGTCGGCCTGGTCGAGAATCCGGGAACGCAGTCCTTCCACGGCGACCTGACGTTGTTCGAGGCGATCATGCAGGCCAAGCCCAAGTCGGACTCGGGCAACCTGGGGCGCGTGCGGCTGATCCGGGCGGATCCGCGCGACCCGTTCGACCAGTGCATCGACCTCTCGGGCCTGTTCACGCGTGGGGACTCGACGTTCAACGTGCACGTGCACGCGGGTGACGTGATCGACGTGCAGTCCCCGACCCAGGACCCGGGTTCCTCCACCCCTCGATGAGCTCCCCGAGCCTCGTGCAGCGCGTGCTGCTCCTCGTCTGGGTCCTGCTCGGACTGGGGCTCGCGGGCTGCAACGCCACGCCCGACAAGCGCGTACTGCAGTACCTGAACACGGACGGTTTCGGGAACCGCTACTCGGGTAACGCCGAGGAGGAGAACTGGGTCGCGATCGGGGACGAGATCGGGCTCGACGATCCCTACCAGGACGAGCTGCAGATCGTGCGCACGAAGGTCGACATCGACGGCACCGTGATCCTGCCCGAGCTGGGCGCGGTCGTCGTGGCCGGCCTGACGCGCACGCAGATCGAGGCGCTCTTGATGGAGAAGTACAGCCCGTACTACGACCTGCTGGACATCAAGGTGCGCATCTTCACGCAGGGCAAGAAGTACTTCATCTTCGGCGAGGTCGAGCAACAGGGGCTGCAGGACTTCCCCGGCGACCTGACGCTGTTCGAAGCGGTCATGAAAGCCATACCCAAGACGGACTCGGGCAACCTGGGCCGGGTGCGGCTGATCCGCGCGGACCCGCGCGACCCGTTCATCCAGTACTTCGACCTCTCCGACCTGTTCACGCGCGGCGACTCGACGTTCAACGTGCACGTGCACGAGCGCGACATCATCTACGTGCCGCCGACGATGCTGGCCGAATTCGGCTACTTCATCGACGCGCTGCTGTTCCCGGTCAAGTTCGTGCTCGAGAGCCTGTCGTCCGCCATCTTCTCCTACAACGCGCTGCGCGGGGCCGGCAGCTACTACAACGCCGGCGGGGCGGGGATCTTCTAGGAGCTCCGCGACGTGGCCGTCCAAGTCGAGACACAGGGTCAACTCCAGGAGTTCCTGGGGATCCTGAAGCGCCGCAAGTGGCAGGTGATCCTGCCGGCCGCGGTCGTGCTCTCACTGGGCATCTTCGTCGCGGTCGTCATCCCCAAGAAGTTCGTCGTGAAGACGCAGATCGAGCTGCGGCCGGTGGGCGTCTCGATCAGCGCCAAGGAAGCAGCCAACGCGCCGTTCCAGATCAAGAGCCTCGCGCGCATCAAGAAGGTGACGCAGGAGCTGCAGAACCAGGACTACCTGGGCCTGCCGCCGGCCGAGCAGTTCGACTGGCTCGAGGACGCGCAGCAGGCCGTCAAGGTCACGCCGGCGCAGTCGACGACGCAGGGCACGAGCTTCGTCAACATCGAGTACTCGAACGTCAACGTGGACTGGGCGGCGGACTTCCTGCGCGCGCTGCGCAACGATTGGACCGAGGACGTGATCGAGCGCGACCGCCGCAAGAGCGAGGACGAGGTCAAGAAGCTCAACGAGGCGCGCAGCCGTCTCGAGAAGCAGTACCAGAACGAGGAGGCCGCGCTGACCGAGCTCCTGCGCGAGAACGGGCTCTCGGCCACGCAGCCCACGCCCGGAGCCGACGCATCGCGCACCGAGGACCCCGTGTTCGAGCGGTTGCGCCGCAACGAGATCGAGCTCGAGGCGACGCGGGTCGAGATCGACCAGATCCAGGTGCGCAAGGCCGAGTTCGAGCGGCGACTCGAGGAGTTGCCGCCGCGCGTCGACCAGGAAGAGATGCTCGTCGGCGGCTCGAGCAACGCGGCCGAGGTGCAGGAGCTCGAGGACAAGATCGAGGCGCTGAAGGCGCAGCTCGAGGGCATCCGTCCGATCCACAGCCGCTACAAGGAGATCCAGCAGGAGATCCGCAAGCTGGAGAAACAGCGCGAGCAGAAGGGTGTGCAGATCACCAAGGGCGAGCTGCAGAAGCGCTCGGGTCCCAACCCGCTGATCGCGCCCACGCGCCAGAAGATCGACGACCTCGACACCGATCTGCGCGTGGCCGAGGCGCGCCTCGTGAGCCTCGAGGCCAAAGTCCAGGCCGACAGCCGCCGCGTGGAGGAGCTGCAGCCCGTGTACCGCGAGGTGCGCGAGCGCAAGGAGACCGTGGCGCGCGTGGCCGAGAACCTGGACGCCGCCGAGCTGGCGTTCCAGGGCAAGTCGCGCGAGTTCGCGATTTTGAGTTCGCCGCTCTCGAACCCGTTCGAGATCACCCAGGAGGTCGACGTCCCCAGCAAGCCGACCGAGCCGAACCCCTGGCTCATCGTCAGCTTCGCCCTGGTGGCGGGGATCGCGATCGGCCTGGGCACGGCCGTGATCCTCGAGTTCAGCCGCAACTGCTTCCGCAGCGTCGGGGACATCGGGCGCGTCATGGCCGTGCCCGTGCTGGGCGCGGTCGGCCGCATCACGACGCGCCGCGAGCAGCGCCTGGCCTCCCTCCGCCGCATCTCGGTCGGCACGGCGAGCGTCGCCTTGATCGGGGCCGTCCTCTTCGTGACATGGGCCTGGGTCAACGACGCCTCTTCACTCTCCCAGGACGTGCGCGACGCGATCGAAGGTTTCCGCGCGCGCTTCAAGTAGGAGGCGCGCGTGCGCGACCTGATCGTCGCCGGGTTCATCATCGCGACACTGCCGACGTGCTTTCGGCGGCCCTTCATCGGCCTGCTCGTCTTCACGCTGCTGGCCTACATGCGGCTGCAGGACCTGACGTGGGGCTGGGCGCGTTTCGAGCGCTGGTCCTACTACGTCGCGCTCGTGACGATCGCCGGCTTCGTCCTGGGCTCGGGCGAGCGGCGCTTCATGCTGCCCGACATCCGCTGCTGGATCATGGTCGCGCTGGTCGGCATCGTCGGCTTGAGCCTCGTGTCGTCGCGCTTCTTCGTCGCCGGCGACCTGACGAGCTACGTCGAGTACGTCAAGATCGTGGGTGTGGCGCTGTTCACGACCGGCGTCGTGCGCAACCGCGAGTACCTGCGCATCCTGGTCTACGTGATCGCGCTGAGCTTCGGCTTCTTCGGCGTGAAGAACGGCCTGGCCTTCGTCATCTCGGGCTTCCGCCTCGAGATCCTGCAGGGTCCAGGCGGCATGCTCACGGACCGCAACGATTTCGCGCTGGCCCTGTGCATGGGCATGCCGATGCTCCTCTACCTGGGGCTCTCCGAGACGCGCACGCTCCTGCGGCGGTTCCTGCTGGCCACGGTGCCGCTGACAGCGCTGTGCGTGATCGCCACGCACTCGCGCGGCGGCTTCCTGGCCATGGCCGCGATGTTGCTGGTCGTCGTGTGGCGCTCCCAGAACCGCATCGCCGGGTTCGTGCTGCTCGCGCTGATGGGCGGCGCGGCCTGGATCGCCGCGCCGAAGACGTTCACGACGCGCATCGCGACGATCGCCGACTACCAGACGGAGGGTTCGGCGCGCGGGCGCATCGAGGCCTGGAAGGTGGCCGGGCGCATGATCGCCGACAAGCCGCTCCTGGGCGTCGGCTACGCCAAGTTCCAGCAGGAGTACGTCGGGTTCGACCCCAATCAGGCCAAGGAGGCCGATGGCAGCCCCAAGCCCGAGGGCACGCGGGTCGCGCACAACAGCTACCTCCAGATCTGGGCCGAATGCGGCACGCCGGCCTTCCTGCTCTACCTGGCGTTGATCGTGCTGACCTTCCGCGACCTGTGGCTCGTGCGCCGCGAAGCGAACCGGCGCTACCATTCGAGCTGGATCATCTCCTACGCGAACATGTTCGAGGCGGGGATGGTGGCCTTCGTCGTGGGTGCGACGTTCCTGAACCGCGCGCAGTTCGACCTCTTCTACCACTACGTCGCGGTCGTGATCGTCTTCGGGAAGGTCGCGCGGGAAGCCATGGCGACCGAGCCCCTGCGCGAGACCGCCGGCGGCGAGCGCGGCGAGCTGTCGCTGGCCAAGGAACCGGGCTTCGGGCCGCGCCCGCGACCCGAGGGCTTCGATCGCGAGCGTCCGCGCAGCGGTTTCGGCCGCCGCCCCGCGCCGGGAACGGCCTGACCGCCATGTGCGGCTTCACCGGCATCGCGCTGTCCGATCCGCGCCGGACGGTCGACGAGGCGCTCCTGACGCGCATGACGCGCACGCTGGCGCACCGCGGGCCGGACGACGAAGGCTTGTTCCAGCGCGCCGGTTTCGGCCTCGGTTTCCGCCGTCTTTCGATCATCGACGTCGAGGGCGGACACCAGCCGATCCTGGACGAGAGCGGCTCGATCGCGGTCGTCTGCAACGGCGAGATCTACAACTTCCTGGAGCTGCGCGCGGGCCTCGAGGCGCGCGGTCACCGCTTCCGCACCGATTCCGACGTCGAGACGATCGTGCACCTGTACCAGGAGCACGGCGAGCGTCTGGCCGAGCACCTGACGGGCATGTTCGCGTTCGCGATCGCCGACCTGCGCGATGCGGCGCGTCCCAAGCTGCTGCTCGGCCGCGACCGCTTGGGCTTGAAGCCGCTCTTCTGGGCGCTGACGGCGCAGGGTCTCGTGTTCGCCAGCGAGTGCAAGGCGATCCTGGAGAGCGGCCTCGTGCCGCGCGCGCTGCGCGCGCCCGCGCTCCTGGATTACCTTGTCCAGGGCTACATCTCGGGCCCGCACGCCGCCTGGGAGGGGATCCAGCGACTGCCGCAGGCTTCGACGCTCTCGTGGACGCCGGGCGAGGCGCCGCGCGTCGCGGCCTACTGGGACCTGCCGCTCGACGGCCCGCGCGAGCCGGCGTCCTCGAACGAGATCATTTCATGGATCGACCGCGTCGTGCGCGACCACCTCGTGTCGGACGTCCCGCTGGGCGCGTTCCTGTCGGGCGGAATCGACAGCACCGCGGTCGCCGACAGCATGGCGCGCATCCGCGGTGCGCAAGTCGGCGACGACCGCACGTCGCGTTCGATCGCGAACGGGCTCGTGCTGTGCTCGGTCGGCTTCCGCGAGAAGGAGTTCGACGAGCTCGAGCGCGCGCGCGCCACCGCCGCGCGTCTGGGCGCCGTCCACCACACGCGCATTCTCGAGCCCGATCCGCGCCTGGCCGTCGAGACGCTGCCCTGGTTCTTCGACGAACCCCTGGCCGACCCCTCGACGGTGCCGACGTACCTCGTCTCGCGCATGGCGCGCGAACACGTGACCGTCGCCCTCTCCGGCGACGGCGGCGACGAGGTGTTCGCCGGCTACCGGCGCTACGTGTTCGACGTGGCCGAGAATCGTGCGCGCGCGGTCCTGGGAGCCGGTGGCCGGCGTGCGGCCGCGTTCGTCGGCCGACACTACCCCAAGCTCGACTGGGCTCCGCGCGCCGTGCGCGCCAAGAGCACGCTCGAGAACCTGGGCCTCGATCCGGCGGCTGCCTACTGGGCCAGCTTGACGCAACTGCCACGCGCGGACGCGCTCGAGCTCCTGGCGCCCGAGCTGCGTGCCCAGCTCGCGAACCACGACCCGTTCGACGCCTTCGAGGACCTCTACCGCCGCCCGCGCACCGAGGAGGCCTTGTATCGGGCTCAGTACGCCGACGTGCACCACTTCCTGCCCGACCAGATCCTGGTCAAGGGCGACCGCGCCGCCATGGCGGCTTCGCTCGAGGTGCGCCCGCCCTTCCTCGACCACCGCTTCGTCGAGCGGTTCGTCACGCTGCCGACGAACGAGAAGGTGCGCGGGGGGCGCGGCAAGCACGCGCTGCGCGAGGCCTTGCGCGAGCGTCTGCCGGGCGACGTGCTCGACGGCCGCAAGATGGGCTTCGACGTCCCGCTGCGTGCGTGGCTGCGCGGTCCGCTGGCACCGGCCGTGGCCGAAGCGCTCGAGACGCTGCCCCAGCGCTGGTTCGACCGCGCGACGTTGCGCGCGCGCTTCGAGGAGCACCAGGCCGGCCGGCGCGACCGCTCGCACCTCTTGTGGAGCCTGCTCGTGCTCGAGCACTGGCGCCGGCGGCACGGCGTGGCCGAGGATCTGGCCAGCGCATGAGCCAGAGCCCGGTCCTGCACGCCCTGTCGTTCGACGTCGAGGAGTACTTCCAGGTCGCGAACTTCCGCGGCGCTTTTTCACGCGCGGACTGGGACAGCGTGCCTTCGCGATTGGACGTCGGCATGGACCGCATCCTGTCGCTGCTGGATCGCCGTCAGGCGCGCGCCACGTTCTTCTGGCTGGGCTGGGTCGCCGAGCGCCACCCCGCGCTCGTGAAGCGCTGCGTCGCCGCGGGCCACGAGGTCGCGAGCCACGGCTACGAGCACCTGTTCCTCCAGGACCTGGGTCGCGAACGCTTCGTCGAGGATTTGCGCCGCACCGAAGAGGCTCTGGTAGCCGCCGGCGCGCCGCATCCGACGGGTTTCCGCGCGTCGACGTTTTCGCTCTCGCGCGCGACATGGTGGGCCTTCGACGTCCTGGTGGAGCGCGGCTACCGCTACGACTCGAGCGTTCACCCGGTCTCGCACCCGGTGTACGGCGTGCCCGACTTCGAGCCCGGGATCTCGCAGGTCAAGACGTCGCGTGGCGATATCGTCGAATTCCCGGTGGCCACCTGGCGCGCGGTGGGACGCAACTGGCCGGTGGGGGGCGGAGGCTACTTCCGCCTGCTGCCCGGCTGGGCCACGCGCCGCGCGGTCGCCGGCCTCGAGGCGCGCGGTCGCCCGGCGGCGTTGTACCTGCACCCCTGGGAGCTCGATCCGGACCAGCCGCGCGTCGCAGCGCCCATGACAGCGCGGTTCCGCCACTACCTCAACCTCGATCGCACGCTGCCGCGGCTGGAATCGCTGCTCGAGCGCTTTCGCTTCGGCACGATGGCCGACGCGCTGCGCGCTCAGGGCTTCGACGTGTGACGGGCGAGGCCGCGCAGCGCGCGCACGCAGTCGGCCTCGATCGGCGGCAGGTGCTCGAGCTGCACTCCGGTCAGGAGCTCCGCGGCCTGCGCTACGTCCGCTGCCTGGCTGCGCATCAGGAACCCGATTGCGGCCAGGCGCGCGGCCTGCTGGCGCTGCGGCTCCGTCGCGTGCGGATCCTCGCGCGCCCGCTGCGCGGCCGCCAGCGCCTGGCCCGTGAGCCGCGGGCCGTGGTTCAGGTAGCTGCGCGCCGCGAGCAGGCGCAGCGACGGGTCGGGCAGCTCGCGGCCCTCGAGCGCAACGATCGCCGTCACGGACGCGGCGATGTCGGCCGGGTCCATGTCGGCCGCCGCGCGCAGGCGCAGGATCTCGCGCGCGACGCGGCTGTCGTCCTGGATGCGCTGCACGAGGCGCAGCTCCTCGAGCGCGCGCTCGGGCTCTTTGCCCGCGGC
Source organism: Planctomycetota bacterium (assembly GCA_031400875.1). GTDB lineage: Bacteria > Planctomycetota > UBA1135 > UBA1135 > JAEUHZ01. Next base: position 45,465 of record JANNQS010000103.1, on the reverse strand, counting down.
GTGCACGCGCGCCGCGGCGATCCAGGTGGAGAGCTCGCCCGGCGCCAGGTCGAGCTCCTCGCGCGCCAGCGCCTGGGCGCGTTCCGCGTCGATCTGCGACAGGAACTCGATCCAGGCGGCGGCCGCGCCGGGCGCACGCTCGTCGAGCGCGTGTCCGGCGTGCAGCTGGCGGAAGCGCACGAGCTGCGCGATCGCGCGCTGCACCCCCAGCGCCGGATTGCGCGGATCCTCCGTCAACGCGACGCGCGCGATCGCCAGCACGAGCCGCGGGTCGTCGCCGTGGCGCGCGGCGAGCTGCGCGATCACGGACTGCGCGGCGCTGCGCGGCAGCGGATCGGCCGAGTCCTGCGCGCGTTCGACGGCTTCGAGCAGGTCGCGGATGCAGCCTGAGACGTCCGCCGGCGGATCCTTCGCGGCCAGCGCGCGCGCGAAGCGCTCGACGGCCTCGCGCGGGCGCTCGAGCGCCAGCGCGGCGCGGCCGGCGATGGCGGCCAGCTCGCCCGACGGCACCTCTTCCGGATCCGTCCCGTCGGCCATCGCGGCCGCGGCGCGTGCGTCGCCGGATGCGAGCAGGAACCGCGCGCGGTCCTCGCGCCGCTCCATCGGCGTCCCGGCCGCCGCACCCAGCGCCTGCAAGCGCGCACCGCGGAAGAGGCCGTAGCGGCGCGGATCGCGGCGCATCTCGGGATCCAGGCCCTCCTGCGCGGCCCAGGCCGGCGCGAAATCGGGCGCCAGCGCCAGCACGGCGTCGATGTGTTTGCGCGCTCCGTGCACGTTGCCCTGGCGCAGGCGCAGGTCGGCGGCCAGCCACGCCGGCCACAGCGCGCCTTCCGCTCCGGCCGCTCCTCGCTCGAAGTGCGCGATCGCGAAGGCCTGGCCCTCGTTCATCACGGTCGCGGCGATCCAGCCGGCGAGCGCGCGCGGATCGCGTGCGCCGTCCGACTCCCTCACGAACGCGGCCAGCTCGGCCGTGGCCCGCCGGCCCAGACGCGGATCGAACTCGGAGGTGCCCGCGGCGTCGGGCGCATCGGCGCCGCCCAGCGCGCGCGCGCACTCGGTCAGGATCGCCCAGCGCGGGTCCTCGTCGCGTCCCGCGGAGCGCACGGCCGCGAGGAGGGCCGACGCTTCCGCCGTGCGATCCTGCATCAGCAGGTACGCCGTCTCGAGAATCGGACCGGGTGCCCGCGACTTCTCCGCCGCACGCTGCGCCAAGCTCTTCAAGTCGCCGGTACGCCCGGTGTGCAGCGCGATCGCCAGCGCCGCGCGCTCGGTCGATCCGGCGGTCTCGAACGCCTCCGAGCGCGCCAACGCGCGGGCGACCTCAGATGGGTTGCCGGCCAGCGCGGCGGCGGTCGCGAGGCGCACGCACAGGTCCCCGCTGCGGAAGAGCTGCACCTTGTCGAGGGTCCGGTAGACGTCCCGCGCGGGATCGACCGCGCCGGCCGCCAGGGCGGCGTCGGCCAGCGCCAGCTTGCGCTTGAGCGACAGGCGCGGGTCGCGCGTCGCCATGTTCAGCAGGCTGCGCACGTCCTCGGGAGCGTCGCTCCAGAGCGCGCCGCGCACGGCCAGCTCGATCGCGCCCGGGATCGCGACGAGGCCGCGGCCGATCGGATTCAGGACCTCGAGCACACGCGCCGGGTCGCCTTGCGCCGCCGAGAGCCGCGCGACCAGCAGGCGGGCCTCGTCGCCGAACGTTGCGGGGTCGATCGTGCCCAGGAGCGCCAGCGCCTCCTGCGACCGCCCGTGCCGCGTCAACGCGTCGGCCGCGCCGACGCGCCCGAAGTACTCGGGGTCGGCGCGCATCAGGCGCTGCAGGTCCCCGCCCTTCAGCTCGTCCAGCGGGATCGCGCGCAGGATCTCGGTCGTCTCCTCGGTGCGCCCGGCGGCGCGCAGGCGCGCGGCCACGAGTCCCAGGAGCCTGTCGGGATCCCGCTGGCGCCGCCACACGCGAATCGACAGGTCGAGCGCCGGCAGGAAGCCCGGCACCAGCTCGAGCAGCCGCTCGAGGTGCGCGGCCGCGCGCGCGTCGTCGTTCGCCGCGAAGTGGATCTCTGCCAGACGGAAGAGCTCGTAGGGGCTCGCGTCCGACGACGGCAGCCACACCTTGTCCTTGTTGCGCTCGAGGGCGGCGCGCACGCTGTCGGGATCGAAGTTGATCGAGGCCAGCTCGCGCTCGCCGATCGCGTGCCAGCGCGGCAAGAGTTCCTCCGTGCGCCGCGGCAGGAGGCTCATGCCCTTGGCGAAGCGCGTCTCGGGCTGGCGAAACCCGCCGTGCGGCGCGGCCATCTGCAGCTCAGCCAGCCGCAGCCACAGCTCGCCGTCGTGATCCGGGTCGAGATCGACCGCGCCTTGCAGCGCCTCGCGCTCGACCTCGGGCTCGCCCAGGACGCGCGACGCGCGGGCGATCGAGCGCCAGGCGATCGCGCGCGCGAGCGGCACGGGCTCGGGCGTCTGCGCCGTGACGAAGCGGCGCAGGCGCGCGCGCCCGCCGTCGACCTCTCTTTGGCCGACCGCGAGGAGGCCGTTCGCGATCGCGACCTCGCCGCGCGCCACGGCGCCGACGCCGACGTAGAAGTGCGAAGCGATCTCGTCGTCGGCGCTGCCGACGCCGTGCATCTCCTGGCCGGCCACGACCATGAGGTCCCAGCGCTCCGAGAAGATCCCGATCCGGGCCATCAGCTCGTAGAACGACGCGTCGGCCGGCGTGTGGCGCTGGGACCACTGCTGGGCCAGCGCGCCGCCGTAACGCAGGCGCCCGAGGTCCAGGAGGGACTGCATCAGGACGCGCCCGATGGCCGGGTCGGTGCGCACGGCCTCGAAGCGCAACGCGGACGTCGCCAGATCGACCGCCAGGTCCGTCCGGCCGGCAGCGCGGAACAGGTCGAGCAGGCCCGCCAGAGCCTCGATCTGCAAACCCCGCTCGCTGGCGTGCTCGAGGGCCTGCGCGAAGCCGTCGCGCGCCGCGCGCGAGGCTACCGCGGCGCGGTCGGCCAGCCGCAGCACCTGCTGCGCGAGCTCTTCGTCCTCGACCGCCAGCGTCGAGCGCACGCGCTCGGCCAGCGCCGGACGGGCCGTGTCCTCCGGATCGAGCGCGACCGAGAGCGCCAGCGCCGCGCGTGCCACGGCGTAGTCGTCCGGCGCCAGGACGCCGACGAGCAGGCGCGCGGCCGATTCCTCGTGCTCCGCGGCTGCCAGCCGGTGCAGGCGCCCGAGCCGCGCCCAGGCGTCGGGCGAGCCGGGGTCGCGCTCGAGCCCGCGCCGCACGCGCGCTTCCGCCGCCGCGAAGTCACCGGCGCGCGTCTCGAGCTCGACCAGGTCGGCCTCGACCGCGGGATCGCCCGGACGCTGCTCGGCGACCGCCAGGAGGTCGGTGCGCGCGCGGTCCCAGGCGCGGATGTCGATCAAGAGACGCCCGCGGCGCAGGAGGACGCGCGACTCGAGGTCCTTGTCGTTGGCTTCGCGCGCGCGCGACAGCACCTGATCCAGGTTGAGCAGCGTCTGGTCGCGGTCGTAGCGGCCCTCGGCGATGCGCTTCTCGACCGCCTGGAAGAACTCCTCGGGCGTGACGCGCGACTGCCTCGACACCATCGCGCCCACGCCCAGCACGAGCGCCAGGGCGGCGATGAAGAGGATCCAGGTCGACGGGCGCATGAGGCGGGGTTTCTACTCGGCCCGGGCCGGGAACGCCATGAGACCGTGGCGCCGCATCTTGTTGAAGAGCGTCGTGCGGTCGATGTCGAGGAGCGCGGCCGTCTGCTTGCGGCAGCCGCCGCAGTGCACGAGCGCCTGCCGCAGGATCTCGCGCTCGGGCGCTTCCAGGAGCTCCTTGAGGCTGCGCCCGGCCTCGAACACGGGCACCGGACTGCTGGATCCCGTCGCGGCCGCGGCCAGATCCGCGCCCAGGTCCTCCGGCTCGATCTGGGGGCCCTGCGCCAGGAGCACGGCGCGCTCGAGCCGGTGCTCGAGCTCGCGCACGTTGCCCGGCCAGGCGTGAGCGACGCAGGCCGAGAGCGCCGCGGCCGACAGCGCGCGGCGCGGACGGTTGTGCTCGCCGGCCAGGCGCTCGAGCACGCGCTCGACGAGCGGCGGCACGTCCAGTGGTCGTTCGCGCAAGGGCGGCAACGCCAGGCTCACGACGCGCAGGCGCCACAGGAGGTCCTCGCGGAAGCGTCCCTGCGCCACCGCCGCCGCCAGGTCGACGTTCGTCGCGGCGACGACACGCACGTCGGCGGTGCGCGTGTGCGCTTCGCCCACGCGCTCGAACGAGCGGTCCTGCAGGACGCGCAGCAGCTTGACCTGCAGCTCGGGCGAAGCGGCGCCGATCTCGTCCAGGAACAGCGTGCCGCCGTCGGCCGCCTCGAAGCGCCCGGCGCGATCCTTGACCGCGCCCGTGAACGCGCCGCGCGCGACGCCGAACAGCTCGCTCTCGAGGAGCCCGATCGGGATCGCACCGCAGTTGACCTCGACGAACGGGCCGCGCGCGCGACCGGAGTGCTGGTGCAGCGTGCGCGCGAGCAACGTCTTGCCCGTGCCGCTCTCGCCCTCGATCAGCACGGTCGCGCGTGTGTCGGCGACCGCCTCGATCGTCGCCAGGACCTGTCGCATGCGCGGGTCGCGCGTCGTGATCGCGCCCAGCTCCGTGCGCCCGGCCAGGTCGTCGCGCAAGCGCCGGTTCTCGTCCTTCAGGTGGCGCGACTCGAGCGCGCGCGTCACGGCCAGCAGGACCTGGTCGGGCTCGCAGGGCTTCTGCAAGCACTCGGCCGCGCCGCGTCGCACCGCCAGCAGCGCGTCCTCGATCGACGAGAACCCCGTCAGCTCGATCCAGGCCGGCGGCGTCGTGAGCCGGCCCAGCTCGAGCGCGACGTCGAGGCCGGCGATCGCGGGATCGCACAGCAGCACGTCGGCCGCACGCTCGCGCAGCGCGCGCGAGAGCCGCGAGCCGCCTCCGACGGACTCGACGCGGTGGCCGGCGGCCTTCAGCACGCGCGTCAGGTCGCGCGCCGAGCTGTCGTCGTCGCAGACCAGCACTGCGCCGTGCAGAGGCGGGGGGGAGTCGATTCGTTCCGACACGTCGTGCCTTTTCGACACGGGGGGGGACCCGAGCGGAGTCGAACTGGCGGGGCCTGAATGCGGTGGCGTGGATGCAGGGTGCAAGGGTCTCAGGGCCGCGTGTGAGCCGACGGTGCCGGAAGGCCTCCCCGGGTGCTCCCAGCGGCCCGCGACGGGTGCGGCAGGAGCGTGTCGGTCGGCTGTTTGCGAGCTGCAGGGTGCGAGCCGGGAACCGGTTGGAACCCGAGACGGAGTCCCGCCGCGCGACGGCGGCTCGTGAACGTCCGCCGAATCAATCCGCGCTCAGCCCCGGTGCAGGTTCACATGCGAGCGCGGGATCCAGCCCGGTCCGAGCGCTGCGAGTTGCACGACGGCAAGCACGTGCAGGGTCTCGAGCGCCGCGAATTGCAGTCGAGGCCAAGACGGATCCACGCCCGGTGCCTCCGGCATCGAACGTCCGCCGAATCAATCCGCGCTCATCCGTCGGTGCAGGTCCACATGCGAGCATCTGGTCCAGGCCCGGTCCGGGCGCCGCGTACGCTCCGGATCGCGTGTCGCCGGTGCCAGCACTTCGAGCACGGAACATTCGCGCTCGATGTCGTGCCGGATACTCGCGACTGCGCACGGAACGTCCGCCGAATCAATCCTGTCGACGTCCGCGAGAGCATGGGGGCGGAGGCGGAGATCGAAGTCAGCCCGAGCGAACTCGCCTCGATTCAAGGCGCAATGCGCATTCCACAGGCCCGGTCGACGCCAGATCGCAACTGGACCAGGCGATCCCGCTCGCGGGTGTCTGCCAACTCGTGCCGCACGCCGGATCTCGATCGCGTCGCGCGCCGCGACGCCCCGCTCAACGCCGGTGCACGACCGTCGTGCTGGCCTGGTCGGTCGGCCACATCACGATCTCGCCCAGGTTCACGTGCGCCGGCCGCGTCACGACGAACACGATCACGTCGGCGACGTCCTCGGCCGAGAGCGGCGTCATCCCCTGGTACACCGCCTTGGCGCGCTCCTGATCCCCGCGGAAACGCACGCCGCTGAAGGGCGTGTGCACCATGCCCGGGTCCACGGTCGAGAAGCGCACGCCGCTGCCGGCCATGTCGACGCGCTGGGCCTCGTAGAGCGCGCGCACGGCGTGCTTCGTGGCGCAGTACACGCTGCCGCCCGGGTAGACCTGGCGTCCAGCCGCGCTGCCCAGCAGCACGTGGTCACCGCGCCCCGCGGCGCGCATCGCGGGCAGCGTCGCGCGCAGCACGTGCAGCACGCCCTTGACGTTCGTGTCGATGACGGTGGACCACTCCTGCGGGTCGCCGTCGGGCAGCTTGTCGGCGCCCAGGGCCAGACCGGCGGCGTTCACCACGAGGTCGGCGCCAACGCTGCCCAGGTGGCGCTGGACGTCCTGCGCGTCGCGCACGTCGAGCACGATCGTGCGCGAGCGCGGGCACTCGGCCGCCACCTGCTTCAGCCGCCCTGCATCACGGCCGACGAGCACGACTTCGGCCCCGCCCCGGGCGAGCGCGCGCGCCGTGGCTGCGCCGATCCCGGAGGAGGCCCCTGTGACGATCGCGCGGCGCTGCTCGAGGCTAGTCATCCGCGCAGTGTAGCGGGGGGTGGAAATCCGTTCCGGGTGTCCAGTGGCGAGCTCGCATCGTCCGATGTCTCGACCTACGCTGCGCGCCATTTCCCGTTCGGGGTCCCCTCCATGCTCGCCTCCATGCTCGGCTCGTCGTTGGCCGTGTTGGCCGCGTTCGTCACACCGGTGTTCGCCGGGTCGACGCTCTACCACGGCGGACACTTCGTCCTGAACGACGGCCGCGGAGGATCCGCGTCGGCGCTGCTCGAGAAGGACGGCCTCGTCGTCGCGACGGGCACGCTCGAGGAGCTCACGGCCCGACCCGACGCGCACGGCGCAACGCGCATCGACTTGCGCGGGACGGTCGCGGTGCCGGGCCTCGAGGACGCGCACGGCCACCTCGAGGGCTACGCCGCGTCGCTCCAGCAGCTCGACCTGACCGGCGTGCCGACGTTCCAGGCGCTCGTCGAGCGCGTGCGCGACGTTGCCAAGACCCTGCCCGAGGGCACGTGGATCCGCGGCCGCGGCTGGGACCAGAACCTGTGGGAGGGCGGCAAGTTTCCGCACCACTTGCTGCTTTCGATGGCGACGCCGAAGCACCCGGTGTTCCTCGAGCGTGTCGACGGCCACGCCGCGCTCGTGAACGAAGCCGCGCTGGCCGCCGCGCAGCTCGACGGCCAGATCGACCCGCCGCCGCGGATCCAGGGCGGCCGCGTGTTCCTCGACGAGGACCGGCGCGCGACGGGCATGCTGCTCGACGCGGCCACGGGGCTCGTCGAGAAAGCGATCCCCAAGCCGCCGACCGAGGTCCTGCGCCAGCGTTTCCTGGCCGCGCAGGAGAAGCTCCTGGCGTACGGGCTGACCTGCGTGCACGACATGGGCACGTCGCCGGCGATGCTGGCGCTGCTGCAGGACCTGCGCGCGCGCGGCGAGCTGCGCTTGCGCGTCGTGGCCTACCTCGACGGCATGGGCGAGTTCGACAAGAAGTCGCTGGCCGGTTTCCCGAAGGCCCCGGATCCCAAGGACATGCTCTCGGTGCCGGGCGTGAAGCTCTACGCCGACGGCGCGCTCGGCTCGCGCGGCGCGGCGCTGCTCGATCCGTACTCGGATGCGCCGGGCGAGTACGGCCTGATGCTGCTGGCGGAGGAACAGCTGGCCGAGCGCCTGGCGCTGCTCGCGCGCGCCGGACTGCAGCCGGCTGTCCACGCGATCGGGGACCGCGCGAACCGCGTCGTGCTCGATGCCTACGAGCGCCTGGCCGTCGCCGTGCCGGGTTTCCGTGACCTGCGCCCGCGGATCGAGCACGCGCAGGTCGTCGCACCGAAGGACTGGCCGCGCTTCCCGGCGCTGGGCGTCGTGCCGTCCATGCAGCCGACGCACGCGACGAGCGACATGGCCTGGGTCGAGGCGCGCCTCGGGCCCGAGCGCACGCGCGGCGCGTACGCCTGGCGCGCGCTGGCTCCCGAGCTCGGCCGCCTGGCGTTCGGCAGCGACTTCCCGGTCGAGAGCCCTGATCCGCTCGGCGGTCTCTTCGCGGCGCGCACGCGCACGAAGATCGGCGGCAAGCCCGAGGACGCGCTGCTGCCCGAGCAGCGCCTGGACGGCGCGGCGGCGCTGGCCGGGTTCACGAGCGGCCCGGCCTGGGCGGCGCGGCAGGATGATCGGCGCGGGAGGCTCCTGCCGGGGTACGCCTGCGACCTGACCGTGCTGGGCGTCGATCCAACGACGTGCGCGCCGTCGGAGCTGCTCAAGGACACGGTGCGGATGACGGTGGTCAACGGCGTGGTCGTGTGGCGCGCGGCGCCGGCGAGCACGGCCGCGCGCGGAGGCTGAGACCGGCGGGGCGGCGCGCGGCCTCGACGGCGCCAGCGCGTCGGAACTGCCCGCACGTTGCTTAGACTCCTGGGCGCGCCGACAGGAGGGCGCGCCCGATGGTCCGGATCGATGTCACCTACGAAGGACGCCTGCGCTGCGTCAGCGTCCACGAGCCCTCCGGCGCTCGCCTGGCGACCGACGCGCCCAAGGACAACCAGGGCGAGGGCGCCAGCTTTTCGCCGACGGATCTGGTCGCGTCGGCGCTGGCCACGTGCGTGCTGACGACGATGGGCATCGTCGCGAAGCGTCACGACTGGAAGATCGAGGGCGCGAGCGCCACCGTCGTGAAGCACATGGTCGCGGACCCCGTGCGGCGCATCGGCAAGCTGGAACTGACCGTGCGCATGCCGCCCGGCCTCGACCAGAAGGCGCGCGAGGTGCTCGAGCGCACGGCGCACACGTGCCCGGTGCACGCCAGCCTGGCCGCGAACGTGGAGCGACCGATCACGTTCGTGTGGGACAGCCCCGTCCCGGTCGCGAGTTGACGTGGCCGATCCCGCGGTCCTGCAAGGCACGGCGCTCGAATACGCGTACGACGCGTATCCCGGACCGGTGCGCGCGCTGGACGGCGTCGATTTCAGCCTGGCGGCGGGCGAGCTGGTCTTCGTCATCGGGCCGAACGGGTCGGGAAAGAGCACCCTGCTGCGCGTGCTGGCCGGCATCCTCGTGCCGGAAAGGGGCAGCGTGCGCCTGGCCGGAGCCCCGCTCCTCCATCTCGCGCCGCGCGAGCGTGCGCGGCGCATCGCGCTCGTGCCGCAGTACTTGCCCGCGCTGCCCGAGGTGGCGGTCGCGGACTTCGTGCTGAGCGGCCGCTACGCGCGCGCCGGCCGCTGGAACTCGCTCTCGATCGAGGACCGTCGCATCGCGGACCAGGCGCTGGTCGACTGCGACGCGAAGGGCATCCAGGGCCGCGCCCTGGACGAGCTGTCCGGCGGCCAGCGACAGCGCGTGCTCGTGGCCCGTGCGGTGGCGCAGGAAGCGCCCGTGCTGCTCGTCGACGAGCCGACGAACGCGCTCGACCCCGACCACCAGATCCAGGTGCTCGACCTCGTCGCGCGGCTCACGTGTGCCGGGCGCGCGGTCGTCGTCGTGACGCACGACCTGAACCTGGCCAGCCAGTACGCGACGCGGCTCGTGCTGCTGGACGAGGGCCGCGTCGTGGCCGAAGGACCGTGCGAGCACGTCCTGCGCCGCGAGATCCTGGAACCTGTCTACGGCACGCGCCTGCACTACGGCGCCTGGCCCGAGCCCGGCCGCGAGCCGCGGCCCTACGTCCTGCCGCGGCGGGGGAATTGAGAGCATGTCCGAAGCGACCGAGGTGCTGACGCAGGGCCACGTCGACTATCTGGCGTCGCGCACGCGCGGCGACGATCCGTTCCTGCGCGAGCTGAAGGCGGCGGCGCTGGCGGCCGGCATCCCGGCCATCTGGATCGCGCCGGAACAGGCCAGTTTTCTGCAGATCCTGCTGCGCATCGCGCGCGCGAAGGACGTGATCGAGGTCGGGACGCTGGCGGGCTACTCGGCGATCTGGATGGCGCGCGCTCTGCCGCCGGGCGGGAAGGTGCGCACGATCGAGCTGTCGGCGAAGCATGCGGCGTTCGCGCGCGAGTGGATCGTGAAGAGCGACGTGCGCGGGCGCGTCGAGGTGTTCGAAGGACGCGGGATCGACGTGCTGCGAAAATTCGCGGATGGCTCGGCGGATGCGGCGTTCCTGGATGCGGACAAGTCGGGGTACGCGGATTACCTGGAGGAGTCGCTGCGCATCCTGCGGCCGGGCGGGATGGTGCTCGTCGACAATGCGTTCGCGTTCGGGCAGGTGCTGGACGAGCGGCCGAAGGATCGCGAAGTGCCGGCGGTGCAGGCGTTCAACGAGAAGATGGCGCGCGAGAAGCGGCTGCAGAGCGTGATCGTGCCGCTGGGGGACGGCATGTGGGTGGGGGTGAAAGTGGGGTGAGCGACTTGCGTCACGGCCGGGCCTGGAAGCGGGGTCTGGCATCGGCGCTGGCCGTCGCGTCGGGCCGCGAGGCGACGCGCCAAGCGTCACGGCATCGCGAGGACGTGGTCGGCCAGCTTCTCGAGGTCGGCTCGCGGTAGCAGCTTCATCGACGCCATCGGGAGCATGAACTTGCCGCCCTGTGCCTTCAGTCGAGGATCCTTGGCCGCATAGCCAACTGGATCCAGGAGGTAGCTCACCAGGGTCTCGCGGGTCCAGTGGACCTTCTTGCCGTGCAGCGTGGGTCCCAAGGGGGAGCCCGACCCGTCGGGTCCGTGGCACTGGACGCAGTTGACCTGGTACAGCTGCGCGCCCGTGGCAACGGACTTCTGCGCGTCGCCCCCGCACGACGTCGAGTACGACAGGAGTAGCGCCGCGATGGCTCCCAACGCGCTGATCTTCGTGACGATTCGCATCGCGGCGTTGTACCAAGTCGCCACTTCGGTGTGGATCGCGGAGTTGCGAACCGTGTCGGTGCCGCAGGTGGAACGATGCGCACGACCGGCGAAAAACCGCGGGAATCTCGAGCGTTTCGAGCCGCGCCGTTCGTCTGTAGAGCAGGGAGACGACGATGGCAGATCGATCGAAGTTCGCATGCAAGATACGGGCTCCGCGCATCGAGCAACTCACGTTCTTTCCGCGCGGCGGCAAGCGCGCCGGCGCCGGACGCAAGCCCAAGGGCGAGCGCGCCCTCGCCTCGCACGCGAAGCGCGAAGCGATGAGCTGGCACACGCCGGCCCTCGTGACGATGCGCCTGGCCGCCGGATTGCCAACTTTGCGCGACCCGGCGCCCTTCGCGCGCTCGAAGGCCGCGTTCGCGGGCGCGACCGGCCGCCTCGGCTTCCAGATCGTGCACTTCTCGGTGCAGTCGAATCACCTGCATCTGATCGTTGAAGCGCGCAGCGAGCACGCGCTCGGCCGCGGGATGAAGGGGCTCGGCGGGCGGATGACGAAGGCACTGAAGAAGTTGTGGAATCTCGAGGGGGACGTCTTCGCCGATCGCTACCACTCCGAAGTGCTCCGATCGCCGCGGCAGGTGCGCAACAGCCTGGTCTACGTGCTCAACAACCACCGCAAGCACGGGCTGCACACGATCGGGTACTGCGACCCGTATTCGTCCGGTGACCTGTTCGATGGGTGGATCGACGCGCCCTGCAAGCAGATGGAGTGGGCGGACTTCGGGGAGCGCCCTCCGTGCAGCCGACCGCGGTCGTACCTGCTGAGGAAGGGTTGGCAGCGTCACGACCTGTTGGACCTGCACGAAGTGCCGGGGCGCTGAACGATCGAGCTCGGGCGCGGTTCGCCGCGGATTGATTCGGCGTCTGTGGAGGAGGCCGATCAGACAATCGCGAGCGATTCCGCCTCAAACTCCCAGGAGTACCCCAAGGGACAGGTCGCTGCATGACTACGTCTTGGAGGTGGCGATGCCGAATGGCGCCGAACGCTGGAAGGACTCGCGACGAGCCAGCCCGCTTCCGAGCGCTTCGAACCAGGCCGTGTCGAGCAGCCCGCTCGACCTCCGAAACAGGCACGGGTCACGTGCAGCGTCGATCGATTCGGCGGACGTTCGCGACGGCCGCACCCAGGGGGGCCGGCGACGCGACGCTTGCCCGATCGCTTCGATCCAACCCATGTCGGACCGCTCGCTTCACCTCCGAAGCAAGCCCACGAAACGTGCCGCGCCGATTGATTCGGCGGACGTTCGCGATGGCTGCACCCAGAGGTAGCCGGCGACGCGACGCTTGTCCGAGCGCTTCGATCCGAGCCATGTCGGACCGCTCGCTTCACCTCCGAAGCAAGCCCACGAAACGTGCCGCGCCGATTGATTCGGCGGACGTTCGCGATGGCCGCACACAGAGTGGATCCCGCGAGGGCACGCTTTCGTCCGGTCTACCCGCGTTCAGCCGGGCCGCACGGGAACGACGCGCTCGACGATCATCCGCCAGCGATCGCGCGCACGATTGCTGCGAGCGAAAACACGAGCGCCTCGCCCGGGAGCATCCCGCAGCGAGGCGCTCGCGCCATCCCTCTCGGAAACCGCTCAGTCCGCCGTGACGTTCGGCACCTGCAGCGCGACATTGTCCCGCTCCTGGTGCTGCGTGTACGTCCAGGCCCAGTCGCTGGCCGACACCCGCTTCAAATAGCGCTTGCGGCGCGCGCGGATCTCGAGCAGGTCGCCGATCAGCTCGGGGTGCTTGATCATCGCCATCAGGCGCTCGCCCTTGCGGCGCAGCTTGGGGATCAGGCCCTTGGTGGCCTTGGCGTGGGCCTTCAGCAGGCGCTCGCGCTCCTGGTGAAGCTCTTCGTGCGTGAAGTTCGGGTGCTTGAAGGACTCGGTGGAGTGCCAGTAGTGGAACTCCATCTCGGCCACGTCGCGCGTCAGGAACGGCTTGAGCTGCTCGTAGACCTCGGTGCCCGGGATCGGCTGCAGGATCGAGCAGCACACCGCGTTGCAGCGCGTCTCGGCGATCAATTCCTCGGTCAGCCGGTGGTCCTTCACCGTGTCTTCCGGGAAGCCGTAGAGGATGAAGAACTTGAAGTACATGCCCAGCTCGCGGTTGAGCCGCGCGCCGACGCGCACGCCGTCCGGCGTCACGCCCTTCTTCATCGTCACGAGCATCTCCGGGCTGCCGCTCTCGAGCCCGTAGTAGATCTTCACGCAGCCCGCTTTGCGCATCCAGCGGAGCATCTCGTAGTCCATCGTGTCGACGCGCGACTCGGCGACCCATTCGAAGAACAGGTCGCGCTTGATGATCTCCTTGCAGATCGCGATCACGCGCTTGCGCTGGATCGTGAACAGGTCGTCGAACAACACGAGTTGCGGCGGGTTGTACTTCCGCAGGATCATCTCCATCAGGTCGACGGTGCGCTCCGGGCTCATCGCGCGGTATTGGCGCGGAGTCATCTCGGCGTCGCAGAACGTGCAGGCGTACGGGCAACCGCGCGACGTGATCAGCGTGACGCCCGGGTTCACCATCAGGCGCATGTAGCGCGGGATGTCCCACAGGTGGTAGGCCGGGAAGGGGATCTCGTCCATCTTCTTGACGAGCGGGCGCCGCTGAGTCGAGTACAGCGCGCCGTCCTTCAAGTAGGTGATCCCTTCGATCTCGTCCCAGCGCTCGCGCTGGTCGAGCCGGTCGATGATCTCGGGCAGCGTCAGGTCGCCCTCGCCCTGCACGCAGATGTCGGCCGCGCCGGCATTGAGGAAGAACTCGGGGTTCGTCGTCGGGTGCGGACCGCCCATCACGACCGGACGGCCGATCTCGTCCTTGGCGATCTTGCCCAGCTCGCGCGCGCGGCGCGCGTTGGGCGTCAGCGCGGAGATGCCGACCAGCTCGGCCCACTCCATCCCGCGGCGGATCTCGTCGATCGAGTCGTCGTGCAGCTTGACCACGTGCCCGAGTTGCTCGAGCTCGGCGGCCAGGATGCTGATGCCGAGGGGCGGGTAGATCTCGTCACGCGCGAGCTCACCCTTCGTGATGTTCTCGTCGGCGAAGACCTCGGCCGCCCGTTGTCGGATGGCCTGGGACTTGGCGTAGATCAGGACGATCTTCATGGCGCGGATCAGGGTGGGTTGGACAGCGCGTGGACGGGGAGACGCGTGGGTCGTCTAACCCGAGGGTCGGGGAATACTGTGACTTGGACCCGAGTCTGTTGCGTGAACCCTTCCGGAAGCTGGAAGGTGAGCCCTGGACCGCACGGGAGGGGCCAGAACGCGCTTGTCGGATTCTATCCGGCTGTGACCGGAGCGGCAACGCAACCCGTTCCCACCTGGGCGCTTCTCAGGAAAGCTTTTTCCGGCCTTGGCGGTCCCTTCCCGGTCCGCCTCGGTTTCGGCCCGCCCGGCGGAACTCTAGACTCCTCGGCCCGATGTCTCCCGAACCTCCGGTCCCCAAACCGCCGCCGCCCCCGCCGCCGACCTTCGACCAGCGCCTGCAGCGCCTGGAGGCCATCGTCGCCGAGCTCGAGAACGGCGGGCTGGCCCTGGAGCCCGCGATCGAGCGCTACCAGGAGGGCGTGAACCTCCTGCGCGACTGCCGCTCGGTCCTCCTGGGCCTCCAGAAGCGCGTCGAGGAGCTCACCGCGCAGGGCGGCCTGGAACCGCTGGCCGGCGACCCCGACGCGCAGCGAGGGTCGTGAGGATGGCGCTGGCGCCCGCGCGCGCGGCCGAGATCGACGCCTGGCTGGCCGAGGCGCGCGCCTGGACGGACCGCGAGCTCGACCGCCTGCTGCCGCCTGCGAACGCGACGCCGCGCCGCGTGCACGAGGCCATGCGCTACGCCGTGTTCGGCGAGGGGAAGCGCTTGCGTCCGGCGATCGCGCGCCTCGTCGCGGCGCACTTCGGCGGCACGGAGCGCGAGGCCGCGCTCGTCGCCGCGGCGCTCGAGTGCGTGCACACGTACAGCCTCGTGCACGACGACCTGCCCTGCATGGACGACGACGACCTGCGCCGCGGGCGACCGACGGTGCACCGCGTCTTCGGCGAGGACGTGGCGGTGCTGTGCGGCGACGCGCTGCTCACGCACGCGTTCGCGCTGCTGGCGCGGACTGGCCCGCTGGCCGGCGACCTCGTCGGCGTGCTGTCCGAGGCGGCCGGCGCCGCGGGCATGGTCGGCGGACAGGACCTCGACCTGGAAGCCACACGCGGCACGGCGGCTCCCGCTGACGCGGCCGAGGTCGCGCGCATCCACGAGCTCAAGACGGCCGCGCTGATCGCGGCGTCGGCCGAGATGGGCGCGATCGCTGCTCGCGCGCGATCCACGGAACGCATTGCGGCCAAGGCCTATGGCCTGGCGCTCGGGCGCCTCTTCCAGGCGATCGACGACATCCTCGACGTCACCGGCGACGCGGCCACCCTGGGCAAGACGCCCGGGAAGGACGAGGCCGCCGGCAAGGCCACGCTGGTCGCCGCGCTGGGCCTGGACGGGGCCCGTCAACGCGCCAAGGAGCTGGCCGGCGAGGCGCGGCGCGCGGCCGAGGGCCTGGGCTGCGTGCGGGGCGATCTGGCCTACGACCTCGTGGACCGCCTGCTGGCCCGGCGGGCGTGAGGGGGGCGCGCCTTGGATCCGGCTGCGGCTGCATGCACAATTGATCGGGTCCGCCGGCGCCCGTCACCGGTCCAGGATGAAGTCCCGATGACCGACACGAACCGCGCGGAATCCGCGCCGGCGCACACCTTGCTCGAGCGCATCGAGACGCCGCGCGACGTGCAGCGCCTGGCGCCCGAGGACCTGCCGCGCCTGTGCGCCGAGGTGCGCGCGTTCCTGCTCGAGTCCGTGCAGCGCACGGGCGGTCACCTGGGCTCGAACCTGGGCACGGTCGAGCTGATCGTCGCGCTGCACCGCGTGTTCGATTTCCGCCGCGACAGGCTCGTGTTCGACGTGTCCCACCAGGCCTACGCGCACAAGATCCTGACCGGTCGGCGCGGCGGATTCCCGCAGCTGCGGCAGACGGGCGGCATGTGCGGGTTCACGAACCCGTGCGAGTCGGAGTACGACCTCTTCCACACGGGGCACGCCGGCACGGCCGTCAGCCTGGGCCTGGGGCTCGCGCTGGCCGGGCAGCACAGCGCGGGCACACGACGACCCGGAGGCGTGCCGCCCGAATTGAATCCGCCGCACGTCGTCAGCCTCGTCGGCGACGCCGCGCTCGGCGCGGGCGTCGCGTTCGAGGCGCTCAACCACGCGGCCGCCAGCGGCGCGCGGCTGATCGTCGTGCTGAACGACAACGAGTGGTCGATCAGCAAGTCGGTCGGCGGCCTCGCGCGCTACCTCTCGCGCATCCGCTCGAGCCGGCTCGTGCAGCGCGCGCACCAGGAGATGCAGGGCCTGATTGCCGCGATCCCGGTGATCGGCCCGCGCGTCGACCGCACGCTGGAGCAGATCGGCGAGGTCATGCGCCACGCGGTCGTGCCCGGGCACATCTTCGAGGAGCTGGGCGTGACGTACGTCGGGCCGATCGACGGGCACGACGTGGGGCTGCTCGTCGAGCACCTCGAGCGCGCGAAGCGTCTCGAAGGCGTCGTGCTGATCCACGCGCTGACGGAGAAGGGCAAGGGCCACCCGAAGGCGCCGACGCACCCCGAGCGCGTGCACGGCGTGAAGGGCGAGAAGCCCGCCACGGAAAAGACGGTGCCCGAGCGCGCGCGCGAGGCGGCGACCGATTCGCCCAAGCTGCCGCCGCGCGTCGCGCCCGAGCCGCGCCCGGCCTCGGGACCGGCCTACACGAAGGCCTTCGCCGACGCGGTGATCAAGCTGGCGGAACGCGACCTGCGCGTGCACGCGATCACGGCCGCGATGCCCTCGGGCACGGGCCTCGACGCGTTCGGCGAGCGCTTCCCGGCGCGCTTCCACGACACCGGCATCACGGAGCAGCACGCGGTCGCGCTCTCGGCCGGCATGGCCAAGGGCGGCTTGCGCCCGATCGCCGCGATCTACTCGACGTTCCTCCAGCGCGGCTACGACCAGGTGTTCCAGGAGGTCGCGCTCCAGAACCTGCCCGTGCTGTTCGTGCTCGACCGCGCCGGCCTCGTCGGCGCCGACGGCCCGACGCACAACGGCGTGTTCGACCTGGCGTTCCTGCGCACGCTGCCGAACTTCGTGCTGGCCGCGCCGCGCGACGCGTCGGACATGGAGCGCATGCTCGAGCTCGGCCTGCGCCTCGACGGCCCGTTCGCGCTGCGCTTCCCGCGCGACAACTGCCCGGGCCAGGAGCGCATCCACAAGAGCGAGCGCCGCGAGATGGCGCCCGGCAAGGCCGAAGTGCTGGTCGAGGGCGGCGACGTCGTCGTGTGGGCCTACGGCGCGCTCGTGAACCAGGCGCTGGAAGCGTCCGACCGCCTCGCGCGCCGCGGCATCACGCTGGGCGTCGTCGACGCGCGCTTCGCGAAGCCGCTCGACGTCGAGCTCCTCTCCCGACATGCCCAGTCGCACCGCTGGATCGTGACGCTCGAGGAGCACCAGCGCGCCGGCGGGTTCGGCTCGGCCGTGCTCGAGGCGCTCAACGCCCTGCCGCCGACGCCGGCGCGCGTGAAGGTGCTGGCGCTGCCCGATCGCTTCATCGAGCACAAGACGACGCGCGAGGAGCAGCTGGCCGAGTTCGGCCTCGACGCCGACGGGCTCGAGCGCACCGTGCGCGCCGCGCTGCAGGCGAGCGTGGCCTGAGATGACTCGCCACGCACGAGCGGCCGCGGCCAAGCCCACGCTGGGCCGCGTGCTCGTGATGGCCGACGGTGAGAAGGCGCAGGTCGACGGCCTGTTGCGCGAGCTGGAACCGTGGCTGGCGCAGCGCGCCAGCTCCGTGAAGATCGAGCGCGACCTGTACGCCTACGACGAGGCTGGCCCCGCGCTGCTCACGAACCTGGCCAGTCCACAGCCCGAGCCGCCCGCGCGACGCGCGAGCGACGCGCCCGGCCGCGCGCGCCGCGGGAGCCCGGCCGCCGTGCGCGCGCAGCGCGAGCGACCCGATCTGGTCGTCGTGCTGGGCGGCGACGGCGCGATCCTGGCCGCCGTGCGCGCGTTCCAGGATGCGCCCGTGCCGACGATCGGCATCAACTTCGGCCGCGTCGGGTTCCTCGCGTCCGTCGAGGCCGCGCAGTGGCGCGAAGCGCTCGAGGACGTGTCGATGGGGCGCGCCGTCGTCGAGCCGCGCATGCGACTCGAGGTCGCGATGCACGGCTCGAAGAGCGGCCGCGCGGTCGCCCTCAACGATGCGGTCGTCACGCGCGGCGCATTCCAGGGGATGCTCAGCATCGCGCTCAAGGTCGGGACGGACTGGGTCACGAACTACCGCGCCGACGGGCTCGTCGTGGCGACGCCCAGCGGCTCGACCGCGTACTCGATGGCAGCGGGCGGACCGATCCTGGCGCCGTCGATGCAGGCCTTCGTGCTGACGCCCGTGTCGCCGCAGGCGCTGTCGCACCGGCCGATCGTGGTCGACGGCACCGAGACGCTCGAGCTGCACGTGACGCGCGCGTCGGGGCTCAAGACGCTCGTCGTCGACGGGCAGGGCTTCTTCCCGATGGTCGAGGGCGATTTCGTGCGCATCTCGAAGCACCCGACGCCCTATCCGGTGCTGTCGCGCGCGGGTTTCGATCCGTACACGCGGCTGCGCGAGCGGCTGGGCTGGCGCGGCAGCATCGAGCCCGACGTGTTCCCGGCCGTCGACGGCCCGCCACGGCGGCGCGAGGTCGATCCGGGGCACGGCGGCGTTCTCTGAGAGGCCTAGCAGAAATCGATCGAGAGCCTCAAACCGTGCTGTTGGCGCCGCGCGGAGCCGCACGGCGCGTGCGCGGCGCGCAGAGCGTTCGAATTCTTCTCACGCTCTGAGCGCAGAGCGCGCAGCGCCATCCACGCCAGGTCTGGGCGCGCGCGGCCGCGCCTGCGCGCCTCAGGGCAGGATCGTCATGGCCCGGCCGGCGCTGAGGAACCGCTGACCCAGCGTGTCCGTGAACAGAGCCTGCAGGAACAGCGTGCGCGACGGCGCGCCCGGCGCGAGCGCCGGCACGGCGAGCGGGAGGTTGATCACGCCGCTCGCCGGGACCGTGCCGGCGATCAGCGCGCGCTGCCCGAGCGGCGCGCCGCGCAGCGGCACGAGCAGCATCCCGTTCCACGCTGCGACGAACTGCGCGCTGGCCGTCGTCGCCGTGATGAACAGCGCGACCTGGTCGCCCGGTTGGCCGCGCAGCGTCACGAACGGCGTCGAGCTGGCGTGCACGGGCGTCGGCGACGTCATCGTGCGCGCTTCGCCAGGCAGGTCGTCGAAACCGGTTCCGAACCGGTCGAAGCCGGAGTAGCCGAGGTTCCCGCACAGACCGCAGCCCGGGATGAGGTCGCCACCCGCGCCGCCGCCGAACTGGCTGTCGAGGAGGTGGATCGTCGAGGCCGAACCCGCGCGCACCCCGTACCCGCCGTCGCCGCCCGAGGGCACGGGGAAGCACGAAGCCTCCGGGCAGTACCCGCCGTCTCCGCCCTGGAACGAGGAGTTGGCCGCGAAGAGCAGCGTGGCGTTCACGTCGCCCCCGTGCCCGCCGCCTCCGCCCGAACACCCGCAGAAGTCGGTGTTGTTGCCGTCCCCGCCGCGCACGGTGCAACCGTAGAGCGTCAACGCCGCCGAGCTGCTCGCGAACACGCCGCGGCTGCCAAAACCCGCGTTCGAGCACGGCTGCGCTGAGCGCCGGCCGCCCTCGACGACGCACGCGACGAGCACGACGTCCGCGCTCGAGCGCACGGTGACAGCGTTGCCGGTCGGGCCGCGGCCGCCGAAGAACGAGCAGGCCTGGACGCGCACGTGGCCGAAGTTGTCCTGCGCGTAGAGGCCCGTCGAGAGCTCCTCGTCCTCCGACTGGATGCCGGTGACGCCCAGGTTCGCGAGCACGGTCGTCTTCGTCGCGGCCAGGCCGAACAGGCGGACGCCGCCCGCGACGGTGACTTGCGCGCCGAAATCGCCGACGACGGTCAACGCCTTGTCGTCGATGCGGAACGACGTGTACGCGCCGGAGCGCACGAGCAGGACGTCGCCGTCGAGCGCCGCGTCGATGGCCGCCTGAATCGTGAGGAACTGACCTCCCCCGGCGGCGTCCACGACCAGGACGTTGCCGGGCGGCGGCCGCAGGGCCGGGCTCGCGAGAAGCACGCTCGAGACGGCCAGGAACGCAGCAGCCAGGGGAAAGCGCTTCATGTCTCTTCCTTGGTTCCAGGATCCAGCCCGTTGCGCGCGGCGTCAAATGACCCTGTCGCCGGTGCCGCCCCGGTCGCTGCGACAGTCGTGCGGCGGCCGGCAATTCCTGGTGTCCATGCGGACGTTCAGGTTTCGGGAAGCCTCCGGGGTCGTCCAACGAGTGCCCTGTGCGGCCTTGCACGCACCGCTCGAATCCCCTCAGCGGATTCGGGTCCGGCGTAGAGTGGGAGGGCGTCGCCCGCTTCCCCGAGGAGTCCTCATGCGCACGATCCTGCTCGCCGGCATCGTCCTGACCCTGCTCGCCACAGCGCGGGCGCAGAGCTTCAACGTCGACCTGGGCACGAGCCCGGCCCACTCGCCCGTGCCCGACGCGAGCTACGGAGGCTCGGTCGGACAGGTCGGAGTCTGGAACGCGCCGCAGGCCCCCGCCACGTCGCCGACAGCGCTGCCGGCGAGCCTGCTCGTCGATCTCGCCGGCGGACCGACCCCGGTGACGATCGCGAGCTCGAGCTTCTCGTACCAGTACGACTCCGCCGCGGGCAACGCAGGGTTCGCCGCGCTGCTCGGCGACTGGTTCGAGATCGACAGCGCCGTGTTCCAGCTCCAGGTCGACGGCCTCGCGACGGGCGACTACGAGGTGACGACGTACGCGAGCGTCGTCGACTGCACTCCGGCCGCGACGCGCGTCACCGTCACCGGGTCGTCCGAGGGTGCGCTCGTGACGACGGGCTCGTACATGAACGACCACGCCGCCGGGGTCACGTACGTACGGCACCGCGTCTCGATCGCGGGCGGGCCGCTGGTGATCGAGGTCGCCTCCACGGTGGCCTCGTGCTTCTCGGAGCTGGGAGCCTGCAACGGCCTGCAGATCACGCGGCTCGATGGCGGATCGAACGCGATCTGTGCCGGCGACGGCAGCGGATCGGCGTGTCCGTGCGGAAACACCGGCGGCGTCGGCCGCGGTTGCGCCAACTCCTTCGATGCGAGTGGGGCGCTGCTGGTCGGCAGCGGGACGGCATCGGTCGCGGGGGACACGCTCGTCCTGACGGCCAGCTCCGTGTCGAACAGCTCGATCACCTTCTTCCAGGGAACGCAGGCCGTGAACGGCAGCGCGGGAGCCGCGTTTGGCGACGGATTGCGCTGCGCGAGCGGCACGACGGTGCGGATCGCGTCGCAGCTGGCGAGCGGGAACGTCGCAGCCTATCCGTCGGGCCCGAGCCAGGCGTCGATCTCGGTGCGCGGCGCGATC
Source organism: Planctomycetota bacterium (assembly GCA_031400875.1). GTDB lineage: Bacteria > Planctomycetota > UBA1135 > UBA1135 > JAEUHZ01. The sequence continues at coordinate 24,048 of JANNQS010000103.1, read as the reverse complement.
CCGTCGGTGGGGGGCACGCGGATCTACCAGGCGTGGTATCGCAACTCGGCGAGCTTCTGCACGCCGGCGACGTTCAACCTGACGAATGCGGTGCGGACGACGTGGCGGCCCTGATCCGCCGAACGGTTCGTTCTCCCGCTGACGAGCGCTAGATCTCGCCCGCGTCGTTGTCCTGGCCGGCGACGACCACGACACGGGTCGCGACTCCGTTGCGGCCCTCGACGCTCAGCTCGACCTCGCCTGCGGGCGCGACGGGAAACACGAACGTGCCGTCGGCAGCGAGGACCGCTCGTGCACGGACGACCCTCGGGCTGGTGGACGCCGCGTTCATGTGCACGATGGTCGTGTACGCGCCCGGCTCGCGCACGGAACCGCGCAAGCTGCCCGCGACGAGACGGACGACGTGACGGCTCGCTCCGGGCAGGACGTCGATCTCCTCCTGGATGATCAGGTTGGAGCCGCCGTGCTCGTGCTTGGCGATGACCCACCACATGCGGGAGGAGGGCAGGTCCACCCGCATCACGCCAGCCTGGTCGGTCGGGGTCGCGGCGAAGTTCGCCGCCTTCTTCCAGGCCGTGACGCTCCACGATCCGAGGGCGGACAGCGGCGGCGTGAGCTCCACCTCCAAGTTGGCCGGCGAGGGCACGACGACGTCGAAGCTCGTCGTCGTGCCATCCGTGACCGTGCAATCCCACACGATGTCGGGCATGCGACGCGGGAATTGCGTCACGCCCTTGGGAGCCGTGGCCAATGTCCATCCCTTGGGGAGCTCGCGCACCTGCCATGCGCGCGGCGCCAGCGGCTCGAAGCGGAAACGACCCCGCGAATCCGACGTGGCCGTCAGCACGAAGCCATCGCCGCACGAGGCTCCTACGAGCGTGTCGGGGACGGCCTCGCCGCTCTCGCGCCGCACCTGTCCTTCGATCGTGCCGCGCGGACCGAGGTCGAAGTCAACCGCAGGCACTTCGAGGCCCGGTCGGATCTCGATCGCGGCGGAAAGCTGCGTCGGATCGCCGGCGTGCTGCACACGCGCGTGCCAGCGTCCCGACTTCGTCAGGAGGATCGTGTAGCCGCCTTCCGAGTCCGACTTCGTCTCCGGACAACCCTTGCAGAGCGTGGACAGCTCGTCGAACGGCTCGATGCGGCCGATCTCCAGTTCCCCGAGAGCCTCCACCGCGGCGACGAGCGCCCCGGCGACAGGCTGGCCACTCGACGTGACGCGACCGCGCAGCGCCGGCATGCGCTTCATGGTCGCCTCGACGACCGGACCGAGCGTCGCCGGATCGAGCGGGCCCACCAGCGCGATTTCGAAGCCCGCGGCGCTGAGCTCGATCCAGAACGGCACGGCGTCCAGCGCGAAGGTGGCCACCCCATCCGGACGATCAGACTCCTCGTCCATCTTCCCGAAGAGGGTCCGATTGGGCGTTTTGGTCTGCGTGCGCAGCCCGAAACGCGTGACCGGCGCGCCCATTTCGTCGCGCACGTTCACGACGCACGTCCGCAGCGGCGTGAGCCGCATCACGAGACCGTGCTGACCTGAAGCGACGTTCTCGAGGACCGCCGGCGTGGCTTCCTCGTGCGGGTGCGTCGCACGCAGCCAGAACTTCGCACTCGGATTCGCTCCCGCCCGGAAACGTCCACCCTCGTCGGTGATGCAATAGAGGAAATTGACGCCGCGCTCTTCCCGTTCGAACTCGCCGTTCACCGCCGCGCCTGCGAGCGGGATCCCGTCGACACCCAGCACGACGCCGGAAATCGCATTCGGGTCCTCGTAGAGCGGGACGACGAGCTCGATCCCGTCGGCACGGTCGCCGGGCGCCAAGACGCGGGATGCGGCGGAGCTGGAGCGCTGGTCCTCGAGTCGTGCGTAGACGCTGATCGCACCGGCGGGAGCGTCGTCGAGCAGGAACGTGCCATCGGGCCGGCTCTTCGCCGTGCTGCCCGTGTCCTTGCGGTCCTTCCCCAGGACGACGAGGGTGGCGCCGTCGATCGCGCGGCCCGCCTCGTCGCGCACGCTGCCGGACAGAGTCGCGGAGCGTACGAGGACGAGGTCGCCGACGTCGATCTCCTTCAGGTCTTCCGCGACCTCGGAGAAGCGCACACAAGTCGTTCGACCCGGCGTTCGCGCGGCGACGACCAAGACGAGGACCCGTGCGGGAGCGTCGCAGCCGAGCGCGATCGCGAAGCGGCCCTGCTCGTCGCTGGTCGCGCGGGTGACGGGCGGCCCGGCTTGGGTGATCCACATGGTCGGCTTGCTGCCGACCCACTCCGCATGTTTCGAGTCGCCGCAGGTGTAGCGCACGAGCTGCACGTCGATGCCCGCGAGCGGAAGGGCGCTCTCGTCGACGCAACGACCGCGCACGATCGCAGCGGGAGGACGAGCGGGGCGCTCAGCGGTTGGCGAAGGCGCGACCTCGACCGGCGCACTCTGCCGCTGCGCGTCGATAGCCGAAGCGTCGGTGAGGTCGAGGTTGGGGCGCTCGGCGGCGACGGTCGGATCGACCCGTGTGCCCGAGGCCGGCGGCGCCTGTTGGACGTCGAGCGCGCGCCAGGCCCAGAGGAGCAGGGTCGCGAGCGCGATCACGGCGAGGCTCAGTCCGATGCGGCGCATGCTCACTCCAGCATCTGCACTGGCGGTGTCGCGAGCAACCCGCTCGGCGCGAACGGATCGTGTCCCGATTGATTCGGCAGACGTTTTTCGAAACGGCGAACCGACCCAGCGCGCGCCTCAGCGCACCGTCCGCACGTCCCTCATTCTCGCGATCGCACGCGGGTCGATTCGGCGTACGTTCAGGGCAGGACGGTCATGCTCCGCACCCCGCTCAAGAACCTCTGGCCCTGGACGTCGGTGAAGAGCGCCTGCAGGAACAACGTCCGTGAACCCGTTCCCGGCTGGAGCGCGGGGGCGCCGAGCGGAACGTAGAGAACGCCATTGGCTGGCACGACGCCGACCAGCAACGCTCGCGTGGCAGCGGGAGGTGCGCGCAACGGAACGAGCAGCACTCCGTGCCAGGCCGGGATGAACTGCGCGCTCGACGTGTTGTCCGCGATGAACAGGCCGACGCGGTCTCCCGGTTGGCCACGGAACGTGACGATCTCCGTGAAGCGCACGACGCTCGGAGCTGCCAAGGAACGGGCCGTCCCCGGAATGTCGCTGAACGAGCCGCCGAGTCGGTCGTAACCGGCGTATCCCGTGCTGCCGCATTGTCCGCCGCAGGGGGAGGGGGGAGGCAACACCGGTCCACCTGGAGCGCCGAACGTCACGGAAGCGAGCAGGCGCACGAACGATGCGGTCGCGTAGACGCCATTTCCGCCCCGTCCGCCCACTGGGCTGTTCATGCAACCACCCAGAGGGATTTCGCCACCGAGTCCGCCGCGGAAGTGCGAATTCGAACTGAAGAGGACGGTGCCACTGACACGCGCGCCGTCCCAGCCAGACGATCCATCGTTGCCGCACATCTGCGGCGGGGACCCGTCCTGCCCCTGAAGGGTCGAGTCGTGGATCGTGATGGTTGAAGGCGAAGAGGCTTCGACGCCGTGGCCCCCACCGAAGAAGTTGCTGGCACCGATGGCGACATCGCCGCTCGCATGGATCACAGCACCGGCTGGGCCGAAGAAACCGCCGGTGAACACGCAATCCTGGACACGCACGTGGCCCTGGTTGTCCGCCAGAAAGAGGCCGGCCGAGAGATTCTCTTCCAACGAGTACGCACCCACCGCTCTCATGCCGGCGAGGACGACGGTCTTCTCCGGCGCGAGGCCCCGAAGCCGAATCGATCCCTGAACGTCGACGTGCGCGCCGGTATCGGCGACGACCGCGAGGGCCTTGTTCGTGATCCGGAACGATCCGTACGTGCCGGTACGGACGAGGATCACGTCCCCGTCGATGGCCGCCTCGACGGCGCTCTGGATCGTGAGGAACGTGCCCGACCCACCCCCGTCGACGACCAGGACGTTGCCTGTGGGCGGCATCAGCGCCGGGCTGGCAAAGAGCACCGTGGAGAGCGCGAGAAGGCTGGCGGTGAGGCGGGAATACTGCATGGGGCTCCTTCGAAGCGTTGCCCGTGCCCCGGATATCAGCGTCCGAATGGGCGTGACGTCGATTTGGTGGGGAAAGGGCCACGTCTGTTGACGCGGCACAGCGCGCCGTTGCGCGGAGGATCCGACGGACAGCGTGGAGACGTCCGGCTGTCCTCCCGGCGGGAACAGCACGTCCGACATGCGGAGCCGCCCGCTTCCGACGCGCGCTCCCGCGCTACCGCGCCGTCCGCACGTCCCCCGTGACGCGCCCGTCTTCCATCGTGACGACCCGCTGACAACGCGTCGCCAGCCGTTCGTCGTGCGTCACGAGCAGCATCGACAAACCGCGCCGCTCGCGCTCGACGAGCAGCAGCTCGAGCACCTTTTCGCCGGTCGCGCTGTCCAGGTTGCCGGTCGGCTCGTCCGCGATCAGCAGCGGGGGATCGAGGAACAGCGCGCGCGCGATCGCAACGCGCTGGCGTTCGCCGCCCGAGAGCTGCGCGGGCCGGTGCTTCAGCCGTTCGCCCAGCCCGAACTGCGCCAGCACCTCCTCGGCGCGCTGGAAGTGCTCTTTGCGCTGCTGGCGCCACGCGCCGAACGAACGGCCGATCATCGCCGGCAGCACGACGTTCTCGACGGCCGTGAGCTCGGGCAGCAGGTGGTAGAACTGGAACACGAAGCCGACGCGCTCGTTGCGCAGCCGCGCGCGCTCGGCGGTCGGGAGCTTCCAGGCGCTGGTGCCCTCGAAGTACACCTCGCCCGACGTGGGCTCCTCGAGCAGGCCGAGTATCTGGATCAAGGTCGACTTGCCCGCGCCCGACGCGCCCATCAGGCCGACGAGCTCGCCGCGGCCGACGTCGAGCGAGACGCCGTGCAAGACCTCGAGCTGGCGGTCGCCGACCTGGAACGACTTGCGCACGTCGCGCGCGGCGACGAAGGAGCCCGGCGGGGACGCTGGCTGCGCGCGCGGCGACGCGGGGGTCGAGTGCGACGTGCGGCTACTCATACCGCAGCGCCTCCAGTGGATCGAGGCGCCCCGCGCGCCAGGCCGGGATCGCGGCGAACAGCAGCGTGCAGACGAACGCGCCCAGCACGATGACCACGACCCACAGCGGGTTCACGACGGCCGGGATGTGGTCGAAGAGGTACACGCCGCGGTTGAAGATCTGCACGCCCAGCACGCGCGACAGCCACTGCTCGATCTGGTCGATGTAGATCGCGCCCAAGGTGCCCAACGCGGCGCCGAAGAGCGACCCGATCAGAGCGTCGAGGAACGCGATCCACAAGAACAGCGCGGTGACGCCGCTGGGCGTCGCGCCCAGGGCCGACAGGATCCCGATGTCGCGGCGCTTCTCCGTGACCATCATCGAGAGGATCGCGAAGATCGTGAACGCGGCCACGACGACGACGAGCGACAGCATGATCGCCATGAGCACGCGCTCGTTCTCGATCGCGCCCAGCAGCGAGCGGCGGAAGTCCTCCCACGTGCGGACCTCGCCGGCGCTGCGGCGGCTGATGAGGCCCATCGCGGCCAGCTTCCCGTCGAGCTCGTCGCGCACGGCCTGCCCGTCGCGCGGGTAGTCGTGCAGCTTGACGAGCACCTGGCTGAACTCGCGCGGCGACGAGAGGAAGCCGATCAGCTCGCGCCGCTCGACGTAGATCTTCTCGAGATCCATCTCGTTCTCGCCCGAGCGGAACGTGCCGCCCACGACGTAGCGCCGGTTGTTCACGGCCCAGTCGCCCGTGATCGGATCGGGCACGCCCGTCATGATCTCGATCTCGGAGCCGCGTCGCAGCCTCCAGGCCTCGGCCAGCTGCCTCCCGACGAGCACCGTCGCGAGCTTGCGCCCCGGGGGGTCGTAGCCCGGCGGCGAGTCGAACGGCCTCTCGACGTCGTGCACGCGGCTGGTGCCCGTGAGTTCGGGGCTCTCCAGCGCGGCGCGCAGCTCGGTCGTCGCGTATTCCTCCTCGACGTCGATGCCGACGAGCTTCACGAACGAATGCTTGCCGGCCTGCGCGTCGGCCATGCGCACGTTGGCGATCGCGGCGTCGCGGCCGCTCTGGCCCAGGAGCCCGCCCCAGATCAGCTGCGCGCAGGCCGCCTCGACGCGCGGATCGGCGCGCACGGCGTTCATGATCGGCTCGGGCTGGAACGGGATCAGCTGGCCTTCGCGGCTCTCGAGGTGGACCGGCTCGATGATCAGGTCGGACAGCGTCCCGCGCAGGCTGCGCTTCGTTTCCTGCAGGAACCCCGTCATGATCGACAGGATCAGGATCAGCGCGCCGACGCCGACGGTGATGCCGACGATGCCGATGATGTTCGTGCGGCGCGCGGTCAGGTAGCGCCAGGACAGGAAGAAGCGGTACACGTCGTTCTCGCAGCGCTCAGGTGCCGCTGGTCGCCGGGCCGGTGCTTACGGCACGCACTTGCGGCTTCATGGCCGGGAAAAGGAGCACGTCGCGGATCGAATCCTGTCCCGTCAACACCATGACGAGGCGATCGATGCCGATGCCGAGGCCCCCGGCCGGCGGCATGCCGTACTCGAGCGCCTGGACGTAGTCCCAGTCGACCTCGCCCGGCGCTTCGGGATCCTTCGTCGCGACCTGCTCGACGAAGCGACGTTCCTGCTCGGCCGGGTCGTTCAGCTCGCTGAACGCGTTGCCGAGCTCCATGCCCGCGACGTACAGCTCGAAACGCTCGGCCAGCCTCGGATCGCCGGGCTTCTGCTTGGCCAGCGGGCAGATCTGCACGGGGTAGTCGACGACGAACACGGGGCCGCTCAGGCTCTCCTCGACCGTGGCCTCGAAGACGTCGTTCATCAGCTTCCAGGGATCGTCCGAGGGAGCCAGCTCGAGCTCCTTCGCGCGCCGGCGCACCCGCGCGACGTCGTCGAACTCGAAATCGTTCTTCTCGCGGAACAAGTCGGTGTACCCGAAGCGCGGGAACGGCGCCTTCAGCTCGTACTCCGCCCCGCGGAACGTGACCCTGGTCGTGCCGCCGACGGCGCGCGCACTGCGCTCGACGATCTGCTCGGAGATCTCCATCATGCGGCGGTAGTCGGCCTGCGCCTCGTACAGCTCGAGCATGGTGAACTCCGGGTTGTGCCGTTGCGACAACCCTTCGTTGCGGAAGTTGCGGGATACCTCGAACACACGTTCGAGCCCGCCGACGATCAGCCGCTTCAGGTACAGCTCGGGCGCGATGCGCAGGAACAGGTCGCAGTCGAGCGCGTTGTGGTGCGTGACGAACGGCCGCGCCGCCGCGCCGCCCGCGATCGGGTGCAGCGTGGGCGTCTCGACCTCGAGGTAGCCCTCGTCCTCGAGGTAGCGGCGGATCGTCGAGAGCACCTTGGAGCGCTTGACGAAGACGTCCGCGACGCCCTCGCTGGCCCACAGGTCGACGTAGCGGCGGCGGTAGCGCAGCTCCTTGTCGACGAGCCCGTGCCACTTCTCGGGCGGCGCGGCGAGGGCCTTCGCGAGGAGCTTGATCTCCTCCGCCCAGACCGTCGGTTCGCCCTTTTTCGTGTGACCGAGCACGCCGGTCGCGCCGACCAGGTCGCCACCGTCGAGGAGCTTTCGCTGCGGCCACCACTCGGTCAGCTTGTCGCGCTCGAGGCCGACCTGGATGCGCCCTGTGCGGTCCTGCACGGGAGCGAAGACGAGCTTGCCGAAGTCGCGCAGCAGCATCAGCCGGCCGGCGATTGTGACGCGCTGTCCGAGCAGGGGACCGGGCTGTTCCGGCGTCCCCGCGCCGACGAGGAGCCCGCCGATCGGCAGTGCGTCCACGCCGCGCGCCGGGTAGGGATCGATGCCCAGGCCGCGCAGGGTCTCGAGCTTGGCGAGGCGGTCGGGCTGGGCGGATTCCGTCATCTGTGGCGGAAGAGCGTATCCACGGAGTCTGGCGGCTCGAAAGGAATCAGCGCTGCGTCGGGGCCCGCCCGAGGTGATCGTGCTGTTCCCACGTCGGGTGACTGGTGGAGGATAGGGGGCTCGAACCCCTGGCCTCGACAATGCCATTGTCGCGCTCTACCAACTGAGCTAATCCCCCGGGTTGCCAGCTCCGGACTCGACGTCCGGACCCGCTCGTCGCGCGAGCGGGGGAGCAAGATGACCGTAGGGGGCCAGGGTGTCAACGACTGCGCGGTGGGAGTCGGCCGCGGACCCGCTGGCGCGCGCTGCTATCCTCCCCGGCCGTCCAGAACGCCATCTCGGCCGCCCCGACCCCCCCGATTCGACCCGTGACGCACGCCTATCTGCCGAGCTTTTTCGAGACCACTTGGCAGGAGAGGTGGCGCCAGGCGCAGATCTTCCGCGCCAAGAACCCGGGCGAGCCGGGGTTCGATCCGGCGCAGAAGAAGTACTACGTGCTCGACATGTTCCCGTACCCGTCGGGGTCGGGCCTGCACGTCGGTCACGCGCTCGGGTACGTCGGCACGGACGTCATCGCGCGGCGCAAGATCATGGAGGGCTTCAACGTCCTGCACCCGATGGGTTGGGACGCGTTCGGGCTGCCGGCCGAGCAGTACGCGATCCAGACGGGCAAGCACCCGCGCGCGACGACCGACGAGAACACGAAGAACTTCAAGCGGCAGCTCGAGAACATCGGGATCGGCTACGACTGGTCGCGCGAGATCGACACGAGTCACGCCGACTACTACCGCTGGACGCAGTGGCTCTTCCTGAAGCTCTACGAGCGCGGGCTGGCGTACCAGGCCGAGGTCGCCGTGTGGTGGTGCGAGGAGCTGAAGACGGTCCTGGCCAACGAGGAGGTCATCAACGGGCGCAGCGAGCGCGGCAACCATCCGTGCGTGCGCCGTCCGCTGAAGCAGTGGATGCTCAAGATCACGGCCTACGCCGAGCGACTGCTGGCGGACCTCGAGGGCCTCGACTGGCCGGAGTCGATCAAGATCCAGCAGCGCGAGTGGATCGGTCGCTCGGAGGGCGCGGAGGTGCACTTTCGGCTCGGCGCGCAGCCGGCGGAGTCGATCACGGTGTTCACGACGCGGCCGGACACGCTGTGGGGCGCGACGTTCCTGGTGCTGTCGCCCGAGCACGCGCTCGTGAAGCGCATCAGGACGCCGGAGTGCAGCAAGGCGGTCGAGGCCTACGTCGCGGCGGCAGCCAGCAAGTCCGAGATCGACCGCGCCGACGCGTCCAAGGAGAAGACCGGCGTGTTCACCGGGGCGTTCGCGCGCAATCCGGTGTTCGACGCGGGTGATCCGCGCGGCCTGGTGCCGGTGTGGGTCGCGGACTACGTGCTGTCGACGTACGGCACGGGCGCGATCATGTCGGTGCCGGGCCACGACGAGCGCGATTTCGAGTTCGCGCGGCGCTTCGACCTGCCTGTGCGGGAAGTCGTGAAGCCGCCCAAGGGTGTCAAGGGTCTGGCCGAGGGCGTCTGCTACACCGGCGACGGCACCGCTGTGAACTCGGGGCCGATCGACGGGCTGCCGACGCGCGAGGCCACGGCACGCGCGATCGCGCTGATCGAAGAGCGCAAGACCGGACGTTCGCGCGTGACGTACAAGCTGCGCGACTGGCTCTTCTCGCGGCAGAGGTACTGGGGCGAGCCGTTCCCGCTGCTGCACCTGGCCGACGGCTCGATCGTCCCGGTGCCCGAGGACGCGCTGCCCGTGCTGCTGCCCGAGATGACCGACTTCAAGCCCTCGGCCGACGGCTCGGCGCCGCTCGCGCGCGCGCAGGAGTGGGTGCGCACGATCGACCCGCGCACGCAACAGCCCGCGCGCCGCGACACGGACACGATGCCCGGCTGGGCCGGTTCGTGCTGGTACTGGCTGCGCTTCATGGACGCGCGCAACGAGCGCGCGCCGTTTTCCAAGGCAGCGGAGCAGTACTGGGGTCCCGTCGACCTGTACGTCGGCGGCGCGGCGCATGCGGTCATGCACCTGCTCTACGCGCGCTTCTGGCACAAGGTGTTCTTCGACGCCGGGCTGGTTCACACGAAGGAGCCGTTCCAGAGGCTTTTCAACCAGGGCATGGTCACGGCGTTCGCGTACGAGGATGCGACCGGCCGTCTCGTCGCGAGCGACGAGGTCGAGCCGGCCGGCGATCGCTACTTGCGGCGCGGGAGCGAGGATCCCTTGAAGCAGATCGTCACGAAGATGGCGAAGTCGCTGAAGAACGTCGTCAATCCGGACGACATCATCGCCGCGAACGGTGCGGACACGTTCCGCCTGTACGAGATGTTCATGGGGCCCTTGGCGGACTCGAAGCCCTGGAACCCGCGCGACATCCCCGGTTGCAAACGCTTCCTCGAGCGCTTGTGGCGCTGCTACTTCGACCCCGCCGGCGAGGTCCGGCCCGAGCTCGCGCGCGGTGCGACCGAGAAGCCGCTGGAGGGTGACACGGCTCTGCTCGAGCGCTCGCTCCACAAGGCGATCCAACGCACGCACGACAGCTTCCAGGACCTGAACCTCAACACGGCGATCGCCGCGTTCATGACGTTCGTGAACGACGTGACGCGGCTGCAGGCGGCGTTCACGCGCTCGCAGGCCGAGCGCTTCCTGCGCCTCGTCGCTCCCTTTGCCCCGCACGTGGCCGAGGAGCTCTGGAGCCGCATGGGCCAGACCGGTCTCGTGGCCCAGGCCGCGGTGCCCGCCGCCGAGCCGCGCTGGCTGGTCGAGGACGAGATCGAGATCGGCATCCAGGTCAACGGCAAGCTGCGCGGCAACGCGCGCGTGCCCCGTGTGGCCGCCGCGCCGGCGGTCGAGGCGGCAGCGCGCCAGGTCGTCGCCGCCCACCTCTCCGGGAAGGAAGTGGTCAAAGTCGTCGTCGTGCCCGGAAAACTGGTCAACTTCGTCGTCAAGGGTTGAGAAGGCTGCCGGCCGATCGCCGTAGCCCCCGCGGAGGATTCCCCATGCGCCGTTCCCTGCTCCTGCTCGCCACCGTCCTCGCCGTCCTGGCTCTCCCGGCCTGCTTCTTCGTCATCGAGCACGACAGCACGACCACGTCGCGCTCGCACGGCTCGAGCTGGTCATCCGGGCCCGAGCACGTCGGCTCGGGCGTCGCGGCCCACGAGACGCGCACGCTGGCGGCCTTCACCCAGGTCAAGGGCGGCGACACGGTCGTGTTCGACGTCCGCCTCGGCTCGCCGGCGACGCTGACCGTGCACGGCGACGACAACCTGCTGGCCTTCGTCCGCACCGAGGTCGAGGGCGGGAAGCTCGAGGTCTCGATGGAGCCCGGCTCGTACGCCGTGAAGAACCCGCTGCGCGTCGAGATCGTGATGCCGAGCCTGGAGTCCTGCGCCATGCACGGCGCCGGCGAATCACGCGTCGAGGGGCTGGACGGACACGACCTGCGCCTGGAGGTCACCGGCACGCGGCGCTTGACGGCATCCGGCCGGGTCGCGGCGCTCGAAGCGCACGTGTCGGGCGCGGCTGCGCTGGCCGCCGCCGACCTGCGCGCGCGCGAGCTCGAGCTCGACATGTCCGGCACGGCCCGCGCGTCGACCGTCGCGGCGCGGATGGACAAGGCCCAGCTGTCGGGCGCGACCGACGCCCACGTCGTGGGGCTCGAAGCGGGCCAGACGCACGTGACGCTGTCGGGCACGTCGGAGATGACGCTGGAAGGCCGCGCCGAAGCGCTCGAAGCCGGCCTGTCGGGCGCGACCAGGTTGCACGGCGCGAACCTGCACGTACAGCGCGCGCGACTCGATCTCTCGGGCACGGCGCAGGCCGGCGTCCACGCGACCGAGGACCTCGAGGCCGAGGTCTCGGGCGCGGCCAAGTTGACGTACGGCGGCCAGCCGGTGCGCTTGCGCACGCGGGCGACGGGCGCGGGCTCGGTCAAGGCGTTACCGTGAGCGCGAGTTCCGTCATGCTGCGTCCCACGTCCATCGTCCTCCTCGCGCTCGCCCTGGTGCCCTTCGTCGGCGGCTGCAACCGGGTGTTCGGAACGAAGCACGTGGGCTCCGGCGTCAGCGCGAAGACGACGCGCACCTTGGACTCGTTCGACAAGATCAAGATCCACGGCATGTCTCCGCTGCACTTCCGCACCGGACCCGCGTTCAAGGTGGAGATCGAGGGCGACGAGAACCTGCTGCCGCTGTACGGGTCGAGCGTTTCGGCCGGCGTGCTCAACCTGGGCTTCGGCGAGGGCAGCCACGACCTGAAGGTGCCCTTCCGCGTGCGCGTCGAGGCGCCCAGCCTCGTGAGCCTCGATGCGTCGGGCTCTCTCGATGCGGAGCTCGAAGGCCTCGGCGGCGAGTCGTTCACGCTCGAGTGCTCCGGTGTGGCGAAGGTGCACGCCACGGGTGAGGTGACCAACCTGCGCTTCGAGGCCCGCGGAGCGCTCGATGCCGAGGCGTACGACCTGAAGGCGCGGCACGTCTTCGTGGACGTCTCCGGCAGCGCCGACGTGCACGTCACGGCCTTGGAGACGATCGGCGTCGACATCAAGGGCGCGGGCACGGTGCGCTACCGGGGGACGCCGAAGATCACGGAGAACAGGATCGCCGGCGCCGGCAAGATCGTGGCGGAATGAGAGTCGGCACCGCGACCGGGGCGCTCGCGTGCGCCGCCCTGGCGTCGCTTGCAGGTTGCGCCGTCGCGGTGGGCGGCGACCGCACGGAGGTGACCGGGCCGTTCGTGCACCCCGCGCCGGGCGTCGAGCAGCGCGTGGTCGAGCCGTTCCGGCGCCTCCACGTCGAGGGCGCGATCGACGTCGAGGTGCGCGTCGGCTGGCCACTCGCGGTCGAGCTGCACGGCGACGCCGACCGCCTGGTCGAGCTGCGCACGGACGTGCGCGACGGCACGCTGCTCCTGGGCAACATCGTCGTCGGCCTGCCGTTCCGCGACGGACCGCGCGCGATCGTCTCGATGCCCGAGCACGACGGCGTCTTGTCCGCCGGCAACGGCTGGGTCCTGGTCACGGGGCTCGACCAGGAACGCATCGACGTCGATCTGCGCGGATCGGGCGACGTGCGCTTGCGCGGTCACGTGACCCGATTGCGCGCGCACGACGTGGGGGCAGGGGATCTTGATTCGAGCGGGCTCCGGTTCGACGAGTTCTTGCTGTCACAGCCCTAGGCTCCTCCCCGCGGCGCTGCGCGCTCGCGCAGGACCGTGCGCGCTGTCGCGCGCCCACGTGCGCCGCTATCGTGTTCGCGTGGAGCCCCGCCGAGTGTCGTTCGAGGGCCGCGAGGCGCTCTCCATCCTGCTCGTCGCGCTCGTCCTGCGCCTCGCGTTCGTCCTGGCGTTCGACACGCCCGGCAACGTCGAGCGCGGCCTGTGGGAGTGGGGCTACGAAGCCGGAGCGATCGGGAACTCGCTCCACCAGGATCAGGGCTTCGCGAACGTATGGACGCGGGACGTGCCGCCCTGGAACCAGGGCTCGGGTCCGTCCGGCTGGTTGGGGCCGGCGTACCCGGCGCTGCTGTCCTGGCTCCTCGACCTGACCGGCGGCTTGACGCGCACGACCGCCTGGATCCTGTTCACGCTGCAGTCGATCGTCTCGGCGCTCACCTGTGTGCTCGTGTGGGGTCTCGGCACGCGCCTCGGATCGCCGCGCGCCGGCCGCATCGCGGCCTGGGCGCTGGTCCTGCACCCGCTCGCGATCTGGCACGCGGCCGCGACCGTGTGGGACACGACGTTCGCGGCGTTCACGTTCACGGCCGTGCTGGCCGGACTGGCCGCGTGCGAGCGCGACGCCGGCAAGCGCGGCTGGACGTACCTGGGGCTCCTGTTCGGGACCACGCTGCTCGTCAACGCGGCGCCGATCGTGCTCTTGCCGATCGTGGCCTGGGTCGCGTGGCGCGCGCGGCCGAACCTGTTGCACTGGGCCGGTGCGTTCGTCCCGTTCCTGCTGGCCGCGGCGGCGGTCACCTTGCCCTGGATGGTGCGCAACGCGGGCGAGGTCGGCTCGTTCGCGCTGCGCACGAGCCTGGGCGTCGAGCTGCGCGTCGGCAACCACGACGGCGCCGACGGACACTACGCGCGCGACCGGCACCCCAGCCACTCGCCCGAAGAGTTCCTGCGCTACCGCGAGATGGGCGAGGCGGCCTACGCGCAGTCGTGCTCCGACGATGCCTGGAGCTGGATCCGCGAGAACCCCGGACGCTTCCTCGTGCTGAGCCTGCGGCGCACGGCCGCCTGGTGGATCGGCGAGGACCCGTACAGCGACCCGCGCCTCGACTACGGCGTCGCCGCGCGCGACGACCCGCGCAGCTGGGGCAAGTGGGTCCTGCACCTGCTCGTCGGCGTGCTCGGGCTCCTGGGCGCGGGCTTCTGGGCCCGGGCCGAGCGCAAGCCGCGTCCCTACCTGCTGGCGCTGTTCCTCCTGCCGCCCGTGTACTGCGTCACGCACGTGATGGAGCGCTACCGCTGGCCTGTCGAGCCGCTCCTCCTGCTGGCCGGCGCGTGGCTCGTCGCGCGCTGGCTCCCGCGCCTGGGTGCGCGGCGCGAGGGCGGGCCCGGTTAGGCTGCGTCGCGATGGCGAAGAAGAAGGACCAGCCCGCACCGAAGCCCGACGGACCGCCGCTCAAGAGCTTCCAGGACCTCTTGCGTGCGCGCGGCGGCGCGCCGCGCGCAGCGGCGGAAAATGTGCCGAGCGTGAGCTACGACGGCGACCTGGCCGCGCGCGCGGAGACGATCGGCGACAACGCGCTCGACCAGACTGCGCGGGACCGCATCGCGCACCGGCCCCCTGCGTTCGGCCCGATGGAGCACGGGCCCGCGCCCTATCGCGACACGGGCTCGGAGGAGATGCAGCTCCTGGCCTCGTTCCGGCTGCGCACGGTCTTTCCGGCCGACGTCCACGCGCAGGTCGTGCGCTTGCCGCGCGATCCGGATCCGGCCGACTACACGGGACGCTGGGACCTGCGCAAGACGGTCCTCTACACGATCGACGGCGAGGACGCCAAGGACTACGACGACGCGATCTCGATCGACGAGCGCGCCGACGGCGCTGTCGAAGTCGGCGTGCACATCGCCGACGTGTCGCACTACGTCCGCCCGGGGACCGTGCTCGACGACGAGGCGCTGGCGCGCGGAACGAGCGTGTACCTGCCCGACCAGGTCGTGCCGATGCTGCCCGAGGGGTTGTCGAACCACCTGTGCTCGCTGGTCGGCGAGCGCGATCGCCTGGCGTTCTCGGTGCTGATGGTGTTCGACGCCAAGGGTCAGCGGCAGAGCTACACGGTCGGCAAGAGCGTCATCCGCAGCGTCCGGCGCAACACCTACCGCGAAGTGCAGGAGCTCCTCGACGGAGGAGACACGCCCGCCGTGCGCGAGATGAAAGCGCGCGGACTGGAGCCCTCGCTGCGCGCTTTCCAGAAATGGACCGTGCGCCAGCAGGCGCTGCGCGACGCGGCCGGCTCGCTGCGCATGGCCAGCGTCGAGAAGAAGTTCGTCTTCGACGAGCGCCACGAGGTCGTCAAGATCGTCGACGCGCCGCGCTACTTCTCGATGACGCTGATCGAGGAGACCGCGCTGGCCGCGAACCAGGCCGTGGGGGACTTCTTCCACGAGCGCGGATTGCCCACGATCTACCGCGTCCACCCCGAGAAGGACGCGGAGGAGATCGAGGCGGTCGCGAAGAGCCTGGAGGAGCACGGGATCCGCGTTCCGAAGAAGGACCGGATCACGGGCCGCGACATCGCGCGGCTGATCATGCTGGCGCGCAAGAAGCAGAACGCCGAGGCGCTGATCCAGCGCATCATGGGCCTGATCGAGCGCGCCGTGTACGAGGTGCACGACCACGAGGACGTGGCCACGCACTTCGGCCTGGCGCGCAAGGCGTACCTGCACTTCACGTCACCCATCCGGCGCTACCCCGACCTGATGGTGCACCGCTGGCTCGACACGATCCTGTCCGGCGGCCAGGACGCGTCGAAGGAGCTGAAGACCGAGGACTACCTGGCGGACCTGAACGACATCGCGTCGCACTGCTCGATGCAGGCCGACATCGCCGAGATGGCCGAGACGGCGGTCGACGACCTCAAGATCTGCCAGTACCTGGAGCCGCACATCGGCGAGAAGCTGCGCGCCTCCGTGCTGCGCGTGTCCCCGCCCGGCATCGAGGTCAAGCTGCTCGACTTCAACGTCACCGGGTTCCTGCCTTCGCGCGCGATCGGCGACAAGGTCGAGATCAAGGGCCCGACGATGCAGATCAAGGCGCACAAGCGCGTGTTCTCGTTCACCGAGGGTCACCCGATCGCGGTGCGCATCAAGGACGTCGACTTCCTCAAGCTGCAGGTGATGCTCGAGCTGGCCTGAGACCGCCGAGTCGAACGGTGACCGGCACCGCGGCGCGTCGAGGCTCCGATCCGGAACGGGGAAGATTGTCCAACGCGGGTGCAACCCGCTCGCGCCTCCGCAGACGGGCCCTTGCAGCCGCGCACTGGGATCGAGGGCAGATCCACGCCCGGTGTCCGGCACGCACGTTGCCACTGAAGCCCGGCTGACCTCGAGGCGGCCACCATGGGATACGACGTGGACGGGCTGGATCGGGAGACCACGGTCAGCCGCTCTAGACTGAGTCGGGCCCAGAACCTGTCGCCGTGAAGGAGGTCGCATGAAGGTCATCCAGGATGTCCTCGCCATACCGTCCGTGGTCACGAGCGTCAGCGCCGGGAAGGGAGCGGCCACCGACCTGCCCGCGGAATCGCGCTCGCCCTGGATGGACGCGCGCCCCGCCCCGGGCTTCGCGCCGCTCGACGGCGAGATCACGGTCGACGTCGCGATCGTCGGTGGGGGCATCACGGGCCTGACCGCGGCGATCCTCCTGTCGGAAGCCGGCAAGACGGTGGCGCTGATCGAGTCACGGCGCCTCGCGCAGGGCGAATCGGGGTTGACGACGGCGCACTTGACGGCCTACCCCGACGCCGGGATGCGCGCGCTGGTCGACCACTTCGGCAAGGACAAGGCGCGCACCGCCTGGGAAGCCGGCGCGAGCGCCATCGACCGGATCGAGCAGCTGATCGTGAAGCGCGGGATCCTGTGCGATTTCCAGCGGCTGCCTGCGTTCCTCTACACCGAGAGCGCGACGGGCGCGGCCGCGCTCGAGGACGAGCTGGCCGCGTGCAAGGAAGCCGGCGTGCCGGCGAGCCTCGCGCGCGAGGGACTGCCTGGCCCGCAGCCCATGATGGCGGCACTGCGCTTCGACGGGCAGGCCCAGATGCACCCGCGCGAGTACCTCGTGCCGCTGGCGCGCGCGCTCGTGCGCAACGGCGGGCACGTATTCGAGGAGACGCGCGCGCTGCAGGTCGTCGAGGATCCGTCGCCGCGCGTGATCACCGAGCACGGCGTGATCCACGCGCGCGACGTGATCGTGGCCACGAACGCGCCGATGAACAACGTCGTCGCCCTGCAGACCAAGATCGCGCACTACCGCACCTACGCGATCGGCGCGCGGATCACGGGCCCGGCGCCGAAGGGTCTCTTCTGGGACGACCTCGATCCGTACCACTACGTGCGCACGCACCGCATCGGCGGCGCCGACCTCCTGATCGTCGGCGGCGAGGACCATCGCACGGGCCAGGAGCACGACACGAACGAGCGCTACCGTGCGCTCATGGCCTGGGCCTCGGAACGCTTCCCGATCGGCGAGGTCGAGTACCGCTGGTCCGGCCAGATCGTCGAGCCTGTCGACGGGCTGCCGTACATCGGCCACAACTCGTTCTCCGAGCACGTCTGGGAAGCGACGGGCTACTCCGGAAACGGCATGACCTTCGGCACGGTCGCCGGGCACGTGCTGAGCGAGCTGGTGCAGGGCCGCCCGAACCCCTGGGGCGACCTGTTCGAGGCCACGCGCATCACGCCCGTCGCCTCGGCCGTCGAGTACATCAAGGAGAACGCGTCGACGTTCTACCACCTGGTGAAGGACCGCCTCGCGATCGACCCGACCGGGATCCACAAGCTGCCGCGCGGCGAAGGCGGCATCTTCAACGTGCGCATGCGGCGGATCGCGGCTTACCGCGACCACAAGGGTGAGCTGCACACCTTGTCGCCGGTCTGCTCGCACTTGAAGTGCATCGTCGACTTCAACAAGGCCGAGAAGACGTGGGATTGTCCCTGCCACGGCTCGCGCTACGACATCGACGGCCAGGTGCTGAACGGCCCGGCGACGCACGCGCTGGAGAAGATCGAGATGCCGGTGACGCCCGAGGTCCCGCCGACGCTCTGACGGCGCCGCCGCGGCCGTCTCAGGACTGGGCCGACGCCCCCGCCGGCGTTTCTTGTTGCTGTAACCGGACCTCCCGTCTCCCTAGAGTGGCGCCGGAGGTCCTCCCCTGTACGCAACAGCTCTCTCCTTCCACAACATCCTGCGGATCGCGGCCGTCGTCCTGTGCCTGTGGGCTTTCGTCCGCGCACTGCGCGGATGGATGGGCAACCGGCCTTGGGGCCACCTGGACCGACTGAGCACGCTGCTGCTCGTGATCGTGGTCGACGTCCAGCTCGTGCTGGGCCTCTTGCTCTACTTCGTGTGGTCGCCGCTCACGCAGAGCGCGATGACCGACATGGGCGCCGCGATGAAGGACGCGCCCGTGCGCAAGATGGCGGTCGAGCACCCGGTCATGATGCTCGGCGCAATCGCGCTCGTGCACGCCGCCCGCGTCATGGCCAAGCGCGCCAACAAGGACTCGGCCCGGTTCCGCCGGACGTTCATCTGCCTGGGCGTGGCGCTACTGCTCTTCTACTTCGGCGCGAGCTGGCCGTGGAGCGAGTACCCGCGCCCGTGGCTGCGCATGCCGGGATGAGCGGCTAGACTGCCGGTCCCGACGCGCCCGTAGCTCAACTGGATAGAGTTCCGGTCTTCGAAACCGGCGGTTGCAGGTTCGAACCCTGCCGGGCGTGCCACTGAACCGCGTTTCGAGGTCCGTGTGATTGAGGCCGCGAAACCTCGCGATCAGGCGGCCCTAGTCATACCCATGTGCATGTCCACCGTTCGATCCCTCCGAAACCCGAGGATGGAACGTCGCGTCGCCCGGCATTTCGTGACCGTGGTCGCGTGTGCTTTGCTCGCGGAGTTCGGGCGCCCCTGCGCACAGGAGGCGACGGCTGGGTTGGCCGTTCGGCTGAGCGTGGAGGTGCCCGAGCGTTTCCGGCGCGACGTGGCCGTGTGGGAAGAATTACCGCTGGAAGTCGCTGTCGAGAACGTTGGCGAGGCACAAGGGATTCCCGTGTCCAGGGAGCTTCTGACCGGGCCCTACGGAGGCGCGACGCTCGTCGCGCGCGTCCGGAACCTGGGCGCGCAGACCGCGAGCGAAGAGGAGTTCCTGCTCGACGCGGATGGGCGCAGCAACTGCAGTACGACGGTCCGGCTGCTGCAGCAGGGGGAGATCGCACGTCATGAGGGGATCGTGTGCGTGAGGCTCGATTTGATTTCAACGGGCCCGGGCACGGTGCGCGACAAGCTCGTGGCTGCGTTCCCTTCCGCCGGCCGCTACTCCGTCCGCGTCATATACACATGGGGAGAGAGGAGCGCCGCGAGCGTTCCGATCGAGATCAACGTGCTTCCCGTGCAGCCGAACGCCGCCGGCGCCCTGGCGGCCCTGCGCGACATGGGGCGCGCGGGGCTTTGGATCTATCGTCAGGGTCTCATGTTCCCGGAGCCGAAGCGGTTGGCTTCTATCACTCGCCTCGCGACCGACTTCCAGGACAACGTCTACAGCGATCTCGCATGCTACGCATTGGCGTGTCATCACGCGGGCCGCGCACTCGATCCCGGTGTGGCTGCCGACACACGCAACGCGCGCTTGCGCGAAGCGCTCGCGTACCTCGAGCGAGTCTCCTCCCCGCGCTTCTCACGCCGCGACGCGAGCGAGAAACTGCGCGGGCGGATCAGTGAGCTCCTGGGCCGATAGCGCGAAGGACGAGCTCGAGACCCGCTGGTCGTGAGGCGCTCTGAGCCACGCGCGGCTCGATCGGGTCTTCGCCGGACAGCGCACGGCCGACGTGGTCGCATGCAGCTCGAGTGCCCGCAGCACAGCTCGCTGGAGTGAATCGGCTGCGGAGAACCTTCAGCGCGGCGCCCGATCCGGCGTCCACACGGTCTCGCGCGCCACCTCGATCGTCCGCCCGTCCAGCCGCAAGCGGCGGTCGCCGAAGCCGTGGTAGATGCGGATCGCCCGGGATTCCGGCAAGGGGAGGCCGTCGAGGCTCGTCAGCGTGAACAGCACGCCGTCCGGATAGTCCATCCCTGCGAAGCGCACGGCGTGCACCGCCACGAACGTGGGGGACTCGATGCGAATTCCGAATCGGGGCAGGCTCACGAAGCCGTCGGCGTAGACGGCGTTGCCGTAGTTGACCGTGACGCGCACGTCGCCGAAGGCCGTGCGCTCGACGCTGTGATCCGCGGTGAGGAACTTGTGATCGGTCATCGCCACCCCAGCGACGCGCGCTTGCAGCGGGCCAAGCACCTCGACGACGTTCTTGATCAACCGGTCCGTGGCCGGCAGCCCGGCGGCCCAGCCGCCGTCAGCGCGCGCGAACACGTCGTCGCCGCTCGTGCATTCCGGCGCGCAGACCTGCAGGCGACCGCCTTCGCGGCGCAGCACGGCGATCGTCGTGCGCCGGTCGGCGCGCGCGCTGCCTTCCAGGCTGAAGCGGCGGTGGTCGCTGTGCGCTCCGACTTGGATCTGCCACGGACCCTCGGCGTCGGCCGGCAGCTCCAGCAGGGGCGTGATCGTCTCGATGACTTCGCCGCCCTTCCACGTCCGGCTCGCAGGCGCGGGCCGCGCGTCGGCCTGCAGGTCGATGCCCTCGGCCGCGGGCGAATCGTCGCGCGTGAAGTGCACGAACAGCGCCACGTCCTCCTGCACGGGCCCGTCGACGTGCCAGCGCAGCTTCAGCTGGAAGCGACGGTCCGTGGTGGCTTCGAAGCCGGCCACTTCGGCGCGCAGGGGGACGCTCGTCGACTTTTCCTCGAAGTAGGCGTGCGGCCCGAGCTGGAACGAGGGCATCTGACCGTAGAGCGCCAGGTCGAGCACCTTGCGCGCGTCGTCGACGTCGAGCTTGTCGGCCTGGATCGGCACGAGCGCAAGGCAGTCGCCGAAGACCATGGGCAAGAGCGGCACGACCGTGTGGCCCTTGCGGTGGATCGTCTTGTGCGTGAGCAGGCCCTCGAACCAGTGCGCGTCCGCGACGGCCCATTCCGTCCCGCCTTCGAGGCCCAGGAGGCCGAACGTCGATCGCGCCAGCGCGTACAGGCGCTTGCGCGCCTCGCGATCCGTCGCGACGGTCAGCGGGTGGTGCGGGTCGTGGCAGGGCTCGAGCGGAGGCGTCAGCGTCGTGTCGAGGAAGATGGCGCCGGGCGCGTAGAGCTCGGCGATGCGCGGGAAATTGCGCTCCGCGAACGCGAGCTGCTCGCGCGGGCACACGCCCCAGGCCTGGCCGCCGGCCCACTGGCCGCCCTTCCTCGGTGCGTCGTGGTCGTCGCGGCGCAGGCGCGCCGGATCGTAGGAGGGCGCGTCGGAGTAGATGTCGGTGTAGTTGTCGTGGAGCGTCAACAGGTAGCCGAGCTCGTCGATGCGGCGCGATAGGCGGTTCAGTCCGGCGTCGCCGCCCGACTCGGCGTTCGCCGGCAGGACGTCGGGGTGGCCGCTGTCGTAGCCCTCGCGGCCCCAGCCCGCGACGATCACGTGCGCGCGCTGCAGGCCGAGGTCGTTGCGCCAATGCTCGGCGCAGCGCGCGATCTCGTCGAAGTGGTAGAGCTGGTCGACGACCTCGTGGTCGAGCGCGTTGCGGCGCGTGAGCGGCGCGAGCCGCTGCAAGCAGGCGAAGCGGAACACGGGCGCGCCTTCCAGCCGCTCGATCCGCGAGGCGACGGCCTTCTTCGCGGCCCACGTGCGGCGCAGGCCGCGACGCTCCGCAATCGCGCGATAGGCCTTGGCCAGCGCGACGTGATCGCCCGCTCCCAGCGGATGGAGCTCCATCCAGCCCGGACCGGCGGGCAGGTCCAGCGAAAGGCTGCCGATGCGCCGCCCGGCGACGCGCGGCGAATCGCGCACTTCGAGGTGCGTGCGCAGCTCGGTCCCGAGGTCGGACCAGGCGACGAGGACGGCGTTTCCGCGGCTAAGGACGCCGCACATCGCCATCGTGAGATCGCGCTGGCGGTAGAGGCGCTCGTGGGGCAGCCCGCGGTCGCACGGGAAGACCTCGCCCAGGTAGCAGGGCAGGACGAGCGCACCGTCTTCGGCATCCGTGGCCTGCAGGGCGTGGTCGAGGAGCCGCAGCGCGGCGATGCGCCCGTCGTCGCTGCTCGCGCTCCACGTGATGCGTGCGCCCGCGCCGTCCTCCGTCGGCAAGACGTCGAGATCGATCTGCGCAGCGGGCAGGGGCTCCGGGTCCAAGCGCACCGAGGCTCGGGCGTGAAGTCCCGCTGCCTCGAGCCGCACGTCGTCGAAGCGCTCGATCGCGATCTCCTCGGCGAACTCGCCGCGCCGCACGATCGCCGTCAGCGCACGACGGGCGTCCGGATCCGAGCCGGACGTGGCGCCCGTGCGCAGGTCCTCGAGGGCGAAGGCGCCCGTCGCCGCGTCCAGCGCGAACGTCCACGCCGGCGTCCGCAGCGTGACCGGCGCGACCATCCGCTCGCGCGCATGCGCAGCACGCAGCGCCACTTCGGGCGGCGAGAGCGGCTGGGGATCCCAATCCTCGGCCGCGACGGCGCCGCGGTCGATCCGCACGCGCGTCGACCGGTCGTCGACCCGGCGGCGGCCGTCACCTTGGCGATCGAACAGCCCGACGTGCAGGCGGTAGTCGCCGCTCTCGGCCGTGGCCGGCACGACCAGGAGCCTCGGCCCGTCGACGATCGTGGCGCCTGGGCGCCAGACGCGCGTCGGGAAGCGCGGCTCGTGGTCGTGCTGGGCCGTGACCGTGCCGCAGTCGGCGTCCTCGGCCTCGAGGTGGACGAAGACCGTGAGATCCTGCGCCGCGGGCTCCGGCCCTTCGTTCGTGAAGCGCAGGACGTACGAGAGCGGATCGCCGGGCCGCACGTCGCGCGCGTGCAGCTCCGCGCCGAGGAACTTCGGCACGAACGCGGGCAGCGGCGGCGCGACCGGCACGACCGGCGCCGGCTCCGTGCGCGGGTCGCGCAACCGCCAGCCGACCGCCGCCGCGGCGACGAGCACGACCGTCAGCGCACCGGCGAGGCGCATCGCTGTCCTGCGTCGATGGATGTCGGGGCGCACGCTGCGAGGCTCCGTGCTCCGCCGCGCGAACGGGCGGGGGCAGGGTCCACGGGTACTGATCGACGGTAACCTCCCGGCTTCTGAACCGCGCGGTCCGGGCCCGGTTCACGCGGCTCCGGGACCCGCGAGAAGCACGGATCGAGGCCCGGTTCGGGAGTCCGAACCAAGCCTCGATCCTTCCGCCGCGAGGGGACCCGTCGACGGTCCTCGGCGGGTCTCGCGTGTCAGCGCGCCCAGTCGATCCGCACGCCGTTCGTCAAATTGAACGTCGAAGCCGTGCAGTAGACCGCGCTGTTCCGGTACCAGACCTGGTAGCCGCGCGACGTGCCGTTGAGCGGGATCCCGCCGCGGTAGCTGATCGAAGCGTCGCCGGGACCCGGGTAGGACGCGTTGCCGCCCGCGGCCGTCTTCGTGCCGAGCCGGACCACGCCGCCGCCGATGCAGACCAGGCCGTCGCCGAACGCGGCTGGGCCGTTCACGCTGTTGCCCTGGAAGAACAGGCAGGCCGCCGTGGTCGGCATCCCGCTCGCGGTCAGGACCGCCGTGTCGTTCCACGTCGAGGGGCTGCCCGAGAGAGCGAGCAGGGCCCCGGACGCGTTGACCGAGTTCCTGCAACCGCGCCCGGCCGAGCCGTTGTTCGAGCACGGGCAGTTGCCGTTCGTGCCGTCGCCGAAGCACACCGGCGTCTGCCGGCCGCCCTCGTACGTGTCGAACAGGCCGCCCCAGACGTCGTGGTTCGACGACGTGATCTGCTTGTCCCACACGGCCATGAAGCGGCGGTTCGCGCCGGCCGAGCCCTGCGCGGAAGCGATGCGGATGGAGCCTTCCTGGTACGACGAGTAGTCCAGGTTCACGTGCGCCTGCCGCAGGCCGAG
>JANNQS010000102.1:0-16360 GCA_031400875.1 Planctomycetota bacterium | reverse complement strand
GGCCAACGGCTTCGCGATGGATGTGCAGCGCTACCTGGCGGATGAGCCGGTGCAGGCGTGTCCGCCATCGGCGGGGTATCGGCTGCGAAAGTTCGTGCGGCGAAACCGCGGGCCGGTGCTGGCGGCCGGGCTGGTGCTCTCTGCCGTGATCGCCGGCGTGATCGGGACGTCGATCAGCACGGCGATGCTCTGGCGCGAGAAGGAGCGCACCAGTGCAGCGTTCGACCGGGCGGAGGCCAACTTGACTCTGGCCCTCGAGGCCCTCGACCAGATCTACATCGACGAGGCGGAAGGCCATCCCAAGATCCGCGAGGGGCTGCCCAAGGATCTGCTCCAGCAGGGGCTCGGCTTCTACGAGAAGTTCGTCCAGGAGAACGCCGGCAACAAGAGCCTGGTCTTCCTGACGGGCAATGCACGTCAGAGAGCGGGTCTGATCTTCCGCGAGCTGGGCGAGGAAGAACGGGCGGTCGAATCCCTCGAGGGAGCCATCTCGGCCTACGACCGGGGCCTCGAGCTCGACCCGCGGCAAGTCGGGTTCCACAACGGCCGCGGCAACGCGCTCGGTGACCTGGGGCGCTTCGAGGAGTCGCTCGCGGCCTACGACCGGGCCATCGAGATCGACGCGCGGCACGCCGTGATCCACCGCAACCGCAGCCGCGCGCTCCATGAACTGGGGCGCTTGGAGGAGGCGCTCGTGGCCTGCGACCGGGCCGTCGAGATCGACCCGCAGGACGCCCCGGCCCACACCGCCCGCGGCACCGAGCTCCGCTACCTGGGGCGCTTCGAGGAGTCGCTCGCGTCCTGCGACCGAGCCATCGAGATCGACCCGCTGAAGGCTCTCCCGCACAACAACCGCGGCAACGCGCTCCGTGACCTGAAGCGCTTCGAGGAGGCGCTTGCGGAGTTCGACCGCGCGATCGAGCTCGACCCGCAGGTCGCCCTCGCCCACACGAACCGCGGCCACGCGCTCCATGACCTGGGGCGCTTCGTGGAGGCGCTCGCGGCCTGCGACCGGGCCATCGAGATCAACCCGCGGTTCGCGTCTCCCCACGTCATCCGCGGCACCGTGCTCCGAGACCTGGGACGCTTGGACGAGTCGCTCGCGGCCTACGACCGGGCCATCGAGATCGACCCGCGGGACGCCGACGCCCACAACAACCGCGGCGCGCTGCTCTGCGACCACCTCCGCCGGCCCGGCGAGGCGCTCGCGGAGTTCGACCGCGCGATCGAGCTCGAGCCGCTTCACCCCGACGCCCACTACAACCGCAGCCAAGCGCTCCGCGGCTTGGGGCGCATGGAGGAGGCGCTCGCGGAGTTCGACCGCACGATCGAGCTCGGCCTGCAGGTCGCCCGGGCCCGCATCGGTCGCGGCAACTTGCTCGAGGACATGGGGCGCTTCGAGGAGGCTCTCGCGATCTACGACCGGGTCATCGAGCTCGACCCGGGGTACGCCGCGGCCCGCATTCGACGCGGCGCGCTGCTCTGCGACAAGCTCGACCGGCCCGGCGAGGCGCTCGCGGAATTCGACCGCGCGATCGAGCTCGACTCGCGGTCCGCTGTGGCCCACACCAACCGCAGCCTCGCGCTCCGTAGCCTGCGGCGCGTCGAGGAGTCGCTCGCGGCCAGCGACCGGGCCATCGAGATCAACGCGCTGTACGCCACGGCCCACGCTGCCCGCGCCATCGCGCTCGGTGACCTGCGGCGCTTGGACGAGGCGCTCGCGGAGCTCGACATCGCGGTCGAGCTCGATCCGCAGTACGCCGACGCCCACAACAGCCGTGGCAGCGTGCTCCGTGACCTGGGGCGGAGCTTGGATGAGGCGCTCGCGGCCTTCGACCGGGCCATCGAGATCGACTCGCGGCACGCCGAGGCCCACTACAACCGCGGCAACGCGCTCGTGGCGAACGGCGAGGTCGAGGCCGCGCTCGTGGCGTACGGCGAGACCATCCGGCTCCAGCCGGACTTCGCCGAGGTGCACTGCAACCTCGGCCTTGCGCTCGTGCGCCTCGGGCGCTTCGAGGAGGCCGTTGCCGGTCTCCGCAAGGGGCACGAGCTGGGGTCGAAGCGCGCCGATTGGGACTACCCATCACAGAAGTGGCTCGAGGATGCCGAGCGGAAGGCGGAGCTGGAGGGCAGTCTGGACCCGATGCTCTCGGAGAAAGCGCGGCAGGACGCGCTCGAGCGCATCGAGTACGCCGCGGCGCTCTACGCCATGGAACGCCACGCAGAGTCCGCGCGGATGTACGCGAAGGTTTTCGCCGACGACGACGCGCTCGCCGAGGACCTCGCCAAGGGCCACCGTTACAACGCGGCTTGCTCGGCGGCTCTCGCAGCCGCTGTCGGAGGGTTGGACGCCGCGGAATGGCGCGGCCGTGCGCTCGAGTGGCTTCGAACCGACGTCGCGGCGCGCGAGAAGGCGGCGACCGGCCTCGCGGCTACGCTCGAGCACTGGAAGAAGGAGCCCGACTTCACCAGCGTCCGCGACCGTCTCGACGACCTGCCGGAATCGGAGCGCGCGGCGTGGCGTGGACTTTGGGCCGCCGTCGATCTTGCGCTGGCGGCCGCCCTGCCCGCGGCGAAGTGACCGCGCCGCCGGGAAGGCCAGCCCGGCGCGTGACCAGGCCGGCCGGGGCGCGCGCCCGTGGCGACGCAGCGCGTCGATCACGCGGCCATCGGGACCGAGCGAGCGCTTCGCCTGGCCATGGGGCGATCGTGTGAATTCCTCGGGACGCCCACACGGGTTCTCGAAGCGCCCGTTTTTTCCGCGCGCAGAGTGCCCTGATTTCTCGCACTGGTTGCAGACAAGGCCGCCTTCCGACGTTCGGAAGGCCGCAACCGGCAGCGCCTTTGCAAACAGGGCGCTGCGAACCGCGACGAGGTTTCTCGCCGCACAACGAGACAGGGAGATGACCATGAGCAGGATGAAATCGAAGTTGGTGCGGGCCCTCGTGTTGCCATTGGGCATGGCGCTGGCCCTCCCCATCGCTTCTTCCGCGCAATCCGACACGGTGACGGAATGGAACGCGATCATGCAGGCGACCGTGCTGGTGGCGCCGACCAACCCGAACTTCCAGGCGCGGTGGGGCGCGATCACGCAACTCGCCGTCTTCGAGGCAGTCAACGCGATCGTCGGGGATTACGAGCCGTACCTCGGAGTCATCGACGCGCCGGCTTGGGCCTCGCCCGATGCCGCGGCCATTGCCGCCGCCCACCGGACCCTGGTGACCCTGCGCCCGGGCAGCGCGGGGACCCTCGACGCCGCGCGTGCCGCGTCGCTGGCGGCGATCCCGGACGGCCCGGCGAAGGAGGCCGGCATCCTCGTCGGCGAGGAGGCCGCGGCCGCCATGCTCCTGCTCCGGAGCGGCGATGGCTGGGATGCCAACGTGCCCTACACGCCGGGGACCAATCCCGGAGACTGGCGGCCGACGCCGCCCGCCTTCGCGCCGGCCCTCCTGCCCGGGTGGGGCCAGGTGACCCCGTTCGGACTGGAGGAGGGCTCGCAGTTCCGCCTGCAGCCGCCGACCGCGCTCCACACGGGCAAGTATGCCAACGACTACAACGAGGTCAGGCTCCTCGGCAGTTTGGTCAGCCCCCTCCGGCCGCAGGACCGTACCGATGTGGCGAGATTCTACGCTGCCGCCTCTCCGGTGGCGGTGTTCAACTCGGCCGCGCGCCAGGTCAGCGTCGCGCAGGGCAAGTCGCTTTCGCAGAACGCGCAGATCTTCGCCCTGCTGGGGATGGCCATGGCCGATGCCGGCATCGCGTGTTGGGAGACCAAGTACGAATACAACTTCTGGCGGCCCCAGACCGCGATCCGGGAAGGCGCCAGCGACGGCAATGCACATACCGACCCAGATCCGCTCTGGCTCCCGCTGATCACCACCCCCGCTCACCCCAGCTACGCGTCGGGCCACGCGACCGTGTCGGGCGCCGCCCGCGTCGTGCTCGAGCGGGCCTTCGGCAGGGACGGCCATGCCATCACTCTGACCACTCCCGCGTGGCCGACCATCGTGCTCGTCTATTCCGCCTGGGACGAGATCACCGACGACATCGATGACGCCCGAGTCTACGGCGGCATCCACTTCCGCTTCGACCAGGAAAAGGGGGCCCATCAGGGACGCAAGGTCGGCTCGTACATCATCCGGAACTACCTGCGCTAGGTGGATGATCTCGACGACCAGGACGATGACGAGTGAAGTCGGGCGAGCTCACGTTGCGCAGGCGAGTCCAGTCCCGCGCGCGTCGGCTCGAATGATGGGTCGATAACGAAAGCGGCCGGTGAGGATCGAACCGTCAAGTAGGTTCCTCACCGGCCCGCGACCACCGCGTACGCGGGTACGCCGACCCCGGCACTTAGAGCGTGAGCAGGAATTGCAACTCCGGCGATGTACCCACCGGACCGCTGGCCGCCTGCGAGCGGCAATCGAAAACTGATCCATCCGACGAGCGAAAGCTGCCCCACCCCCTGGCGGTACATCTCCCCGGGTGGGTGCGCGAGTCGGTGAGGGAGAGGCTGGCGCGGTCAGATCCCCGTAGGCGTGTAGACCGCGACGACCCCGAGCCGGCCGAAGATGGTCACCTTGCCGGCAGCGCTCTCGATCCCGAACGCGTTGTCGATCGGGCTGTTGACCTGGACCGCGTCCACCTGCTGGGTTGTGGGCGAGTAGCGCCAGACGGAGCCGCTGGACGACAGGATCAAGATCTTGTCGGTACCTCCATAGCGGCACAGGCCGGACGCTCGGCCTTGGGAGCTCGAGTGAATCGACGTGAAAGCCATCGCCGCGGTCGGCCATCGCCAGGTCTCACCCCCATAGTCGGCGGCGAACACCGTGGCGCCGTCGCTCGAAAAGACGAGGTCGAGGATCATGCGATCCGACGGCTTGATCGAGGACAACACCGCACCCGTCGAGGTGTCGATGAGAAACAGGTGGCCCTCGGAGTCGCCCGCCACGAGGCGGGAGCCGTTCGGGTTCGCGCGGAGCGCGCCGAACGTCGCCGACGAGAGCGAGGGGGTCGTCCAGTTCGCCGTGCCCTGGGCCGCGTTGATGCACGAGAGCTGACCGTCCGCGGTCATGCCGAAGACCGTCGAGCCCGTCGCGTTCACATCCACGCAACGGACGACGGTGCTGGAGAGCGGTAGGGAGTGGAGCAGTTGTCCGCTCGGCGTCGACCAGATCTTCAGGCGTCCATCGAGTCCTCCGCCTGCGAGGATCGAGCCGTTGGCGGCCGCGGCGACACAGCGCAGGATCCCGCGATCCAACGGGTCTCCGTTGTAGCCGAGGATGGGCACGCCGCTCTGGTCGGCGGACAGGAGCATCTGCGTGACGTTGGCGGAGCCAACCTGACGCGACACGACCTGCGACCAGCTCCCGACCGAAGAGACCGTGCCGCTGCTCGTGAGCGCACCGCCCCAGTGATAGCCGGTCACATCTGAGATCGTGCTGATGAAGGCCCCGGTCGAGGCATCTCGGCCGGCGGTGGAGCCGGACACGGTGGCGTAGACGATGATGGGCCAGCCTCCGATCATCTCGATGTCCGTCACGCTCCCCGTGTAGGTCGGCTCGGACCAGAGCTCGGCTCCGGTGCTGACCGAGATCGCACGGATGCGGCCGTCGGTGGTCCCGAGGAAGACAACGGACCCATCGCTGCTGAGCTCGACGTCGTGGATCTCGCCGAGGGGATCCAGGACCTGTCGCAGTCGCTGTGCCGTGTAGGGGTCGTAGACCTCGACGCCCCCCGTGGTCGAGAGCACGACGAGGGTCGTACCGTCGTGCGAGAATTCGATCTGGATCACGCCGTCTTTGACGTCCAAGGGAGCGAGCGCTGTCCCCGTTTGAGCATCCCAGATCGTGACGAAGGAGTCCGTGGCGGTCGCGACGATCGGCGTCGCCGACCCCGTGACGGACACGACGGGCGAGCCGGTCTGCAGCGTGTACACCAAGGCTCCATTCGCCATCGAACGGACGGTCACGCCGTCGTCACCGGCGACGACGAGCCGCAGGTCCCCAGCCACGACCTCGAGATCGTTGACAGAGCCTTCGATGAGGTCGTCTTTGCTCCAGAGCAGGCTCGCGTTGGCGGTGGCGGCACGCAAGGTCCCCTGGGAGTCCGCATAAATGGCCTTCGCGCCGTTTGAGGAGAGGTCGGTTGCGACGAAATGGCTCGCGGAGCCGCCCGGCATGGTGAGCATTCGCGTGCCCGTCAAGCTCCAGATCCGCGCCGTCCCGTCCGCGCCCGTAGTCACGAATTTCTCGGCGTTGTCGGAGGCCACGATGGAATTTACGGGGCCGACGTGCGCGCCCGTCTTCCAGTCGAGCTGAAGCGACTGAGGTGAGGCGCAGACTGCCGCTGCAGAGAAGCACGTCACGAGGCCGACCCCTGTCGCGCGGAGCGCGCGAGCTCGAATTGTGGAGTGGAACATCTCAGATGCCTTTCTTGTTCAGTTTCGCGCCGCGTGCCATGAACGTGACAGTGTCCACCGGCGTGATCCGGTTCACGAATTGGAAGCGTTGGATCGAGTTGAGGGAGTAGACATGGTGGGTCGGGAAATCAGCGAACTGGAGCTCGGGCTGAGTGGACTGAGTGGTCCGATGTGCGGGGAACGGAGCGACGAGCGTCGCGTCGATATACACCTCGGTTCGGTTCGACAACATGCGCTGCAAAGTCGCCAGTGCCGGGCCGAGCACAAAGGAGTCTTCCATCTGCACGACGGCCCTGGAAGTGAACTCGCCGCGAATGACGATTCTCCGCTTCTGGGGATCGAAGCCGCCCTCCATGTAGTCCTCGAGAGTGAATCCGAGCCCGCACTCCGCCAGCATCGAGTCGATCCACCCGGCATTTCGCGTAGGAGTCCAGCCTTCGTGAACGGCGGCCCGCAGGTGTCCGTCAGAAAACGTGAACGTGTCCAACTCTACGACGACATCTCGTCGACGGAACGCGCGCCCTTGAACCGAGAAGAGGTGCCGGTACTCCTTCCCCTCGGCCCAGTCCATGACGTCGTCGTACGTGCCGATGCTCGAGGACGGCGAAGGATTGGCGGTGGCGCGAAAGGCGGAAATGGCCTGCTTCCAGGGATGATCGACGACCATGAACTGCCCTGCGATCGAGTGGTAACCCCATGCACCCACAGTGCTGCTGTAGGACCGCCGTGTCGTCCCCACGAACGGCTGCTGCGCCTGCGGCCAGTCGTAGAGCTTGTCGGGCACGGTTGCCGGCGCCATCAAGGTCGTCGCCGGCACTTGGACATCCGAAGCGTCGACGATCGATATGCAGGCCGAGCCGTAGATCTCGGAGTTGTCGCGAACGACGTAGTCACGCCGGATGATGAGTGGGGCGTCGGCGCCCTGCATGCCGCTGTCCGTGATCGTCAACGTGATCGTGAACGCCTGGCCGGGGACGTTCGGAACGAGGAATGCGACGTCCCGACGGGAGTTGCCTCCGACGAACATCCCAGCGGTGGACGTCCACGAGTACCGGAGTGTGTCAGGGAGATCGAAGCGCTCGGGAGCATCGGGCCCGCACCCGTTCAGGCCTGCGCACCACACGTCCATCTTGTCGTTGTCCGCCGCGAGGGCGGTTGCCACCAGGAGATCTCCTGCGTAGACCGTACTGATCGGGTCGGCGAAGCTTCCGAATCGCATGTCCCCTTGGATGTCTGTGTCGGGAAGGAAGGACCAACTGGGCCAACAGTAGGTGGCGGGATCCTGGAAGCCGCCGACTCCCGGCCCGCTCGCGTTGGTCGTTTGGATGGTGATCTGGTTGATCAGCCGCTCCCGCGTCGCCTCGGCGAGCCCGTGACTCCCGGCGGGAAAGAGAGAAACGGTGTCCGTCACCAGTTGGCGCGTGACCATGATGTCGTAGCGGGCCTCCAGAAAAAAGTCCTTGTCCTTTTCGTTGGTCAAATACGCGTCTTGGTTGCGTGCTCGCGCGAAGATCGTGTACGTGCGGGTCTGTCCGACGGGAATCGACTCTTCGGGGTGAAAGAGCACCGTCTGGTGCCAGAGGACGTTGCGCTTGCGCGCATCGTCGTTGGCGACGAGGGAGAGTGAGTTCCGCTGCGACGGATCGACGAACCAGTAGTCGATGTTCGTCAGGTTTTCCTGGAAGCGGTTCGAAAAGTCACCACAGCCATTGCACTTGACGTCTAGCCAGATTTGGTGCATGGCATCCGCAGAAAGAACGATGGGCTCGTGAATCGGATAGCCGCCGCTGACCGTGCCGGGGAGCGTGTAGCTGATGTTCAGCCAGTGCCCCTGGGATAACCACTCCCGGGAGTGTGCACATGCGCCTACCTCCTCATCGCCATCGTCCGGGGTGTGAAGAGCGTAGGACGCTGCTCCTAGGCCGATCAGACACGCTGCAACGAGCAGCGCTGATCGCGCCGGACGCCGGGCCTGATTCTTGTGGGCATTTTCGTGTTGCTGCATGGTGGTGAATTCCGCTCTCGCGGTCGGAGTCTTTCAGGTGCACCGGATCGAGCGCCCGGTCGTCGCGTGGAGGGTCGAGTCGATGTGTCGATCCGTTCCTGCGAGTGAACGCTCAGCGCCTACCACCAAGGGCGTTGAGGTGCCCACGCGCCGCCGCTGAAACTCGAGATCTTTCCATCGCCGCGTCGGGGCCAGCAGACCCCGACGGGAAGAGTCGACTCGCGGCTTGGGACGGGGGTCAGCCGCGTGCCTCCCCGCGCCCCGTCAGGAGTCCTCTGCCATGAGACTCGGCACGCGCGCTGGCCCTGCGCGCTCGTGAATGGGTTCGCCCATCGGGCGTGTTGCCGAGCCCCTCACTTGTCCGCTGCTGTCCGCTCGCGTGACCGCACCTATCCGCAGATATCCGCTCGTGTCCGCTCGCCTGCCCAGCTTCCCAAGCTGAATGTCGTGGGTTCGAGCCCCATCGCCCGCTCCACACAAGCTCGCAGCAGCACGTAGGTTACGACAACGATCGAGTGAGCGGACCAAGAATGCGACCCTCCGATTGCGGTCGAGTGGCGGCCACGAATCGGCAACCAGGTTTGTCTCACCCCGAGTTGGACTTATACCGGACTCTCGTCGAGGCATCATCCGGCGCGCTGTCGGCGCGCACCTGAACGACCGCAACCTGGAACTCCGCGCGCGGCGCACTCGAGCTGACCGAAACCCATGCGTACATCGACCCTCGCCGCCTTCCTCCTGTCTCTGGCCGCCGGCTGCGACTCGTCACCGACGCCGTCGCAGACGGACTTCCTCGTCTACCACCAGATCCAGACCGACGCGGCAGGGCACATCGTGCCCTGGTTCTCCACCGATCCTGGAACGGCCTACGACCATTGCATCGGGCTGGTCTGGGAGTTTTGGCAGAACATTCCCCCATGCCCCAACGGCGTCCCCTACGTGCTTCAACACATGGTGTGGAGGCCGGAGCACGACCTGCGGGGCATCGCCGGTTCGCAGCCGTCGATGACCCTGCACTCGTGGTCTCGGTATTACGCCTACTCGGGGGATGACGCGCTCAAGCAGGACATGACTTGGATTGCTGATTATGTGCTGGGGCACGGCGCCTCACCTCCCGATTGCCTGTGGCCAAACCTCTTCTTTCCCTACAACACGGACGTGCACTCGGGAATCTACGACGGGGACATGATGGGGTTCGACGTGCCTCCTGTGCTCGACGTGCTGCAGCCGGACAAGTCGGCATGGTTTGGCGCGGAATTGGTCGGCTTGTACAAGATGACGGGACAAACGGAGTACCTGGATGCGGCTGTCGGCATCGCCGATACGCTCGTGGACAAGGCAACCGTGGGCGACAACGATCATTCGCCCTGGCCATTCCGCGTCAACGCGCTGACGGGTGAGATCGTAAGCCCCTACACGTCGGCTTGGACGGGCGCACTGCAGCTGTTCGACGGGTTGGTCCAGCTCGGCGCGGGGCGGGTGGACGACTACGGTGCAACTCGTCAGTTGGTGATCGACTGGCTCAAGAACTTCCCGATGCAGACGAATCGGTGGGGGCCGTTCTTCGAGGACATCGTGGGATGGTCCGACACGGAAATCAACGCGGACACGCTGGCGTTGTACATCTTGGAGCATCCCTCCTGGAGCCCGACCTGGAGTCAGGACGCGCGCGCCATCCTGGATTGGACGTTGACCGCTTTCGGCAACTCGCAGTGGGCAGGTTACGGTGTCACGGCCATCAACGAGCAGACGGCCTATGCAGTGCCAGGCAACAGTCACACGGCGCGGCATTGGTCATTGGAGCTCTTGTACGCGGAGAAAACGGGAGATCTCTCGCGCAAGGCTGAGGCGATTCGCGCGCTCAATTGGGCGACCTACATGGTGGATACGGACGGGAAGAATCGCTACCCGTACGATGACATCTGGCTGACCGACGGATACGGCGACTACGTCCAGCACTACCTGCGCGCAATGGCGGCCTCACCGGAGCTCTCCCCGGCCAATGCGAGCCACGTCCTCTGGAGCGCTTCGGTGGTACAGAACGTCGTCTATGCGAAAAGCCGCGTCGCCTACACGACATTCGATTTGGAGTCGCGCGAGCTCTTGCGAATGGCTTTCGCTCCTGAGACCGTCACGGCCGACGGACTCGCGCTGGCACGCTTGAGACAGGACTCCGACTTGGACCTGAGGCCAGGCTGGGTCTATGTCGCGGCGACGGGCGTGCTGCGCGTACGGCATGTCGGCGCCGCCAACGTGGAGATCCTGGGCGCGACGAACTGAACCAGGCGTTGCCGCGCGCGTGCGTAGCGCCAGAAGCGCGGCGATCACGGTGAGCACCGAGCGCACCTCTGACAGGTCGATGGTGACGGAGCCGCTCGAACCCCGTCCCTCGACCATCTCCCCTACTTCGATCCGCCGACGAAGTCCTTCGCGACGACCGTCCAATCGGCATGCGCGTGGCCGTCCGCGATGGACCGATCCATCCGCGACGCGAAGGCCGGCAGCATCGACAGTGCGATGCCGGAAGCGTCGGCCTCCGCCTGCATCAGCCGAGCGTCCTTGCGGGCCATGGCGAGCTCCCAGGAGGGATGGTCGAAGTCCGCGTCGATGATCCGTTTGAACCGCGCCGGCACGCTCGCGCCCGGGTTGAAGTGATCGAACAGGCTGGCGACCTCTGCCGGCGAGACGTCCATGGCCTGCGCGAGCGCGAGCACGTCGGTGAAGCCCGCGGTCAGCGACAGGAGGAACAGGTTGCCGAGCAGCTTGTACGCAGCAGCGGCATCGACACGGGGGCCCAGGTCCACGAGCTTGCCGGTCATCGGCACCAGCATGGGCGATACGCGCGCGACGACCGCGCGATCGCCGGAGATCAACATGAACCCCGAGGACTCCGCGGCGTTCTGCGGTCCCATGAACACCGGTACGTGCTGGTAGATCACGCCGCGTTCGCGCCAGCGGGCCGTGCGCTCGCGTGCGCCGGCCGTGGAGGTGGTCGAGTGATCGAGGACGAGCGCGCCGACGGCGAAACCGGGCGCAGCGGCGGCGAGCACGGAGTCGACCGCGGCATCGTCGGAGACGACGATGTGAGTCCGGACAGCGCCGCGCACGGCCTCCGCGGGGTCGGCCACCGGCGTTGCGCCGATCTCCGCCAGGGCGCGCGCCTTCGCGGGCGAGCGATTCCACACGCGAACGGCCTCGCCCTTCTTGCGGAGTGCGCGCGCGAAGCCGGAGCCCAACAGGCCGGTGCCGAGGATCGTGATCATGCGCAGGAGCGTACTCGGAGCTCAGCCGCTCGTTCCCGGGCCGAATGCCGCAAGTTCGAACGCCTGCGCGCGCGCCATCGCCTGCTAGCCTTCCGGAAATGGCACCTCCCGGCCTCTATCCCGAGATCGAACCGTTCCACAGCGAGCGCCTCGCCGTCTCCCCCCGCCACACGCTCTACTTCGAGCAGTGCGGCAACCCGCGCGGTGCGCCGGTGCTGTTCGTACACGGCGGGCCAGGCGCCGGTTGCTCGACGATGGACCGGCGCTTCTTCGACCCGCGCGCGTTCCGCGTCGTTCTCGTCGACCAGCGCGGCGCGGGCCGCAGCACGCCGCTCGGCGAGCTCGCGGAGAACACGATCGACGACCTCGTCGCCGACTTCGAGCGCATTCGCGCGCGGCTCGGCCTCGAGAAATGGCACGTGTTCGGCGGTTCGTGGGGCAGCACGCTCGGCCTCTACTACGCCGAGCGCCATCCCGAGCGCGTGCTCTCGCTGTGCCTGCGCGGCATCTGGCTTTTGCGCCAGCTCGAGGTCGACTGGTGGCTCTACGGCCTGCGCGCGCTGGCGCCGGAACTCTGGCGCGCCTTCGCAGAGCACGTCCCGACCGATCAGCGCCACGATCTCCTGAACGCCTATTGGGAGCTGTTCAACGGCCCGGATGAGGAGCGCGCGCGCGCGGCGGCGAAGGCCTGGGCCACCTACGAGGGGGCGGCGTGCACGCTGTTGCCGAACCCCGAGTTCCTCTCGTTGCTGACGAACGACACGACCAGCTGGGCTCTGGCGCGTCTCGAGGCGCACTACCTACGCAACCAGCGCTTCACGCCCGACGATCGCCTGCTGCAGGACCTGCCGCGCGTGCGCCACCTGCCGGCGTTCCTGGTGCACGGACGCTACGACCTCGTCTGCCCGATCGTCGGCGCCGACGACCTGCACCGCGCGTGGCCCGAGGCAAGCTACGCGGTGGTCGACGACGCTGGCCACAGCTCGCACGAGCCCGGCATCGCGAAGCAACTCGTCGCGGCGATGGACAGGGTCGCGCGGACGGGCAGCCCGCGGCTGTAGCCGGGACCTGCCCCGCGCGGGACTACGTCGCCCTGTCTGCGGGGAGTGCTTCGAACCTAGGGCACGGCTCTCGATCGCTTGATGAGCGCGACCAACGTCGCCGTGCTCACCGCCAACAGGAGCGCCAGGAGCGCGGCGATCACGAAGAGCAGCGAGCGCAGCTCCGAGAGGTCGATGTGGACGGAGCCGCCCGGCGCACCCGCCTTGCCGCTCGCATCGGGGCGCTCGTCCGTTCGCTCCGACCGCTCGATGAGCTCGCCGTGCTTGCAGTTGCAGTGCAGGAAGGCGCGGACCTGCTCGTCGACTCGCGCTCGGTCGAGGCCGAACTCGAGCACGGCCGCGTCGAGCAGCTGCTCGGCGGTCATCCCCTGTCGAGCCTTCGCGGCATCCAGGAAGGCACGGACTTTGCGCCCGTCCTGACCCAACCCGGTATGGAGCGCGTTGGAGAGCACGTCCGTCAAGCCGCCGAAGGTCGTGATGTCGACGTCGCAGATTCCGGCCGGATCGCGCTGGCCGTCGCCCGACTCATCACCGCCATCGACCGTGAACGTCGTCCCCGAGCCATCGCAAGCGTAGCGCGCGTCGACCGAGTGGAAGATCGGCTTGCCCGGCGGCACGAGCGTCTCGACGAACGCGATGCGCGCGGGGATCACGGCACGGATGCGCGCCGCGTGATCGGCGGGGATGCGCTCGGGGTGGTGGAGCAGCGTGTAGGCGAACAGCGCGGACTCCGCCAGGTCCTCGCCGTCGGGGTTCTTCGCGGCGTACGCGGTGAGGAACGCGTCGTCGGCTGCCTGAGCGGCCCGCCACTCGGGCGACGCGCGGTGCCGAGCGTCCCATGCGGCGTGCACCGACTCGTGGAACAGCGTCTCTTCGAGGTCGTGCGTCGCGATCCGCTTCGTCGCATTGGCCGAATACAGGGCGATCACCCCGTTGTCGCTGAAGGCGGTGGCGTCCGTCGGACCCGCGTGAACGATGATCCGATGGACGCCCCTGCGCAGCGTGGTGGGCAGCTTGCCCAGGCGCGTGGCGTAGCGCAGCGCCTCCTCGCGCCCGGCTTCCTCGGTCGAGAAGTCGGCGTCGAGCGCGAGGTCGACCTTCGTTCCGTCCTCGTAGTACGCCATGAAGACGAGCGCTGGTTGCACGAGCTGGCCCTTGTTCACCTTGTCCGGCATCTCGCGCAGGCGCTGGCCGTGGAACTCGAGGCAGACGAATGTGCTCGGGTCTTCGTCCACGATGAAATCGAAGTCGGTTCCGACGACCGAGGACTTGTAGTCCTGTGGGAGCGCAGGCAGGCCCGGGCCGGTGAGGGCCAGGGCGTTGATGACGACAAGAATCGCTGCTCGGGTGCACTTCATCGGGACTCTCGGGGGGCCGCCGGGGCCACGGACACTCGGAGTACCGGACATGCAACCGGATGACCCTTGGCTGAACCTACCACCGGCGGAGCTGTTCGGTTCAATCGGCACCCGCTCGGAGCCTCGTCGGCGTGGTGCTGGCGAACCGGACGGCCGCAAGACTTGGGTTCACGAGCGCTCGCGGATGTCTACGGAACGCGAACTACGCCTCCTGAGAGAGCGAGAAGAAATCGATCCTACGCTCTCTCATACTGCGGAGCGTGTGCTCCCTGCTCCGGACACGAACTCTACGCGCGGCCGCGCCGGTCAAGATCTCCGGTCACGTTGCCGCGTCAACGGCGCGGCTCGCGCGCGACGGCAAGGTTCGCACGGCGACCGACCGGTTGCACGCTCGAGCGCCACGGGGCGGTTCGCGCTGCGTTCCGGGCTCTCGACCGCGCTCGGGTCGAGCGCTGCACGCCGGCTCGGGGCTCGAGCGAGTCCGACGCCGCCACGAACCCGCGTCCGCAAGTCGATCAAGCCGTGTTCACGCGAGTTCGTAGCGGTCCAGGTTCATCACCTTGTTCCAGGCCGCCACGAAGTCGCGGACGAACTTCTCCTTCGCATCGGCGCTGGCGTACACCTCGGCCAGCGCACGCAGCACCGAGTTGGAGCCGAACACCAAGTCGACGCGCGTGCCGGTCCACTTCGTCCGGCCAGTCTCGCGATCCTTGCCTTCGTAGACACCGCCGGCCGGCTTCCACTCCGTGGCCACGTCGAGAAGGTTCACGAAGAAGTCGGTCGACAGCACACCGGGCTTGTCCGTGAATACGCCGGGCTGGCTGCCGCCGGCGTTGACGCCGAGCACGCGCAGCCCGCCGACGAGCACGGTCAGCTCGGGCGCGGTCAGCGTGAGCTGCTGGGCCTTGTCGATCAGCAAGTGCTCGACCGGAACGCCGGCCGGGCCCTGGAAGTAGTTCCGGAAGCCGTCGGCCACCGGCTCGAGCATGGCGAACGAGGCGACGTCGGTCTGCTCCTGCGCGGCGTCCACGCGGCCGGGCGCGAACGGCACCTCGACGACGACACCCGCCGCTTTCGCGGCTTGCTCCACGCCCACGCCGCCGGCCAGCACGATCACATCAGCCAACGAGAACTTGCCCGAGGCCTTCTGGACTTCGGTCAGCTTGGCCAGGACCTTCGCCAACTCGCTCGGCGTGTTGACTGCCCAGCTCTTCTGCGGTGCCAGCCGGAGGCGCGCGCCGTTGGCGCCGCCGCGCTTGTCGCCGCCGCGGAAGGTCGAGGCCGAGGCCCACGCGGTGGAGACCAGCTGCGCGACCGTCAGGCCCGACGCGGCGATCTTCGCCTTCACGTCGGCGATGTCGGCGGCCTTCGGCGCCGGCAGCGTGGCCTTGGGCAGCGGGTCCTGCCAGCTCAGCTCTTCCTTGGGCACCTCGGGGCCGAGGTAGCGCGCCCTCGGTCCCATGTCGCGGTGCGTGAGCTTGAACCAAGCGCGCGCGAACGCGTCGGCGAAGGCCTGCGGGTTGTCGAGGAAGCGGCGCGAGATCTTCTCGAACTCGGGGTCGAAGCGCAGCGTCAGGTCGGTGGTCAGCATCGTCGGCTTGTGCTTCTTGCCGGAGATGTGCGCGTCGGGGATGACGTCCGGCGCGTTCTTCGCGACCCACTGCTTCGCGCCGGCGGGCGACTTCGTCAGTTCCCACTCGTACTTGAACAAGTGCTCGAAGTAGTCGTTGCTCCAGCGCGCGGGCGTCGTGGTCCAGGTGACCTCCAAGCCGCTGGAGATCGTGTCCTTGCCGTGGCCGCTGCCGAAGTTGCTGCGCCAGCCGAGGCCCTGCGCTTCGATCGGCGCGCCCTCGGGCTCGGGACCCTTGTGCGACTCGGGCGCGGCGCCGTGCGCCTTGCCGAACGTGTGGCCGCCCGCGATCAAGGCTACGATCTCCTCGTCGTCCATCGCCATGCGGCCGAAGGTCGTGCGGATGTCCTTCGCTGCGGCGAGCGGGTCACCGCTCCCGTTCGGCCCCTCCGGATTGACGTAGATCAGGCCCATGTGGGTGGCCCCCAGCGGCTGGTCGAGCTCGCGGTCGCCCGTGAAGCGCTTGTCGGTGGCGAGCCACTTCGTCTCGGCACCCCAGTTCACGTCGGTGTCGGGTTCCCAGACGTCCTCGCGTCCCGCGCCGAAGCCAAAGGTGCGAAAGCCCATCGACTCGAGGGCCACGTTGCAGGTCAAGATCATCAGGTCGGCCCAGCTAATTTGC
>JANNQS010000101.1:0-27685 GCA_031400875.1 Planctomycetota bacterium | reverse complement strand
GCCGACGCAGGCGTGCGCGCGGCGCTCGACGGCGCCGCGGCGCGCGAGAGCGACGCGCCGGCGCGCTCGCTCCACGAGCGCTGGCGCGCGGGCGTGGCCGAGCAGGCCTCCGGCGTGCGCCCGCCCGCGCGCGGCCCGTCGCTGGCCTGACACCCGAGCGGGTCCGCGCGCGTGTCGAGCGGATTCGACACCCGACCGCCCGTGTTGAGCCGTTAGGACATCGCATTTTCGGCACGGCGGCCGCGCTGGCGCAAGCCCTGGAGCCCCGCGGGGTTGCGGGAACCGGTCCGAGCGGTTTTCCGGGGCCCCGAGTGAACATCTGCGGGCACCGATTCGTCCCAAGAAACAGCGCGGCGCAACGCAGGCAGGCGTCGCGTAGAGATGGGTCGACACGTCGGAGCCCCTGTCGGCAGGACAGTGGGCGGCCCGAGGGGATCCAAACCCTTCTCTGCTAAGAAGTTGCATTTTCTCGGATGGCAGGAGCTCTGTCGGGCCCGGCGATTGCCATAGGACGCACGATGGAACAGAACGACTACTACAGCGACCACAAGTTCTGCGGGACGTGCCAGAAGTACGTGTCGTACCTGATGAGCATGGACCACTCGTACTGCACCGAGTGCGGCGAGCGCGTGAAGCTCTTCTCGCAGGCCGACTGGGTCGAGTTCCACGAGAACCTCAACCGCAACAAGCCCAAGGGCGGCCGCCCGCGCAAGCAACGCGGCCGCGAATCGGCCTGATCACCGCTCGTTCGCGCTTCTCTTCCGAAACCTTCGCTTCCTCTTCCTTGCAGCTCCCGCCCGCCGACCTTGTCCGAGGTCGGCGGGTTCTTTTTTCCACCTCACGCCGGTGAGGTGCTCGATACGGTGCCAGGAACGACTCCGACGGTCTCCCTGCTCGCGCTTCGAAGCGCGCGGGCCGTGAGGGGCGAACCTGTCGAAGTCGTTCCTGGCACCGTACCGTCAGGTTCGCGTGCCTTCACGGCCGCGACAGGCGCCGCCAGCGCTCGCCGGCCTCGATCTGCTTCGTGCGGTCGCGGACCTTCGCGTACCAGGCCTCGAGCCGTTTCCAGGCGGCCGCGCTCTCCGCGCCGACGCGCTCGAGGTCGCGGGCCGTCAACCCCCCGGCCTCGACGTCCCCCAGCCCGTCGAGGACGTCCAGAGCGAAGATCCGCAGCGCCACGTCGCCCGGGCGTTGCTGCAGCATCCGCGCGAGCTGGGTGCGCACGGAACGCCGGTCCCCCACCGAGGCCAGGCTCTCCACCAGCGTGCGGCGCGCGGCCAGATCGCCGGGCTCGTACTCCAGCCGCGCTTCGAGCCGGCGGATCTCCTGGTCTACCTCCGCCAGCCGCTGGAAGCGCTCGCTCGCAGCCTGCGCTGCCTTGGGTTGCCCGAGATCCGTGCAGGCCGTCGAGAGCACGAACCAGGGTCGTGACGTCCAGGGTGCGAGGTCGCGCGCGCGCTCGGCCGCGACGCGCGCCTCCTCTGGGCGGTCGAGGTCGAGCAGGACCTGGGCCTTCCACGTCCAGGCGTCGGCGTGGTCGGGCTCGCTCTCGAGCACGGCGTTCAGGTCGGCCAACGCGCCCTCCGCATCGCCGCCGCGATACCGCGCCAGCGCCAGGCCGCGCCGGGCCTCGGCATCCCCCGGCGCGGCGGCGACCACGCGCTCGTAGTGCGCGCGCGCCTCCGCGTAGCGGCCGAGCGAGTAGAGCGCGTGCGCCAACCCGCGCGTCTCCGCCACGCGATCGGGTGCAACGCCCAGGAAACGCTGGAAGCAAACCAGCGCATCGCCGTAGCGCTGCAGCCGGAAGTACAGGACGCCGAGCTGGTGCAGCGCGGGCGGGAAGTCCGGTTGCGCCTCGAGCGCCGCATGGAGCGCCGCGATCGCCAGCGGCAGGTCGCCGTCGGCCAGCGCCTCCCGCACGTCGCCCAGCGCCGCGGGCATGTCGCCGGCCGCGATCTTGTCGGGATCGAAGCCCTGCCATCTGTCCTTGGCCGCGCTCGGCAGGAGACGCGGATCGCGTGCCAGGGCGGCGGCCTTCGCGGCGCTGCGCTGGGCCGCGGTCGGAGGTGGCTGGATCTGCGCCGCGAACGCGCACGGGAACGCCGCCGCGCACCCCGCGACGAGGAGCGCCAGCGCAACGCGACGCAACGCCGCGTGCCCGATCGACGGGCCGCAACGAGCGCGCCGCTCGCCGGCGGCCTTCATCGCGCTTCCTCCGCCTCCTGGACCACGAGGACGCGATCCAGGGCGACGTCCTTCAGGATCTGTTCCCGCCCCGACGGCCAGCGCACCGTGAGCGTGTCGGCCTTCGCGTCCGCTCCGAACCCGAAGTGCGCCTCGGCCGGCACGGCCGACTGGAACCCGCCGGTCGTGCGGATCTCGCAGCGGCGCGTGGCCGAGCCGGCCACCACCGTCAACTGCGCGCCGATCGCGTCGCGGTTCGCGCCGCGCGCCACGAGGCGCACGCGCAGCCAATGGGTCCCGGCGCCATGGACGACGTCGTTGCGGAAGACGCGCACGGGCCCTTCCACGGAGAGGGCCACGACGTCCAGGTCGCCGTCGCCATCCAGATCGCCAGCCGCGCTGGCGCGCAGGACGAGCGGCCCCGTGGCGGCCAACGGCTCGTCGCGGAACTTCGCCGTGCCGTCGTTGCGGTAGAGCTGCGGCACCTGCGCGTAGGACGTGTCGGTGCCGGGCAGGTCGGCCTGCGGGTACACGTGCCCGTTCATCACCGTGACGTCGAGGTCTCCGTCCAGGTCGAAGTCGGCCATGTGCGTGCCCCAGCCGAGCAGCTGGATGCTGGGCCCCGCGAGCCCGGCCGGCGACGAACGCTCGCGGTAGCCCGCGCCCTTCGACACGTAGAACGCGTTGCTCTCGCCCGAGAAGTTCGTCACGAACAGCTCGTCGCGGCCGTCGCCGTTCACGTCCGCGGCCGCGATCCCCATGCTGGCCTGTTCCTTGCCGTTGGCGTCGTGGCTGACGCCGCGCGCCATGCCGACCTCGCGGAACGTGCCGTCGCCCTGGTTCTCCCACAGGAAGTTGGGCGTCGAGTCGTTGGCCACGTACAGGTCGGTGTCGCCGTCCCGGTCGTAGTCGAGCGTCATCGCGCCCAGCCCGAACCCGGCCGCGCTCGGCATGAAGCCGGCTTTCGCGGTCGTCTCCGCAAAACGTCCGTCGCCCAGGCCGCGGTAGAGCCGGTCGTGTTGCGGCGTGAGCCCTTCGGGGCCGCACATGACGTCGTGACCCTTCCAGCGGCACGCGGCCGCGCCGCGCTTGCCGATCGTGCGCGTGTCGAAGGCCAGGTAGTTCACGACGGCCAGGTCGAGCCGGCCGTCCTTGTCGTAGTCGAAGAGCGCGGCACTCGTGCCCCATTCCGTCAAGCTGGCGAGCCCGGCTTCGGCCGTCGTCTCGCGGAAGCCTGCATGCTCCTCGTTCCGGATCACGCGCGTGCGGCCCCACTCGGTGACCACCAGGTCGAGGTCGCCGTCGCCCTCCAGGTCGCCCGTCGCGCAGCCCATGCCCCAGCGTCCGGGCGCGATCGCCCACTCCTTGGGCGCGGCCGCGAAGATCCCGCGGCCGTCGTTCAGGAAGAGCCGCGGCGGGTTGCCCGGCTGGTCCTTCTCGACGCGCTCGACGGTCGAGCCGTCGACGATCACCAGGTCGAGGTCGCCGTCCGCGTCGAAGTCGCCCAACGCGAGCCCCCCGCCGTTGACCTCGACGATCCAGTCCTTCTCCTGCGACCCGCACAGCGTCGTGACGCCCGGCAGCGCCCGGGCGCCGACCTCGGTGAAGAGGGGCGCGGGCACGGGGCCTCCGAGCAGCACGGGCAGCAGGAGCAGCGGTGCGATCACCATCGCAGACTACGTCGGACGGCGCGCCGTGCGGTTCCGCGCGGCGCCACCAGAACGGTTTGAA
Organism: Planctomycetota bacterium; assembly: GCA_031400875.1. Classification (GTDB taxonomy): domain Bacteria; phylum Planctomycetota; class UBA1135; order UBA1135; genus JAEUHZ01. The sequence goes on along the minus strand of JANNQS010000101.1, from coordinate 23,770 downwards.
AGTTCGATCGGTTTCTTCCCGGCCTCTCAGGCGCCCCAGGCGATCTCGAGCCCGTTCGAGAGGTTGAACGTCGACGCCGTGCAGAAGGCGGCCGCGTTGCGGTACCAGACCTGGTACGTGCGGATGCCCGGCGCGCCGATCCCGCCGCGCACCGAGATCGTCGGGTCGCCGCCGGCCGGATAGGTCGAGGCGCCCGCGGCGTTCAGCTTCGTGGACAGGCGCATGACGCTGCCGGAGGCGCAGCGCAGCCCGTCGCCGAACGCGACACCGAGCCCGCCGTTCTGCTGCGCCGTGCCCTGGAAGTAGAGCGCGAAGCTGTTGGGCATGCCCGACCCCGAGAGCACCAGCGTGTCCGCCGAGAGGCTCGCGCCGCCGGCTGCCGACAGGAGCGCGCCAGCCGGCTCGACCGAGCTCGCGCAGCCGCGGCCGGCCCCGCCGGCGTTGCCGCACGGGCAGACGGTGGCCGTGCCGTCGCCCGGGCAGAAGTCGGTGCCGGACGGCACGGGCGTGACGTCGAAGCTGCCGGTGACGGCGCGCACGTTGCCGGGCCAGTCGCGCACGCGCAGTTCCCAGCACACGCGCACGCCCGCGCCGCTGAGCGTGTCGGCGAACGTGAAGCGCTGCAGTTGCGCGCCGGACTTGCGCCACGTGCCCGCGCTCGTCGTGCCGCTGACGGTCACCGTGCAGGTCGCGCCGCCCATCGAGTTCGTGAAGACGTAGGCGCCGGGCTCGACCAGCACCGAGTCGTACGTGGCGCCGTTCGCCAGCGATCCGGAATCGAACGCGTACGGCGCGACGAGGCAGCGCACGTTCTGCAAGGAGCCCGACGCGTTCGTCCACGTGACGCGCGTGCCCGTCGGCACGGCCAGGGACGGCATGGAGAACGCGCCCCCGGCCACGATCGACACCGCGGCCTCCGACACCGCGGCCTGCACGACGCAGCTCGCCGAGCCGCTCACGTAGTCGACGCCGTCGTCGATGACCTGGTCGCGCACGCGCGCCTGGACGCGCCACGGTCCGGCGGCGGATGCGCCCGCGGGCTGGCGCGTGGCCAGCACGACCGGCGGCAGGGTGTCGGCCGCGCCGGTGTTCCTGAGGAACTTGTCGACGTACGAGCCCGATTCGCCCTGCACGGTGACCAGGTCGTACTTGCCGTCGTTGTTCAAGTCGGCTGCCGTCGCGTCCAGCGTCGCGTCGCTCGTGTTCTGGACCTGCGCGCTCTGGTCGTTGAACGCGAAAGCGCCGTCGTTGCGGAAGAGTTTCTCGCTGCCGGCGCGCAGCGATCCGACCAGCACGTCGTAATCGCCGTCGACGTCGTAGTCGAACAGCACGACCTCGTTGTCGTCGTTGGCGCTGAACGCGGGCTGGTTCGTGAAGCTCAGCGTCCCGGAGGGCGCGAAGTTGTTGCGCACGGCGGCCTCGCTCTGGCCCGCGAGCGAGAGGAAGAACAGGTCGAGGTCCTGGTCGCCGTCGAGGTCGCCCGCCTCGGCCTCGTAGGAGTTGCCCGACGCCGCAGTGATCAGCGCCGAGGCATCCGTGAACGTTCCCGCTCCGTTGTTGAGCAGCAGGTAGTGCGCGGGCGCCGTGATGGACTTGTTGGGCCCGAAGAAGTCGAGGTCCCAGTCGCCGTCGACGTCGACGAGCTGGACGTCCATCTGCAGGTTCTTGAGGGGCGCGTTGAGCGCCGCGGCGTTCTCCGTGAAGTGACCCGTGCCGTCGTTGAAGAACAGGTGCGGCCTGCCGGTGGCGACCGTGTTGTAGCGGTCGTTCAGGATCACATCGAGGTCGCCGTCGTCGTCCAGGTCGCCGAACATCGCCGCGCCCGATGAGTAGCTGGCCGTGAACCCGCGCGCGATGCCGTCGAACGTGAAGAACCCCGGGTTCGCGCCGCCCTGGTTGACGTACAGGAACGGGGGCTGCGTCGAGAAGGCGTTGGCGAAGAGCGCGTCGACCCAGCCGTCGCCGTCGACGTCGCCGGTCGTGACGCCCTTGGCGTTCGACGAGTGCGCGCCCAGGCGCGCGACGCTCTCGTCCACGAGCCCGTACGGAGTGCCTTGCACCGTCTGGTTCATGAACAGGCGGCTCTGGCGCTGGACGCCCGCCGAGTTGAAGCCGTCGCCGTCGGCCACGAACACGTCCAGGTCACCGTCGCGGTCGACGTCGGCGCACTCGACGCCCTCGCTCCACAACGCGGCGCCGGGGAAGTTCGTGGCCTGCTGGAACTGCTGCGCGACGGCACCGGTCCCCAGGGCCAGGCAGGCGAGGACGGGACGGACGCTGGAGAGGACCGGGATGCGCATCGAGGGATCGCGCGGTCCGCGTGGTGCGCCGACGCGCCCCCCGGTCCCCCGGTGGGCCGCGGCGAAGCACGCCCGGGGTCGCTGCCGCGGGGCCGAGGGACGAGACAACTCTCCGCCTAGCGTACCCCGGACCCGCGGCGCGGTGGCAAGAGTCCGGCTCGGCGTCGGGAAGTTCTTGCGTGGACCGAACCGCTCCCCCGCGCGCGGTAGCCTCAGGGCGCGTGCACCCCGACCCGCTCGAGTCCCGCGCGCGCCTGGCCGCGGCGCGCATCCTGCTGCTCTTCACGCCCGATCTGGTGCGCGGTGACGATCCGCTGGGCGTCCTCGAGCGCGCGCTGCCCTGGGTCGACGTCGTTCAGGTGCGCCCCAAGTCCGCGGGCGGCGGCACGCTCGCGCCGTGCACGGCGCGCGAAGCCTTCGACTGGACGCGGCGCGTGCTCGCACTCGCGGCCGTGCGCCGCGCCGGCCTGCTCGTGATGGTCGACGACCGCGTCGACGTCGCGGCCGCGCTGTGGGACGCCGGTTGCGCCGGAGTCCACGTGGGACAGGACGACACGCCGGCCGCGGTGGCGCGCGCGTTCCTCGGCGATGCGCCGTTGATCGGCGTCTCGACGCACACGCTCGACCAGGTGGTCGAAGCCGACGACGGGCCGGCGGATTGCCTCGGGTTCGGGCCGGTGAACGCCACCGGCACGAAGGGCTACGCGCGCGGCCTCGGCAGCGAGACCTGCTGGATCGCGTCGCAGGGCACGTCGAAGCCGCTCTTCCCGATCGGCGGCATCGACGTCGTCAACGCGCACGAGCTGGCGCGCATCGGCCGCGCCGCCGTCGGCGCCGCGATCCTGGCCGCTGAGGATCCGGCGGCGGCGGCGCGGGCAATCCATGCAGCCCTCGATCACTCAGCCCCCCGTGAATGAGAACCGATCCGAACTGGTGGCGCCGCGCGGCGGGGAGCCCGTGCAGAACCGATCCTACGGGCTCTCTCACCTTGGTGGCGCCGCGCGGCGACTAAGGCAACAGCAACATCGCGTCGCCGTAGCTGAAGAACCGGTAGCCCTCCGCGAGCGCCTCCTTGTAGAGGCGCAACACGCGCTCGCGTCCCGCGAACGCGCTGACCAGCATGAGCAGCGTGCTGCGCGGCAGGTGGAAGTTCGTGAATAGCACGTCGACGACCTGCACGCTCGACCCGGGCCGCACGAACAGCCGCGTCGTGCCAGCACCCGCCTCGACGACGCGGCCGGGGCGCGCGCACGCCTCGAGCACGCGGAACGAAGTCGTGCCGACCGCCACGACGCGGCCCGACCGCGCGCGCGCCGCGGCCACGGCGTCGGCGGCACCCTGCGGCAGCACGTAGTCCTCGGCGTGCATCGCATGCTGCTCCGGATCCTCGACCTCGATCGGTTGGAACGTGCCCAGGCCCACGTGCAGCGTCAGGGCGGCGCGCGCGATGCCGTGCTCCTCGAGCTCTCCCAGGAGCCCGGACGTGAAGTGCAGGCCCGCGGTCGGCGCCGCGACAGCACCGGTCGCGCTGGCGTAGACGGTCTGGTAGCGCTCGCGGTCCTGCGGGCTCTCGGATTCCGCACCGCGCGCGCGGCGCAGGTACGGCGGCAGCGGCATGCGTCCATGGCGCTCGATCAGGGTCTCGACGTCGTGGGCCTCGTGGGGCGCGCGCAGCTCGACGATCCACTCGGCTCCCGGCGCACCGTCCGCGCGCGGCAGACGCTCCACAGCACGCCCGGTCAGCGCGCCGTCCTCGATCGTGAACACCTCACCCGGCTCGAGACGTCGGGCCGGCTTCACGAGCGCCTTCCAGGCCTCGCGCGGGCTCGGCCGGCGTGGCACGCCCGCGGGCTCGGGAGACAGGAGCAGGAGCTCGATCGCGCCACCGCCCGAGCGCCGTCCGAAGAGCCGCGCCGGCCGCACGCGCGTGTCGTTCACGACGAGCAGGTCGCCGGCGGCGAGCAACTGGGGCAGGTCCCGCACGTGCTTGTGCCGCGTCCGGTCGACCCCGATCTCGTGCACGAGCAGGCGCGCCGCATCGCGCGGATCCGCCGGGTGCGCGGCGATCGCCGTTTGGGGCAGCTCGTACTCGAAATCGGACGTCTTCACGGACCCTGGAAATCATGAACAGCGCGCGTGTCACGCGCCAGCAGGACGGCGAACGGCAGCGCGATCGCGGGCCACAGCCAGGCCGGCTCCGACCAGATTCCGAGGCGTTGCCAGCCCGCCACAGGCGCGAAAAGCAGCGGCGACGCGGCGGCGAGCCAGACGCAGGCGGAGGAGCGCCGGAGCGCGAGCCAGGGCACGCACCACAGGGCGTACCAGGGATGGAGGACCGGCGTCACGACGAGCCAGGCGCCGAACAGGTCGAGGGCCGCGCGCGCGGGGTCGCGCTGGCGACGCCACGTGCGCCAGGCCCAGGCAAGCCACGCTCCGGCCAGCACGACGCGGGCGAGCCGCCGCGGATCGGTCCACGACACGTCGTACGGGACCACCCTGGCCCAGGCGCCCTCGACGAACCGGTGCACGAGGCTCGCCCCTTCCCAGCGGAAGGCGTACTCGGAGAAGCCGCTCAGCCCGCGCTCCGCTCCCTCGAGACGCAGGAACGGCACGCAACCCGCGGCCACGAGCACGACGACGAGCAGCGTGCGCCCGGCTGCGCGCGGACCGCGCGCGAACCACGGCAGCAGGACGATCGGCAGGATCTTCGCCAGCACCGCCAGCGCGAAGAGCGCGCTCGCGGTCGCGTCGAGCGCGCGACCGCGCCTGGCCTGCGGCAGCACAGACTCGTCCCGCGGCAGCACGGGCCCGCGCAGCGTGAGTGCAGGCTCGTGCTGCGCCAGCGCCCTCTCGCGCAAGGCCAGCGCGCCCAGCAATGGTGTCAGCGCCAGCGCTTCCAGGTGACCCGCGCCGGCGATCTCGAACGCGGCCAGCGGACACCAGCCCCAGGCCAGCGCCAGCGCGATCGGCAGAGCGCGGCGGCGCAGCAACGCGACGAGCGGCACGAGCGCGAGCAGGTCGACGACGGCGAAGATGCCGCGCACGAACACGGGCCCGGCCGCGGCGACGTCCTGCCCCAGCACGCGCGCGCCCGACACCGCGGCGACGCCGGTGAGCTGGACGAGCGGCGGGTACGTGGCCGCCACGTCGCGGTGGTTCACGCGCGCGTGCAGCTCGGGCAGCGCGGCCGCCAGCGGCGCGAGCTCGGGCGCGTCGGGTGGATGCGCGTACGGCGAGAGTCCCGCGCTGACGACCGCACCTTCCCACACGACGCGGTGCACGTCGTCCGACGTGCGCAGATCGGAAGCGAAGGCCAGGAGCCGCAGCACGCACGCGCCGGCCACGACGAGACCGAGACCGCCATTCGCCGTGATTTTTCGCGCGCGAGAGAGAGCCCAAGCCCACGCTGCGCCCGCAGCGACGTAGATCGCGCCGGTTTCCAGCGGGTGATCGACGATCGGCCCGCGCAGGGCCAGCAGGGCGGAAGCCACCACGAGCAGCGCGAGCGGAACGCCCAGCAGGGCCGCGGGCGCCTTCATCGAACCTTCATCCGAGGGCCTCGTCCGGGCATCGACACACAAAGTTCACGGTGCCGGGGCTGATACTCCGGCCGCGGGTGTCGTAAGTATGCCTGGAGCTTTCGGAGCTCCCCGATCTGCATGCACGCCCGGGGGGGCCATGCGTGCAATCGGACCTTCCGGATGCGGAGGGTGACCTGGGGGCGACCGGCGTCAGCCGGTCGCCCATTTTCTTTCCCGGCACCGGAAACGGCAGGCGAGCGGGCCCCTTGAACGGGCCCGCCCATACTCCTGGCTGCGCTCGCAAGCTCGCTCCCTGTTCGGGCCCCTTGAACGGGCCCGCCCATATTCCTGGCTGCGCTCGCAAGCTCGCTCCCTGTTCGGGCCCCTTGAACGGGCCCGCCCATATTCCTGGCTTCGCTCGCAAGCTCGCTCCGCGCCTTCCGATCCTGATGGCGCCGCACGCCGCCTCACGCTCTTCCCGCGCGTTCGTCGCGCGCGCACGCGCGGGGCGCGTGCTCGGCGCGCGCCCCGCGCGCCCAACAGAAGCGGCGCGCGGTTCAAGCGCGCGCCGCGCGCGTCGCGCGCGGCGCGTAGCTGGCTACGCCTGCCAGGCCGTTGTCTCGAGCACCTCATCCGTGAGCCCCGCCTCCATCAGTCGCGCGACGAACGTGTCCGGGTCCCAACCCAGGTAGATCGCCGCGCGCGTCTTGTTGGCGCGCGATCCCGCGGTGCGCGTCGTGCGCAGCGCCGCGAGCAGGTCGCGGCGGTCTGGATGGCGCGAGGGCAGACGCCGCGCGAGCTCGAGGCCGGACTCCTGCGCCACGGCGACGATTTCGCCGGCGCCGAGCTGCGCACCGGCCTGCGCCAACACGAGCTTGTAGACGAGGTTCTCGATCTCGCGCACGTTGCCGGGCCACGCCTGCCGCCACAGGAGCGCGAGTGCATCGTCCGAGAATCGCGGCGGCGCGAGGCCCTCTTCCTCGGCAAAGCGCGCGGCCAGCGCGTCGGCCAGCGCCGGGATCTCCTCGCGCCGGGCGGTCAGGCTCGGGACCACCAGGCGCAGCCGGTCGAGGCGCGCGGCGAGATCCGGACGCAGCGAGCCGCCGCGCGCGCTCGGCCCCCACTCCGCGCGCGTCGTGCCGACCACGCGGAACGCCTCGGCCACCGCGGGCTCCACCGTCCTGTCGTCGCCCTCGAGCGCGGTCAGCAGCGCCTCCTGCAGCGCCGGATCGAGCGCCTCGATGCCGTCGAGCACCAGCGTCCCGCCCGCCGCGCGCTGCGCCAGGCGCGTCCAGTCCACGCGACCGGCCGGCAGCCCGCACGTGAACACGACGAAGGGCCCCGCACGTGCCGCCGACTCGAAGTGCAGCCAGCGCGCCATCACGAGCTTGCCCGCGCCGGCCGGTCCCTGCACCAGCACGGCGGCGCGCGCGTGTGCGGCTTGCGCGAGGCGGCGCGCGAACAGCTGGAAGTCGGGCCGGCGCGCGTCGAACCAGGGCTCGAAGCCGAAGCGCTCGCAGTGCCAGGCCTGGAACTGTGCCGTGCGCAGCGCGACCGCCGACGCGTCGGCGCGGCGCGACCAGACGTCCAGGTCCACGCCCTGGAAATCGCGCCGCCGGCTCGACTCCACGGCCAGCAGGCCGCGCACCGAACCTTCGAAGCGCAACGGGAGCACGACGCCCGACGCGGCGCCGGCGTGCACCGCCAGGCGATCGTCGGGCTCGTCGAACTCGATGCGACCGCCGGTCGCGAGCGCGCGGGACAGCGCGCGCGCGCGGCCGGGAGCGCTGCTCGCAAAGCCCTGGCCATCGCCGCCTTCGACCACGAGCACCGGCTCGCCGTCCTCGACCGAGAAGCCCGACCAGCGGCGCAGCACGGTCTTCATGCCCAGGTCGGCCACGAGCGCCGGGAAGACGGACGCGAAGCTGCGCACGGCGCGGCGCGGCGAGCCGCGGCCAGGCTCTTCGTCGGGCGCGTCGGCGCTGCGCGCCTGGAGAACGGTCCGGCGCCAGCGCGCGGCGCACGCCGCCAGCCGCGCGCGCGACGGCACGAGGTGGTGCTCGAACTCGAGGTGCACCCAGCCGGCCGCGTCGCCCTCCTCGTCGAGGATCGGCGCCAGCGCGACGGCGCGCGTCGCCGCGCCGCCCAGCACGCCACGCAGCGTCGTCCCCGGCGCCGCGTGCTCGACCAGCGGGACGGCGCGCGCGACGAGCACGTGCTCGCGCTGGCCGGCCACGGCGCTGGCGCCTTCGCGTTCGTGCAACCACTCCTCGCGCCGGCGGTTCAACGCCGGGGCAACGTCGAACACGTTCGGCCGCGAGCCCTCGCCCGGCCGGAACGCCAACACGACAAGCGCGCAAGCGCCGGCGTCGCCGCGCTCGCGCAGCTCCGCGTGGCCGGCCGTCGCCGGTGCCGCATCCACGCGCCCGGCCAGGCACGCGAGCCAATCGGGCTGGGCCTCGCGCAGTTCGACCAGAAGGCCCGGGATCGGGCCGCTCCACGGCCGCACGCCAGTCAGCGCCGCGCGCGCGCCGGCGACGTCCTCGAGCACGAGCCGCGTCCACGCGACCAGGACGCGCAAGCGCGGATCGACCGCGATCTCGCGCGCGTGCTCGCCCAACCACGCGCGCGCCTCGCGCGCGGCGCCGCGCTCGAGCAGGCACTCGGCAATCCCCGCGACAGCCGCGCGCTGGACGGCGGCCGGTACCGGCGGCCGGCGCGACGCCGCGAGCAGCTCGCGATGCGCGCGCTCGGCCGCGCGCGGGCCTTCCGTCGCGTGGATCCAGCGCGCGCGCCACAACTGTGCGGTGGTCACGTCGGCTACGCCCTCGAGCGCGGCCAGGATGCGGGTTCCGCACTCGACCGCGCTCTCGCCCGGCCGCGGCAGCTCGGGCAGTCCTTCGAAGTCGTCGCGCGCCTGCTCGATCTCGCGCCACGCCGGCGCGAGATCGGCGGTCGGATCGCCGACGCACAGGAACGAGTCGGTGTGGGCGATCGCGCGCAGGTGGTGGCGCAGGAGATCCGTCAGCGCCTGCTCGACCGCGGCCCGGCCGTGGTCGTCGAACACGCCGCGTGCGCGCTCGAGGTCGATGCCGACCGCCGGCGCGTGCGAACGCCGCGCGTCGTCGCACAGGAGCCTCAGGAACTGCGTGACCTCGCGCGCGCGCCGCAACGCCGCCGCGTCCGCTCCGGGCCACAGGATCTCGAGCGCGTCGTCGCTGCGGAGCATGGTCTCAGGCCTCCCCGCCGACCGCCGAGCCCAGGCGCCGCGCCTCGTCCGCCAGATCGCGAGCCGCCGGCCAGCGCGGCAGCGGCAGGGCCAGGCAGTCGGCGAGACGCGGCGCGATCGGATACCCGTCGCCAGCGCACGCGGCCGCGCACTCCGTCGCCTGCCTGCGCCACGCGTGGAAGGTACTGCGAGACGCTTGGAAGTCGCTGCACGATGCGTCCCCGTCGACCCCCGACACCGGCGCCATGCCGGGCGCGAGCGAGCGCAGGCGCGCGGCTTCGAGCACGAGGTCGGCCTGCTCGGAGCGGTAAAGGCTCCACAGCTCGACCTCGGCCTCCTCGAGCAGCGCGCGGCGCGGTCGGCATCGGGCCAGGTGCTGGAGCGCGCCGACGAGCTGCGACCGGGTGCAGGGTTCGGGAATCGAGGTCGTCACGGGCGTTCCTCCGGTGCGGCTGGACGAGCAACCGACGTCGCGCGCACGGGCGAGGCTGGCTCGGGCTGGAGCGCGAGCATCACGGCGTCGAGGCCGCGGCGCGCGCGCCGAGCGATCTCGGTCGCGCTCTCGCCGGTCTCGCGCACGAGGTCGTCGAGGCGGCGGTTCCAGATCGCGAGCGCGAAGAACGCGGCGCGGTCGGCCGCGGGCAGCCGGTTGAACGCCGCGCATCCGCGCCGCAGCGCGTCGGGATCGAGCCCCAGCGGACGCGCGAGCTGAGTGAAGGCTCCGCCCGGGTCGCGCCGCGCCTCCACGTCCTCGCGCAGGATCGCGGCGACGGCACGCGCCGACTCTTCCGCCAGCCACGTCGCGAGCTCGGGCCGCCCGCGGTAGCGCGCTGCGCCGCGCGCGACGAGCGCCAGCGCGCGCAAGTGGACCCGGTCGGCGTCCAGGAACACGCACTCGGCGCGCAACGCGAGCGCGACGGCGTCGCGCACACCGAGCGGATCGCCGGGGACGATGCGCGCGAGCACTTCGCGCGGGCTGCCGACCAGCCACGCGCGCCAATCGGGCGCGACCCCGGCGGTGCCAGGCTCCTGGCCACGGCTCGCTTCGAGCGGCTGGCAGACGCCGCCGGCCTCCAACGGTCCCTCGCGGTCGACCCGCCCGTCGGGGAGGTCTCCACCTCGAGGCTCGTTCCTGCGCGTCGAGCGTGCGCGCGGCTCCATCGCGACTCTCCTTTCGCGCTCGCCGGGACAGCGGCGCGCGAGTCGGGAGTCTAGGGGGGACCACGCGATCCGCGCGGCGGCGGGCGCGCAGCAGCTCCCGCGACGGCGCGACGATCGAGCCGGAATCCGGCGCTTCGCAGGGGTTTGCGACGAACGCGGCGTTTTATCGGCCGCGCCGGCTCGCGCCCGCCGCGGGGCCCGATTCCCCGGATCCACGGCCGGGGCCGCGCGGCCGCGTGTCTGGATCCACCGCGCGCGACCGCTACGATCCCGCGCTGGCCCGCCCTCTGGGGCCATCCACAACACCCCCCCGAGACCGCGCGTGCAGAAACTCCTGGAAGGCAAGAAGGGCGTCGTCTTCGGCGTCGCGAACAAGCGCTCGATCGCCTGGGGCTGCGCGCAGTCGCTGGCGCGCCAGGGGATGCAGCTCGCGTTCAACTACGCCGGCGAGCGGCTCGAGCGCGGCGTGCGCGACCTGGCGGCGGAGCTGCCGGGCTCGCTCGTCCTGCCCTGCGACGTGACGCAGTCCGAGTCGATGGACGCGGCCTTCGACCTCCTGAAGAACGAGTTCGGCACGCTCGACTTCATGCTGCACGGCGTGGCCTTCGCCAAACGCGAGGAGCTGCAGGGCGACTTCTTCAACACGACGCGCGAGGGCTACGCGGTCGCGCACGAGGTCTCGGCCTACTCGCTGACGGCGCTGACGCGCCGCGCGCTGCCGCTCATGGAGGGCCGCGCCGGCTCGATCGTGACGCTCTCCTACATCGGCAGCGAGCGCGTCGTGCCGAACTACAACGTGATGGGCATCGCCAAAGCCGCGCTCGAGGCCAGCGTGCGCTACCTGGCCCACGACCTGGGGCCGCGCGGCATCCGCGTGAACGCGATCTCGGCCGGGCCGATCCGCACGCTGTCGGCGTCGGGCGTGTCGGGCTTCACCGAGATCCTCGACCACATCGCCACGAAATCGCCGCTGCGCCGCAACATCACGGCCGAAGAGGTCGGCGACACGTGCATGTTCCTGGCCAGCGAATTGTCGCGCGGCATGACGGGCAGCGTGCTGTACGTCGACGCCGGCTACCACGTGATGGGCGTGTAGTGGCGGCCGGCGCAGGGCGCGAGGAGTTCTTCGCCGTCTGCGCGCCGGGGCTCGAGGCGCTGCTGCACGGCGAGATCCGCGCGTTGAAGGTCGCGAACGTCGAGCGACAGGTCGGTGGCGTGCGCTTCGAGGGCACGATCAAGGACGCGTGGCGAGCGAACCTGGAGTTGCGCACGGCGATCCGCGTGCTGCAGCGCGTGACGCGCTTCACGGCCCCGGACGAGGACGCGCTGGCGGCCGGCATCGAGGCGGTCGACTGGACGCGCTTCCTGAAACCCGACGGCGCGCTGCGCGTCGACGCGCGCTCGAAGGAATCGGCGCTCGACCACACGCTCTACGTCGCGCAGCGCACGAAGGACGCGGTCTGCGATTCCCTGCGCAAGGCCGTGGGCTCGCGACCGTCGGTGGACCTCGAGAACCCCGACCTCGGGATCGACGTGCACCTCTACAAGGACCGCTGCACCGTTTCGGTCGACACGTCCGGTTCCTCGCTGCACAAGCGCGGCTGGCGCCGATTCCAGGGCCGCGCGCCGCTGGCCGAGACGTTCGGCGCCGCCTGCGTGCTCGCGTCGCAGTGGGACCGCCGCTCGCCGCTCGTCGATCCGTTCTGCGGCTCGGGCACGATCCTGATCGAGGCCGCGCTGATCGCCGCGGATGTGCCGCCGGGGATCTTCCGCGGCAGCTTCGGCTTCGAGCAGTGGCCCGGGCACGACGCCGCCGGTTGGCACGCGCTGCGCGAAGCCGCGCAAGCGCGCGGAGTGCTGCCGAAGAAGCTGACGTTGCGCGGCAGCGACTCCGACGCAGCGGCGCTGGAGGGCGCGATCGAGAACGTGCGCAGCGCCGGCTTCGACGGCCGCATCGAGCTCGAGGCCATGCGCGCGGAGGACATCGCCTGGAAGCGCGGCTGGAACGCCTGGATCGTCACGAACCCGCCCTGGGGCGAGCGCGTGGGCAGCGAGCGCGGCGCCGACGTGATCCTGCAGTCGCTCGGCGATCGCCTGAAAGCACAGGCGCAGGGCTACCGCTTCGGCTTCCTCCTCGGGAACAAGTCACTCGAGCGCGCGCTGGCGCTGCGCGTCGAAGGGCGCGAGACCTGGCTGAACGGCGGTGTCGAATGCGACTTCGTCACGGGGCTCGTCTAGAGAGACAAGGGTGTCTGACACCTTGCACCGAGTTGCGGTAGCCGGTGTCTGACACCGTCGTCTACTCCGGCTCGGACCACACGCGCACGGAGCCGTCGTCCAGGTCGAGCTCGACGTGCACGACGTTCGGGCTGCAGCACACGGGGCAGTCCTCGACGTAGCTCTGCGACTCGCCGCCGCTGGGGTCGATCGGCACGACGATGTCCTCGCCGCACGAGTCGCACACGTACGTGCCTTCGTCGGGCACTTGCGGCCCGTCGCGCTCCTTCTTCTTGCGCTCCGGCACGGGTCGACCTCAGTGGTGGTGACCGTGCGCGCCGTGCACGTGGCCGTGCGACAGCTCCTCGCGCGTCGCGTTGCGCACGCGCTGGATCGTGACCTCGAAGTGCAGCGTCTGCCCGGCCAGCGGGTGGTTCCGGTCGATCACGATCTGGTCGCCTTCGACCGCCGCGATCCAGATCGCCTGCTCCTCGCCCTTGTCGTCCTCACCCGAGAACTGCATGCCCGGCTCGATCTCCATGTCGTCGGGGAACGAGTCGCGCGGCACGCGCGTCAAGCCGCGCGGATCGTGCTCGCCGTAGCCTTCGGCCGGCGACACGTCGACCTTCAGGCTCTCGCCCTCGCTGTGGCCCTTCAGCCCGCGCTCGAGCCCCGGCACGACGTTGCCGTGGCCGTGCAGGTACTCGAGCGGCTCGCCGCCGCTGGAGCTGTCGATCACGGTGCCGTCGTCGTCGGTCAAGGTGTAGTGGATGGAGACGACCATGCCGTCTCCGATGGCAGTGGCGTGGGGTGAAGTCATGGGGGGATCCTTTCTCAAGCCGGGGTCGGTCGTTCGCGCAACGCTGCGAGGAGGTCGCGCGATCCGTGCGTGCGCACGAGGGAGGCCAGGAGCAACGCGGCGAGGATCGCCGCGCTGCCGTACGAGATCCACGCGGCGAGGTGCTCGTGGTCCGCGCCCAGGGAGGCGCGCGGGACTATACCCAGCGCGGGGTAGACGTGGTCGATGGCCCAGCCCAGCGCGACCGCGACGACGGAGAGCGCCACGACCTGCAGCGCGACCACGCGCACGCCCAGCGCGCGCGAGAGCACGACCAGCGATGACATGTTCGTGGCCGGGCCGGCCAGCAGGAACACGAAGGCCGCGCCCGGGCTCAGGCCGCGCAGGATCAGCGCGGCGGCGATCGGCGTCGAGGCCGACGCGCACACGTAGGTGGGGATGCCGATGACGAGCATGAGCAGGTAGCCGAGCCAGCCGTTCACGGCCGTGCCCTCCAGCGCGCCCATCGGCAGAGCGGCGACGATCGCGCCCGACAGCAGCACGCCGACGAGGATCGATGGCGCCAGGTCGTCGAGCATGTCGACGAAGCCGAAGCGCAGCGCGCGGCGCAGGAAGCCGTGCTGGGCGCGCGACGCGGCGGCCGGATCCGCGGCGTGGGCGTGGCCGGCGTGGTCTTGCGTCGCTGTTTCGGCGCACGTCGCGACCGGTGCGGGCTGGACCTCGTGCGCGCAGCAGGCGGCCGCGGTCTCGACCGGGACCGCCGCCCGTTCCCGCGGCGATCGATCGCGTCCGCTGCGCACGAGCCAGTTGACCGCCGTGCCAGCCGTGACGGCCGAGATCAGCGCGCCGATCGGCCGCGCGATCGTCATGAACGGGTCGAGCAGCGCCCACGTCACACCGATCGAGTCGATCCCCGTCTCGGGCGTCGCGACCGCGAACGCGGCGGTCGCGCCCTTGCTCGCGCCGGCCTTGCGCAGGGACAACGCCACCGGCACGACCGAGCACGAGCACAGCGGCAGCGGCGCGCCGATCAGCGCCGCCCAGCCGACCGAGCGCAGGTTGTCGCCGCCCAGCTTCGGCACGACGCGCTCGGGCTTCAGGAGCAGGCGCACGACCCCGGCAACGGCAAAACCAAGCAGCAGGAACGGCGCCATCTCGAGGAAGACGTCCCAGGCCTCGAGCACTGCCCGCCCGGCGAAATCCAGCGCGACGTCGAACCGTTCCAGAGTCAGCGTCGGGATCGCCGCGCCGATCAGCACCGCCGCGATCTTCGTCCTCACGCTGCCCGCGCCGTGGAAGACTTCGGGCAGGAGGTCGGCGACGGCGACGTACAGGAACGTGCCGCACGCGAACCCGGTCAGGATCGGTCCCACCGCCGGCAGCGCCGACGACAGCACGCCGCCCATGAGGAGTCCGGCCGGCTCGATCAGCGCGAAGAGCGCCAGCAGGCCGATCGAACGCCCCAGTCGCAGGCCCGCGAGCCGCATGACGGTCGCGAGCGAGAAGCACTCGGTCGCCTTGTGCACGAGGACCGACAGCAGGAACTGCGCGCGGCCCTCGGGGATCTCGAGCACCGCCGAGAGCGCGATGCCGGCGGTCAAGGCGTGCAGCGCCAGGCCAAGGTAGGTCGCCGACCACAGGAGCGCGTGCGGGTTCGACGCCGAGCCCTGAGTCCGCGCCGGCAGCCAGACCTTCTCGAGCAGGAAGAGCAGCAGGATGCCGAGCAGCGCCGCGCCCCACGGCCAGAGCGACTCCGTGTGCGCACCCTCCGCGTGGGCGTCTCCGCCCCCGTGTCCGACCCCCGCCAGGTGCGGCAGGAAGTGGAAGAAGATCGTCCCCAGGAAGATCCCGGCCGAGAGCGCCACGAACAGGTGCAGCCCGCGCTCCGACCAGCGCCGGAAGAGCGGCAGGGCGGCGCCCAGGGCGCTCGCGACGAGGAGCGCGAGCGCGCTCGGCAGGAGGATGGAGTCCACGGTGTCCGGCCGCACGCAGGGGCGGTCGCGAAGCCTCCCTTATAGCCAAGCTCGCGCGCCGGTTGGCGCCAACTCCGGACGCCCTGGCGACGTACTGCCCGGTCCTGCCCCCGAGTCTCCGTGTTCCGGCTTGACCGGTGCGGGGCCCCGGGGGTAGGGACTTTGCCCCCACGCTCGCACCGAGGCCTTCCAAGGGGCCAGGTCGGGCGGCCAGCAGGAGATCCCGCTCGATGATCGAGATCCACAACCTCACCAAGGACTTCGGCACGCTGCGCGCGGTCGACGGCATCACGTTCACGGTGAAGAAGGGCGAGGTGCTCGGCTTCCTCGGACCGAACGGCGCCGGCAAGTCGACCACGATGAAGATGGTGGCCGGGTTCCTGGCCCCCACATCGGGCACGGCGAAGGTCGCCGGCCACGACATCGAGAAGGAGCCGATCGCTGCCAAATCGAAGCTCGGGTACCTGCCCGAGGGCGCGCCGGCCTACTCCGACATGACCCCGGCGGCCTTCCTCGACTTCGTGGCCAGCATTCGCGGGCTCTCGGGGGACCACAAAGCGAAGCGCATCGCCGCGGTCGTCAGCCAGGTCCACCTGGACCAGGTGCTGCACCAGCCGATCGAGACGCTCTCGAAGGGCTTCAAGCGCCGCGTCGGCCTGGCGCAGGCGCTCGTGCACGATCCCGAGGCGCTCGTGCTGGACGAGCCGACGGACGGCCTCGATCCCAACCAGAAGCACGAGGTGCGCGCGCTGATCCGCACGATGGCGCCGACGAAGGCGATCGTGCTCTCGACCCACATCCTGGAGGAGGTCGAGGCCGTGTGCACGCGCGCGATCATCATCGCCCGCGGCCGCGTGCTGTTCGACGGCACGCCCAGCGATTTGGCGGGTCGAGGTCCCCTCGACCAGGTGTTCCGCAAGATCACGTCCGGCGACCGCGTCGCCGTCAGCTGAGGCAAGAGGAGAAATTAGCCGTGCGAACCGTGTGGATCCTGGCCAAGCGTGAACTCGCGGGGTACTTCGCGACCCCCGTGGCCTACGTGTTCCTGTTCTTCTACTTGATCCTGATGGGGTTCCTGACGTTCTACATCGGGGGCTTCTACGAGCGCTCGATGGCGGACCTGCAGCCCTTCTTCTCGCTGCACCCCTGGCTGTACCTGTTCCTGATCCCGGCGATCTCGATGCGCCTGTGGGCCGAGGAACGACGCAGCGGGACGATCGAGCTGCTCATGACGCTGCCCGTGACGCTGGGGCAGGCGGTCGCCGGCAAGTTCCTGGCGGCCTGGCTCTTCTCGGGGATCGCGCTGGTGCTCACGTTCCCCATGTGGATCACCGTGAACTTCCTCGGGAACCCCGACAACGGCGTGATCGTGGCCAGCTACATCGGCAGCTTCCTGCTGGCCGGCAGCTACCTGGCGCTGGGCTCGTTCCTCTCGGCGATCACGAAGAACCAGGTGATCGCGTTCGTGCTGACGTTCGTGGCCGGGCTGGTCCTCGTGCTGGCCGGGACGCCGGTGCTGCTGGAACCCGCCGGCATGTTCCTGCCCGACGTGCTCGTCGACTCGCTGCGCTCGTTGAGCTTCCTCACGCACATGAACGCCATCGGCAGCGGCGTGATCGAAGTCCGTTCGCTGGCCTTCTTCGGCTCGCTCATCGCGGCCAGCCTCGCGGCCTGCGTCGTCACGCTCGACCTCAAGAAGGGCACCTAGGAGTCCCTGCACATGAAGCGCTTCTGGATGTCCCTCGGCGGCCTGCTGACGATCTTCGTCCTGTTCCTGGCCTTCAACGTCGTGAGCACCGCGTGGCTGCGCGGCGGGCGCGCCGACCTGACCGAGAACAAGCTCTACACGCTGTCGGAAGGCACGCTGAACACTCTCAAGAACCTGAAGGAGCCGATCACGCTGCGCTTCTACTTCTCGAAGAAGCTGGCGCAGCAGGCCCCCGCTCTCGTGACGTACGCCGAGCGCGTGCAGGAGCTCCTGGAGGAGTACGCCTCGAAGGCGAAAGGCCAGCTCAAGCTCGAAGTGGCCGATCCCGTGCCGTTCACGGAGGTCGAGGACCAGGCCGTCTCCTACGGCTTGCGCGGCATTCCCGCCACCGCGGCCGGCGAGCTCCTGTACTTCGGCCTGGCGGGCACGAACACGACGGACGGGATTGAGACGATCCCGTTCTTCCAGGAAGCGCGCGAGGAGTTCCTCGAGTACGACGTGACGCGGCTCGTCTACAACCTGACGAACCCCGAGAAGAAGGTCGTCGGGATCCTGACCGCGCTGCCGCTCGACGGCAACCCGATGGCGCGGATGATGAACCCGAACGCGTCGACGCAGCCCTGGTACGCGGTCGAAGCGCTGCGCCAGGAGTTCGACGTGCGCATGATCGAGGCCACGACGGAGAAGCTCGAGAAGGACCTGGACGTCCTGCTCGTCGTGCATCCGCAGGGCCTGTCGCCGCAGACCTTGTTCGAGATCGACCAGTTCGTGCTGCGCGGCGGACGGCTGCTGGCGTTCCTCGATCCCTTCTTCGAAGCACAGGAAGTGCCACAGGATCCGAACAACCCGCTGCAGGCGATGATGGCGGACCGCGGCTCGAAGCTCGATCCGCTCCTCGCCGCCTGGGGCGTCGCGATGGCGCCCGAGGACCTGGCGGCCGACAAGGATCAGTCGCTGCGCGTCACGTTCCAGGGCGGCGCGGTCGACTACGTCCTGTGGCTGGGCCTGCGCTCCGACAAGCAAGCGCTCGACGAGAACGACATCACCACGAGCCAGATCGGCAACGTGAACGTCGCGGCGGCCGGCATCCTGAGGAAGGCCGACGGCGGGACGACGACCGTGACGCCGCTGATGCAGACGACGCGCACCTCGATGCGCATCCCCAAGTCGCGCGTCCAGTTCGGCCCCGATCCCAAGGACCTGCTCGCGACCTTCCAGCCCGGCGGCGAGAAGCTGATGCTCGCGGCGCGGATCTCGGGCGAGGCCAGGACCGCCTACCCCGACGGACGGCCCAAGAAGCAGGAGGGTGACGCCGAGGCGACTCCGAACCCGAGCGAAGAGGTGCTGACCCAGTCCAAGGGCCCGATCCAGGTGATCGTCGTGGCCGACGTGGACATGCTCGGCGATCGCATGTGGGTCAACGAGCAGAACTTCTTCGGGCAGAAGATCGCGCGCCCCACCGCCGACAACGGCGATTTCCTGGTCAACGCGGTCGACAACCTGTCGGGCAGCTCGGACCTGATCGGCTTGCGCAGCCGCGGGCGCTCGATCCGGCCGTTCGACAAGGTCGACGAGCTGCGCCGCGACGCCGAGACGCGCTTCCGCACGCGGGAGAAGGAGCTCGAGGCCAAGCTGCAGGACGCCACGCAGAAGATCAACGAGCTGCAGGGCAACAAGGACCAGGCCACGGCCATGATCCTCTCGCCCGAGCAGGAGGCCGAGGTCAAGCGCTTCACGGAGGAGCGCGACAAGACGCGCAAGGAGCTGCGCGGCGTGAAGGCCGACTTGCAGAAGGACATCGAGGCGCTCAAGACGAGGCTCGTCCGCTGGAACGGCCTGGCGGTCCCGATCATGGTCGCCTTGGCCGGTGTCGGCGTGTGGGGCCTGCGCCGCAAGAAGATGGTCGACGCGCGCAACCAACCGCCGCGCGGGAGCTGATGCGATGAATCCGAAGACCTTGACGATCCTGCTGCTCGCGGCCGGCGCGGCGGTCGCCGTCGCCGCGTTCGCGCTGCGCAACGACACTCCGTCGGCCGACGAGGCCGTCGAAAAGCAGAAGCTGTTCCCGGAGCTGACCAAGAAGATCAACGACGTGGCCACGATCGGCGTGACGCGACACGACGGCGGGTACACGGTGCACCGCGTGGGCGACAGCTGGGCCCTGGCGGACCGCGGCGATTTCCCGGTGCAGATGGAGGCCGTGCGTCGGACGCTCAACGCGGTGGCCAACCTCGCCATCGTCGAGAAGAAAACGGCCGACCCGGCGCGCTGGGAGAAGCTCGGCGTGCAGGACCACGACGCCGAGGGCTCGAAGTCGACGCTCGTGACGCTGCTCGACAAGAACGGCGCCGAGGTCGCGAAGTTCGTTGTCGGCAAGGAGGCCGAGTCGAAGGGCAACCCGGCTTCGAGCGGCCAGATCTACGTGCGCAAGGCCGGCGATCCGCAGTCGTGGCTCGTCAGCGGCAAGCTGGATCTGCACGAAAAGCCGCTGGATTGGATGCAGAAGGAGGTCCTGAAGGTCCCCCAGGACCGGATCCGCTCGATCGAGGTCCGCCAGCCCGACGGCGAGACGCTGCTGGTCGACCGCCCGGACCCCGAGTCGAAGGACTTCACGCTGCACGACCTGCCGGCCGGCAAGGAGCCGACGTATCCGACGGTCGCGAACTCGATGGCGACCGCGCTCGAGTTCGTGAACCTGGAGGACGTCCTGCCCGCGACGGACGTCGACTTCACGACCGGCACCGGACCGATCGCGCGCTTCACGGCGTTCGACGGGCTCGTCGTGACCGTCACGACGAAGGACCAGGACGGGAAGTCGTTCGCCAGCTTCGCGGCCAGCTACGAAGCGCAGGTGCTGCCCGAGGGTCCGCCTCCGGCCGAAGGCGAAGCGCCCAAGCCCGCCAAGAAGTCGCCCGAGGAGGTGCAGAAGGAGGTCTCCGACCTGAACGCGCGCCTCTCGAAGTGGGCCTACCAGATCTCGTCCTACAACCGCTCGCTGTTCGGCAAGAAGAAGAGCGAGATGGTCAAGGACGTCGCGCCGCCCGCCGGTGCGAGCGACGCACTGCCGGGCGAGGACGGCGAGGAGCCGATGATGATCCCGAGCGACCTGCCGCCCGAGATCCAGGAGCAGATCCGCCAGCACCAGGAGTCGATCGGCAACAAGACCGTGCCCGGTCCACCGCGCAAGAAGCCGGTCGATCCGGACGCGACGAGCACCGAGGAGCCGCCCAAGGACGAGCCGAAGGGCGACAAGCCGGCCCCTCAGGGCACGCCGCCGCAAGAGAAACCTCCGCAGGAGCAGCCGAAGTAGCAGAGAGAAGTACTGGTGGGCTCGCGCCCTCAGGCGCGAGCCGTGTGAGAGCGTGAAGCCCACTGTGAGCCGCGCACCACGAAGCGCAACGCCAGCTCCGCCGCGCGCGTGATCCCGACGCGCGGACCGATCGCGACCTCGATCTCGGGCGCGGACCCCTCGGGAGGAACGCCCAGGCGCAGGCGCGAGCTGCGCAGATCCGCGCCATCGTGCTCGAGCCCGATGCCCAACGCCTGACACAGCTTCCCGGGTCCGCTGGCCACATCGCGGTCGCGCACGACGCCGCGGCGAGCGCGCATGATCTCGAGCCCGGCGACCGGTTCCAGCGCGCGCACGAGCACCGCTTCGCCCACGCCGGACCGCGCGGTCACGACGTTGAAGCAGCGGTGCATCCCGTAGGACAGGTACACGTACGCGTGGCCCGGCGCGGCGAACATCGAC
This sequence comes from Planctomycetota bacterium, assembly GCA_031400875.1. Taxonomy (GTDB): domain Bacteria; phylum Planctomycetota; class UBA1135; order UBA1135; genus JAEUHZ01. Next base: position 3,111 of record JANNQS010000101.1, on the reverse strand, counting down.
GCGTTGCGCGCTGTCGGCCCGCGGTGCGAATGCGACGCGGGATCATCGACCGACAGGTAGGCCTCGGTCTCCACGATGCGACCGGCGACGAGCCCCGCTTCCGTTTCGTGGATCAGGATCCAGCCCAGCAGACGCCGCGCGACCTCCGGCGTCGGCGCGAGGAACGCCGCGAGCGGCGGCGCCTTCCAGCGCGCGCGCTCAGCGCGGCGAGCCATCTCGCCGTGTGGTTCGTCCGGCGCGCGCAACATTTCCGCGCGGCGCCTGCGCGCCCGCGTCGCGCTCCTTCTTGAAGATCAGCAAGTGCTGGAACCCGCGCAGGAAGAAGTTCCCCTCCTCGGCCGCGCGGTGGTGCGAGCCCTCGCCCAGCTTCTTGTTGCCGCGCACGACGACGCAGTGGTCGACCGGCTTGAATCTCTGCTCGAGCGCCGCGAAGAAGCGCGCGCCGATGCCGACGAAGCCCTTCCTGGGCCGGTACGAATCGGAGCAGTACACCGCCAGATAGCGCCGGTCCTTGAGCACGCGTCCGACTTCGTCGAACACCGCCTCCATCGCCTCGAAGTAGCCCGGCCCGAACGCGTCGAGCTCGCCGATGCACTCGGGGCGGCGCGAGTACTCGACGTGCGTCGAGTACGGCGGATCGAGGAACGCGAAGTCGACGACGCCGTCGCGCAGCGGCAAGCGGCGTGCGTCGGCCAGCGCCATGCCGGGCCGTTGCGGTTGCAGGTCCACGCCGAACGCACGCCGGCCCAGGCTCTCGGCCACGTCGTTCGTCGTCCCGCCGCCGGCGAACGGATCGAACACGAGGTCGCCCGCGCGCGTGTAGCGCTCGAGCAGGTTCCAGATCACCCAGGCCGGCGTGGCGCCCGGATAGCCCGGGACGCCCATCGGACGCTCGCCGTACTGCGCCGAGGGGTGGTGCCAGAGCGTCGAAGTCTGGAGGCGGGGCGGCGGCAGGGACCGCATGGGGCCGAGAGTCTACGCGTCGCACGCGCGCGCTCGGCGCAGCGCGCGCCGATCGACGGGAATCGCGCCGCTCAGGAACCTTGCGCGGGCGGAGCGAACAGCGCGGGCTCGCAGGGCTGGGCCGACGTCGAGCTCGACATCGTGCGCTCGCCCGGGCAAGGCAACCTTGGGCTCGCGTCGGAGCCCGACGCTTCCTGTGTCGTCCGGCTGCCCGGCGCGTTGCGAACGCCGCTCGACGCTTCGCGCTCACCTCGCGGCGCGGCCCAGACGGTTCCGGAGCGTTCCAGCACCGGGGTCGGCGGGCTCTCCAGGAAGCGCGCCACGGCGACGCCGGTCCCCAGGACGACGAGCCCCACGAGGACCGCCAGGGTCTTCGTGCTCAGCGGTCGGGGCAGGGGATCGAAGAGGGAACGCATATCCGGAGTCAACTAGTCCCCACTTACGCGCGGGATACGGGGTTATTCCACGGTTCGTCAGGCCGGATTGCCAGCCCCCGGCCCCGTCCGGCTCCGGCCGGGGGCCGGCAGGGCATGCGCCCGGGCATAGGCGTGCAGGGCCTCGACCTGATCGTGGAAATCGTGGGTGCCGCCGCCCAGGGGCGCCTTGAAGAAGGCCGCCGTGTGGGGCATCTCCCCGCCTTCCCCGCGCTCGGCCGCGAAATCGGCCAGCCGCACGAGGTCGAGGACCAGCGGGGCGGCCAGCGCCGAATCGCTGCCGGTCCAGGTGAACTGCAGCGACATGCGCGCGCCCAGGAAGCCCTCGAAGTGGATGAAGTCCCAGGCCGTCTTCCAGTCCTGGAGCGAGGGCACGTAGTCGATGCCGACGTGCGTGTGCACGCCTGCCTGCCCGAGCAGCGTGCGCAGCGCCTCGTCCTTGTTGCGCAGCTTCGCTTCCTTGTGCGCCGGATCGGCCAGCACCGCGCCGTCGCGGTTGCCGAGCATGTTGTAGCCCTGCCACGCCAGCACGCGCAGCGCGCGCGCCTGGAACATGGGCGCGAGCGTCGTCTTGACGAGCGTCTCGCCGGTCTTGCCGTCGCTGCCCGCGTGCGGGACGTTCTTCTTCTTGGCCAGCGCGCGCAGTGCCGGGATCGACGAGCCCAGGCTGGGCGTGAAGTTGACGTACGGACAGCCGGCGCCGATCGCCGCGTAGGCGTACACCGTCGACGCCGGTTGCGACGTGCCGCGGTCGAGCTCGCGCTCGAACGCCGCCAGGTCGTTCCACTCCGGGCGCGGGGTGCGCTGCGCTTCCGTGCTGGCCAGGTTCACGACGACGACGCGCGCCAGGCCCAGATCGTCGCGGAAAGCGGCCAGATCGGCCCGGATCGCGTCGATCTGCTCGCGCGGCGGCAGCGCGCCGAGCCGCGCCGAGCGCGGGTCGAGGTCGGCCAGCCCCACGTCGGCCTGGTCGAGGATGCCGGGCCGGATCCGCGATTCGTACGCGGACGCGTCGGCCGAGCCCGCGGCCGCCAGGTCCGCGCGCAGCACGCCTTGCGCGACCAGCTCGCGCGTGCCGGCCGCCATGTCGCGCGTGCACACGTCGTGACCGCCCAGGACGAGGTCGTCGAGCGCGGCCAGCGGGAGGCGCGTGAACGGATCGCGCTCGGTGGCGATGCCGACTGGCTCGAGCAGTCCCTCGCGCAGGCCCGCCAAGCCGTGGACGAGGCACGTCGAGATGGATCCGCGCGCGCCGAGGAGCCACAGTCCCAGGCGTCGCGGCGTTCGGTCCGAAGGCATCGCGGTGGTGTTTCCCGCGCGGCTCAGGGAGCCAGGTAGCGCTCGACGACGGCGTCGTAGCGTCTCGGCCACCAGCGCGCGGCGGGTGCGCCGCGCCCTGGGCCTCCGCTTCCGGCCGTCCCGACGACGGGACCGCCGGTTGCAGTTCCGGGCTCCCCTCCCGCGGGAGGGCCGAGCATTCTGACGTCGCCCGGCTGGTTTGCGAGACCCTGGCCGGCTTGCGTGCCGATGCCCGCGCCACCGCCGCCTGCGGCGGAGCCCGCACCCGCCCCGGTTGGCCCTGCCGGCGAGCGCAGATCGAGCTGGGCGATCGCGCGCTCGATCGCGGCGCGTCCGGCTGCCGCGCCGGCGTCGGGCGCCCGAGCGGGGGCCGTCGAGCGGGGGTCGAGCGTCGACGCGAGCCGCGCGAGCTCGT
>JANNQS010000100.1:0-8158 GCA_031400875.1 Planctomycetota bacterium | reverse complement strand
CCCATCGAGCGCAGCTGCGGTCCGGCGACGAGCCCGGCTGCTTGCGCGAGCGCCGGCGCCTGCGCGACGACCGTCGGCTGCGATGCGACGTCGGCCAGCGTCGTCATCGCGCCCAGCGCGAGCCAGCCCGATTCCAGGCGGCGAACCCCGTGCAATTCGGCGATCTGCGCCAGCGACACGACGAGCGGCGGCGTGAACAGCTCGTGCTTTACGTTCGGCAGGAGGTCCGTGCCGCCCGCGATCGCGACGGCGCCGGGCGTGCCCGTGAGCAGCTCGACGGCCTCGCGCACGCTCTTCGGTGCGGCGAACTCGAACTTCGGCAGGCGCAGCATCAGCGCGTCCCTCCGCGCGGCGCGCGCGTGACGGCCGGGGCGGCCGTGCCCTCGAGCTCGCGCTTCGCGCGCAACGCGGCCAGCACGACGCCCGGCGTGAACGGCAGGTGCTTCAAGCGGATGCCGACCGCGTCGTACACCGCGTTGCTGATCGCGGGCAGGATCGGGTGCAGCGGCCCCTCGCCGGCCTCCTTCGCGCCGTACGGTCCCTCGGGATCGATGCTCTCGACGATCAGCGCGCGCAGCTCGGGCGTGTCGACCGACGTGGGCAGCTTGTAGTCGAGCAGGTTTGGGCCGGAATGCAGCCCGAAACGGTTCAGCTGGTGGTGCTCGAGCAGCGCTTCGGCGAGCCCCATGTAGACCGAGCCCTCCATCTGGCCCGCCACGAGCATCGGGTTCAGCGCGCGCCCGCAATCGTGCGCGATCCACACGTTGCTGCACGTGATGCGCCCGGTCTCGACGTCGACGTCGACCTCCGCGACGTGCGCCGTGAACGAGTACGCCGGCGCCGCGCCGATCGTGCCGCCGCGGTAGTTGCCGCCCAGCTTGGGCGTGTTGTACGAGCCCGTCGCGCCGAGCGTGTCGAAGCGCGTCTCGGCGATCTGGAACGCCTCGCGGATCGGGATCGCGCGCTTGGGATCCTCCAGGTCGATGCACATGCTCTCGATCAGCCGCACGCGGCGCGCTTCGACCTTCCAGGCCTCGGCCACCGCGTCGACGACCTGGCGCCTCAGCTTGCGAGCCGCGTCGATCGTGGCGTTGCCGACCATGAACGTGACGCGCGAGCTGTACGCGCCCAGGTCGACGGGGCACAGATCCGTGTCCGCCGCGACGACGCGCACGTCGCCGACGTCCATGCCCAGCTCCTCGGCGACGACGTACGCGCACACCGAGTTCGAGCCCTGACCGATGTCGTTTCCGCCGGTGAAGACCGTCACGAGCCCCGAGCGGTCGACCTTGAGCTGCACGCCGGCCTGCGGCATGTCATTCGGGTACACGGGGTAGTTCGTGCCCGAGATGTACATCGAGCCCGCGACGCCCAGCCCGCGGCCGAAACCGAGCCGACCACGTCGTTCACGCCAGCCCGACGCGCGCTCGACCTCGTCCAGGCACTCCAGGAACCCGTTCGACGTGATGCGCTGCCCGTTGACGGTCGTGACGTTCTCGCCGACGAAGTTGCGCCGTCGGATCTCGATCGGATCGAGCGACAGCTTCTCGGCCACCTGATCGAGCTGGACCTCGAACGCGAAGCGCGGCTGCACCGACCCGTGCCCGCGCTTGGGCCCGCACGGCGGCTTGTTCGTGAACACGCGCGTCGAGTCGAACCGGTACGACGGGAACGCGTACGGCCCGGTCAGCAGCTGTCCCGCGTAGTACGTCGTGACGAGCCCGAACGAGCTGTACGACCCGCCGTCGATCAGGATCTTCGCGTCGACGCCCAGGACCTTGCCGTCCTTCGTCGCGCCCGTCCGGTACTTCATCTGCATCGGGTGGCGCCCGCGGTGGCAGTAGAAGACCTCCTCGCGCGTGTAGAGCATCTTCACCGGCCGCCGCGTGATCATCGCCAGCTTGGCGACGCAGAACTCGAGGCTGAACGGATCCGACTTGCCTCCGAACGCGCCGCCCAGCGCCGGCTGGATCACGCGGATCTTCTGCGGCGGCAGCTCGAGCACGCGCGCCAGCGCGCGGTGCACGTAGTGCGTGATCTGCGTCGACGACCACACGGTCAGCACGCCTTCGGCGCCGTAGTGCCCGATCGCGCAGTGCGGCTCGATCGGCGCGTGCGTCGTGCCGTGGAACGAGTACTCGTCGTCGACAACGACGTCCGAGCGGCCGATCTCGGCGTCGACGTCTCCGAACGCCAGGTGGACGTGCTTCGACACGTTCCCGCCCTTGTTCCCTTCGTGGATCGCCGGCTCCGCGCGCCGCAGGGCTTCCGCCGGGTCGTAGAACGCGTGCAGGAGCTCGTACTCGACGTCGATCAGCTTCAACGCGTCGTTGGCCGTGTCCTCGTCGACAGCCGCGACGGCCGCGACCGGATCGCCGATGAAGCGCACCTTGTCGACGGCCAGCGCGTTCTCGTCCTGCGTCCAGGGGATGACGCCGAACTTGATCGGCATCGACGCCCCGGTGATCACCGCGTGCACGCCCGGCAGCGCCATCGCGCGCGACGCGTCGATCGACTTGATGAGCGCGTGCGCGTGCGGCGAGCGCAACGTCTTCGCGTGCAGCATGCCCGGCAACACGATGTCGTCCGCGTACGCCAGCGCGCCGGTCGCCTTGGCCAACCCCTCGACCTTGGGCAGCGGCCGTCCGACGACGCGAAAGTCCTTGTTCTCGCGCGCTCCCGGCGCGGCGTCGCCCCAGGGCGAGCCCGGCCCGTGCTGGTCTCGCGCCGCCATCAGCGCGCCCCTTCGTCCCGCGCGCGCGCCAACGCCGCCGCCGCGTCGCGCGCGACACGCTGGGCGTCCTCTGGCTTCATGCGCTGCTCCTCCCACGAGCGCGGCGCCGGCGCGACGCCCAGCGACTCCGCGACGGCCAGCTCGACCGCCTCGAAGATCTGCGTGTAGCCCGTGCAGCGGCAGAGATTGCCCGAGAGCGCCTCGCGGATCTCGCCGCGCGTCGGGCACGGGTTCTTGTCGAGCAGCGCGCGCGCCGAGAGCATCATGCCGGGCTGGCAGAATCCGCACTGCAGCGCGCCACAGCGGTCGAACGCCGACTGGATCGGATCCGCCCCCTCGCCGCCGCGCGCGGCGTGGAGCGGCATGAGGCCCTCGATCGTCGTGACCTCGTGTCCCTCGGCCATCGCGGCGAGGGTGATGCACGAAAGGTGCGGCTTGCCGTCGAGCAGCACGGTGCAGGCCCCGCAGTCACCCTTGTCGCAACCCTGCTTGCTGCCCGTGAGATTGAGGCGGTAACGTAGGACCTCGAGGAGGGTCCAGTGGGCCGGCGCGGCTGTGTCGACCGCGTCGCCGTTGACGTTCAGGCGCAGGGTGCGCATTGCCAGGGATTGTCGCTGTCGGCGGGGGAGGGGACAAGCGCGAGAAGCGCTCCCGAGGCCCGCTGGGGCCTGGATTTCCGCCCGCCGCCCGGATCCATCGAGGATTCCCGCGCGTTCAGCGCGCCGAGGGCGTCGCGCGGAACGCCGCCAGCGCCTTCTCGAGGAACGCGACGTAGTCCTTCGGCTGCATCGTCATCGCCTCCTCGACGCTGCGCTGCTCGAGCACCTCGCCACCCGGCGACACGACGATCGAGTCGACCGGGTAGGTGTAGTGCTGTTTCAACGTGGCGCACAGCTTGCCGAAGTTCTCGTCGGGCGAAGCATCCGCCAGGCGCGGCAGGTCCTTCGCGAGGACCCACGCGTTGACGAAATCCTTGTTCAGGGCCTCGACCACCAGCGGCGTCCCGAGGAGGCTCTCACGGAGCCCCTTGCCGCTCCCTCAACAGGATTCGTCGTCGAGGCTGCCGAAGAGCAGCACGACGTGCAGCGGACGCTTGCGCTCGCGGGCCGCGCGCGCGGCCGCGGGCAGATCCATCCACTCGATCGACGCGAACCGGTAGAAGCGCTTCGCGAGGCGGTCTTGCGCTTCCGGCACGGTGATGTCGGTCGCGTAGTCGCCGCTCGGCGTCGCGCCACCGAACACCTCCATGCGCGGGATGTAGCCGATGTCCGCGAGGCCGCCGAGCGCGGTCTCGCCCGGCTTCAGCTTCATCGGCACGTTCACGTCGACGTTCGTGTTGCGATCGGGCAGCGCGAGCTGGAACGAGCGCACGCTGCCGAGCTTGCGGTCGATCACGAGCGTGCCGGCAAACTGGGCCGGCGTGAGCCACGACGTCGTCTCCATGCGGCCGTCGCCGGGCACGAGCACGAACTCCGCGTGGACGCGCAGCCGGATCTCGGCTTGCTCGGGCGACAGCGCCCGCAAGCAGGCCCAGCCGCCCGGAGCCGCGCCGAATCCGTGATGCAACTCGGCGGTCGCGCCGGAGTGGAGCTGTCGCAGGAACGGCAGCGCCGCCGCGGGATCGACGCGCCACGTGTCGCCGACCGCGACGTCGTCCGGCGGCAGGAACGCGCGGAACGCCTGCATGTCGTGCTTGGCAGTCTTCACCGCCGGCGCGAAGCCTTGCAGCTGCTCGTACCGCTTGTAGAGCTTGTAGACCGAGTCCTGGAACGGCTCCCACGCGGCCTGCACCTCGAGAGTATCTTCCGACTTCAGCTCGAGCTTCACGCGCTCCGGCACCTGCGCCGAGGGCGGGATCGAGAGCGCGAACAGAGTGGCACCGAAGCATGCCCAGGCGCTGCGCACACGGCGGGACTGACTGTGTTGCATCGTGTTCGCGATCATTCGATCAGACGGGGGCTACGAGCCGGTAGCTGGCACCAGCTCGCACCTCGCCGTCCTCGCGGACGACCTTGCGCAGCAATTCTTCCGGCGCCATCCCGGGTGGCAGCGCGCGGAAATCGCCGGCGTCGGGGCACACGGTGCGCGGTCGTGCTTCGGGCCGCAATCCGCCGGGCGGAGCGCCCGCGAACGTGATGGCGCGCGACTCGAGCGCGCCGTCATCCGTCCTTGCGACGACTTCGATCCACGCGGCATCGGCGACGGCGTCGGGTCGCCAGCGCAACGAGATCCACGGAGCGGCGCCTGCGCGCAGCGAATCGATCGCGACGGTGCTCTCGGCGCCGTTCCAGTCGAGGCACGCGCGCCACGCGCTCGGGATCGGCTCGCCGGCCCACGGTTGCCAGCGCGCGCGCACGACGAGGCCCGACGCGGTGTGGTCGCCGCGGTTGCGCACGCGCACGCGCACGCGCGTCGCGCGCGGCGGGTCGACGGCGCAGGCGCGCTCGTCCTCGACGGCGATGTCGCACGAGCGCCAGGTCCAGGCCTCGAACGCGAGCTCGTGCTCGACGCCGCCGACGCGGTCCGCGGCGGTCACCTCGAGCAGCGCGCGCGGCTCGAGCGCGGAGACGTGCAACCGACCTCGTCCGCCCGACGTGCGCGCGCTCACCACCGCGATCAGGGCCCGCGCGGCGCGCGCGTCGACTTCGAGCGCGGCGCACGAACCGCCGGCGCGCGCGATGCCGAGCACCTCGCCGCGCTCGCCGATCCGCACGACCTGCACCAGCGCGTCGTCGAGACCCGCTGCTGCCTGCAGTGAAACGCGCACGACGCCCCACGGTGCCGACATGTCGGCCCAGATCCAGCGCAGCGCGGTCGTGAAGGCGGCCAGCTCGAACGGCTCGACGTGCGCGGCTCCGCGCGCGAGGTCGACGCCGCAGCCCGGTGCGCGCTCGTCGGCCAGCGCGCGTGCGGCGACGTGCGCGGCCCACGGTGTCGCCTGGCGTGAGAGCGCGCCGGAGAGGCGGTCGAATGCGCCCGTGCCGCCGAGCCAGCGCAGCGCGGTGCGCAACGCCGCGGCGCGCGGTGCGTCGGGCGCGAGCGCGCAGGCCGCGCCCAGGGTCACGTGCAGCACGCGCGCCGCGCGCTCGTCCTCGGTGGAGCCGTGCTCGCGGCCGACGTGACGGCCGAGCTCGCGCCACAGCGACGCCGCGGCCGTTCCGAGCACCGGCACGCCCGACGTGTCCTCGATCGACGCGGCCAGGTCGCACACGACGTCGCCGGCGCGCGGAGCGGAGTGCTCGGCGCGGCCCAAGAGCCAATCGGCGAAGACCGCGCTGCCGCCCAGCACGAGCGCGTCCCACGGGCGCCGGCCCTGGCCCGCGCGGCGCTGCATCTCGAGTGCGGTCATCTCGAACACCGCGCGTGCCACCGCGCGCGCGTCGTCCTGCGGCGCGTTCGTGGCGGAGACGGCCAGGTGGCGCCAACCGGCGTGGGCCGCGCGGTCCGCGGTGCCCAACGCGACCACGCGCACTTCGAGCGCGCCTCCGCCCACCGGATCGTCGAGGTCCCAGGGTTGCGCGAGCAGAGCTGCGAGAGCGTGCGCCGCGACCGAGGCCACCGCGCGCAGGCGTTCGGGCGCGAGCCCCGGGATCTCGGCCGATTCGATCCTGTCCGCGGGGAAACGCGCATCGTCCGTCGCGCGCGCCACGACGCGGCCTTCGACCGCCGTGACCTCGCGCGCTCCGCGCGGCAGGCGATCGGGGCTCAGGCGCGCGACGTCGTAGCCGTTGTCGGCGAGCTGGGCGAGCAGCGCGCGCTCGCGCCGCACGGCGTCGTCCGCCTCGACGAGCCGGTCCGCGGACGACGACACGGCCGACGGCGCGCTCGCGGGGCGTCGCAGGTGCGCATACTCGTCGAGGAGCGCGCGGCCAACGGACGCGGGAGCGGACATGACGGGAGGCGTGCAACCGGCGGCCGGAGCCGACGGAGGAGGGGCTGGCTCGATCATGCGAACTGTGGCGCAGGAAGAACGCCACACGGGGGGTGGACCATTGTGCTGTCCGTGCGCGCGCGCGCCAGTGCGCCGCGGGCGCTGACGGCGGGAAAAGGTGTCTGACACCCTTGTTCACGCCAACGGGTCAGTATCCGAGCGCCTTCAGGATCCGGAGAGTTTCGGCGTCGCCGGCCTCGAGCGCACTGCGGTGCTCGCGCAAGATCGTGCCCAGTTCGGGAAAGCGCGTGTCGGCCGTGGCGAATCGGAAAAGTTCCGTCTGCAGCAGCGCGATCGGCGCTTGAGCGGGCGGCGCAGCCGCGAGGTTTCGGGTCTCGTGCGGATCCGCGGCCAGGTCGTAGAGCTCGTCGGAGAGAGTCACGAGCTTCGCCGGTCCGCCGGCCGGGCCAGGCAGGTGCGCGAAGCGGCGGATCCACTTCCAGTCGCCGAAGCGCACGGCCTTGCTCTGGATCGCGCCCTGCTCCTCGTCGCGGTCGACCTTCTCGGCGAAGACGACGCGCGACGGGGACGACTCGCCGCGCCAGGCGGAGAGCTGCGCTGCGCCGCGCACCGCGTCCACCGCCGGTGGCGCGAGCGGCGCGAGGCCGAGCATCTCGAGGACCGTCGGCGCCACGTCGCACAGGGAGACGTCTCCGTCGCGCACTCCCGTGCGGTGCTTTCCGGCGATGCTCTCGGGCCAATGCACGAGGAGCGGCACGCGGATCGTGGCATCGGACACGTTCCGGCCGTGCTCGAACCAGTAGTCCTGCTCGCCCAGGCTCTCGCCGTGGTCGGAGGTGACGATGACGAGCGTGTTCTCGAGCAGCCCGCGGGCGCGCAACGCCGAGATCAAACGTCCGATCTCGGCGTCGGCGTAGTGCACCTCGGCGTCGTAGTGGTCGCGCACGCGCGCGGCGTCGATGCGTCCGTCGTCGGCGCGCGCGTCGGCGGGCACGTTGTACTCGGCGATCCAGCGGCGGTTCAGCCCGTCGGGCGCGGGCGGCGGCTCGGGCGGGATCCACTCGGGCGTCGTGCGCTCGAAGATGCGGTGCTCGGGCGGCGCGGAGTAGACGCCGTGCGGGTCCATGTAGTGCAGCCACAGCATCCACGGCTCGCCGTCGCGCACGATCGAGCGCGACGGACCGGCCTTCGCTGCAGCCGGCGTCGTCGAGAGGCCCAGCGCCACGAGTGCGCCGTCGGTCAGCGAGCGCGCCGTGCGCTGCGGCACGTTCTCGGGCGGCACGCCCTGCGTGTCGGGCAGGTCTTCGGTCCACGAATCGAAACCGCGCGCGAGACCGCTGAAATCGTCGCGCAGGACGAAGTTGCCGACGATCGCGGCCGTGCTCCAGCCCGCGGCGCGCAGACGTTCGGCCAGCAGCGGGAACGTCGGCGCGAGAGGCATGAGCAGGTCGCGCACGCCGTGCTCGTGCGGGTAGAGGCCCGTGAAGAGCGACGCGATCGAAGGCGTCGTCTTGGCGCGCGGCGCGCTGGCG
>JANNQS010000099.1:0-81275 GCA_031400875.1 Planctomycetota bacterium | reverse complement strand
CGCAAACAGGGGCCTTTGTGTTGCTTCCAGAAACTCCACCTCCCGCGAGCGGCCTCGGCCCCCAGTTTCCTTCCCACCGCGCGCCGTGGTCCCCGCCAACCCCGGCCCGCTTTTCTTTTTCCAACCTGTCTCCCTGCTCCTGAGAGACCCATGTCCGACATCTCCACGATCACCTCGGCACGACTCGAGCCTCGACCGTCCCAGCAACTGCGTCTGCCCGCTTTCCAGCGGTTCCAGCTCGAGTGTTGGGCCGCGCAGGGGTACCCGCACGAGACGTGCGGCGTGCTGCTCGGTCACGCCGACGACGGCGGCACGCGCGTCGTGCAGGTCCGTCGTGCGCGCAACCTCGACGTCGAGCGCGCGCACGAGCGCTTCACGCTCGATCCGTCCGATCATCTGGCGGCCGAGAACGAGGCGCGCGAGCTGGGGCTCGACGTCGTCGGCATCTGGCATTCGCATCCGGACAGCCCGGCCAGCCCGTCCGACGCCGACCGCGCGGGCGCCTGGGGCGGCTGGTCCTACGTGATCGTTGCGATCGACGTCCATGCGCAGCGCGAAGTGCGCTCGTGGCGCCTGGGCGGAGACGGATTCCAGGAAGAGGTTCTCTGCACCTGACGGGGCCGGGCGCGGTCGTCGCGTAGGATGAGGGCTCGAAAGCCGCCGTCCGCATGCGCACCGCGCTCGTCCAGTCCTACCACCCCTACGCGCAGTTCACGCACGTCCACCCGCTGGGCGTGATGATGATCGCCGCGAACGCGCGCGCGCTGGGTTTCGAGGACGTGCACGTGCTCGACATGAAGGTCGAGGACTGGACGCCCGAGAAGGCGGTCGACGCGATCGTCGCTCTCGCGCCGGACGTCGTCGGCTTGTCGGCGATGACGTACGAGGCCGGCTGCATGCACGCGGTCGCGAAGCTGGTGAAGGAGCGGCTGCCGCACGCGTTCGTCGCCTGCGGCGGCCCGCACCCGAGCGTCGCGGCCGAGGACGTGCTCAAAGACACCAACGTCGACTTCGTCGTGCGCGGCGAGGGCGAATTCACGTTCGCGGATCTGCTCGCCGGCCTGCAAGCCGGACGCACGGAGTGGAGCGAGTGCCAGGGTCTCTCGTGGCGCGACGACGCGGGCACCCCCGTGCACAACCCCGACCGGCCGCCGCCGCAGAGCCTCGACGAGCTGCCGTTCCCGGCCTGGGATCTGATCGACCACGCGAAGTACCACCTCGTGCCGCGCGGCGGCGTCATCTACGCGCACAAGGAGTTCGCGACGATGTTCAGCTCGCGCGCGTGCCCGTGGCGCTGCACGTACTGTCACAACAGCTACGGCAAGACGTTCCGCGAGCGCTCGGCCGAGCACGTCCTGGCCGAGATCGAAATGCTCGTCACGCGCTACGGCGTGAAGGAGCTCGTCTTCATGGACGACATCTTCAACTTCCGGCCGGAGCGCGCGAAGAAGATCGCGCAAGGGATCATCGACAAGGGCTGGAAGCTGGCGCTGACGTTTCCGAACGGCTTCCGCGGCGACATCCTCGACGAGGAGCTGGTCGTGCTGCTCAAGAAGGCCGGCATGTACCGTTGCATGGTCGCCGTCGAGAGCGCCTCGCCGCGCATGCAGAAGGTCATGCGCAAGAACCTGAAGATCGACAAGGTGCGCAAGATCGTCGATTTCATCGCGTCGCAGAAGGTGATGGTGCACGGCGCGTTCATGCTCGGCTTCCCGACCGAGACCGAGCAGGAGATGGAGGAGACGATCGAGTGGGCGGCCACGAGCTCGTTCCACACGGCCGCGTTCTTTCGCGTGATCCCGTTCAAGGGCACCGAGCTGTTCAAGCAGGTCGAGCACGCCGGCTACTCATTGCCGACCGACTGGTCGAGCTACGAGCCGTACCAGGCGCAGATCAACCTGTCGGCCGTGCCCGAGCAGAAGATCTTCCAGCTGCGCAAGAAGGCCTACCGCCGCTTCTACCTGAACCCGCGCCGGCTCTGGCGGATCTTCGAGCTGATCCCGCAGAAGAGCACGATGCTGCCGTATCTCACCTTGCTGTTCGCGCGCCGCGCGTACGCACGCTAGCGCGATGATACGGTACCAGGAAGATTTCTTCCCGATTCGCGCGGCTCACGCCCCTTTGAAGCACCGGCGGAGAGAGCGTTCGGCTAGGCAGGAGGTCCGCTCGACGTACTCGTCCACCTCGGAGATGTTCCGCTGGTGACGCTGGTACATGCGCCAGGCACCACTCGTGCTGAGGTCGAGACGGGACCCGATTTGGCTCCAGTTCAGACCGCACAGATCACGGAGTAGCGCGACGTGAACCTGCGACCACGCGTCGACGCTCTTGCGTCCAGCGTTCACAGTCCACCCGCTCCACAGCGAAATGGCCGCCCGGATCTCTTCGGCTACATCGTCGGGATCGCACACGGGCATCCCGACCGGCATGCCGTCGGCCAGCGCGGCCTTGCGCTGCATCCACTCCGCGACCTGGCCGTGCGCGGCGTTGAGCAAGTGCGCCAAAGGATCCTCTCCCGGATCGCGTAGGACGAGGCGTGTCTCGATCAACCGCGCGAGGCTTGCCGGAATCGGTTCACCGAAACACGGCGCATAGTCCTCCGGACGGTAACGCTCCGTGCCGCGCGCGCGACAGACTTCGGCCTCCACCCAGTCCCGACTGAGCCAGATCGGCCCACGCTCCTCTGCATAGCAGCGGGCACTTCCGTGTGGGAACAGCGCGGGCGTGGCCACCAAGCCAGCCCTCACGGGGTTGAAATCGATGTAGCGAAGAGCGTTGATCCGGTACTCGATGGTCTCGACCGGCTTGGAGTAGAAACGACCACGACACAAGGGCCCGTCCCGCTGCCGAGTGCGGTTGAACCAACGAGAATACTCGCGCTGAACCACGGCCAGAGCGGCGGAGAGCTGCCCCGTGACGCTGCGCACGAGCAGGTGATAGTGCGTCGTCATCACGCAGAACGCGTGAAGCTCGATGTCGCCGGCGTGGACCCGCCAAGCCAGCAGCGCCAGGAACATGCGGACGTCGTTGTCGTTCTCGAACAGGGTGCGGCGCGCGATGCCACGGTTCATCACGTGGTGCCACAGGTCGGGCTCGTCATGGCGCGGTATGCGAGGCATGGGCAGGCTCCGGGTGCATTCCTGTGGACGATTGGCGGAGGCTCCGGTTGCACCCACGTCCTCCCTCGGTTCCCCGGACGGCGCTACCTCGGTTCGTGAAACGGGGACTCCGCCCTGCCGCCCACCACCCCCCCGCCCGCGAGTTCGAGGATCTCGGACGAATCGGGAAGAAAACTTCCGGGTACCGTATGGCGCGATGGTCGACACCAGCTACCTGCTCGTCGACGGCGAGAACATCGACGCGACGCTGGGCCTCAGCATCCTGGGCATGCGGCCGGCGCCGGAGCAGCGTCCGCGCTGGGATCGCGTGCGCGATTTCGCGGCCCGGTTGTGGAGCGCGCCCGTCAAGCCGCTCTTCTTCCTGAACGTCAGCTCGGGCCAGTTGCCGGCGACGTTCATCCAGGCGCTGCTCGCCGTGGGTTACCGGCCGATCCCGCTGGCTGGCGGGTCCGACGAGAAGGTCGTCGACATCGCGATCTCGCGCACCCTGTCGGCTCTGCGCGAGCGCGAGGGCAACGTTCTGCTCGCCAGCCACGACGCGGATTTCGCGCCCGGCATGGCCGCGCTGCTCGACAGCGGACGGCGCGTCGGAGTGCTGGCGTTCCGCGAGTTCATCAGCTCGGCGTACCGCGAGCTGGAGGCGCGCGGCCTCGAGATCCACGACCTCGAGAGCGACGCCAAGGCGTTCAACGCGCCGTTGCCGCGCGTGCGCATCATCCAGCTCGCCGAGTTCGATCCCGACGACTTCCTCTGAGGACGGTCCCTCGTCCCGCCATCCCCGTAGAACACGCTCTCGAGCCGACGAGCCGCCCACGTCGGAGACATCGGTCAAGACACCCATGCGAATCCGCCCGATCGTCGGAGCCATGCTCGGGCTGCATTTCGCTGCAAGCGTCGCGACAGCCCACTCCTCCGCGCAGGACGAAGGCTGGCGGCTGCGGCTCACGCCCTACCTCTGGGCACCCTCGCTCGACGGTTCCCTGAAGATCGACGGCACCGGCGGAGATGCCGAGGAGGAGGGTGGATCGGCGCTCGACTACCTCAGCGGCGCGGCCATGCTCTCGGTCGAGGCGAACCATGGCGACTGGTCGTTGCTCGGAGACTTCATCTGGGCCGAGTTCGAGCTGGACGGCACGCTCGACGGCCCGTTGGCGACGCCTTTCGCAGTCGAGAACGACGAGCTGATCATCGGCCTGGGCGCGGCGCGCACGCTGTCGCGCGGCGACAGCGCGCGCCTGGACGGGGTTTTCGGCCTGCGCTACTTCCACGCCGACTTGAAGCTCGATCCGCAGGGCGGGATGAACCGTTCCGCGCAGGCTGACCTGCTCGATCCGTATCTCGGCCTGCGCGCACACTTCGGCGACGAGCGCGGTCTATTCGGCGTCGCCTACGGTGACATCGGTGGCTTCGGCGTCGCCTCGGACCTGACGTGGCAAGGGCTGGCAGGCGCCGGCTGGGCTTGGAGCTGGGGCGACGTGCGACTGGGATGGCGGCAGATCGGCTACGACTTCGACGACGGAGGGATCGTGTACGACCTCACGGCCAGCGGGCCGTTCCTCGCGGTTTCCTTCCAGCTGTGAAGCCTTGCCCGCGGGTCGCCGAACTGCCTACTCTCTCGCGCTCACTCCAGCCCACTGCACGCGAACCCGGCCGCGGTAAACCTGATGAACGCTCCGACCCTTCGCTCGAGCCTGTCCCAGATCTCGAAGGCCTGCCGGTCCGGCTCGCTCGCGTGGATCGTCTTGTTCGCGGGCACCACCGCCTGCGTCACCGAGAACACGACCACGGGTGAGATGGTGCCGCGCGGCAACCAGCGCCATCCCTGGGCGAAAGTGCAGGAGCTGGCGAAGGACCTGAAGAAGGGCATGACCAAGGCCCAGACCATGGTGCTGATGGGATCGCCCGCGGAGGGCGACGAGACGGGCGACCAGTGGATCTACCTGCCCGAGCGCTACGGGATCCTGATCCCTGCGCAGGCGCTGCGGCTCGAGTTCAAGGATCGCGTGCTGGTGGACTTCGGCTACCGCGCGATCGTGCTCGGCACACAGCTGTAGCTGCGGGAGCGCGCATCGGCGCGTGTGCCACTCGACCGCGGGTAGCGGGATGTCCGAGTCGCGCACATACTGATCGAGGGGTTGTCGCAGCGCATGGCGCGGCTTTGGACACGACTCCCCCACCCATGTCGTCGCTGGCCCTCCCCTGGCTGATGCTCGCGCTGGCGCAAGCTCCCTGGCCGGCCGAATCCTGGTCCAGCGCGCAGAACCTGACCGCCGTCGAAGGACCGGGCACGAACGACTTCCACGTCGACTTGAGCGGCGCGGCCTGGAATCCGCTGACGAGGCGCCTGTGGGTGTGTCGCAACGGCCCGAGCAACTCGACGTCGAAGCTGTGGGTCCTGCGCGAGGACGGCGCCGGCTCGTTCGTGGTCGACACGCGCGCCGGACAGCGCGGCGAGTGGACGAGCTTCGGCGACCTCGAGGCGATCGCGCAGGCCGACTTCGCGCAGGACACGATCTTCGCGCTCGTCGAGGGCGAGGAGGTGATCCGCGAATTCGACGTCTCGACCTACGGCGTCGCCGTCTTGCGAAACACCTGGAACACGCGGCCATTCCTGCCACTCTCGGGCGGAATGGGCGCCGAGGGGCTCGCGTTCGTGCCCGATGCGTTCCTCGCCGCGCACGGCTTCGTCGACGGCGCGGGGATGCCGCGCACCAGCGCGAACGGCATGGGCGGGCTGGCTTTCGTGGGACACCAGAACGGCGGGCGCGTCTACGCCTTCGACCTGAACCGCGTGAGCGGCGCGTTCGCGTTCGTCGGCGCGTACCGCACGGGCGACACCGAGGTGGCCGAGCTGGCGTTCGACCGGTCGACGGGACACCTCTACGCGCTGCACGGCGGAGGCGTGAACGAGATCGAGGTCCTCTCCCTCGCCTCCACCGTCGTCGGCAGCGAGCGCCGGCTCGTCGCGGTGGGCTCGTACGCGCCGCCCGCCGGCATGCCGGCCGCGACGAACCTCGAGGGACTGACGCTCATGACGACGGCCGACTGCGCTTCGGGCGATCGCAGCCTCTTCATGACGATCGACGACGGCGGCAGCGTCTCGCTCGTGCGTTTCCGCCAGTTCCCGTGCTGCGAGGCAGCGCCGGGCACGCAGACCGAGTGCTCCGGCGACGGGTCGCTCCCCGTCGCGTGCCCGTGCAGCAACCCGGGCGCGACCGACAACGGCTGCGCGAACTCCGCGGCCGCCGTCGGAGCACGCCTCGACGCCTGTCGAACGAGCACGGCAGCGGTGCTCGAGCTCGTCGCCAGCGGGCTGCCGCCGCACGCCCTCGTCTTCTTCGCGACATCGACGAGCCTGTCCGGCACCGGCTTCGCTTTCGGCGACGGCGTGGGCTGCCTGGCGGGGTCGATCGTGCGGCTGCGTGCGCGCAACGCGGTGCAGGGCGTCGCCATCCTCGGCCCGTCAGCCGGCGATCCCAGCGTCGCGAAGCTCACGGGCGCCGTGCCCGGCACGACGTTCCACTACCAGGCGCTCTACCGCGACGCGAGCATCGGGTACTGCACGACGAGCACGTACAACGCGACGAACGGTCAGCTCGTCAACTGGTGATCGCGACGCGCGCTGCCACGAGGCACGGCTGGCTTTGCCCGCGCGCCCTGTGGAAACCGACGCAGCACACCGTAAGCTGACCGCATGGCCCTCAATTCATCCGACAGCCTGCACGAGCGCGGGCGCAGCCTCGAAGAAGAGTTCTTCCGCCGCGACGACGAGCGCCTGCTCAAGAAGCTGAGAGAGAAGCAGGCCACGGAATCCGCGCGCGAGGCGATGGCGAAGGCGACCGGGGCCTCGAATCCGGCCGTGCTCGACAAGCTGATCAAGCTCGAGATCCGGCCCGAGACAGCCACCGCCCTCCTGCTCGTTCCGCTCGTCGAAGTGGCCTGGGCCGACGGCACGCTCGACGACAAGGAGCGCGAAGCGATCCTGGCGTTGTCGCGGGAGAAGGGCTTCGCGCCCGGCTCGGCCGAGCTCGCGCTGCTCGAGTCCTGGCTCAAGAAGCGCCCCGAGCCGAAGCTGCTCGCGGCCTGGACGCTCATGATCCAGGGCCTTTGCCAGCAGCTCGACGCGGCTGAGTGCGCGAAGCTCAAGTCGGCGCTCCTCGACCGCGCGCGCGGCGTGGCGAAGGCCAGCGGCGGAGTCCTCGGTCTGGGTTCCAAGGTGTCGAGCAAGGAAGCGGCGATGCTGACGAATCTCGAGGCCGCCTTCCCGACGGCGAAGTGACCGGACGATCGCGCAACGGTACGACCTGAGCTGGTGAGCCGCGCACGATGCACGGCGCCGCGCGCTGCGCCCGCGATACACTGCGCACTGCGCCGCGGGTGCAGCCGATCCTGCACGCGGCGCGCACGAGCATGGCCCCTGATAGACCCAGCGAAAACGAGTCACTCGACGAGCTCGTCGTGCGTGCGCTCGACGTGCTGGAAGTCGACGGGGAGGCCGGATTCGAGAAGCTGATCCGTGACGATCCCGAGCACGCCGATGCGCTGAGGCGGCGCATCGGCGCGCTGCGCGCGGCGGGACTGCTCGATGCGTCCGCGGACAGGCCGCCCGAGCGGCTCGGTCCGTTCCGCCTGCTGAAGACGCTGGGTGCTGGCGGCATGGGCATCGTGTACCTGGCTGTGCAGGAGGATCTCGGCCGCGAGGTCGCGCTGAAGATCATCCGCCCCGAGTGCCTCTACTTCCCCGGCGCGCGCAAGCGATTCCGCCGCGAGGTCGAGATCGTCGCGAGCCTGCAGCACCCGGGCATCGTGCCGATCCACACCGTCGGCGAGGAGAACGGCATCCCGTACTTCACGATGGACCTGCTGCGCGGCGAGTCGCTCACCGCCGCGATCGAGCGCCTGTCGATGCGCGCCGTCACGTCGCTGACCGGCGCGGATCTCGCGCCCGACCCCGACAACGCCGGCTACCTGTTCGACGGCTCGTGGGAGCAGGCCTGCGTGCGCGTGATCGAGCAGGTCGCGCAGGCGCTGGACCACGCACACCAGCGCGGCGTCGTGCACCGTGACATCAAGCCGTCGAACATCCTGATCACGTCCGACGGGATGAGCCGCGCCGTGCTGCTCGACTTCGGGCTGGCGGCATCGAACGACGCCGGGAAGCTGACGCGCTCGGGTGCGCAGCTGGGTTCGCTCAAGTACATGTCCCCGGAGCAGGCGCGCGGCGACTCGGACGCCGTCGGTCCGCGCAGCGACATCTACGCGCTGGGCGCGACGTTGTACGAGCTGCTCACGCTGCGCGAAGCCGTCGAGGGCCGCAGCGAGACCGAGATCCTGCGTGCGCTCGAGCGCGGCACGCCCCGGCGCATGCGCGATCTGAACCCCCGGGCCTCCTGGGAAATCGAGACGATCTGCCTAACCGCGATGGAGCACGATCCCGCGCGGCGTTACGCCAGCGCGGCCGACCTTGCGCGCGATCTCGGCAACCTGCTGGCTCGGCGGCCGATCGAGGCGCGGCGCGTGGGCGTCGCGCGCCGCGTGCGGCGCTTCGTCGAGCGCAGCCCGGCGCGCGCGGCGGCCATCGTGCTCGGCGGCGCATTGCTGATCGGCGTGCCGCTGCTCTACGCCTGGCAGCAACACCGTTCGTCGATCGTCGTCGCCGCACAGCGCGACCGCGCCGAGCGCAACTTCAAGCGCGCGCTGGACGCCGTCGACCGCATGCTCTCGCGCCTGGGCCAGGTCGAGCTGCGCTTCGTGCCGCGCATGGAGCCGGTGCGACGCGCCGTGCTCGAGGACGCCGTCAAGCTGCTGCAGGAATTCGCTGCCGACGAATCGGACAACCGCGAGGCCCGCGTCGAAGTCGCCAAGGCCCAGATGCGGATGGGCGAGCTGTTCTCCGATCTCGGGCGCAACGTCGAGGGCGCGCAGTCGTTCGAGCAGGCCGCTCGCGGCTTCGAAGCGCTCCGCCATGAGACGTCCGACGATCCGCTGATGAGCCGAGCCTGGCTGGTGGCCGTCGCCAGTCACGCCAACCTGCTCACGGCCAGCGGGCACGGCGCGGAAGCACTGGCGCTGCACGATCGGGTCGACGAGACCCTGGCGAGCCTGTCCGAGAGCGCCGCCGATTCCGTCGATCTGCACAGGCACCGCATCCTCAACCTGCTCGGCCGCGCGCGCGCCTTGGCTGGGACCGAGCGGGGCGACGCGGCGCCGAAGGCCATGCACGAGGCGGCGCTGCAGGCCGACACGCTGTACGGCGAGCAACCCGACGACGCTGAAGTGGTGCACCTGGCGTTCCAGTGCTGGAACGAGCTGGGCGTGTTCCTGTTGCGCAGCACCGCAACGGGCACCGTGAATCGCGATGCGATCGCCGCGCTCGAGCGCGGCCTCGAGTTGGCGCGCGAGTCGCTCGCGCGGACGCCCGAGAGCCCGATCCGGCAGGCCCAGTTCGCCGAGTCCCTCAACAACCTGGCCGGCGCGCTGCGTCGGGCCGAAGAGGTCGAACGGGCGCAAGAGCTGTGCGAGGAGTCGCGCCTGCTCCTGGAGGATCTTGTCGCGCGCTACCCGGACACGCTCAGCAACAGGCTGATGCTGGCGACGACCGCCAATCAGATGGGGCTCACCCACGACCAGCGGGGCAAGTTCGACCTCGCCGAGCCGTTGTACCGGCGCGCGATCGAACTGCTCACGGAGCTCGTCGGCGCGGCGCCCGACGACGCCCTGCTGTGGTGCCGGCTGGGACAGTCGACGGCCAACCTGGCTTCACCCGTCGGACACCAGGGCGACCTCGACGCGGCGATCGAGCTGGTGCTTGACGCGCTCGAGGCACAGCGCAAGGCGCGCGCGCTCGCGCCCGACAACCTCGAGTTCCTCTCGGCGTACCTCTCCCACTGCTCGATGCTGGGCGTCATCCGGCGCGAGACACACGACTGGGTCGGGTCCGACGCGGCCTTCCGGCTCGCCATCGAGGCCGCGCCCGAGGACGCGCGCGTGCGCTGGAACGCGATGCGCAACAGCGTCCACGCGGTCGAGGCACTGCGCGCCGACATGAGCCTCGACCCGGCGGATCGCGCGCGCCAGATCGACGATCACGTCACGCGCGCCGTCGCGCACCTGCGCCGCTCGATCGAGCTGGGGCGCCCGGTGAAGGACAACTTGCACGAATTCCTCGACCCCAAGCCGCTGCACGGGACCGACCCCTTCGAGCGCTACGCGGCGGAGTGGCTGGAGAGTCGGGCAAAGTAGTCGTTCACGCTTGGCACCCCGGGTGAATACGCTCGCGCATGCATTTCCTCCGTCGACCGGAACAACACTGGTTCACGTGCTCAATCGAGCTCAGCTTCTGCGTGGCGCCCGGAAGCCGATCCAGCGGCGCTTCCTCGTCACCGGCTCTTCCAGCATCAGCTCGCGTATCGCTTCGAACACCTTCCGAAATCGTCCGTCGTACCGCGCCTCGAGTTCCTGGAGCTTGCGTGCCAGCACGCTGTTCGACGCCAGCATCTCTCGCATGCGCACGAACGCGCGCATGATCGTGACGTTGACGCGAACGGCACGATCGCTGTGCAGGACACTCGAAAGCATGGCCACACCTTGCTCAGTGAAAGCGTACGGCAGGTGACGCCGGCCACCCCGGCCGCTGTTTGAGGTGCCAAATTGGAACCTCAAAGCGTCCGCTTCGTCCTTCGTCAGCACGAACATGAAGTCCGGGGGGGGAACGTGACGCATTGCGCTTCACCGCCCGGTTGAGGTCCTTCGTTCCGACGCCGTAGAGTTCGGCGAGGTCGCTGTCGATCATCACTCTCTGCCCGCTGACGGCGAGGATGCGTCGTTCGACCTGGACGAAGGGTACGAGAGCTGCAGATTGCTTGCGCTGGGCCATGTTCGCTGAGACCACGGGGACTCCGTACCCCACGCGGCCTCCAGGCCCTCGTCAACCTCTCCCCGGCAAGGGGCTCCTGGCAGGGTCAGTGCTTCACCACGTCAGGGAGATTCCCCGTTCTGTTGCATGGCCCGAGAAGGTTCCTTTGCGACAGACTTCATTCGGCGACATCACCGGGCTCGTGTCGAAACCGGCACGGCCAGCGTCACGTCGAGAGTCGTGCGAGGCTCGCGGTCACGCGCCCCAGGTGACCTCGATCCCGTTCGAGAGGTTGAAGGTCGCGCTCGTGCAGAAGGACGCCGCGTTGCGGTACCAGACCTGGTACGTGCGGATCCCGGGCGCCGTCACCCCGCCGCGGACGGTAACGGACGGGTCTCCGGCTGCGGGATACTGCGAGGCGCCTCCCGCGTTGAGCTTCGTTCCCAGGCGCACGGTCGACCCACCGGCGCAGCGCTTGCCGTCGCCGAAGGTCGAGCCGGCTCCGCCGCCCTGCTGGCTCGTGCCTTGGAAGTAGAGCGCGGACGAATCCGGCATGCCGGTGCCGCTCAGCACGACCGTGTCGTTCGCCAGACTCGCGTTGCCCGAGCCCGTGAGCTCCGCGCCGGCTGGATTCACGCTGTTCGCGCAGCCGTGGCCGCTCGCGCCGCTGTTCCCGCATGGACAGGGTGTGCCGCTGCCGTCGCCGAAGCAGAATCCCGCGCAACTGCAGACCGCGCAGGGCCCGATCGTGTTCATGAAGATGCACCCGCCCTGCTGACAAGTCGTGAAGCAGCCCGGATCGGCCTGGCCCACCACGCGCACGTAGTTGCCAACCTGGAACGTGCCGAAGTCCTCGAGCAACCACAGTCCGCCGCTGTCGGCCTGGAACAGCCTCGGGCACGTCACGCCGGGCACGATCGTGCCGCAGCCGTCGAAGGGTGTCTGCGCGCTGACCTCGCGCGACGACGCCAGCCCGAGGACGAGGAAGGCTGCAGCGGCGAGGGCCGCGCGCCAACGAATGTGAAGAGCGATCGACAGACGTGCCATGGACGGAACTCCGTGAGGGACGCCACCAGCCTAGACCGTCTGCGCGGAGCTGCCCAGATGGCGCGGGGAACCGCACGTTCGAGACAAGCAGGTTCGATCGTGACAAATGCCGTTCCCGCGACGAACCTGTCCGCCATGAAGCCGTCCGTCGTCCTGGCCACCGCGATCATCGCCGACGGGGCCAAGCTCTCGTTGCGGAAGCACGACGGCCACTTCCACATCCGCGTCGACGGCGAGCTGCTCATGAGCACGACGGCGACCGCCTCGGAAGCGCAGATGGCGGACTTGGCGCTGGAGAAGGTGGGCGCCAACGGCACGCAGTCGGTCCTGATCGGCGGCTTCGGGTTCGGGTTCACGCTGCGCCGCGTGCTCGAGCTCGTCGGTCCCGACGTCAAGGTGCAGGTCGCGGAGCTGCTCCCGGAGATCGTGGCCTGGAACCGCGAGCACCTGCAGAGCGTGAATGGTCGCCTCCTCGACGATCCGCGCGTGGAGATCCTTCTCGACGACGTGTTCGCCGTGCTCTCGCGCGCGCAGCGGGGTACCTACGACGCCGTGCTGCTCGACGTCGACAATGGGCCCGTCGCGCTCGTCGATCCGCGCAACCAGCAGATCTACGCCGATCCCGGCCTCAAGACGCTGTCGCGCGCGATGAAGGTCGGCGGACGTGCCGTCTTCTGGTCGGGATCGACGGGCGAGGCTTTCCTCAGGCGACTCAGGAAGGCGGGCTTCGTCGCGGACACGATCGACGCGAAGGCCTACCCGCAGGCGCAGGTCAAGACGCACACGCTCTTCGTCGCGGACTGGAACGGCTGACCCCGGCGCTCGACGGGATCACCGCTTCGGCCGCGCGATCTTCAGACCGGCGGGAACCCGCCAGCGCAGGCGGGAGTCCTGGCCCTCCCAGACGAGCTCGTACTCGATGCCCGGCTCCATGCGCGCGAAGTCGGCCGGATCGATGCGCAGGATGAAGTCGTTCAGCTTCCGGTCGCTGTCGATCCAGTACTTCTGGATGATGCGCGCCTGAACGTCGTCGCGCCCGCGGGCTCGCAGCACGAAGCTCTTGTCGGCGGCTCCGAAGAACTCCATGTAGGCCTTGCTGCCGCCCGGAACGTCCTTCGTGGCGAGGTGGGCGAAGAAGTAGCCGGCGGACTCGCGGTCGGTGAGCTGCGTGCTCAGCTTCGCATCCCGCACCGGATCGTCGTACCAGTAGATGCGCTCGATGGACACTTCGCGCAAGCCCGTCGCGAGCTCGTTCGGGACCTGCGAGTGTGCGCCGAAGAGATCCGAGAGGCCAATGCAGGAGTACGGATTGGGGCCGCCGAAGAGCGCGCCGTGCTGCGGATGCACTTCGCGGTTGCCCCACCCGACGAGCCCGGCCTCGGCGTGGTCCTTGTACGTGTTCACGTGGACCATCAGCCCCAGGTACTCGGTGTCCAGGACGTTCTGGCCGAGCTGCGCGTAGTTCAGCCGCCTCCACCGGTTGCCGACGAAGACCTCGTTGAACGTGTGCGACGTCCACGATCCGCGCTGGTCCTGCGCGGCCTTCTTCAGCGTGCCGCGCACGCCCACGTGCGTGATGCGCGCGTCGATCCAAGCGACCTCGCGCTCGTCGTTCGCGTCGACCACGGGCACGCAGATCACGGTGCGCGTCGGTATCCCGACGGCCCTCAGCGCCGTGGAGAGGTAGATCGCCGACGACGTGCAGCTGCCGCGCGTCTTGGTCTCGAACATGCCCTTGCCGAAGAGCTCGCGGTTCCACTGCTCCTCGAGCGTGCGACCGAACCTCTTGAGCGTCTCGTCCATGAGGCCGCGCTGGCGCTCGGTCACCCGCGGCTTGCCCTGGTCGAACTCGACGCAGAACGTCGTGAAGCCGTCCTCGTACTGCGCTCGCTCCAGCAGCCACTTCGACACCTTCTTCGAGGCTTCGACGTCGTCCAGCGCCGCCACGTCGATGCCGTCGTTCTTCAGCTCCTCGATGAGCTGCAACTGCATCTTCTTGTCCCAGTTGCAACACGGTCCGGCCGCAAGGAACTCCTTCATGCCCGCAGCCGGCTTGCGCCAGCCGGGGTTGGGCGCGATCGCCTCCGCGACCGTGTTGAACGGGTACACGACCACCTCGAACTCGAGCAGGTCAGGCGAGCGCACGAGCACGCGCACGTCCTGGTAATCGTCGCTCATCGACGCCACGTCGAAGGGCGCCATGACGTGCATCACCGCGCGGACCGAGTAGCTGTGCTCCCGCCGCTCGTTCCAATCGCCGTCCGGCACGCCGTCGCCGTCGCTGTCGGCCTTCTTCGGGTCGGTGAGGTACTTGTGGATCTCGTGGAAGTCGCTCAGCCCGTCGCGATCGGTGTCGGGGTCGTCCGGCGGACCCGCTGCGACCGTCGCGAGCGTCAGGAGCGCGGGTGCGAGCAGGCTGACGTCCATCTCAGGGCCCCCGTTTGCCCGGCTTGCGCTCGCCCTTCGGGGTCTTGCGCAGGAGTGCGAGCGCCGCGTCGAGCACCGGGTCCTTCACGCTGGTGAACTCCTCGGGTTTCGCCTTCACGACGACTTCCGGCGCGATGCCGACACCCTCGATCGGATTCCCGGCCGGGTCCATGTCGTGCCACCGCGGGAGGTTCACCTGGATGCCGCCCTCGAGCTCGATCCGTCGCGGGTTGCCGCTCGATCCACCGGTCCTATCACCCATCGTCGTCACCTGCGGGCACTGCGCGAACATGAGCGCCATCGACTCGGCCGAGCTGAGCGTCCTCTGGCCCTGCAGCAGCACGACAGGCGATTCATAGCGCCACGGACCGCGCGGCTCGAAGCTGCGCTCGAGCTTCGGACCGAGCTGGTCGTGCTTCGGCCCGTTGCGGTACTGGTTCAAACTGTAGACGCGCTTCTGATCCGCGAAGCGTGCCGCCACCGCGCCGGCGAACAGCTCGTCCCCGCCCCCGTTGAAGCGCAGGTCCACGACGAGGCCCCACGTGTCGTCCAGCATCTCCAGCGTGTTGTCGAACGACTGCTCGAGGTGGCCGTCGTTGAGCTCGTACACCATGACGTAGCCGATCCCGTCCTCGGTGCGACCGAAGCGGTGGTCGTGCTTCGTCTCCTCGAGCGCGGGAATCGTGTTCTGCACGGCTTTCAAGCTGGCGTTGAGGGGCCGCGGCCGCGAGAACCCCGGCAGGCCCTCGTCACCGCACGCCACCCACGCGTGCAGATCCTGGAGTTGCGAGACGAGAGCTGCGATCGAGGCCGCGACGCCGAAGGTGCTCGTCGCCTTCTCGGCCTGCTTGCGCCACTCGTCGCCCGCCTTCTTCCAATCCAGCTGGGGCAGCAGCTGGAACTTGGCGTACTCCTTGTCGAAGGCATCCCAGACGGTGTCGAACGCACGCACCGCGGCGGCCTTTTCCATCGGCACGAGAGCCGGCAAGGGGCGACCCTCGAAGGCCTTCACGAGGTCGACCTTGCCCAGCTCCTTCTCCACGACGAAGTAGCGCCGCGGACCCTCGAGCGTCTCGCAATCGAGCACGATCGAGCCCTTCTTGGGGATCACGGGCAGGTTGTGGGCCTGCCAGCCGCTCGAGATCTTCCAGTTGCACATCCGTCTGGCCCACGCGACCTGATCCTCCGGCCCGTTCTTGCCGACGGTCTTCGCCGGGAAGAGCTCGCCCAGGTGCGTCGGGTTGAAGCGCATCCAGATGCTCGCGACGTGCTCGCCGTCGCCGCCGGACTTGCTCGCGATCTTGCCGGGCTTGTCGGGGAAGACCGCCGCCCACACGACGTTCTTGTCCGCGACGCCGAACACCACGACCGACTTGCCCAGCGTGATCCCGAGCTTGCCCTGGTACTCGAACTCGAAGCCGCTGAGCTGCCACACGTCGGTCTTCGTGCAGGTCCACTCGCGCGTGGGCTGGCCCTCGAAGTAGTCGAGGGTCGCGGGGTAGGTTTTCGTGAGGTCCCCGGCGGCCACCGGCGCGGCGAGGCAGACGGCTCCGAGCAGGCGAGAGATGGTTCGCGCGGCGAGCGTCGTTCGAATCGCGACTGCGTTCATGCCGATCCAGGCTCCACTTGCGGGGTCGTGACGTCCGAGGGCGGGGTTCGATGGGTTGACTCGGTGCGCGGAAGCTTCGCACAGATCCCGACTGCGGACCGCTAGCTCGCGAGCAACCGAGGGCAACCTCCGTTCTGCAGGGTTCGATGGGACGCAGCCCTCGGTTGAGCAGGGAAAGAGGTTGCTTCGTGGCGATTGAGGGAATCGACGCGGAATCTTGGGGATTCCTCTCTCTCGGAACCGCCGCCCGCAGGTGGAGTGACTGACCGGGCCAGGCTCCTGCCCGGCCGTCCCTGCCTTTCAGCTCCCCCCACACCCGCGAGGGTTGCCATGGTCACTCGCCCCCCGACCGACCGTTCCCGCTCCGACGTCTCCCGATTCCAGGCCTGTCTCCGCCTGGCCCCGATCCTGGCGGCCGTCTGCGCGGTGGGCATTCCGGCCCGAGCCCAGCTGACCGACCGCACGCAGACGCCGAACGGCGCGAATGCGGGCATCGTCAAGTCACTCGGCCAGCAGGTTGGCACCGGCCGCGGCGACGAGCAGATGCCCGAGGCCTCGCGGTTCCTGATCGCGCGCGATCCGTTCCGCTCGATCCGGCGCGGGCGCCAACTCTTCCAGCGCAAGTTCACCGCGGCCCAGGGCCTGGGTCCGCGCACGCTCGACGGCGTGGGCGACATCACCGCCGACGGATCGATCGGCGCCGGCCTTACCGACAGCTGCGCCGCCTGCCACTCCTCGCCGTTCGGCTCGGGCGGCTCGGGCGGGCACGTCTTCACGCGGCCCGAGTCGCGCGACGCGCCGCACCTGTTCGGTCTCGGGCTGATCGAGATGCTGGGCGACGAGATCACGAGCGATCTGCGGGAGCTGCGCAGCCGAGTCGTGAACGCCGCCGCTGTCTCCGGACATCCGGTCACCGTGCAGCTCGAGAGCAAGGGCATCCGGTTCGGGAGCCTGACCGCCGCACCCGACGGCACGCTCGACACGTCGAACGTCCAGGGCGTGAACGCGGATTTGCGGATCCGCCCCTTCTTCGCGCAAGGCGGCACGATCTCGATCCGCGAGTTCGTCGTGGGCGCGCTGAACGCCGAGATGGGCCTGGAAGCCGCGGATCCGGACCTGCTGGCCGCGTCGCAGGGCCAGGACGTGATTACGCCCGCGGGGATGCACCTCACCGGGAGCCTCGACGCCATCGAGGTGCCGCCCGTCCAGAGCGCGACGCACGACGGCGACGCGGACGGCGTGGTGAACGAGATCGACCCGTCCCTCGTCGACCACCTCGAGTTCTACCTGCTCAACTACTTCAAGCCCGCGATCGCCGCGCGAGGCGTCGTGGAGAGCCGCGGCAAGCAGCTCTTCCGCGCGATCGGCTGCGCGGAGTGCCACGTGCCCGACCTGACGATCGAGCACGACCGCCGCGTGGCCGACGTCGAGACGAGATTCGATCCGGTGGCCTGCAACGGCTTCTTCAGCTCGCTGGCCGCGGTGGCGAGCGGGCGCTACACCGAGACCGACGACGGGACCGGGCTGCCGCGGCTCAAGCGCGCGAACCGGCAGAGCTTCGTCGTCCGCGACGTCTACACGGACCTGAAGCGCCACGACCTGGGCCCCGAGTTCCACGAGACGAACTTCGACGGCCTCACGGTGCAGCGCGAGTTCGTCACGGAACCGCTGTGGGGCGTGGCGTCGACGGCGCCGTACGGCCACGACGGGCGCAGCATGACGCTCGTGAACGTGATCCAGCGTCACGGCGGCGAGGCATCGGCGGCGCGCGCGGCGTTCTTCGCGCTGGACGAGAATGGGCGCACGGCGGTGCTCGCCCTCCTCGGCAGCCTGCAGCTGTTCGCTCCGGATGACACGCCGTCGAACCTGAACCCGATCGATCCGACGAACCCGGATTATCCGCGACGCGGGCACGGGAGCATCGCGCTCTCGCCGCTGTTCAACGATCCGAGCGAGCCGGAATAGGTTCGGGCGACCGGCTCACGCGCCGCGCGCTTCCGCGTGGCGCGTCTGGCCGCTGGGCTCTCCTACAGACGTCCGAGGTACTTGCGGACCCAGCGCTGCAGCACTGACACCTTGTCCGGCCGCCAGATCCGGCTGCGTCCGGAGCGGTGGCCGGCGCGCGCGAGCTGCGTGCCGTTCAGCCGGTGCGGGACGCGCTGGCCCGTCCGGACGTCGCGCACGTCCTTCAGGCAGATCTCCCCCAGCGGCAGGTTCGAGAAGATCGGCGTGTAGTACGTGCAGTTCTCGAAGTAGTAGTGCGTCACCTGCGACATGCGCGTCGAGTCCGGCTTCGTGATCGGGCACCCGCCGTGGACCAGGTTCGCGGCCCAGATCAGCGCGCTCCCCTTCTTGATCGTGAGGGTATGGACGGGCAGGTCGTGCAGGCGCACGAGCGCTTCCAGGTACTGCTCGTACTGCGCGTAGGAGGCGCCCAGCTTGCTCGTGTCCTCCTCGGCCCACAGCCCGAGGGACTCGAGCTCGACCCGGCTGAAGCGGTGGCTGCCGGGCACGTAGCGCAGCGGGCCGTTCTCGGTGGTCGCGTCCTCGAGCGCGACCCACACGCCGCACATGAAGCCGGCCGGGATGCTCGAGAAGTGCATCGCGTCCGAGTGCAACGACTGCTGCGTGCCGGGCAGGAAGTTGAGCGTCTGGAACGGGATCGGCTCGCGGCCGTAGAGGAACCGCAGGATTTCAAGGATCTTCTCGTCGCCCGCCAGCGCGCGCACGGGCTCGGACACGAACCAGGCATCCTGCTTGCGCGTCGGGTCCTTGCTCAGGAGCTCGCGCACGTAGCGCGAAGCGCCTTCGAAGCGAGCATTCGGCGCGAACAGTCGCGGGTACTCCGCCACGACCGCGTCGATGCGTGCCGGGTCGATCACGTTCTCGAGGATCAGGTAGCCGTCGTCGCGAAACCGACGCGCAAGGTCTCGCTGACCCTCGTCCAGCGCACTGGCGGCCAGAAGCGGCTCGAAGAAGGGCGACTCGATCCACGGGACGTTCATCGCGCCCGGATCTTCGTAGTAGCGGCGCCAGCCGTCGTGTGTCGTCGTGTCCAAGAACGAGAGTCTACCGGACTGGGATTCCTGCGGGCACGTGCCTACGGTCCGAGCCACTTGCGCGGGGTGGTCCCCGTCGAACTGCGTGCGACCGGAATCGAGCGAAACGCCGTAGCCCATGTCCATCCGCGCTCGACGGATCAGCGCTTCTCGGGCTGCACGACGAGCGTCGATCCTTCGCCACCGACTTCGACTTGTCGGTCGACGAGGACGCGGCCTTCGAGCGTCGCGGTCAGCCGGTAGCGACCGGGCGCGACACGCACGAGGTGCTCGCGCGTCAACTGCAGCACCGACGCGAACACCGGCAAGGCCTCGAGCGTGTCCAAGCGCACGAGGGTCCCGACGCGCAGCTCCTGCGGGAACTGGATCTGCACGGTCGTCGAGCGGACCGCGTCGATGCGCACGTCGAGCACGTCCCCGCGCGTGGTGTCGACGCGCACGGGGCGTGCCGCCAGCGTGCCTTCGGCCAGCAGTACGACATGGGGACCGCGCCCGAGCCCGACCAACGCGAACTTGCCGTCGTCCGCAGAGCTCTGCGCGCGCGCCGCACGCACGAAGCGCTGCTCCTCGACCGCGCCCAGGGGTCGCGCCAGAAGGTTGACCTGAACGGGACGGCCGGCCTCGTCGACCACGAAGCCGCGGATGGTCGCCAGGAGCTCGAGCCGCCGGTCGCCCAGGTCGTTGGGTCGACCGGCCACGACGAGGATGCGCTCCACGAGATCGGCTCGACCCTCGATGCGGAGAGCCAGCGCATACCAGCCCGGCAGCACGCCTTCGAAGCGCACTCGACCGTCCGGGCCACTGGACGCGGACGCCGTCGTCCCGTTCGCGTCGGCGATCGAAGCCGAGGTGGCCGGCAACGGCAGCCCGCGCTCCGCATCGACGACGCGTAGTGCGAGGCTCGTACAGGCGGCGTCGATGTCCCAGGGCGCGACCGTGAAGTCTGCGCGCACCGTCGACGGATCGATTGCGACCGTGTGCAGGACAGCCGTACCCAGACACAGGTTCAGGTGGAATGCGCTGCGCGATTCGAATGGCACGACGCCGGCGCAGTCCGGGGACAGGTCCGCGTACTCGCCCGAAACGAGGTCCTCGGCCGGTTCCAGGAGCTGCAGAAGAGTCGAGTCGACTCCGTTCGTGCGACGCCGGAAAGTCGGCACCCCGGACTCGCCTCCCGATACCGCCGCATCCGTGGTGACGACGCGATCGGGCGCTGCGCGCGTGGAGACGAACCGCAGCTTGCGAGCCGAGAGCGACAACGTCCCGTCCTGCAATCGCTCCGCGATGGCTGCAGGCGATAGCAGCGCGAGATGGACGGCGACGAAGCTCGCGGATTCCAACTGAATGTCCTGATAGATCGAGCTGGTGCCGCTCGACAAGAGCAGGTTTTTCCGCCACGGTCGGAAGGAGTCGGCTTCCGCGACCAGGGTCCATCGTCCCGGAGGGACGGAGTCGAACGACCAGTACGTCCCCTGACGGACGTCCGGGGCCAGTCGACGCCCCTCTTCGTCCTCCAACGTGATCGCACACGTCTCCGGGCGGAACGTGCCCCGAACCACACGGACCGACCCCCGGACTGCGATTCCCGAAGGCGCACGGGTTGTCTCGAGCAGCGTTCGAGAGGGCGAAGCGCCCAAATCGACGACGACCGGCTCGTCGTGGGTCGTGATCGCCGAAGCCGTCGTTTCCGGACGGGCGAGGATCTCCTCGCGTTCGGGCGCCCGAGGCACCGGCGCGGCCTTCACGTGGGCGGGCAAGAGTGCGTCCTCACGCTCCACGCCCGGCGCAGATCGGAGCATGAGCGCGAGCAGCAGCGCACCGACTGCGACTGCGAGCGCGACGGCAAGTGCGAACGGCCCGCGCGAGATGACCATCGTGACCCGATTGTAGGGCCGCTCGCGGCGCTGGTTTCGGCGCTGGCCCGCGGTCGGCGGGGATCCTGCGGGTCGAGGCCGGGCCGAACCGCGGATTCCGGCCGGATTCCCGTCATCCGAAGGGGCGTTGCCCTCGTCCTCACGGCGTCACCCGAAAAACGAGAAGACCATGACCCCTTCCACCTGCACGTCCGTCGTCCTGGCCCTCCTCCTCGCGATCGCGCGTCTCACGCAGTACTTGAAGCAGTGACGGTCGGGCCGCCGTTCGACGCAACGGGCCACGTCGCGGTGCTAAGCTGATGGGCGTCCCGCCCGCAGGCAAGCGATCGGGGATCGCCGTCTTCGTGCGCACCCACCGGAACGCGGTGGGTCGCTGATTACCCCGGAGTTCCCTCATGCTCGCCGCTCTCCTCACGGCATTCGTCGCGCAATCCGGCCCCGCCCTGCCTCCGCAGGTGCGCCCCATTGACGACGCGTCGCGCTGGCTGCGCGTCACTCCGTGGCAAGCGGGGACCGCCTCGACGCTGCGCAACTCGTGGACGACGTACGGCAACGGGCCCGCGCATACGGGCTACTACCCCGACGTCGTGCCGGGCACATGGATGCCGAGCTGGACGACAGAGTTGGGCCCGATGCAGCAGCTCGCCATCGCGGACGGACGCGTGTACGCGACCCGGCTCACGTACTCAGAGCCCGGTTGGCTCAAGGCGGTCGACGAGAGCACGGGAGCACTGCTCTGGACCTTCCCGTCCCCCAGCATCTATTCGACCAATTCGCCGACGTTCGACGACGGACACGTGTTCATCCAGTGCGGCAATGGCTCGAGCTCGCAACTGTTGAGAATCCGCGCCGACGTTGGTCTCCCGAACTGGTCCGGGACGCACACGGTCGGATTCGAGCGCTACCTGGCGCCGACGGTCGCGAACGGGCGCGTGTTCCTCGGTGGCGGCTTCACGGGCGGGATGTACGGCTTTCGGCAGAGTGACGGCGAGCAGCTCTTCTTCTACGGTGGGCTCCCTCTCTACGACTTGTGGACGCCGAGCTTCTACGCTGGCACGGTGTACACGTGGATGCCGAGCGGGCTCGGCGCGCACGACCCTGAGACGGGGGCGCTCCGCTGGTCGATCGGCATTGACTGGAACTGGTCCCCGTCGATCAATCGGACGGTGGCGATGGCAAACGGGCGCGCGTTTGCCATCAGCAGCGATCGCCTCTACGCCATCGACCTGTCGACGCACACGGTTGCGTGGAGCGTGTTCGGCGGCTTCGACGGTACGCCGGCAGTTTCGAATGGCGTCGTCTTCGCGATCGCCGACGACGTCGATGAACCCTTCGATCGCGTGAAAGCCTATGACGCGTGGAACGGTCACTTCCTGGGCTCCTACATCGGTACGGAGTTCCTGTGGAACCAGCCGATCGTGACCGACGACGCGGTGATCGTCGGCTCGCAGATCCGCACGTACGTGTTCGACCGTGCCACGTTCCAGCAGCGATGGTCGATCCTCGCGGGTGGGTACCTGAGCCTCGCGAATCGCCGGCTGTGCATCGCGACAGCCGGGGGAGGACGGATCAGGACCTACAGGAACGGCGCGAGCCCGACATCGGACCCGAACCTGGTCGCGGAATGGGAACCGTGGACGCCCGCTGTCGGAACGGCGCCGCGCTCGGCGCGCATCGCGATCACGAACTACGGCGCGCAGTCCTCGCCGGCGTGCCACGTCGGCCTCTATTTGTCGGGGGACACAGCGCTCGACGTCGGCGACACGTTGCTACGCCTCGTGACGATCGGCCCGATCGGCATCGGCGAAAAGCTCGAAGCGGGCGTGTTGATCGGGACCAGCCCCCTGCTGACCGACCAGTACCTGCTCGCCGTTCCGGACCAGGGAGCGGCCGTGCCGGAGACGAACGAGAACAACGTCGCGCCGTCGGGGCGGATCATTCCCTGATCGTTCGAATCAGCGCGAGCCGTGGCGCGTGCAGCGCGACCGGCACGACCGTACCCTGAGCCGCTCCACGACGCGCATGGACCTGTCCCCCGACGAGTTGGCTCCGCGCGACCGCTACAAGCTGCTCATCGGCTGCATCGTGCCGCGGCCGATCGCGTTCGTGTCGACGATCTCGCTGGACGGTCGCACGAATCTGGCGCCGTTCTCGTTCTTCAACGGGATCGGCTCCGACCCGATGACCCTGCTCTTCTGCCCGGCGAACCGCGCCGACGGCGGGGAGAAGGACACGCTGCGCAACTGCAAGCCGCGCGCGGAGGGTGGCACGGGCGAGTTCGTCGTGTGCGCCGCGGTCGAAGGCTACGCGCGCGAAGTCGCGCTGGCGGCGGAGCCCCTGCCGTTCGGCGAGAGCGAGTTCGAGCTGACGGGCCTGGTCACGGCGCCCAGCCGGCGCGTGCGCGCGCCGCGCGTCGCGCGCTCGCCCTGGGCGTTCGAGTGCGAGACGCTGCAGGTCGTGCGCACGAACCCGGGCACGCCGCTGGGCGGCAACGTCGTGATCGGCCGCGTCGTGCACGTTCATCTCGACGACGCGCTGGTGAACGAGCGCCTCCACGTCGATCCCGACCGCTTGCGCGCGGTCGGCCGCATGGGCGGCATCGGGTACGCGACCACGCGGGATCGTTACGAGATGCCGCTCGGTCTCGCGGCTCTCGAGCGCGAGAATCCGTTCGATCGCCGCTAAGCTGGAGCCTCGGACGCCGTGAACCCGGTACAAGGTGTCTGACACCGTCGTCCACCGAGAACAGTCATGATCATTGCCCCGCTCCTGCTCGGCCTCGCGCCTGTCGAGCCTCTCGCGCCTCTCGAGCCGTTCCAGACGACCAGGACCCGGGCCCCCGTCGAGAGCAAGGCGCTCTCGTGGAGCTTCCTCGAGGTCCACGCGCAGCGGCGGAGCGTGGATGGGATCCACGACGACCTGTTCGGCTTCGGGGCGCGCGGGGGCTTCGATCTCAGTGACGGCTTCTTCCTGCGTGGCGCTGCCGATTTCTACACGAACGACGAGGACCTGACGCGCTTCGACCTGGGTGCCGGTCACCACGTCGAGATCCAGAAGGACACGGAGGTGTACGCGTCGGTGTCGTGGGTGCACATCGAGCTGGACGGCGCCGGCGCGGCGGACTCCGACGACAACGGCTGGCGCGCTGAGGTCGGCATGCGGTCCGTGCTCGACAAGCGGCTCGAGGGCGAAGCGCGCGTCGGGTACGAGGACGTGTCGGACGAAGGCATCGTCTACGGCGTCGACTTGCGCTGGTGGTGGATGCCGAACGTCGCGCTGGGCCTGGGCTACGAGCGCGAGGTCGAGGACGACGTGTACACGCTCAGCCTGCGCTACGCCTTCTAGCGTTCGCGCTACGCGGTTTGGGCGACGCGCGGTCCGGCCGCGCGCGCGGGCTCAGGTCGCAGACGGGACCGACGCGGCAGCAGCCTTGGACTGCGCTCGCGCGTGCACCTTCGCGCCGAGATCCGCGATCGCGTGCAGCACCGGCTGGATCTCGTGCGCCAGCTCGGTCAGCCGGTACTCGACCGACGGCGGCGACGTGGCCAGCACCGTGCGCGCCACGAGGCCACGTTCTTCCAGCTCGCGCAGCCGGGTCGTCAGCACCTTGGCCGACACGCGCACGAGCGCGCGGCGCAGCTCGCCGAAACGCTTGGGTCCCTGGCGCAGTTGCCACAGCACTTCCGGGGTCCACGCCCCCTGCAGCGACCGCAATCCCTCGTGGATCGGACAGAAACCCGCACAGGACGGATCGGAGCTCGGCGGCGAAGCGTCGTAGGGCGACATGGTGAAGACAATAGTTACCGAGTCACACCAGGTTGTCCACGGTAACAACCGCCCGGGTCGGGGCCGGCCTCAACACCAGGCGTTGTTGATGACCTCGCCCATCCCGCCCGCCCCCGGGACGATGTAGCTCTTGGCGTCCAGGCCCTTCTCGCGGTCCCAGTACGTCCCGGGCAGCGTGTCGAGCACCTCCGGATCGGACATCCCGCGGTCGAGGCGCGCCGTGTAGACGACCAGATCGGGGAATTCCTCTAGCACCGCGCGCAAGTACTCCGGCGTCGCGATCATCGGCAGCGCGACGATCTTCTGCGGTCGACCGAACTCCGCCAGGTAGTGGCGCAGCGCGCGGATCGTGGTGATGCCCGTCGCGCCCATGGGATCGGGCAGGATCATGATCGCGCCGTCGACGCGGCCGCCGATCTTGCTGCCCGAGAGGTCGACACCCGTCACGCATCCGTGCTCGTCCGAGAGGCGCGACATGTTCAGGTGGTCGAGGCGCACGTGCTTCTCGGACAGCACGGCGTTCAGGAGCTCGAAGCAGACCTGCGACGGCACGATCCCGGCGCGGATGATGTCGACCACGACGACCTGCGAAGTCGGATCGAAGAGGGCCCCGCGGTACACGCCGCGTTCGGCGTGGGCCTGCGCCATGCGCGTCGGGACCTCGGCGTGAATGCGCGGCAGCTCGCGTCCGCAGGCGGTCATCAGCAGCGTCTGGTAGACGCTGCGCAGGAGCGCCATCAAGTCGCGGTGCGAAACGTGCGGGCTGCCGATGCGCGCCAGCGCGCTGAGCAGATACACGTTGTCGAGCAGGTGAACGCGCTCGCCGTAGTGGTGCGGGAGCTCCCAACCACCGGCGATCTGGACCGTCTCGTGCGCCATCCTCGGGACTCTCCCCTCTCGACTCGGGGAGTCCAGCCTACCGGATGGCTGCGGCGAGCGCCGCCACGAGCCTCGGGACGTCGCGCGCCGGGGTCGAGCACAGGGCGACGCGCAGCGCACCGGGCAACGGCACGACGAACACGCCGGCCGCCTTGAGCCTCTCGGCCGCGGCCTCCGCGTCCGGCGCGAAGACCGACACGAAGAAGCCGCCCTCGTAGCGCGGATGGCGCACGCCGGCGCGCGCTGCCTCGCGGTTGAACACCTGCACGCGCTCGTCGAGCAGACCCACGAGCCGCGCGCGCTCTTCGTCGACGCGCGCGCGCTGCACCGGATCGGTCAGGAGCTCCGTGATCGCGAGCAGACCCTGGTGGTTGCAGTTCGACCACGTGCCGCGGCACGAGAACGCCAGCGCGTTCTGGATGCGCGCGCGCTCGGCGGGGTCGGCGTGCGCCGCGACGAGCGCACCGACGCGCGCGCCGTACTGCGCGAACGACTTCGACGCGGTCCAGGCCACGAGCAGCGTGGCCGTGTCGAGGATGCGCTCGGCCTGCTCGATCCAGTGTTGCGCCGCGCTCGTGCCGAAGCGCGCGTAGGCCAGGTCGACGAGCAGCGTGACCGGCGCGCGCTCGCCCGCGCGGCGCACGACCTCGGCCACGTCGCGCCATTCGCTCGCGTCGAGCGAGTAGCCCGTCGGGTTGTGGCACGGGAAGTTGAGCACGACGAGCGCGCGGCCCTGGCGCTGGATCAGTCGGTCGAGAGCGGACTCGAAGCCGGCGACGTCGAAGCGCCCGCGTGCGTCGAACGTCTCGAAGGTCTCGACCGCGCGCCGCGCGTGGCTCGCGATCGTCTGGTACGGGCCCCAGAACCAGTGCGTCGTCAGCAGCGCCTGCCCGGGCTCGAGGAACGACGTGATCGCGTGGTAGAGCGCGCCGGTTCCGCCCGGAGTCGCCGCCGCGATCGCCTGCGACGCCAGCGGGCTGTTGTCGAACGTGTCGCGCACGACCGCCTCGAGGTACGGCTTGTCGCCCAGGATCGGCGCGTAGGCGGCACCCTTCTTGGGCGGCACGCGCTGGAACGCTTCGACGACGCTGGGCAGCACCGCGAGCGTGCCGTCGTCCTCCATGAGCGCCCCGAGCGTCGCGTTCAGGATCGATTCCCCGGCCTGCGCCCGTTTCTGGGCCTCGGCGTTCAGCAAGAAGATCGGGTCGTCGGCCGGGCGAGCGGCGGAGGACGGGATGAGGCTCGAACGGTGGCTCTGGGTCAGGGGCATCGGCACGGATCCGGTGGCTCTCCGGTCGCTCTGCGCGGCGGGCAGTTAGCGCATCAAAGTAACCGCAACACGGCCGGTCCAGGACCCCTGGCCCGGGAAAAGGCTCGCAGCCAGCGACCGGCGCGACCTTGAGCGAAGGGCCAGTCCGTACGATCCTGAACGGCCATGAAGCTCATCCCGCGCTCGCTCGCCTGTGTCGCGCTCCTGCTCTCGCTGCTGGGAGCGTGCTCGAACGACACCGGAACCGCCGTGGGTGTCGGCGGGGGCAAGAGCACCGGCGTCTGGTTCGAAGGCGGCTTCGACGACGCGCTCAAGCAAGCGCGTGCGACGAATCGGCTCGTCTTCATCGACTTCTGGACGAGCTGGTGCGGCTTCTGCAAGAAGCTCGACAAGGTCACGTTCCCGGATCCGGGCGTGCAGGCCGAGCTCGCGCAGATGGTCGCGCTGTCCGTCGACGCGGAGAGCCCGGCGGGGATTCCGCTGGCCGCCCGCTACCGCGCGACGGGGTTTCCCACGCTGGTCGTCGTGGACGCGGACGGACGCGAGGTCGGGCGCATCGCGGGGTTCATGGAGCCGGAGCCGTTCGCGCAGAAGCTGGCCGAGATTCGAGCTCGCGTGAAGCGCTAGCACCGAGGTGGGACGAGAGGGCCACCCTCTCAGCCCACGTCGGTACTACGCGAACGGCCCGCCAGCCGTCTCCTCGCGCGGCTCCATCACACCGCGCGGGCTCGGCCGCAGGATGTAGTCCTCGAGCGGCACGATCGGCGCGCGGTCGTACGCCGGCCGGCCCGAGCGCGAGAAGCGCTCACCGCCGCCCGCCAGCGCGCGCTTCGCCAGCGCGCGCAAGCGCACGGCGTTCGAGTACTCGAGCCCGGTCGCGACCGACATCTCGAGCGGCTCGCACGTCGCCAGGCCCTCGACGTCGACGATGCCGACCGACTCGAGCAGCGCGCGCGGCGCCTCGGCCAGGTCCTCGAGCGCCGACAGCGGCATGCGCGGCGAAAGTCGCGGAGCCGGGGCCGACGATTCCTCGACGATGGGCTCGGCCGCGGCCTGCGCGGCTTCCAGCGCATCGAGTTCGCGCCAGCGCGCGAGCGCTTCGTCGTACGGGTGCTGCTGGACGGTCTGCGGCGGGAGACCGGCCGCGACCGACTCGTCGAGCGTGTCCTCGGTTTCGAGCAGGGCCGCGTCCGCGGAGCTCGACCCGAGCCGCCCCAGCAAGTGCTGCGCTTCGCGCTGGAAGCGCAGCGCGGCGTTGGGCGTGCTGGCGAGCAACTCCGCGAGGCGTTCGAGCTCGAGCGTCGCGATCGACTCGAGCGAAGGGCAACCGGAGCGCCGCAGGCGCTGCAACGATTGCGGACCGTCGGCATGCAGCGCGCACAGCAAGGCCAAGCCGTCCATCGGGCACCTCCCTGGGGGGGATCCCCAGGCCACTGGTCTACCTCCGCGGCCGGAGGAAAGCCAGAGCAGCGCCGGGCGACTCCGTCGGGGCGCGCGACGGGTACCTCAGAGGCGGAGCCTCTGCGCGCCGCGCCGCGCGGCGCCAACAGGATCGGAGAGGCCGTACGATCGGTTCTTCTCGGCCTCTTGGCGGAGCCTCTGCGCGCCGCGCCGCGCGGCGCCAACAGGATCGGAGAGGCCGTGCGATCGGTTCTTCTCGGCCTCTTGGCGGAGCCTCTGCGCGCCGCGCCGCGCGGCGCCAACAGGATCGGAGAGGCCGTACGATCGGTTCTTCTCGGCCTCTCACCGCAGCGCTCGACGAGCCGAGGCGTAGAACGACCCGACGCCCTTGGCGCTGTCGATCGCCGGCCAGCGCGCGATCGAAGCCAGGGCGCGCGCCGCGCGGCTCTCGGGCTCGCGCAGGGAGACCGGCACGCGCGCCTGGACGCTGCGCGCGACGGCGTCGTCGGCCGGCACCCAGCCGACGAGCTCGGGCGAGCGCGTCAGGAAGCGCTGGCTGGCGCCCCGGAAGCGCTCCCACGCCCCCAGCGCCGTCGCCTCGTCCGGCGCCCGGTTCATCACGACGCCGACCTGCACGCGCGTGTTGACGGTCGTGACGTGCTTGTAGAGCGCGTAGGCGTCCGAGAGCGACGTGACCTCGTGCGTCGTGACGACGAGCAGCGCGCTGGCCGCCGCGAGGTGTGCCATCGTCGCGTACGAGAGGCCCGCGCCGTGGTCGACGATGACGAGATCGAAGGCTTCTTCGAGCGGTTCCAGGGCCTCGAACAGGCGGTCGAGCTCCTTGCGCGTCGGGTTCGCCAGCGCCGCGCGCCCGACGCCGCCCGACAGGAGCTGCATGCCGCCGGGCGCCTCGACCAGCGCATATCCGGCCGAAACCTCCCCGTCCAGCACGTGGCCCAGGTCGAAACGCGGCGACACGCCGAGCAAGAGATGCGCGTTGGCCATGCCCGCGTCGAAGTCGACGAGGCACACGCGCTCGCCGGCGCGCGCGCGCTGCACGGCCAGGTTCGTCGCCACGATGCTCTTGCCCGTGCCGCCCTTGCCGCTCGCGATGGACAGGACGCGAGACAGCCTCTTGGCGGGCGGGCGGGCGAGGTCACCCGCCTGGCGCAGGCGCGCGCCGAAGCGCGCCAGGCTCCAGGTCGAACCGTTCAGCATGGGAAGTCGGGCCGTGCGTCTCGAGGTGCGGAGTCGTGGTGAAGGGCGGCGAAGCCTAAGCAGCCCGCGCGCGCGAAACCAGGGCCGGTCGTGACTCGCGCCGGTCCGGAAGGGATCTTGACGCGCATGCGAATCCCTGGTCCGAGCGTCTTGACGATCGCGATCCTCTGCGGTTGCGCCGCAATGGTCGGTTGCACGAGCTTTTCCGCCGACCCGCAGCGCGCTGCCAAGGAGAGTGCACTCGAGGACGCTCGGGAGCGTTGGGAGCGCGAGCCCCAGAGCGTCGAGGCCTGCGTGTGGGTCGGGCGACGTCTCGGCTACCTGGGCCGCTACGAGGAAGCCGTCGCGACGTTCACGCGCGGGCTCGAGCTGCACCCCGACGATCCGTGGCTCCTGCGCTTCCGAGGCCACCGCTGGATCACGCTGCGGCGCTTTGACGACGCCGTGCGCGACCTCCAGCGCGCGCGCGAGCTGGTGAAGGGCCAGCCGGACGTCGTGGAGCCCGATGGCGAGCCGAACCCGGCCGGCGTCCCGATCGGGACGTTGCATTCGAACATCGACTATCACTTGGGCTTGGCGCTGGGCTTGCGCGGCGACTACGAACGCTCGGCGCAGGTGTGGCTCGACGGGCTCCCGGCGGCGCGCACGAACGACGACCGGCTCGTGTCGCACTCGTACTGGACGTGGCTCGCGCTGAAGCGGCTGGGCCGCGACGCCGAGGCCGCTCAATTGCTCGCGCCGATCCGCCCCACGATGAACATCCTGGAGAACAAGGGCTACCACGCGCTGCTGCTGCACTTCCGCGGCGAGCTGACGCGCGAGGAGCTCCTGAAGGACGTCGTGCCGGGCACGACCGAGTACGCGACGCGCGCCTACGGCGCCGGCCGCAAGGCCCGGATCGACGGCGACGTCGATGCGGCGCAGATCCTCTTCGCCGAGGTCGTGAAAACCGGCCCGATGGCCGCATTCGGGTGCATCGCGGCCGAGGTCGAGATCGCCCGGAGCCCCTGACGGGGATCCGCTTCACTTCACCTCGTCGTTCTCCAGGTCGGCGATGTCGATCGTGAAGACCTTTCGGCCGTCGCGCACGTCGTAGACGGAGAACATCCACTGCTGGCTGCTCGCGGTCCATGCGAAGTTGCCGGCACCCACGAAGCGCGACCAATGCTCGCGCGGCGCGAGCTGTCGATCGATCCCCGGAGCGCCGAGCTTGCCGACGACTCCGTGCAACCCGGCGAACATCCGGCGGTCGTCGTCGACGAGGAACACGGGGTATGGGCAGGGCCCACCGCCCATCGTGTCGTGCGTCGCGATCAACGTCCCCGCCGCGACGTCCCAGGCACGCATGTCCCAGCACGAGAAGGAGCTGGCCAGGAGCCGGCGCCCATCGCCCGAGAACGCGACGAAGCCGATCTCGAGGTCACCGAAGATGTTCAGGTCGGCGTGCGAGAAGCGGCGCACTTCGCCTTGGCCATCGAGACGCAGGAGCCTGACGAACGCGTCACCGCCCCCCACGGCGAGGAGGTCGTCCGCCGGAGAGACGGCGAGCGTGTTGACCGGCTTGGGCACGCTCCACGATCCACGGACCTGCGAGCCGTCCTTCGTCGAGAAGAGTTGGATGACCCCGCGGTCCGTTCCGATCGCGACGCGGTCCGACCGCGAGCCGATCG
Source organism: Planctomycetota bacterium (assembly GCA_031400875.1). Taxonomy (GTDB): domain Bacteria; phylum Planctomycetota; class UBA1135; order UBA1135; genus JAEUHZ01. Next base: position 50,061 of record JANNQS010000099.1, on the reverse strand, counting down.
CGAACGCCGTTGGCTTCTCTCCCGCGCGTCCCATCTCCGCGATCCAGGCGCCGTCGAGCGCGCTGCGCAGCTGGATCCCGGGCATGCCGCCTGCAACGATCAGCTTGCGATCCGCATCGACGAACGCGAGGGACGGAGTCATCCAGAACTCGAACTCCCGGGGTTTCGGCGTGCTCGCGTTCCAGACGACCGTCCCGTCCTTCGCGCGCAGGACGCTGAGCTGACCGTCTGCCGCGCGTGTCGCCAGCTGTGCCCCGTCGAAGCTCCACGCGATCGCAGAACAAGGGACGTCGCGCGGCCCGCGCAGCCTGCGAGCCGTGCCCGCTGTCAGATCGACCAGGTGCAGTCCCCCACGACGATTGCCAACAGCCAGGACGTCGCCGCGCGGCGAGAGCGCCGCGACGACGGACACCCACAGACTCTTTCGCGGCGTGCGGAACAGCCGGGTATCGAACTGGTTCGCAGACGGACTCTGGGGTGGCAGGACGAGTGTCAAGGCGAGAGCGAGGGGCAGCATCCTGGAGGGTCCTTCCCCTCTCCAACGCCAGCCGTCCACGGAACTGCGCGAGGAACTCCTGACCTCCCGCCTACAGGACTATGGCCGGTTCCTGCTCCCTCTCAGAACCGTGGGCAGGTCTCGGGATCCGTGGACGATGCGGATGATCTCGATGCGATCCCCGAACTCTCGGTAGTAGACGAGATAGGCAGGGAATGAGCGGATCGCCCAGAGACGGACGTCATGAAGCCGGTGTAGATCGTAGCCGCACAGAGGGCCGGCCTCAGGTTGCTCGAGGAGGCGATCCAGGCTGGTCTCCAGGCTCGAGATGAACCTGCGCGCGAGCCCCGGTCCATCCCCGGACAGCACGAAATGGGCGATGATCGCCTCTGCGTCCTCGGCCGCACGCGGCTGGTAGTACCAGCCACGAGCACGTGTCACTTCCTGCTGCCTTTCTTGCGCTTCGACTTGGCAAGCTCGTCGACCCGTGTGCGCAGGTCGGCGAAGAACTTCTTACTCCCGCGGATCGGGGATCCGCTGTCCAGCCCTGCCAGGAGCATGGCTTGCAGCTTGTCCTCCGCGCGTTCCTTGGCGTCTTTCCGGATCAGCTCGCGCATGTACTCGCTGGCCGAGCCGTAGCCCCCGTCGGCGACGCATTCGGCGACGTAATCGCGCTGGTCGCGGGGCAACGAGATGTTCAGGCTGGTGAGGTCGGGTGCTTTCTTCACTACGGCATCCTAGTGTGCCATGGCAGATCCTGCCATCCCCTGCCAGTCGCGGACGCTTGCAACGGGTGTTCTGTCGATGACGCGACCACAAGACCGAATTCACCCTCGCCGCGCCCGCAGCGGCTCCGTAACATCGGGGGGGTGCACGACGCGTTCTGGCTGATCGTGGCCCTGATCGCCCTGGAGCCCGCCGCAGGTCCACAGGTCTCTTCGGAAGCCGAGGCCCGACCCTTGCTCGAGCGCGCCGAGCAGCTCGTACGCGAGGGTCACCACGCCGAGGCGCGCGCTCTCTATGCCCGGATCGGGAGCGAGCAGCCGAACACGGACTCGGGAAAGGAAGCCGCGTGGCGTGCGACGCCGAGCGCCTACCTCGGCTGGACCGACGTCGTGCGCAACGGGCCGTCGGCGAACCGGCTCGACATCGTGCTCATGGGCGACGGCTACGAGGCCGAGAGCCTGGACCTGTTCGCGAAGTTCTCCGCGGATTTCTGGCCGTACTTCGAGCGCCTCGCGGTGTTCGAGGAGTACGCCTCGTATTTCAACGTGCTGCGCGCAGTCCACGTCTCGAAGGAATCCGGCGTCGACGGGTTCGATCGCGACTACGACACGGCCCTCGGTGGTTCGGTCGGCAAGAGCGAATACGGGCACGTATGCATCGACGCGTCGCTGGTCAACCAGACGCTGGCGCGCATACCCGGGACCGACGGTCACGCGGTCGTCTTCGTCCGCAACGGCGTGAGCGGCTCGGCGGTGGACGGCATCGCGGCGCTGGGTCCGCAGGACATGCGCGTGTTGACGCACCAGCTCGGCCATGCGATCGGGCGGCTCGCGGACGAGTACTCGACGCCCGAGCGGCGCTGTCCGGCGAACCTGGCGGACGGGCCGAACGTCGCGGAGAGCCCCGATCCGGGGGCGGCGCCGTGGAAGCACTGGTTCGAAGTCCGCCATCCGGGCGTCGAGATGTACGAAGGTGCCGGCGGTCGGCGAAAGGGCGCGTGGAGCCCGACGATGAGCGACTGCGCGATGTCGCAGGGTCGCGGCTTCTGCCTGGTCTGCCGCGAGGCGATCGTCCAGCGGATCTACTCGGTCGTCGATCCGATCGACGCCTGCCAGCCCGCGGTGCAGCCGCCGGGCATCAAGGAGCCCTACGTGCTCACGACGTCGAGCCTGAAGTTCCGCGTCGAGGTCCTCCGTCCGCTGACGCACGCGCTCGAGGTGCGCTGGTGGGTCCTGTCGGAAGCGCAGACTCCGTCCACCGGCGGCGGCCGAGTCACTGCGGCAACGGATCGCTCGGCGCGCGGTCCGCTGTCGCCGATCCACTACGAGCCGAAGGAAGTCGTGAAGAACGGCTCGACGCGCGAGCACGAGTTCACGCTCGATCCGCGCGACTTGGCGCCCGGCCGGTACCGCGTCGTGTGCCGCGTCGAGGACACGACGCGCGTGCCGGGAGACAAGTGGGCGTGGGTGATCTCCGACCCGCGCGACCTCTTGAAGAGCGAGCGGGTCTGGCTCGTCCAGGTCAAGGCTCCGCGCTGAGCCGGGTCGGTGCGCCGAACGGCCGGGTTGGATCTGCCGCTGGCGACACTTGCGGAATAGTCTTTTCCTGGGGACGGTCGACCGACCCTTCCTTCCGACACACCGGATCGACGTCCAGCGCGGCCATGAGACGAAACCTCGCCACCCTCTTTGCACTCTGCCTCTTCGCCGTTCCCGCGCGCGCGCAGGGCGCAGACGACTGCTCGAACCCGACGACGATCGCGGGTTTCGGCGCGTTCCCGTTCAACACGCTCGCGGCGACGGACACGCCGCTGCTCAGCGGGTGCGGCGCGGTCAGCCGCGACGTCTGGTTCCGCTGGACCGCGCCGGCAACGCAGGATTGCACGGTCAGCCTGTGCGGCACCGCGGGTTTCGACACGCGCCTGGCGGTGTACGCCGGGAGCGGTTGCCCGAACGACTTGGGCATCGCGTGCAGCGATGACGCGTGCCTGCTGGAATCGTCGCTGGGTTTCGCGGCAACGGCGAACTCCGTCTACGTGATCCGCCTGGGCAGTGCTCAGTTTGCTTCCGGTGGAGTCGGCACGTTCTCGATCACCGCCGGCGGGTGTCCGACGGCGGAGGCCGGTCCCGATCTCGTCGTGTCGACGATCCACGAAGTGGGCAACCACGCGACCGCGGGCGTGCTCGACGCGATCTCGCTGGGAAACATCCTCTGCAACGTCGGCGGGGATTCCGCCGACTGGCACGACGCCGACACGCTGCACCCCGTGGTCGGCACGGCGCTGTATCGCTACGAGATCGTCGACGGCGCCGGGCGATTCGAGCAGGTCGGCGTCAGCTGGTTGAAGCACGCCACGACGGCCGGGAACGGCAACGCCTGCTGCACCTGCACCGACCCGCTCACGAACCAGCAGCTCGGCGTGGGCTGCTCGTCGACGCATTCGGCCGTCGCGATGAGCGACCAGGCGGACCTCGCTCCGCGCTGGGACCTCATCGTGCAGTCGGGGACCTTCCCCTACCCGCCGTCGAACCCGCCGTACGCCGGCGAAACGGCGCGCCGACTCGAGTTCGAGCGGGCCGAGGGGCGCAATTCCGCCGCGACTGGCGCGCGATTCTTCGGGGAAGCGCACTTGTTCGCGCGCGACCAGGCCGCCGCGCACAACCGCGACAACGATGCCAGCTGGGCCGAGCTCGCGTGCGCCGGCAGCCGCGCCGACTGGAGCCTGTCGATCGCAGGCGCTACCACCGTCGGAGAAGAGGCGATCCGCGCCTGGAAGCAGATCGATCCAGGCGTCGTGATGACGACCGTCGACGACTACGGCGCCGGTCTCCACATCGTCGCTTCGCGCGTGACGGACCTGAAGAACGGGCTCCATCGCTACGAGTACGCCGTTCACAACCAGAACGGTGTGCGCGCGGTGGAGTCGTTCCAGGTCCCGATCCCGATCGGCGGGACGGTCACGAACATCGGCTTCCACGACGTCGGTTACCGCAACGGTGATGGTCCCGGCGGTGTCGACCAGTCCGGAGCGGACTGGACCGTCTCGTATGCGGGCGGATACCTCCTCTGGTCGGCGGAGCCGGCCGCGCAGAATCCGGGCGCGAACTCGATCCGTTGGGGCACGACGTACAACTTCCGCTTCGACGCGGACGCGGCGCCGATCCACTTCCAGGACGTCGTGCTGTGGATGGCGTCCTCGGGCTTCTCGCCCTACCTCTTCGCCGCGGCCGAGGTGCCCAACTCCTCGACCGCGCCGATCCAGGTCTATTGCTCGGGCGACGGATCGGCGGCGACCTGTCCGTGCGGCAACGCGGGCACTGCGGCGCACGGGTGTGCCAGCTCGGTCTCTGGTTCAGGCGCGGCTCTCCTCGCGCAAGGTTCACCGAGCATCTCGAACGACACGCTCGTCCTGCAGGGCTCGAGCATGCCGAACTCGCACGCGCTCTACTTCCAGGGGACGCAGCTCTGGAACAGCGGCATGGGCGCCCCGTTCGGCGACGGCCTGCGCTGCGTCGGCGGGTCGATCGTGCGCCTGCGGACCGTCGTCAACACGAACGGCTCCTCGCAGTACCCCGGACCGGGCGACCCTTCGATCTCCGTGCGCGGCGCCGTCGCGCCGGGCCAGACACGCCGATACCAGGCCTGGTACCGCAACGCGGCCGCCTTCTGCACTCCGTCGACCTTCAACACGACGAACGGCCTGCAGGTCTACTGGTCGCCCTGACTTCTGCGCGCAGAGCTTTCCGCCGGCCCTTCGCGGGAGAAGTGGGACGCTTGCAGGGGGTTGGGTGTGACTCGCCGGTACCTCGCGCCTAGGCACGAGTCGTTCCCGGAGAACCGTCATGAACTCCTCGCTCCGCCTGCTCACCTCGTCCCTGCTCCCGGCCCTGGTCGCCGCGGGCGTCCAGGCCCAGACCACAGAGTGCGTCAACCTGCGTCCGGACGGCCTGGCGCTCAACGCCGCGCGCGCCTCGTCGTGCACGATCTCGGCCGACGGGCAGCTCGTGGCCTTCGCCACGCCGAGCTCCGTCCTCATCCCCGGAGCGCCGACCACCACCGCGATCTACGTCCGCGACCGCGCGACGGGGGCGCTGTCCCTCGCCAGCGTGAACTCGGCCGGTCAGCCCGCAACGGGTTCAGCCTTCGACGCCTGCATCTCCGCGCAGGGGCGGCATGTGGCCTTTTCGTCGAACGCGACGAACCTGGACCCGAACGCGACGGGCTCCGTGCAGCAGGTGTTCGTGCACGATCGCCAGACGGGGACGACCGTGCTCGCCAGCGTGAGCTCCACCGGGGCCGCTGCGGGCGCGTCGTGCTCCGCGACGTCGATCTCGGCGGACGGCCGCCACGTGGCGTTCCACACGATCTCCGCGCTCGTGCCCGCCGATACGAACGGCCAGTCGGACGTCTACGTGCGCGACACCGTCGCGGGGACCACGACGCGCGTCAGCGTGTCGACGCCCGGCGTTGAGAGCGATGGGAGCTGCACGGAGGGCCGGATTTCCGCGGACGGCAACCGGATCGCGTTCCTCGCCGCGGCCGACGACCTCGTGACGGGTGACGGCAACGGCGTCGCCGACGTCCTCGTCCGCGACCTCACGGCGGGCACGACGACCCTGGCGAGCGTCTCGAGCGCGGGTGCACAGGCGAACGCGGCCGTGGTGCGCGTCGGGCTCTCCGGCGACGGCGGGACGGTGCTGATGACCTCGACGGCGACCACGCTGGATCCGACGCTGGGTGGCGCCGGGCTCGCGCACGTGTACGCGCGGGATCTCGCCGCGGGCACGACGCACATGCTCGACGTGAACGCCGGCGTGTTCGGCAACTACTCGGTGTCCACGGCGGGCGCCTGGTACGCACCGCGCAGCTCGCACGACGGCCGGCACGTCGTGTTCACGAGCCTCGCCAGGAACCTCGTCGTGGGCGATACGAACACCGCCGCGGACGTGTTCCAGGTCGACCGCGCGACCGGAGCCGTCACACGCCCCTCGCTCGGGACGTGCGGTCAGCAGCAGGACTACGACAACGGCAGCTCGCTCTCGGCCGGCGTCTCCGACGACGGACGCTTCGTCACGTTCCTGAGCCCCGCCGAGAACCTGGTCGCGGGCGACAGCACCCAGCAGGAGTACAACGACGTCTTCGTGCGCGACCCGACGAAGCCCGCGTTGGGGTTTCTTCTGTGCACGCAGGCCGACAGCCCGCCCTGCCCGTGCACCAGCGGTTTCTCCTACCCGGTGCGCGGCTGCCCGAACGGCAACGAGGCCACGGGCCTCTTCGCCTCCGGCGAGGCGCGGCTCGGCGCCGACACGCTGCGCTTCGGGGCCTACGAGATGCCCGGCAGCCAAGCCACCTGCATCCTGTACCAGGGCACGCAACCGATCGCGGGCAGCGCGGGCGTCGCGTTCGGCGATGGCGTGCGCTGCCTCGGCGGGCGGATGGTGCGGCTCGTGAACCGGGGGCAGACCTGGGGCGAGGGCTTCTACTACCCGCTCCTCGGCGATGTGGCGGTCTCGCAGTTGGGCGGCGTGACGACGCCGGGGACCACGGTCTACTACCAACTCTGGCACTCGTCTGGGGCGGGGTTCTGCACGCCCGCGACGTTCAACTTCTCGAACGGGGTCGCGATCACCTGGCAGCCGTGAACGCGCGCGGGTGAATCGCTTGCCTGTCCGGCGCGCGTGCGCAGGCTAGTGCAGCTTCACTTCCTCGCCGATCCGGTGCAGCTTCACGACGTTCGTCGTGCGCGCCACGCCGGCCGGGACGCCGGCCACGAACACGATCGGGTCGCCGTACTGCGCGAGGTCGCGCATCACGAGCATCTCGCTCGCCATCGCGATCATGTCCTCGAGGCTGCGCTCGCGGCGGAACAGGAACGGGCGCACGTGCGCCAGCACGGTCATGTGGTTCACGGCGCGCTGGTGCGGCGTCAGCGCGATGACCTCGGCGCTCGGGCGGTAGCGCGAGATCAGTCGCACCGTGTTGCCCGTCTCCGTGAAGCACACGATCTTCGAGATGCGCAGCGCGTCGGCCGCCTGCACCGCGGCCATCGCGGCGGCGTTCGAGAACGTGAACTCGGACGTGCGGAAGTGCGGGCGCGGGATGTCGCGGTAGCGTTGGCTCGACTCGACGGCGCGCGCGATCCGGCTCATCGTCGCGACCGCCTCGACCGGGAACGCGCCCACGGCGGTCTCGGCCGAGAGCATCACCGCGTCGCTGCCGTCGAGCACGGCGTTGGCGACGTCCGAGACTTCCGCGCGAGTGGGGCGCGAGCTGGCGATCATCGACTCGAGCATCTCGGTCGCCGTGATCGTGAACTTGCCGGCGCGCACGGACGCGGCCAGGATCGATTTCTGGATCAGCGGGAGCTGCTCGAGCTCGGCCTCCACGCCCAGGTCGCCACGCGCGACCATCACGCCGTCGGTCTCGGCCAGGATGTCGTCCAGGTTCTCGAGGCCCGCCATCCGCTCGATCTTGGCCACCATCAGCGCGTCGGGGCACAGCGCGCGCACGGCACGGAGCTCCTCCTTGCGCGACACGAACGAGATGCCGATGAAGTCGACGCCGGCCTCGCGTGCGAGCGCCAGGTTCTTGCGGTCCTCCTCGGTCGGCAGCTCGTAGACGATCGCCGAGTCGGGGAAGTGCACGCCCTTGCGGTCGCCCAGCATCCCGGGCCGCGTCACGCGCGCCTGGATGGCGCCGTCCTCGACGCTGGTCACGACGGCTTCGACCTGGCCGTCCGCGAGCAGCACGCGGTGGCCCGGCAGTAGCGCCTCCTGGAAGCCGCCGAACTCGAAGACGACCTCGCCCTCGGCCGACAGGCCCTTGCCTTCGCGCAGGCGCACGACGTCGCCCTGGTCGAGCTCGCGCTTGCCGCCCGCGAACTTGCCCATGCGCATCTTGGGCCCCTGGATGTCGGTCAGGATGCCGACCGCGGCCATGCGCGACTCGGCGACGGCGCGGATCTTCTGCACGCGGCGCAGGAAATCCTCGGGCGTGCCGTGCGAGAAGTTGATGCGCGCGACCGACATCCCGGCGTCGATCAGCTCGCCGATCCGTTCCTCGGACGCGGGTCCGATCGTCGCCACGATCTTCGTGTGTGAGGGCGAGACCTTGCGGTTCGAGGCGTAGGTCGGCGGTCGGTCGAGGTCGGTGTCCATGCGGTGCGCACGCTCGTGCGCGCGCCGAAGATAGCGAGAGCAGCCGCACGCACCGCGCGAGATCCGTCTCCGTGCCGTCCGGAACGACGCGCAGACGACCTTCCCGCATCACCACGAGGACGGCGCTCGCGCCACCGCGCGCGGCACCACGCACACGGGCTCCCGCGCCGCGCATGTTCACCGAAACAAGGGACGCCGGCGCATGCGCCGGCGTCGGGGAACGACGCCGCTCCTGAGGCGGCCCAGGCCTGTCGTTCAGCCCGAGGGTGGCCGTCGGCGGCGTTCCGTCCCATGGGACGCAGAACCCGCCTCCCGGGTTCCCTCGGTTCCCCGGGCCTAGCCGCCCGAGGGCTGGTCGAAAGCCGGTCCGACGACCTTCACCCGCACGTCGAAGCCCAGGGAGCGCTGCCGGTCGACGATCACCGCCGCCCAGCCGGCCCCCATCGCCGTGATGCGCGGCACGATGCGGTCGGGCACGAAGCGCGTGTCGAGCTTGCCGATGCGCATCCACGGCCCCATCGCCTTGCCGCTCTGCAGGATGCGGCGCACGTAGGACTGGTCGAAGTACGAGATGTCGTCTTCCCAGGCGACGACGAAGCTGCCGTCGGCCAGACGCGCGACGTCGGGGAAGTCCTGCTCGTTGGCCAGGAAGCAGGGCGTCAGCACGGGCGCCGCCGGCTTGCCTTGCGCGTCGTAGAGCCGCACGTTCACGTCGTGCGTGGGATCCGCGGGCGGACCCGAGCACCAAGCCATGAGGAAGCCGCCGCCCTTCGCGGGCGCGAGCGCCGGGTCGTGGTCCTGGTTGCGGCGCGAGGGCTCGAACGACATCTCGCTGCCCTTCGTGCCGCCGTCGCCATCGAGGAAGCGCGCGCGCACGAACCAGCCTTCGTTCGGCGTCGAGCCGGCGCGCTGCATCGTCCACGCGGCGACGAGGCGTCCGTCGTCGAGCAGCGTGACGTCCGCGTTCGAGAGCACGTCGTCCGACGCGTCGCTGACGCGGCGCGCTGGACCGGGCAGCGAACCGTCGGCCGCGATGCGGCGCGACCACACGCCGGCCTTTCCGCCGCCGGGCCACACGGCCAGCCAGCCGCGGTCGCCCGGGAACGCGCTCAACGCCACGCGGTCGGGCGCGAAGCCCTCGCGCGCGTCGATCTCGATCAGCGCGCTGGCCGCACGACCGTCAGGCGCGAGGATCTGCGCGACAGCCTTGTCGCGGCCTTCGGCACGCTGGATCCAGGTGACGAGCGCCGAGCCGTCCGCGCGCAGCGCCACGGTCGGCTCGACGGCGCCACCGGGCAGATCGTGCGCGGCCGTGTCGCCGAACTTCGCCGGCAGGCTGATCTCGTCACCCGTCAGGCCTTGCGCGTGGAAGCGGCGCGCGTAGATCGTGCTGCCGCCGCGCGTGCGGCGGTCTTGCCACACGGCCAGCCCGCGCTCGCCGGCCACGTCGACGTCGGGGTTGATCTGGTCCGCGCTGGGACCGTCGGAGTTGATGCGCACCTCGAGACGCAGCCGCTCCTCGCCCGACTTGCCCAGGTCCACGATGCGGGCCCACACGTCGGCGTCGCCGCGGCGGGAGTCCGTCCAGGCGACGAGGAGGTTCTCTCCGTTCGAGGCCACGAACGCGCCGCTGACGTTGCGCGCGTCGCCGCTCGTGATCGCCAGCGGCTCGGGCTGCGCGAGCGCGCCGCGCGGATCGCACAGCCACAGCTCGACGCGCGCGTCGCCGCCGTCCTCCGGCGCGGCCGGGCGCGTTTCGCCGCGTGCGGTTCCGGGCCGTTGCATCTCGCTGCGCCCGCGTCCGCCGCGCTCCCGGCCGGACGGCGCGGGCCCGTCGCCGCGCAGGACGGCGATCGCGATGCCGCCGGCGTGCGCCGCCATGTCGCAGTCGCGCACCGGCCCCGCGACCGGCGTCGTCTCGGCGCGATCGGCCTGGCCGGCGGCGCTCACGTGGCGCAGCACGACGGCGTCACCGCGCTGCCACAGCGCCCAGTAGCCGCCCGTCGGATCCAGGGCGAGCGCGCGCGCCTGACCGTCGCCCAGCTGCGTCTCCTCCGACTTCTTGTCCTTGAGCCCGCGACAGGCGAACCAGACATGACCCTTGCCGGTCCACAGCGCCGCGACGCCGCCGCTCGCGTCGGTGACGGCGGAGATGCCGACCTCGGGGTCGGTCCCGGCCGGGCCCAGGTCGTAGGCAGTCCGCAGCGGGCTGCCGGCGACGTCGAAGTCGGCCACGCGCAAGCGCCCTTCGACCGTCCAGATCATCGTGCGGGTGCCGTCGGCGCGCGCGAGGAGCACCGGCGAGCGCGACGCGGGTCCCGTTTCGTCGCGACCGGTGCGCGCGCGGCCGGGCGCAGGCGCGTCGCCCAGCAGGAGATCGGAGCCGTAGAACTGACCCTCGGCGTTGAAGCAGCGCAACCAGGGCCTCAGGGTCCGCTGTTGACCCTCCTGCCGGATCGAGATCCAGCCCACGGCGCCCGACCCGTCGGGCGCGACGGCCACGGCCGGATCGAACTTGCGGACCGTCGCGGGCAGCGACGTGATCGACCGCTCGTCCTCGCGCCGCTGGCCGTCAGGGCCGACGCGCGCGAAGTAGAGGCCCAGCATGCCGTCGCGCTGGTCGCGCCAGACGAGCCCGAACCCGCCACCCGGTGCAGCTGCGCCTGAGATTCCCATCAGGTCCTGGGCGACGCCACCGGTCTCGTCCTGGTGCAACAACGTGTCGGCCAGGCGGATATCGGAGACTTCGGGCGGTTGGAAGCCGAGGAAACCGAGCTCAGGTTCCTGGGGCGCGTCCTGGCTCGGAGGCCCCGCGGACCCGGCAACGGCAGGGGCGCAGGCGGCAAGGCCCAGGAGGACGGGGAGGAAGCGGCGGATCGACATGGGTTGGATCGAAGACTTCACAGGCACGGTGGAGGCGGCACGCTGGCGCAGGGGATTGTCTCCCTCAACGCCACGCCCGCAGGATCTTCCGCAGGAATCGGAGATCCGTGGTATCTCTGGCCCAGTTCCGGCGGCGTCCATGGCAGCGCGCATCCGGACGCCCCCCCCTGACTTGCAACTTCGAGCAGACAGCTCCGCCATGGCTTCTCCCCTTGGTTCTCCGCGTGCCCTCGACGGCGCGCCGACGGGTGTGCCGGTTCTGACGACGATCGTCTTGTTCGTCGTCGTCGCGTTGTTGCTGGTGTTCATCGTTTGGAAATAGCGCGGCGAGCTTGCGAGCGCGCCACCCGTACGGATCGGGTCCGTTCGTGGGCCGTGACAGAGGCGCGCGGTGAGAGCGAGGCGAAACTCAGGAAGTGCTCTCGTTCGGTGACTGGTTGTTCGGTCCGGGGTGGTCAGAGGAGCAGCTTCGGTATCTCCTGATACGCCGGAAACCGTTTCAGCCCGGCCTTCGAGAACACGAGCTTGCCGTCGACCGTGACCTCGAACACGCCACCCTTCGACGGGATGAATTCGACCTCGATCCCCGGAAAACTGTGCTGGAGCTCGGCGGCCAGACCGGTCGCCTGCGGCAGGTAGCTTCACTGGACGCAGTATTCGATCGTCGCGCGCACGAGGGGCTTCTCCACAAGAGGTAGGGTTCAGGGGTCCAGGATCGTGGCCCGAGGCAGCCGCAATGCCAGCCCCCAGCGCTCCGCCCCGCTTACCCACGTTTAGCGGTACAGTAGAAAAAGCCCAGCCGGGCGAGGAACCCAGATCGTTCGAGCCGCGTTCCAATAGACGTCGCCGGACGACGGGGAGGGGCTCGCGCCCGCGTCGCGCTCCGGCTTTCCCCTTCCAGGGGCCCCCCTCTCTCTCGAGAAGAATCCGGCGTGAGCCGGCGCTTTCGTCATGACGTTCCGAGCCCTCTCTCGAATCCTCCCTCTCCTCCTGGCTGCACCGGCGTTCGCCAGCAGCGAACCGACCTCCACCCCCCGCGCGCGCCCGGACCTGGGCGCTCTGCTGGCGGAATGGCGTACGCAGCACGGTGCGAGCTGGCGCCTCCATCGCGCGCTCGACACCGGGTACGCCGAGCTCCTGGCCGGAGGTGGCACCGCGCCGCGCTGGACTCCGCGCGACGACGCCGACTTCGCCGCGCTGGGCCGCCAGGCGCTGGTCGAGACGCTCGCGTTCCACGGCCTCCAGGACGCGGTCCTGGAGCACGTCGAGACGACGTTCCTGCCGCTCGGGATCATCGGCAGCACGGACAAGATGACGACCCGCTTCCGTCAGGTCGTGAACGGCGTGCCCGTCGAGGGCGGCTTCGCCAACGTCCTGCTCGACATGCGCTCGACATGCGCGGCGGGATCCTCTCGATCCAGTCGACCGGCCTGCCCGAAGTGGCCGGCTTCGCGACGTCACCGACCCTCGACGCCGCGCGCGCCGCGCGCCGCGCCGTCGAGTGGTTCGGCGCCGAGCAGGGCCTCGCGCCGACGCGCGTCGACGCGCCCGAGCTCGTGATCGACCAGTTCGAGGTCGATGGCCGCCGCACGCCGCGCCTGGCCTGGAAGGTCGTCGTGCAGCACGTGTCGGACGGCTTCGAGCCGGTCGGCAAGCGCGCCTTCGTCGACGCCGGCACCGGCTCGGTCTACCGCGACGAGGAGAGCATCCACCACTTCGACGTCAGCGGCACGGTCACCTCGCTGGCCTCGCCCGGCCTGCTGCCCGACATCGCCTCGAACCCGCCCGCCGCGCAGCCGATGCGCTTCTTGCGCGTGACCTCGGGCGCGGTGACGACGTTCACGGACACGAACGGCGACTTCAACCTGGTGGGCGTGAACGCTCCGGCCTCGGTCACCTTCGGGTACGCGAACGGCACCTACGCCAACGTGCAGAACGCGGCCGGCGCGGAGTACAGCCTCACGCAGACGCTGAACGCCCCGACGGGCAACGCCGTGCTGATGAACTCGCCGGCCGTCGCGACCGTGACGGCCCAGGCCAACTGCATGCGCGTCGTGCCGATGCTGCGCGATTTCGTCAAGGCCATCACCCCGTCCGACACGCACGTCGACTTCCTGGTCCGGGCGAACACGGCCGTCAGCGGCTCGTGCAATGCCTACTACGACGGCAACTCGATCAACTTCTACAACGCCAGCGGCCAGTGCCCGAACACGGCCTATGCGACGATCATCGCGCACGAGGAAGGCCACTGGCTGAACGAGCGCTACGGCACCGGCAACGGTGGCGACGGAATGGGCGAGGGCAACGCCGACGTCTGGGCGATGTACACCTTCGACAGCCCGATCGTCGGCCCGAACTTCAGCGGCGGCGGCTACATCCGCTCGGGCAACAACACGCGGCAGTTCTGCGGCGACGCGAACCCCGGTTGCTACGGCGGCGTGCACGCCGACGGCGAAGTGTGGATGGGCGCGGCTTGGAAGATCCGCAACCGCATGAACGTCGCGAACGGCAGCGCGGCCGGCGACCTGGCCGCGAACACGATTTTCGTGGGCTGGATGAACGCCTACAACCAGCAGGAGATCCGCTCGATCATCGAGACCCAGTGGCTGACGCTGGACGACACGGACGCGAACATCGACAACGGCACGCCGAACTACGCGCACATCGACGGCGGTTTCCGCGACCAGGGCTTCCCGGGCGTCGTGCTGCAGCCGATCGCGATCAACAACGTGACCGATCTGCCCGACACGCTGGACCAGACCGGGCCGTACGTCGTGAACGCCACGATCCAGGCCAACTCGGCGCCGCCGATCCTGTCGGCCAGCATCCTGTACCGCCTCGACGGCGGGGCCTTCACCGCGGTCCCCATGACGAACCAGGGCGGAAACAACTGGAGCGGCCAGATTCCGGGCATCGCCGCCCCGAACCACGTCGAGTACCAGATCTCGGCCACGGACAACGCCGCGACCACCGTCACGTTCCCGTTGACGGCGCCCTCGAACCTGGTCGAGTTCGACGTGGGCATCGTGCACGTCTTGCGCTTCCACAACTTCGACACGGCCAGCGACGAGGGTTGGACGCACGCCACGGTGGGCGACACGTCGAACCTGGCTGACGATTGGGAGCGCAACTCGCCCGCCGGCGAGAGCGGTGCGAACTGGGTCGACCCCTCGAACGCGTTCAGCCCGAGCGTCTGTTGGGGCACGGACCTGGGCCTGGGCCTCGACAACGGCGCGTACCCGAGCAACGCGCACATGACGTTGCGTACGCCGATCATCAACTGCACCGGGGCGACGGGCGTCCGCGTGCGCTTCAAGCGCTGGCTGTCGGTGCAGGGCTCGGCCTCCGACCAGGCGCGCATCCTGGTGAACGGCAACGAGGTCTACATCAACCCCGCGGCCAACATGAACGAGGGCCTGTGGAGCAGCCAGGAAGTCCAGCTCGGGGCCGTGGCGAACAACAACGCCTCGGTCCAGATCGAATGGCGCATCCGGTCGAACGGGTCGTCCAACTACGGCGGCTGGAACCTCGACGACGTCAAGGTCCTCTGGATCGAGGCGCCGCCGCCTCCGTGCGGCACGCCGCAGAACTACTGCTCGACGTCGCCCAACTCCGTCGGGCCGGGTGCGGTCATGAACTACCAGGGCACGCCGAACATCTCGACGAACAACTTCGACGTGATTGCATCGGGTTGCCCGCCCTTCACCGTCGGCATCTTCTACTACGGACAGAACGCGACCCAGTCGGCGTTCGGCAACGGCTACCGCTGCGTGGGCGGCTCGGTCTACCGGCTGCCGATCCTCGCGACGGACGCGTTCGGGGATGCGTTCCAGCCCTTCCGCTACAACAACATTCCGCACGCGGTGCAGGCCGGCGAGCTGTGGCGGTTCCAGTACTGGTACCGCAACCCGGCCGGCGGCGGCGCGGGCTTCAACTTGAGCGACGGCCTGGCCGTCACGTTCTGCCCATAGCGCGGGTGCGTCAGCGTGGCGCCACCGGCGCTACCGCGGGCGCGTCGGCGCAGGCGCCACTACGACTCCCGGGTCGGGTGGACACCTCCACCCGCACGACGAGGCCCCTTCGGCGCCAGCCGAAGGGGCCTCGTCCTCGTTCGGACCTTGTAGAGGCTGAAGGAGCTGGCCCCCTCCGGGCCTATACTCGCCGCCGTCCAGCGACCCTGGCCCTCCCCTCCTCCTGCCACGCGGCTCACGCCATGTCCCTCATGCACGCCTCGAAGGTCCTGATCCTCCCCGCTCTGCTCCTCCCGCTGCCGCTGCTGCTCGGCTCGAACGCGCCGGCCACGCGCATCGCGTTCACCGTCGCGGACGGCACGTCGTTGACGAAGACCTTCGAGGTCAAGGCCGACCTCAACCTCGAGGACATGACCGTCAGCGGCGCCGGCGGGATGATGCCCGAAATGGAGATGACCATGGCCGTCTCCTACAAGGTCACGGTCTCCGACGAGTACCAGAAGGTCGAGGGCGGCGCGGTGCGCAAGCTGAAGCGCACCTTCGACGACATCGCCAGCGAAGTGAACAC
Organism: Planctomycetota bacterium; assembly: GCA_031400875.1. Lineage (GTDB taxonomy): Bacteria > Planctomycetota > UBA1135 > UBA1135 > JAEUHZ01. The sequence continues at coordinate 34,260 of JANNQS010000099.1, read as the reverse complement.
CTCCATGAAGATGGAGATCATGGGTCAGTCGCGCGATCAGGACATGAACGTCACGGCCGAGAGCGAGCTCGAGAGCAAGTCGATCACGTTCACGTGGGACGCGGAAAAGAAGGAGTTCACGCTGGCCTTCGAGCCGGCCGGCGGCGACGAGAAGCTGCTGGAGGAATTGCGCGAGAACATGGACTTGCGCGCGCTGCTGCCGGACGCCGAGGTCAAGGAGGGCGAGGAGTGGCAGCTCGATCCCAAGGAACTCGTGGACGTGCTGGCCCCGGGCGGCAACCTGGGCCTCAAGCCCAAGGAGGGCGCCGAGGCCAGCGGTGGCATGGGCGCCTCGGGCATGGAGAACATGGCCGACATGTTCGGCGACGACGTCGAGGGCAAGGCCTCGGGCAAGTTCACCGGCATGCGCGAGGTCGGTGGGACGCAGATGGCGGTCATCAAGGTCTCGATCGACATCAAGGCCAAGACCGACATGACCGAGATGATCAAGGAGCAGATGGCGAAGGAAGACCTGCCGCCCGAGCTCACGAAGATGGAGTTCGACCACATGGACATCGAGTACGCCCTGCAGGCCGAGGGCGAGCTCCTGTGGAACGTCGCCGCCGGGCACTTCCACACGCTCGAGCTGTCGGGCACGACCACGTTCAAGTCCGACCAGGCGATGACCATCGAGGTGCAGGGCAAGAGCATGAACCTCGAGCAATCGATGGAATTCGCCGGCACGACCAGCTTCAACGCCTCGGCCAAGTGACGGCACCGGAGCCTCGCCCCAACCGGTGGGCTACACCTCTCCGGTGAAGCGCCTGTTCTTCGCGCCCGCCCTGCTCGTGCTCCTGGCCCCGTTCGCGGGGTCCGCAGAAGGCGAGCTCGAGCGGGCGCGCGCGTTGGAGAAGGCGCGCGACTGGCCCGGCGTCGCGGCGCTGCTCGGCGAGCGGGCGCGACGCGCCGAGCTGTCGCCCGACGAGCAACGCCTGCTGGGCGCCGCGCTCGAGCAACTCGGGCGCGTGGACGAAGCGGCGCAGCGTCTCGAGGTGGCGGCCGACGGCTTCGCGTACGCGGGACGCGAACCGGAGCAGAAGGCGGCGCTGATCGCCCTGCGCCGCCTCGACCCGCTGTCCGCGCGGCGCGAGCCGTTCCTGCGCAAGGTCTCGACCACGTTGCTGGCCTCGGCCGAGGACCTGCTCGCGGGCGGCGACGCTGAACGCGCGCTGTCGCTGGCCGAGCGCATTCCGCGCATCGCACGCGGCAAGGAGGTCAAGCCGGCCGCGGACCTGCTGGCGCGCGCGCGTGCGTCGTTCGAGAAGGTCCAGCTGGCCCAGCCGGCCGAGGCCGACGCGCCGGCTTCGGTCGAGCGGCCGCTCATCGTGCGCGAGAGCGAGCACTACCGGCTGTCGTGTCACCTCGAGCCGGAAGTCGTCGAGCGTCTCGGCCGGTTGATGGACGACGTGCACGCCTACTACGTGCAGATCTACTTCGACGGCGAAGCCAAGAAGGCGCGCGGCGGGAAGGCCACGATCGTCGTCGCGCCCACCAAGACAGCGATGCTGAAGGGCTGGCCCGGCGAGGGCGCGCCCGAGGGCTGGTGGTCGCCCGGCACGAACGAGGTCCATGCGTACGACACGCGCGCAGCGACCGGCAAGCTCGACGAGATGCTGGAGACGCTCTTCCACGAGGCCAGCCACCAGTTCATGACGATCCTGGCCGGCGGCGGCTGGATCCCGGCCTGGCTGAACGAGGGCACGGCCTCGTTCTTCGAGGGCGCGGTGGCGATGGCCGACGGTCGCGTGCTGTGGCCGCGCGCGGCCCTGCGGCGGCTCGAAGCCCTGCGCTTCCAGATCGCCAGGCAGCAGGCGCCGCGATTGCGCGACGTGATCGAGTTCGAGGGCGCCGGCTCCTACCCGCCCGAGTACTACGCCTGGGGCTGGGGCCTCGTGTACTTCCTCCAGGAGTACGAGGACCCGGCGACCCTCGAGCATCCGTACCGGCCGCTGTACGCCCAGTACCGCAGCGCCGTGATCCGCGCGGGCCAGGGCTCGTTCGCGGCCTTCGAGAAGACGTTTCTGAAGGACGACGCGCCGCGCCCGCATCCCGACTATGCCTCGTTCGCGCGCGACTGGGAGGCTTGGATGCTCGAGACGGTCGTGCTGCTGCACGGCCGCGACGCCGAGGCGCGCACGGCCCGGCTCGCGCACGCGGACCGTCTCCTGGCCGCGGCCGATGCGAGCGCCAAGGGCAAGCAGGGCCAAACGCGCGTCGCCGACCTGTTGGGTCGTGCGTTGATCGACTTCGAATGGGTGCGCGTGCACATCGACCTGGAGAAGCCCGACGGCGAGCTGTCGCTGCGCCAGGCCGACGTCCTCGAGCGGCTCGGCCGCGCGTCGTCGGCCGCTGAGCGCATCGAGGAAGCGCTGCGGCTGGCCGACGAGGGCCAGCTCGCGCTCGACGCGGAGCGCCAGGCCGAGCTCGAGAAGCGCCTCGCGAAGCTGGACCAGAAGAACGCGGCGCTGCGCGCGACGCGCCAGCGCACGAGCGAGCTGACGCGCTCGGCCCTGGCGCTCGTCGCGGATTACCGCGCCAGCGGCCTGACGCTGCGCGCGTGCACGCTGGCGGCCGATCTGGCCGCGGCCCTGGGCGAGCCGCTCGAGCCGGCCGCGGCCGAATTGCGCGCCGAAGCGCGCGCGAAGGGGCTGCTGCAGGGCTCGATTCGCGCGCTGGCGTCGACGGTCGGCGCGTGGGCGCCGCTGCGTTCGTCCCCGCTCAAGGACTTCGAGCCCGCGGCCGGCTCCGTGCTCCTCGACGCGGTGAACGCCGGTGCGCTGGTCGACACATCGTTCGAGGCCAGCGGCGACTACGAGGTGCGCGCGCGCCTCGTGCCCGAGGGTCCGCGCGAGCCGGGCCGCTCGGTCGGGCTCGTCGTCGCCGGCGCGCCCGAGCGCAACTGCACGATCGTCGGCATCGACGACCGCGGCATGGTCGGGTTGTGGACGCTGAACGCGGCCGCTCGCGGCGCGTCGACGCTGCGGCTCGCGCGAACGATCGCGCTGTCACCGCCGGTTGCGTCCGGCGAAGCGATCGCGCTCGCGGTGCGCGTGCTGCAGAGCGGGGTGCTCGAGATCCGCGTCGACGAACGCGCGCCGCTGGAGGCCAAGCTGGTCTCCGCGCCCGCCGGCCCGCGCCACGCCGGCGTGTACGCCAAGAACGCGCGCGTGCGCTTCGAGGATCCTGTAGTCGAGCTGCTCCCGTGAGCGCACCCGTGCCGTCGGGCTGGAGCGCGCTGCGGGCCGGCACCGATCTGTACGCGCGCGGCGAGATGCACGCGGCGCACGAAGCTTGGGAGGCCGCCTGGCGCGCGCGTCACGAATCGTTCGAGGGCCAGGTCGCGCGCGCATTGGCCCAGCTCGCAGCGGCCGGCGTGCACCTCGAGGCTGGGCGCTCCGCGGGATTCCGCAGCCTCGGCACGAAGAGCGGGAAACGGCTTCACGAGCTGGCGGCGCAGGCGGAACCCGTCGTCGGCGCGCGCCTGAAGGAGCTCGCACGGCGCGTCGCGGAGTGGGCGGCCAGCGCGGACCCCAAGCCCGCCGAGCGTCCGTCCGCCGCGAGCATCCCGGGCTGAGGCGCGACGATCGAGGCGCGAGCGGCGCGCGCTACAGTGCGCGGCCTCGCGGAGCCCGACCTTGGATTTCCACCGCTTCGACATCCACCCCGACATCGCCAAGGCCGAGACGCCGCCCTCGCGCCTGTACACGGATCCGGCCGTGTTCGAACGTGCGCGCGAGCACGTCTTCGCGCGCACGTGGCAGTACGCGCCGGCGGTCCTGCCGCCCGAGCAGCCCGCGTGCGCGCCGTTCATCTTGCTCGACGGCATGCTGTCCGAGCCGCTCGTGCTGACGCGCGACGACAGCGGGCGCGAGCGGCTCCTGTCCAACGTCTGCACGCACCGCGGCGCGCTCGTCGCGCAGCACGCGTGCCGCGCGACCTCGCTGGTCTGCGGCTACCACGGCCGGCGGTTCGGCCTGGACGGCGCGTTCCGTTCCGCGCCCGAGTTCCAGGGCGCGGAGCACTTCCCCACGCACCGCGACGACTTGCGTGCGCTGCCGCTGGAGCGGCTGGGCCCGCTGCGTTTCACCGCCCTGCAGCCGCGCCACAGCCTGGACGAGCAGGTCGGCGACCTGCACGAGCGGTTGAAGTGGCTGCCTATCGACCGCCTCGAGCACGACGCCTCGCGCGACCGCACGTTCGATTTCGGAGCGAACTGGGCCCTGTACTGCGACAACTACCTGGAGGGCCTGCACATCCCCTTCGTGCACCCGGCGTTGAACGCGACGGTCGAGTTCGAGGGTTACGGCACAGAGCTGATGCGGCACTCCAGCGTGCAGTTCGCGCTGGCCAAGCCGGGCGAGCTGGCGTTCGAGCCGCCCGCGTCCAGCCGCGACCACGGGCGGCGCATCGCGGGTTACTACGCCTGGGTCTTCCCGAACCTGATGCTCAACTTCTACCCCTGGGGCCTGTCGCTGAACGTCGTCGAGCCGCGCGGCGTCGACCGCACGCGCGTACGCTTCGAGACGTGGATCAGCGATGCGTCGCTGATGGACCGCGGCGCGGGCAGCGGGCTGGACCAGGTCGAGTTCGAGGACGAGGCCGTGGTCATGGACGTGCAGCGCGGCATGCGCGCGCGCCTGTACGAGCGCGGCCGCTACTCGCCGTCGCGCGAGAGGGCGGTGCACCACTTCCATCGGATGCTCGTGACGGCGCTCGCGTAGGAGAGCGAGAAGAACAGCGCGTAGCGGACCCAGAAGTACCGCGCGTAGCGGACCCAGAAGTACCTGTTGGCGCCGCTGGTCGCGGCGCGAGAGGCCGGAGGCCTCTACACAGTGACGCCGGTACCCGGCGTCCGGATCCAGTGATCGAGCGCCGCCTGCAGCGTCGCCGTCTGGATCGGCTTCCTCAAGCACTCGTCCATGCCGGCCACGAGGCAGCGCGCGCGGTCCTCGTCGGCCGCGCTGGCGGTCAGCGCCAGGATCGGCACGCGCTGGCCGGGCTTCTCGAGGGATCGGATCGTGCGCGTGGCGTTGATGCCGTCCATGCCGGGCATCTGCAGGTCCATGAGCACGATGTCGTGGCGCGCGCGCTTCCAGGCTTCGACCGCGGCCAGCCCGTCGGCCGCGACCTCGACGACGCAACCCATGCGCTCGAGCATGCGCGTCGCGACCTTCTGGTTCACGATGTTGTCCTCGGCCAGCAGCACGCGCCGGCGTCCGAGGTTGCTGCCGGAGCTCTCGTGTTCCTCGTTGTGCGCCGCGGGCGTCGGCCCGGCGGCGGCGACGTCGCGACCCGAGAGCGCCGCCTCGATCCGCGTGCGCCGGACGGGCAGCGCGATCTGCGCGTACCAGCCGTCGCGCACGAGCGTGTCGGCTTCGAGCTGCGCCGAGATCGGCACGAGCAGGAACACGGGCGTCGTGGCTGGCAACAGCGCCGGGACGCGCGAGCCGACGTCGGTCAGCAGGTCGTGGTCGATGAGCAGGCCGTCGAGGCCGCCGGCTCCGGCGCTCGTGGCGCGCGCGGCCTCCTCGATCCCGGATACGCGCACGCAGTCGGCGCCCAGGCAGGCGAGCTGCGCGGCGATCGCGTCGTACTCGAGTGCGTGCGGCGTGGCCAGCAGGTAGCGGCGGCCCGAGAGGCTGCCCGACGTCGTCGCGACGGTCGTCGGCGCGGCGCCCAGCGCGACCTGGAACCAGAACGTCGATCCGCGGCCCGGCTCGCTGACGAGACCGATGCGGCCGCCCATCAGCTCGACGAGCTGTCGGCAGATCGCGAGCCCGAGCCCGGTGCCGCCGAAGCGGCGCGCCATGGAGCCGTCGGCCTGCGAGAAGCTCTTGAAGAGGCGCGTCTGACCCTCGGCGTCGATCCCCATGCCCGTGTCGACGACCTCGAAGCGCAGCGACGCAACGACGGTTGCGTCACTTTCGCCGGCCCTGCCGGCGACGCCCGACGTTTCGGCGAGGCGGTCAGCGCGCACGAGCACGCCACCCTTGGTGGTGAACTTGACCGCGTTGCCGACCAGGTTCGACAGCACCTGCCGCAGCCGGTGCGGATCGCCCACGATGCGGCGCGGCAGACCGGGCATGGGCGCAGCAGCGATGCGGATCCCCTTCGCGTGCGCGGCGGACGACGCCAGCTCGACGACGTCCTCGACGATCTGGCGCGGATCGAACTCGACCGCCTCGAGCTCCAGCCGTCCGGCCTCGATCTTGGACCAGTCGAGGATGTCGTTCAGCACGGTCAGGAGGCCCTGACCGCACGAGCGCACCGTCTCCGCGAAGCCGCGCTGCTCGGAGTCGAGCGGCGTCTGCAGCAGGAGGTCCACCATCCCGATCACGCCGTTCATCGGCGTGCGGATCTCGTGGCTCATGTTGGCCAGGAACTGCGCCTTGAGACGGGCCGTCTCCAGCGCCGCGTCGCGCGCGATGGCGAGCTCCTGCTCCCAGCGCTTGCGCGTCGTCACGTCGGCGTGCGTGCCGGCGACGCGCACGACGGCGCCCTTCTCGTCGTGCAGCGCGCGGCCGCGGTCGAGCACCCAGCGCCACGTGCCGTCGTTCGACGCCACGCGGTATTCGGCCTGGTACGCGGCCGAGCGGCCCGTGATGTGGTCCTCGAGGGCCGCCATCGCCTGGGGCAGGTCGTCGGCGTGGACGCGCGCGTGCCACTCCTCGAGCTTCGACGGCAACGGCACGTCGGGTCCCAAGACGTCGGCCAGCCGCGCGGAGCAGAACAGCAGGCCGGTGGCGACCTCCAGGTCCCAGATCGAATCGCCCGTGCCTTGGGTCGCGATGCGCCAGCGCTCCTCGTGGGTACGCCGCAGGCCTTCGGCCGCGCGGCGCTCGGATTGCAGTTGCGCGCGCTGGATGTAGTGCGCGAGCTGCGCCGCGACCTCGGTCAGCAGCGTGATCTCGTGGCGGCTCCACGTGCGCACCGCGGGCGCGCCGAAGCACAGGAGGCCCGTGAGTCCCGAACCGTGTCGCACGGGCACGTCCAGCCGGGACTCGATGCATGCCGCCTGCATCCGCGGGGCCAGCGGCGCGAAGAGGCGGCTGCGCCGCACGTCTTCGGTGACCACGTTCTCGCCGGCGCGCAACGAGGCCAGGAAGAGCGGCACGACAGTCAGGTCGACGTCCATGCCGGCCAGGTGCGGCATCCCGTCCGGCTCGACCGATTCGAGCACTTCGAGGCGCCCGCGCTCGTCGATCGTGGAGTACGCCACGCGCATGCCGGGCAGGTGACGGCCCAGGATCTGGACCGCGACGCGCGTGACGTCGGAGACCTCGTGGTCGGGCTGGATCCCGGCAGCCAGCTCGTTGAGGATCTCGAGCCGCCGCTGGCTGCGGCGCAGCTCGGTGGACACGGCCTCTTCGCGGTTGGCCGACTCGACCAGGTTCAGGGTCGCGCGGCGCAGCTCGAGCAGCGCGACAGCCTGGCGGCCCAGGCGGTGCAGTGCGTCCAGCTCGTCCGTCGTGAACGTGCGCGGCCGCACGTCGAGGACGCACAGGACGCCCACGGCGTGCCCCTTCGCGGTGACGAGCGGCACGCCCGCGTAGGCGCGCAGGTGCGGCTCGCCCGTGACGAGCGGGTTCCGCGTGAAGCGCGTGTCGGCCATCGCGTCGGCCACCAGGAAGGTCCGATCGGGCTCGAGGATCGCGTGCGCGCACAGCGAGATGCTGCGCGGCACATGGTCGGCTTCGAGCCCGACGCGGGCCTTGATCCAGACGCGGTCCTGGTCGACCAGGCTCAGCACAGCCATCGGCGTGCCGCACAACCGGACCGCGAGGTGGACCAGGTCGTCGTAGGCGGCCTCCCGATCCGTGTCGAGGATCCGGAGGTTCTTGAGCTCGACGAGGCGTTGGGCCTCGTCATGCCTGAACGGGGGCACGGGCAAGGTTGATCTCGGTGTCCCGCCGGGCAGCTCCGCATGCGGACACCGGGCTGGACCCACCCGTATCGAGGCTCGCTGCTCCGGACCTTGAGCGCGCGGCACGTCCGTGGCCGGCAAGCGGAAGGATGTTCCCCGCGCCTTCGGACCGCGGGGTCGTGTCGGTAGACTCTTCCGCCCGGCGCGCGGAGAGCGCCGCATCCGACCTCCATGCCGCGGCAAGACATCGTCCGGATCGCGAACGGCCAGGGCTTCTGGGGCGACTCGATCCTGGGTCCCGTGCGCCTCGTGCGCGAGGGCCCGATGGACTACCTGACCCTCGACTACCTGGCCGAGGTGACGATGTCGATCCTGCAGAAGCAGCGCGCGCGCAACCCGCAGACGGGCTACGCAACCGACTTCGTGCGCATGATCGACCGCCTCGCGCCGGAGATCGTCGCCAAGAAGATCAAGGTCGTGGCCAACGCCGGCGGCGTGAACCCGCGCGCGTGCCGCGACGCGGTGCTGGCGGTGCTGAAGAAGCACGGCTTGAAGGGCGTGGGCGTCGGCATCGTCGAGGGCGACGACGTCATGGGACGACTGGACGAGCTGATCGCCGGCGGCGAGACGCTCTCGAACATGGACACCGGCGCGCCGCTCTCGAGCGTGCGCGACCGCGTGACCAGCGCGAACGTCTATCTGGGTGCATTCCCGATCGCCGAAGCGCTGGGCCAGGGCGCGCAGATCGTCATCACCGGCCGCGGCACCGACCCCGGGCTCGTGCTGGGCCCGATGATCCACGAGTTCGGCTGGAAGACGAGCGATCACGACCTGCTCGCGGCCGGCACCGTCGCCGGGCACATCGTCGAGTGCGGCGCGCAGTGCACGGGCGGGAACTTCACCGACTGGCAGCGCGTGCCCGACATGGCGCGCATCGGCTACCCGCTGATCGAGATGCGCCCCGACGGCAAGTTCGCGATCGTGAAGCACGCCGGCACGGGCGGCCTGATCGACGAGAGCACGGTCGCGCACCAGCTGGCTTACGAGATGGGCGACCCGCGCGCCTACCTCGGCCCCGATTGCACGGCCGATTTCAGCTCGATCCGCATGCGCCAGGACGGCCCGGATCGCGTTGCGATCGACGCCGTGCGCGGCGGCCCGGCCACGCCCTTCTACAAGGTCTCGGCCAGCTACCAGGACGGCTTCAAGGCGGTCGGCGAGCTGACGATCAGCGGCCCGGACGCGCTGCCGAAAGCGAAGCTGTGCGCCGAGGTCGTGTGGAAGCGGCTCGCCCTCGACGGCTTCGAGTACTCCGCCGCCGAGCGCCTCGTCGAGTTCCTGGGCGCGAACACGTGCCACGCGGGAATCGCGAGCGCCGACCGCCCCGACCCGAGCGAGATCGTGCTGCGCATGGGCGTGAAGGGCCCCGACGAAGCCAAGGTCAACCGCTTCGGCATGGAGCTCGTGCCGCTCGTCACGAGCGGCCCGCCGGGCGTGACGGGATTCGCCGGCGGACGCCCGAAGGCGACCGAGATCATCGGCTTCTGGCCGGCGCTCCTGCGGAAACAGTTCGTCAAGACGACGGTCGACGTCGTCACGACTTGAAAGGGCAGTGATTCCGATGCCGATGGTCCCCCTTTCGCGGATCGCGTGCGCCCGCTCGGGCGACAAAGGCGAAGGCAGCAACGTCGGCGTGCTCGCGCGCAGTGACGCGGCCTACGCGTTCCTGAAGGAGCACCTGACGGCCGACCGCGTGAAGCGGCACATGCACGCGATCAACCATGGCGGCGTGAAGCGCTACGAGGCGGACAATCTGCGCCTGCTGAACTTCCTGCTCGAGGACAGCCTCGGCGGCGGCGGCTCCGCGTCGCTGAAGACCGACGCGCAGGGCAAGACACACGGGCTCGCCGTACTGCGGATGGAGATCGACGTGCCCGCGGCCGTGCTGTCGAGCGTGGAACCCGCGCGCTGAGGTTCAGACGCTCGACGTAGCCACGTAGTGCTCGAGCGTCAGGGCGGGCTCGCCGATTCGATCGCGCAGGTCGGACGGATCGCGCGAGCCATGAACGAGGTGCAGCACGGTCAACGGGAGGGAGCCCGGCTCGTAGATCAACAAGTACGAGAACACGGGCCAGAATCGGACGGCCTTGACGGTCAGGTCGGGACGCTCGTGCCCGCTGTAAGGGTGCCTCGCAAGGTTGGCGGCCGCTCGAATGACCTCCGCGCGAAGGCGAATCGCCCGTTCCGGACCGTGCTCGCGTCGGACGTACGCGACGATCTGTCGCAGGTCCACTTGTGCTTGCCTCGAGAAGCGAAAGCGGCTCACGCACCGCCCTCTTTGCGCGCCTCGAGTTCGAGACGCAACTCCTCCAGGAACTCGTCGCCATCGACCGTGTCACCGTCGAGCATCTGCTGGTAGCCGATGTCGATGTTCCTGCGGACCGCTGCCTTCCACTCCTCGTACTTACGTCGCTCCTCCGCGTCGCGCTCCATCAGGAGTTGCAGCCCCTCCCTCAGGACCTCTTCCTGACTGGCAGCCCGGCCTGATCGGATCTGTTCCTCGATGTACTCGAGCTGCTTCCGGTTCAGCGGTACGTCCATGGCACGAAGCTACTCCGGACTCGGGAAACGGGCCAATGCCAGCGACCCGCTGCGCTCGGGGACGAGGGAGACCGCCGCGTAGTGCTCGGGCCCCACGGCCGGCTCACCGACACGATCCCGCAAGTCCGACGGATCGCGCGACCCATGCAGGAGGCGCAGCACCTTTAGAGGCACGGATTCGGGTCGGTAGACGATCAGATGCGAGTGGACCGTCCAGAAGCGGATGGCCTTCGCGGTCAGATCCGGGCGCACATGCCCCATGCGCGGATGAGCGGCGAGATTCTCCGCGGCCCGGACGACCTCGTTCTGGAACTGTTCCGCACGGCCCCGCCCATGCTCACGTTGGATGCGACGGACGATCGCACTGAGATCGCGCAGGGCACGCGCCGAGAAACGGTACTCGCTCACGGTCGATCTTCGCGGCCCGCCTCCAGCTCGACTCGCAACGCTTCCAGGAGCGTGTGTCCGTCGATCCCCTCATCCGTCAGCGATTCCTCGTAGGCCTCGTCGATCTTCTGGCGGACGTCGGCCTTCCATTCCTCGTACTTGCGCCGCTCCTCCGCGTCGCGCTCCATCAGGAGCTGCAGCCCCTCGCGCAGGACCTCCTCCTGGCTGGCGGCACGGCCTGAGCGGAGCTGCTCCTGGATGTACACCCTCTCCTCCTGGCTCAGCGGCATGTCCATGGCCCGAAGCTACTCCGGACGTCGGAAACGTGCCAATGGTCGCGAGAGGCCGGGCTCGGCGCCGGTTCCAGGACTCGATCCACCGGTCGGCGCAGCGGGAACTCGACGAACTCGGATCGCGGCCCTCGATGCGGATGCACAAAGCCAATGCGAACGAGTTCGACCTGTCGCAGGAGAGGGGCTCGATCGCGGAGAGACCGGATAGAACCTGGCTCAGCCGTTCGAGGCGACGGCGTAGTGCTCGGAACCCAGGACGGGTTCCCCGATCCGGTCGCGAAGATCCAGCGGATCGCGAGCGCCGTGAATGATGTGCAGCACGTCGAGCGGAACGGAGCCAGCCTGGTAGACGACGAGGTAGGAATGGACCGGCCAGAAACGAAAGGCCCGGCGCGTGAGGTCGAGTCGCTCGTGCCCCATGTGCGGGTGCATCGCAAGGTTGGAGACCGTGCGCATGACCTCGTTCCGGAAGCGAACGGCTCGGTCGTCACCGTGCTCGCTTTGAATGTACGCGAGGATCTCGCTCAGATCCTGCAACGCCTGCCGCGAGAATCGATAAGACGTCAAGAGGACCGTGCCTTGCGCGCCTCGAGCTCGAGGCGCAGCTGTTCGAAGGCCTCCTCGCCGTCGACCATCTCGCCGGACAACGACTGCTGGTAGCCGATCTCGATCTTGCGCCGGGTCTCGTCGCGCCAGGCCTCGTACTTGCGCCGTTCCTCGGCGTCGCGCTCCATCAAGAGTTGCAGGCCCTCGCGCAGAACCTCCTCCTGGCTCGCGGCCCGGCCGGAGCGGATCTGCTCCTGGATGTAGGCGATCTCCTTCTCGTTCAGCGGCACGTCCATGCCCCGAACCTACTGCGACGATCGGAAACCCGCCAATGGGGACGACGGGCTGCACCGACAGGCCTTGGGAGGGCAGGTTTCCGCCATTCGCTCGCACGGGATCCCTCCAAGTCCTTGCGCTCCATCGGCCGCGCCGAGGAAGCTGTCGCGCGATGAACGTCCTCCTCGAGATCCACGAGAAGTCCCGGCGCGCCAATCGCCGCGTCGTCCTGCCCGAGACGCAGGACCCGCGCGTCATGCAGGCCGCCGCACGGCTCGCGACGCAGGGGCTCTGCACGCCCGTCCTGATCGACGGCGGGAAGATGGCCTCGGCCGCTCCGCCCGGCGTCGACGTCGTGAACCCCAGGAAGGACCCGCGCACCAAGCACTTCGCGGCCGAGCTCCACGAGCGCCGCAAGGCCAAGGGCATGACGCACGAGGAGGCGACGCAGCGCGCGCTCGACCCGCTCGTCTTTGCGGCGTTCCTCGTGCGCAGCGGCGACTGTCACGCCGGCGTCTCCGGCAGCGAGGCGGCGACCGCGGACGTCCTGCGAGCGGGCTTGCAGGTGATCGGGCTGGCGCGCGGGTTCGCGACGCTCTCGTCGTGCTTCCTGATGGTGTTCCCCGACCGCACGTACACGTACGGCGATTGCGGCGTCGTGCCCGATCCGACCGCGGAGCAGCTGGTCGACATCGCGCTGGCGTCGGCCGAGAGCCACCGCAAGCTGGTCGGTGAATCGCCGCGCGTCGCGCTGCTCTCCTTCTCGACGTACGGTTCCGCGTCGCACCCGAAGGTCGACAAGGTGCGCAAGGCGATCGAGCTCCTGCGCCGGCGCGCGCCGCAGCTGACGTGCGACGGCGAGCTGCAAGTCGACGCCGCGATCGTGCCGGAGGTCGCCGACCGCAAGGCGCCGGGCTCGCCGCTCGGCGGGAAGGCCAACGTGCTGATCTTTCCGGACCTCGACGCTGGGAACATCGCGTACAAGATCAGCGAGCGGCTCGGCGGGGCCAAGGCCCTGGGGCCCCTCGTGCAGGGCCTGGAACGGCCTTTCATGGACCTTTCGCGCGGTTGCAAGCCGGACGACATCGTCGACGTGGCGTGCATCGCCTCGATCCTGGCAGGATGAGGGCGTGAAGACCTTTTCCACTGCGGCGCTCGTCGCTGTCTTGCTGGTGACCGCTTGCAGTCGTGACGAGAAGAAACCGGGCGCGGCGGAGCCCGCGCCGGCGCCGGCCGCGCTGGCGAAGCCGGAGATGGTCCCGGTCGGGCAGCGGCGCATCGTCGAGCTCGAGGGCGGGATCCGCGTCGAGGTGCTGGCCGAAGGTCAGGGCGAGGTCGTTGCGCCGGGTGATCATGTCGCGCTGTCGATGACGCTGTCGTACGTGCCCGTCGCTGCTCCGGCGGCGACCGGAGCCGAGCCGGCGGGCGAGAAGGCGGATGCCAAGCCGGACGCGGCGGCTGCGACAGAGAAGCCGGCCGAGACGCCGGCCAACGTGGAGGGCGTCGTCGTCCTCGAGGGCGTCGTCGCCGCGGCCGCGCAGGCCGAGCCCTCCAAGCCCGAGCCTGCTCCGGTCGAGACTCCGGCCGGAACGGAGCCCGTGGCTCCGGCGGTCACGAAGCCTGTGGCTTCCACTGGCACGGAGCCTGTGGCTCCCACTGGCACGGAGCCTGTGGCTCCCACCGGCACAGAGCCCGTGGCTCCTACCAGCACCGAGCCTGCGGTTGCGGCCAGCGCGGAGCCGGCTGCTGCGGCCGGCGCGGAGTCCGCGGCTGCGACGGAAGGCGGCGCTGTCACGGCCGAACCGCCGGGCGCGCCGCCCGAGCCTACGCTGGCCCCGCCGCTCGAGCCCGTCGTCCTCATGTCGACGAAGTCCGCCGGCACGCCGCTGCGCGTCGTCGTCGGCAAATCCGGCGCGCTCTTGCCGGGGCTCTCGCGCGCGCTGATCGGGCTGCGCCAGGGCTCGATCGTCGAGATCACGTTGTCGCCCGAAGCGGCCTACGGGGCGGCGGGACTGCCGTCGGCCGGCGTGCCGCCCGGAACGCCGCTCTTCGCGACGGTCGAGATCCGCGAGGTCAAGCGATGAGAATTGCCGCGGTCGCCGGCGTTTTCGTGCTGGCGCTGACGACGGCTGCGTGTCGCTCGTTCGATCCCGAGCGGCGGCCGCTGCACGTCGACGTGCAGGAGGTCCGGACCGAGCACGGGGTGGTGTTCGAGGAGCTGGCGATGGGCGACGGGCCGGGAGCAGCGGATGGAGACACGATTCTCGTCGATTACGTCGTGTCGCTGCCGGATGGCACGCGCGTCGATTCCACGCTGGATCGGGGCGTGCCGGTGCCGATCGTGCTGGGCGAGGCGTTCGTGAAGGGGCTCGACGAGGGGCTGAACGGGATTCGCGCGCAGGGGCGGCGCAGGATCACGGTGCCGGCGGAGCTGGCGTATGGGGAGAAGGGTGTGGCGGACCTCGTGCCGGCCAACTCGCCGCTTGTGTTCGAGGTGCACGCGATCGAGGTGCGGAAGCGCTGACCCGCGCGCTGTGCGCGCGGCGCGCCGCGTTTCGCGGCGCCACCAGGACCTTCCGCTGTGAAGGTCTTCCGCGACGGTGGTTGCGGGACTGCCGCCGCGCTCCTCGCGGTCTTCTGGTGAGCTGCCCGAGCAGGCGCAGCGAAACGAGCAGGGCCGACCCGAAGGCCGGCCCTGCTGCGCAGTGAGTCGAATCCGACTCAGGCTGCAATCAACCCTGCGGCTTGGCCGTGCAGGTTGTCGCGGCCGAGCAATCCGACTTCTGGTCAGCCGTGCAACCCGCCTTCGCGGCGTCGTCACAGCTGGCCTTGCTCTCGCAGCATCCGGCGGCGGGCATGTTGGCCGTCGAGTCGTCAGCGACCGACGTCTTGTTGGTGCCACAGGCGGCCAGGGACACGAGAGCCATCACGGCGAACATCGTCTTCATAAGCGACTCCTTCTGCAGAGGTTTTCGGTGCGCGAGCGAGGCCAGCGGCCCCGCACGGTCGACCCGGACTTCTAGAAGGTCCGGGGTCGAGCAGGCCAGGATACGGGCATCGACACGACACCGGGATGGATCTGCGTAAAATGACCGCATGCCACACCGAGGCGGTCCTCCGGGGCCCGAGGACGACTCGGACGACCTCCACGAGCTGGATCTGCACGGCAAGAGCCCCGACGACGCCCTGCGGATGCTGGGCCGCGAGCTGCACGCCGCGCGCGTCCTGGGACGCGGCTGGGTGCGGGTCGTGACCGGCCGCGGCCTCGGGAACGCACGCCAGGAACCGATCCTGCGCGAGCGGGTCGCGGCCTGGCTGCGCGGGCCGGAGGGTGCGCGCTACGGGGTGGTCGACGTGCAGGTCGAGATGCGCACAGGCGGGGGCTCGCTGCTCGTGCGTCTGCGCTGGGGCAGCGGGACCCGCGGCGGCTAGTCGCGGATGTGGTCAGCCCGCCGGGGGCGAGGGTTGCACTCGCGCGCGGCGCGACGCATGGTCGAGGGCATGGCGACTGTGCGCACCGGCCTTCTCCCCTTCTTCCTCCTCGCGTTCGCGGCGTGCTCTTCCACGAGCTCGATCGACGGTCTGTGGGCCGACCTCGCGACCGACGCGCGCCGCGCCGAGCCGCTGGCGCAGCCAGACGCCAAGCGCTCGCAGCTGGCGGCCGAACGGGCCGCGAAAGCACGGGGCCTCGCGCAGGACGGCGTGCTGCGGTCCGGGCGCGACTACATGCGTGCGGCCGTTCTGCTGGTGGAGTCTGCGTCGCCGTCCGACTGGGAGCTGGCGGCGCAGTTGGGAAACAAGGCAGCGGAGCTGGGTGAGCCGCTCGGCCTGCGTGTCGTCGCGGAGGCGATCGACAAGGACCTCGTCCGGCAAGGCCAGGCGCAGCGCTACGGGACGCAGTGGGTCTGGGATCCGGCGCGAAAGGTCTGGCGTCTCCACCCGATCGATCCGGCGACGACCGACGACGAGCGCGCGGCGCTGGGCGTGCCCTCGTACGGCGAGCTGATCCAGGCGGAGATCCGGATCAGCGCGCCGGGTCTCGCGCCACGCTAGGCGCGGGCGCGTCGGCGGGGGTATTCCCAACCGAGTGGCCGGCCCAGGCCAGCGCGCGGCGCACGGCCCAGATGGTCGCGTCCATCTCGCGCGCGCCGAGGTTCGGGTCGACGCGGAAGCCGATCGCCGATCGGCACACGCGTTCGGCGGCGGGGAACGGTCGCGGATCCGCAAAGAGAGCGTGATGCGGCAACGGCCGGTCGTAGGGCAAACGCAGGTCGGTGCGCTCGGCAGCCAGCGCGCCGAGTCGGTGGTTCCAGCCCAGGAGCTCGTAGTCGTAGCCGCGCGATGAGCTCACCCGGCGCGCAGGCCCGACGCCGGGCCGCGATGGCGCGCCAGCCGAGCGGCGTGAAGCGTCACTCGTGAAGTCGCGCGCGCCACGCGGGAAGCCGCGCGCTGGAGGTCTCCTGCTTCACGAGGGCGAGTGCGGCCGAGCCGTGCCCGACCCTTTGCACGATGCTACGTGCCGCTGCGAGAGCCCGGGTTTTCAGCTTAGGTGTCGCAGCACGTGGTCGACCTCGTCCGCCGAGCCCATGCAGCACGCGATGCGCTGGTGCAAGGCCTTGGGCTGCACGTCGAGGACGCGCTGCAAGCCCGAGAACGCCTTGCCGCCGGCCTGCTCGATGATCATCGACATCGGGTTCACTTCATAAAGGAGGCGCAGCTTGCCCTCCGGCGACTTCTTCGTGGGCGGGTAGAGGAAGACGCCGCCCGAGATCAGCGCGCGGTGCACGTCGGCCACCATCGTGCCCGAGTACCGACTCGAGTAGCCGTTCTGCTGCGCCCACTCGAGGTAGCGCTGGTAGCCCTCGGGGAACGACCGGCGGTTGCCTTCGTTGACCGAGTACGTCTTGCCCGTGCGCGGGATGCGCACGTTCTCCTGCACGATCAGGAACGACCCGATGCTCGGATCGAGCACGAACATGTGCACGCCCGCGCCGGTCGTGAGCACGAAGACGGTCGAGCTGCCGTACAGGATGTAGCCCGCCGCCGCCTGCTCCGCTCCCGGCTGCAAGATCGCCTGCTCTGGCGTGATCGCGCGCCGATCGTGCCGCAGGATGCTGAAGATCGTGCCGACCGCGCCGCAGGAGTCGAGGTTCGACGAGCCGTCGAGCGGGTCGAAGAGCACGACGTAGGGCCGCTCGCCCTGGCTGTCGCGCTGGACGATCGTCGGGTTCTCGTCCTCCTCGGACGCGACGATGGCGACGCCCGAGCGCGAGCCCAGGCAGCGCAGGAGCGTCTCGTTGGCGATGACGTCGAGCTTTTGCTGCCGCTCGCCCTGGATGTTGTCCGAATCGAGCGACCCGAGCACGTCCTGGATGCGCGCGCGGCGGATCTTGTCCGCGATCACCTTGGCCGACAGCGCCAGGGCCGAGAGGATCCACGAGAACGTCCCGCTGGCCGACGGGTGCTTCTGCTCCTCCGCCAGGATGTGCGTCTGGAGCGTGGTCAGGTTCTCGCGCGCGGTCAAGCGAGGGGCGGGCGTCGGGGGAGCATCGCTCATAGGCGGATGCTATCCGAGGGCGCACGGATGGTGGACATCGGTGTCAGACACCTTGTCCCCTGATGTCACGCTCCGCGCGAAGACTTCAGGGCACTTCGACCGTCGTCGTCTCGCCGGCCCGGACCGTGATGCGGCGCTCGATCCGCGTCGTGATCGGATCGTGCTGGACCGACACCCCGTCCGTGGTCCCGTACGCGAACACCTGGATCGACGCGTCCCATGTGCCCGCGCCCACCTTCACGACGAGCTTCCTCGTGCCGTCCCAGTGCGCGACGCGGCCGGCGTTCTTCGGCGGATCCTTGGCCCAGTAGTACGGGAAGCCGGCGCCCTCGCCCGCGGGCCCCGTGCCGAACGCGATCATCCCGCTCGCGGGGATCTTCACTGAATCGGCCAGGACGATCTCGACGTCGCCCGTGCTCGCATCGAGCTCGATCGCGCGCGTTTCTCCGGGAGCGAGCACCATCGTTTCCGACGCGGCCAGCAGCTGGCCTTCCACGCCACGCGCGCTCACCCAGGACTTCCGGCCGGGGCGAACGCGTTGCGACCACGCACCGTTGGCGTCCGTCGAGGCATTCATCCCTTCGGAGTGCCCCACCCCCCCCGCGCTCTGGAGCGCGACCCAGATCGGTACGTCGGCCGCGGGCTTCCCTCCCGATTGGACGCGGACCGTCAGGAGCGCGGGGGCATCGGCTCGTGCATCGAGGACGATCTCGCGGACCTCCCCTTCGGCCAGCACGAGGTCGAGCTTCCGCTCCCCCTCGTGGAATGCGCGCTCCGACTCGAGGCCGTACGCATCGGGATAGTGCCAGCCGACCGCGACGTCGCCGGCGGGTAGGCCTTCAAACGTGAAGCGGCCGTCCTCCCGGTCGATGGCGATCGGCTTGCGCCCCGTCACGCTCACGTTCCAGCCGGCCGGCGAGACGTCGCCCGTGTCGACGCGTCCGCGCAACGTCGCCGGGCGCGGGATCACGAGGTCGCCGAGGTCCTGATCCTGGAGCGCCGCGATCACGAGCAGCTCGATCACGTGCGCGATCGTGCCGTCGAACGTGACCGTCAGCTTGTACGTCCCCGACGCGAGCGCATCGAACTCGAAGGATCCATCATCGGACGGCGCGAGCCTGCGTGGACGGGCGGCGAAGTCCGGCAGATCCCAGTCGTGCGTGCGACCGGGCTCGATGCTGCCGGGGATGCGCGGTTTCGGCCCCAGGGGGACCATTGCGCGTTCCAGCACGACCCGCGCCTGGACGAACGGCTGGCCGTCGCGCAGGAGTCGTGCGCGCAGGCGGCTTCCGCGTTCGAGCGCGAGCGTCTGAACGCCGTGATCAAGCCCGTCGTGCGCTACGTCGGTGCGTACGGGCACGTGACCGCGCGCCGTCACGAACACCTCGTCGACCCCTGGCTCGGCCGGCAGCACGACCTGTCCGTTCTCCGCACGAATCGCTCGCGGCCAGTCGTCGTCGAACTGCTCCGGCATCATTCGACGGTTGCGCTTCTCCTTGCGCCGGACGGCCAGGGAGAACTCGGAGAGCCGGGCACCCGACGCGGCCTCGGTGACGACGAACGTCGTTGTGTGCGCACGCCCGAGCACGATGCGCACGTCGTCGTCTCCGGTCGCGAAGCGCGCTCCGGGCACGTCGCGGCCGCCCCACGGCCGGAAGCGCGTATCGGACACGATTTCGAGGTCGACGGTGCCCGCTTCGTCGAAGTCGATGCGGAACGATCCGTCCGCGTCCGAGGATCCGATACCGCGCCGCTGGCCACGCTCGTCACGGGCCGCCACGGTCACGCCCACGAGCGAGTCGCCGCGGCTGTCGACGACGTGCCCGGCGATCGACGGCGCGCGATCCAGCTCCACGTCGCCGAGATCGACGTCCTGCCCGGCCAGCACGTCCGTCGCGAAGAAACGCGGCAGGAAGCCTTTCCTGGAGAAACGGATCCGACCCGGCCCGCCACCGAGATGGCCGAGGCGGAACCGGCCATCAGAATCGGTGGCGGCGCGCGACGCGTTCGGCAGCACGGACTCCGCGTCGCCCACGTGCACGTCCGCGAGTGGCGATCCCCGCGCGACGACGCGTCCCGACACTTGTCCGGCAGGACGGAGCACGAGCTCGCCGGCGTCGTTGTCTCCGGGCTGGATCGCGCGCATCGCTTCCGGATCGAACGCCGCTCGCGCCAGCGTGCGGTACGGTCCGCCCTCGACGTCGAGCACGGTCTTGTTCGCGATCGGAATCGGGGCTTCGATGCGCACCGCGCCGGAACCGTCGCTCTTGGATTCGAAGCGTGTTTCGGCCGCGATACCGGCGGCCCACGGACCGCTCGTCGCCCGCAGGACGGCGTGCGCTCCGCGGATCGGACGGCCGCTCTCGTCGACGACGCGGGCGCGCACGACGACTCCGGAATTCGCGGTGGCGACAGTCGCGGGGATCGTCGTGTCGGACGTCGGGACGGACGTCGAGTCGAGCGCGTTGCGCGGCGTCGCGTCGGCCGGCGATGCGACTTCCGTCGCCGGCGCGAGCACCTCTGCGGTCGAAGTCTGCACCGTGCCCGCGCCCGGAGCGTCGACGTCGTCCCACGGTCGCGTCGCGATCAGCACGAGCGCCGCGACGGCGACGCCAGCGATCACGACCTTCTTCACCGTCAGCATCGAGAGTCCTCCGATCGCGATCGTCGAGCTGGCCGCCGCGAGGGTCGTCCCCCACGGCGCCTCGAGGTGCAGGTCGCGCACGAGCGCGAGCTGGAATGCGCCGAACGCCGCGCCGTGGCCGCGCTTCAGGCGCTCGCGCAGGATCTCGAGGCCGCGCCTCACGTGTGTGCGCTGCGTCTCGACCGGCAGGCCGCGACAGCGCGCGGCTTCGCGCGGAGGGCGCTCCTCGAGGAACTGCGCGACGAGCGCGGAGCGGTAGGGATCGTCCAGCGCGAGCACGGCGTGCACGAGCTGAGTGCGCGTCTCTTCACGCTCGAGGATCGTCTCCGGCGAAGCGATGGGCTCGGGTCGCGACGCGGCCTGCTCGCGGGCTTCGCGGCGCGACTCCGACCGCCATTCGTGCACCGCTCGGCGTTGAGCGATCCGGGCCAGCCACCCGCGCGGGGACGTCATCTCGCGCGGCGTGTTGCGCAACGCGGCGAGCCAGGTCTCCTGCTCGAGATCGGCCGCGCGCGCGCCGTCGAAGACGAGCCGCCGGGCGAGCGCGCGGACGTGCGCGGCGTGCTCGAGGACGAACTGCGGATCGTGGGGTTTCGCGCTCACTGCGGATCAGGAGTGTGCGCCCAGGCTCGATCCGGTTCGGCGAAGGGAGGGAAACTGAATGGCTGGACTGAGCCGGGGAGCTCGCCAAGCTGCCCCAGGGGGCCTGGGAAGGCGGGACAAGGTGTCTGACACCCGTGTCCACTTGCCCCGGCTCCAGGACCGATCATACTATCCGGGAACCATGATGGGTCTAACCGGTACCTCGCGTCTCCTGAAAGCCCTGGCGGACGAAACCCGCCTGCGGGTCCTCCACCTCCTGGCGCAGGAGGAGCTCTCGGGCTCCGACCTGATGGAGATCCTGAACATGGGGCAGAGTCGCGTCTCGACGCACCTGGCCCTGCTCAAGGAGGTCGCGCTGGTCAGCGACCGGCGCGAGGGGCGGCGGACGCTCTACACGCTCGCGCCGGGACCGGCGGCGGCGCTCTGGAACGACGTCCTCACCGAGAACAAGTCGAGCCCGGAGTTCGAGGCCGACCTGGCCGGACTCGAGACGCTGCGCGATCGCCGGCGGGGTGACTCGCGCGCGTACTTCGACCGCGTCGCGGCGACCTTCTCGGACCAGGTGCTGCCGGGGCGCACGTGGGAAGGTCTGGCGCGCGCGCTGATCCAGCTGGCGCCGCGCGGGCGCTACGTCGACTTGGGCATCGGCGACGGGTTGCTCACGCTCATGCTGGCCGAGGTCGGCAGCGAGGTCACGGCCGTCGACGTCAGCCCGCAGATGCTGGCGGCGCTGCGCACGCGCGCGGCGCAGAAGGGCATCACGAACGTCACGACGGTCGAGGGCGAGATCGAGGACCTGCCACTGCCCGACGAATCGTTCGACGTCGCGGTCTTCTCGCAGGCGCTGCACCACGCGCAGGATCCGTCGCGCGCGCTGCGCGAGGCGTGGCGCGTGCTCGTGCCAGGCGGTCGCGTGCTGGTCATCGACCTGCTGGCGCACAACGAGGAGTGGGTCAGGGAGCAGCTCCAGCACCTGCACCTCGGGTTCCAGGAGCAGGCGCTGGGGTCCTTGCTCGCCGAGGCTGGTTTCGATCGCTTGGCGCTTCAGCGCGCGGCGCGCGATCCGCAGCCGCCGCACTTCATGACGCTGGTCGCGACGGGCGTGAAGAACACGCGGACCGGCCCATGACGAGCGCTTTGCGACGCGCTCTCTCGGAGCGCGTGCTCGTCCTCGACGGGGCGATGGGCACGCAGATCCACTCTGCGCACCTCGAACTCGAGCGCGACTACCACGGGCACGAGAACTGCGTCGACTTCGTCAACCTGACGCGGCCCGAGGTCATCCAGAAGATCCACGAGGACTACCTGGCCGCCGGCTGCGACATCGTCGAGACGAACACGTTCGGCGCGATGCCGCACGTGCTGGCGGAGTTCGGGATCGCCGACAAGGCGCGCGAGATCAACCGCGTCGCGGCGCAGGTCGCGCGCGCGGCGTGCGAAGCGCATTCAACACCGGAGAAGCCGCGTTTCGTGCTCGGATCGATGGGGCCGGGCACGAAGCTGGCGACGCTGGGTCACGCGCCGTACGCGGCGCTCAAGGCCAGCTACCTGGAGCAGGCGCGCGGCCTCGTCGAGGGCGGCGTCGACGGCTTCCTGATCGAGACCTGCCAGGATCCGCTGCAGATCAAGGCCGCGCTGAACGCCGTGATCGAGGCGCGCGCAGAAGCTCAGGGCGACCACGCGATCTTCGTCAGCGTGACGATGGAGGTCACGGGCACGATGCTCGTCGGCACGGAGATGGGCGCGGCGATCGCGCTGCTCGACCCGTATCCGATCGACGTGCTGGGCATCAACTGCGCGACGGGGCCGCGCGAGATGGGCGAGCACGTGCGCCTCCTGGGCCAGACTTGCCGCAAGCGGCCAATGGTCTACCCGAACGCGGGCCTGCCGCTGCTCGTCGACGGCAAGCCGCACTACCCGCTGACGCCCGAGGAGCTGGCCGACTGGCTCGAGCGTTTCGTCGTCGAGGACGGCTTGAACGTCGTCGGCGGCTGCTGCGGCACGACGCCGGCGCACATGGCGGCGGTCGCGCGGCGCATCGGCGTGCGCACGCCGAAACCGCGCAAGCCGGCGCACCAGGCGCAGGTCTCGAGCATCTACTCGGCCGTGCCGCTCGTGCAGGACAACTCGATCCTCTTCGTGGGCGAGCGCTCAAACGCGAACGGCAGCAAGGCGTTCAAGGCCGCGCTGCTCGCGGGCGACATCGAGACGATGGTCGGCATGGGTCGCGAGCAGGTGCGCGACGGCTCGCACGTGCTCGACGTGTGCACGGCCTACGTCGGGCGCGACGAGATCGCCGACATGACGAAGGTCGTGACGCGCTACCGCTCCGACGTGGCCGTCCCGCTCATGATCGACTCGACCGAGTCGCCCGTGCTGAAGATCGCGCTCGAGCTGTGCGGCGGGCGCAGCATCGTGAACTCGATCAACCTCGAGGACGGCCTGGAGCGCATCGAACGTGTGCTGCCGCTCGTCAAGGAGCACGGTTCGGCCGTCATCGCGCTGACGATCGACGAGGAAGGCATGGCCAAGACGGCGCAGGAAAAGCTGCGCATCGCCCGGCGCATCCACCAGATCTGCGTCGAGGACTGGGGCCTGCGGCCCGAGGACATCCTGTTCGACGTGCTGACGTTCACGATCTGCACGGGCAACGAGGACGACCGGCGGCTGGGCCTCGAGACGCTCGAAGGCATCCGCCTCGTGCGCGAGGAGCTGCCCGGCGTCGGGCTCCTCCTGGGCCTCTCGAACATCAGCTTCGGGCTGAACCCGGCCGCGCGGCACGTGTTGAACTCCGTCTATCTGCACCACGCGCGCGAAGCCGGCCTGACGGCCGCGATCCTGCACTCGGCGCGCATCGAGCCGCTGCACAGGATCGACGAGCGCGCGCGCCAGATCGCCGAGGACTTGATCTTCGACCGACGCCGGCCGGGCTACGACCCGCTGCAGGAGTACCTGAAGTTCTTCGAGGGCGCGCAGGTCACGAAGAAGGCTGCGCGCAAGGTGCCCGAGGACGTGTTCGAGCGCCTCGCGTGGCGCATCGTCGAGGGCGAGAAGCCGGGTCTCGAGGACGACCTCGCGACCGCGCTGCTCTCCAAGCGCCCGATCGAGATCATCAACGTCGACCTCTTGGCCGGCATGAAGACTGTCGGCGAGCTCTTCGGGCGAGGCGACATGCAGCTGCCGTTCGTGCTGCAGTCGGCGGAGACGATGAAGGCCGCGGTGAAGTACCTCGAGCCGCTGATGGAGCGCGTCGCGGGCGATTCGCGCGGCAAGATCGTGCTCGCGACCGTGCGCGGCGACGTGCACGACATCGGCAAGAACCTGGTCGACATCATCCTCACGAACAACGGCTACACGGTCTACAACCTCGGGATCAAGCAGCCGATCCAGCACATCCTGGACGTCACGCATGACATGAACCCGCATGCGATCGGCATGAGCGGTCTGCTCGTCAAGAGCACGGTCATCATGAAGGAGAACCTGGAAGAGATGAACCGGCGCGGCATCGCGACGCCGGTGATCCTGGGCGGTGCCGCGCTGACGCGCGCGTACGTCGAAGGCGAGTGCCGGCGTCTCTACCAGGGTCCGCTGTACTACGCCGAGGACGCGTTCGAAGGCCTGTCCGTGATGGAGCGCGTCGTGCAGGGCGAGGAGAAGCCCGCCGTGCGCGACGGCAAGGCCGCGCCGACCGCCGCCGACCGCGCCGAGGATCGCCGCGAAGCCGCGACGCGCGCGACCGCGGCGGCGATGTCAGCCGCGACCGTGATCGCCGGCCGCGAAGGCCGCCCGATGCCGCGCTCGAGCAAGGCCTGGAGCAAGCTGACCGACCTGCCGCGCGACATCGACTACCCCGAGCCGCCGTTCCTGGGTCCGCGCCTCATTCAAAGCGCGAACCTGCAGGCCGTGCTGCCCTACGTGAACGAGACGACGCTGTTCCAGTTCCAGTGGGGCTACCGCCGCAAGGGCAAGGCGCTCGCCGCGCACAAGAAGCTGATCCAGGAACACGTGCGTCCGCTCTACTTCGAGCTCGCGAAGCAGTGCCAGAAGGAGAAGATCCTCCTGCCGCAGGCCGCGTACGGCTACTGGCGCTGCATCCCCGAGGGTGATTCGCTCGTGTTGCTCGACCCGAAGGACGAAGGCCGCGAAGCCGCGCGCTTCACGTTCCCGCGCCAGGACGGCAAGCAGGGCCGCTGCATCACCGACTTCTTCGCGCTGCACGACGGACGGCCGGACGTCGTCGCGCTGATGGTCGTGACGGTCGGCCAGCGCGCCAGCGACGTCGCGCGCGAATGGTTCGCCGCCGACCGCTACCAGGACTACTTGCACCTGCACGGCCTGTCGGTCGAGGTCGCCGAAGGCCTGGCCGAGTACGTGCACCGCATGATCCGCGGCGAGCTCGGCATCGCCGGCGACGACGCGCGCGAGATGAGCGTGCTGTTCAAGCAGGGCTACCGCGGCTCACGCTTCAGCTTCGGCTACCCCGCCTGCCCGCGGCTCGAGGACCAGGCGCAGCTCCTGTCGCTGCTCGGCGCCGATCGCCTCGGCATCACGCTGAGCGAGGAGTTCCAGCTCGATCCCGAGCAGTCGACGTCCGCAATCGTGTGCCACCACCCGAGCGCGAAGTACTTCACCCTCTGAGGTTGTCGATACGGTGCCAGGGACAACTCCGACACCCTCGCTCGCCGGTACGGTGCCAGGAACGACTCCGACACCCTCGTTCGCGGCAGCGGTACGGCGCCAGGAACGGCCACCGCCGCGACCGACCCCGGTGGAATCGTGCCTGGAACCGAATGCGCAACGGATTCGGAGGGACGTGGCAAGCTAGGTGCTGTCCTGGCTCCCTCTCCTCGCGCTTCCGACCAGGTGCCCCATGCGCTCTCCCGCCCTGTCGCTCGTCGTGATCGCCGCGTCGCTCGCTCCCGCGGTGCGTGCCCAGTCGCCGTGCTTCGAGGACGACCGGCCGCTCCCGATTCCCGGGATCCAGGCGGCGGGCGTCGCGCTCGGGGACCTCGACGGCGACGGCGACCTCGACCTCGTCGCGTGCCAGGCGGGCGGCTTCCGGGTGCACTCGAACGCCGGCGACGGGACGTTTGACGGCGGCGTGTCGTACGCACCGACCTCGTTCGACTCGATCGACGTCAAGCTCTCCGACGTCGACCAGGACGGCGACCTCGACGCGCTGTTCGCGAACCGTGCCGCCGGCGGCAGCGTCGTGCTCTGGCGCAACGCCGGCAACGGGACGATGGCGTTGCCGACGACGTTCGCGCTCGAGACCGGGGCGAATCCGAGGCAGCTCGTCCTGGGCGACATCGACGGCGACGGTGATCCGGACCTCATCAGCTTGAACTCAGCCCACGACGACGTCTCCGTGTTCCGGAACGACGGGACTGGCTCGTACGGGCCACGCTACGACTTGCCCGTCGGGGACTTTCCCCTCGCGGGGACGGCGGGTGACATCGACGGCGACGGGGACCTCGATGTCGTCGTCGCGCTGATGGACGGCGACGCGGTCGGCGTGTTCGTGAACGTCGGCAGCGGGACGTTCGCGCCGGTCGTCACGTTCCCGACCGGATTGGGACCGCAGGGGATCGCGCTGGGCGACCTCGACGGCGACGGCGACCTGGACCTCGCGACGGGCAGCGTGTTTCAGAACGCGGTCTGCATCCACACGAACGCGGGCGGCGTGTTCGGGCCGTTCGACGCGCAGCCGACCACGTACCTGACGCGCCAGGTCGCGATCGCCGACCTGGACCAGGACGGAGATCAGGACATCGCCGCGGGCTGCCACGACCTGCGCGTCGCCGTGCTCGTCAACCGGGGCGCGGACTTCGCGCCGGCCGCCTTCTTCTCCACGGCCGGCGCGACGTTCAACATCGTGCTGGCCGACCTCGACGGCGACGGCGACCGCGAGATCGTCACGCGCAACGCGGCCAACGCCGGCACCCCGCCGTCGAGCGTGTCGATCCTGCGCAACTGCACGAACTCCGGCCGCGCCGTCTGCTCCGGCGACGGCAGCGCGACGCCGTGCCCGTGCGGGCCAGGCGCACCCGGACGCGGCTGCCCCACGTCGTTCGAGCCGCGCGGCGCGCTCCTCGCGGGCACGGGAAGCGCGCAGGTCGCGGACGACGGCCTGCGCCTCGCGTGCGAGGGCGTCTCCCCCACGATCGTCACGTTCTTCCAGGGCACCGCGATCGCCGGCGGCAATTCAGGAGTCGTGTTCGGCGACGGTCTGCGCTGCGCCGGCGGCACGACGATCCGCATCGCCCCCGTGCTCGCGACGGGCGGCGCGGCGTCGTACCCCGGCCCGGGCGATGCGCCGATCTCGCAGCGCGGTCAGGTCCCCGCGGCCGGCGGCACGCGCACGTACCAGGTGTGGTTCCGCAACGCGGCGGACTTCTGCACGAGCGCGACGTTCAACCTGACGAACGGTCTCGCGCTGGCCTGGGCGCCCTGAGCGCCGGCGTGCGACGGCTTTGATTCAGCCCGGCGCTCGTGAAGCAAGCGAGGGTGTCGGAGTCGTTCCTGGCACCGTATCGTCAACTTGGGAGCTGGTCGCGGGCCAGGTCGGGGAACACCTTCGCGACCTTGTCGAGCAGGTAGTCGCCGTACGTGCCGCGGAACGCGTGGACGTTCGCGCGGTCCCAGCGCTCGCCGGCGTCGTCGCGGCGGTGCGCGGCGGAGCTCGGCAGCGGGACGACTTGCGCGTCGAAGGATGGATCGAAGAAGAACGGGAACGAGTACCGCTCGCGGCCGCTCGTGTTGCGCACGCGGTGCGGCGTCGAGCGGAACCAGCCGCCGGTAAGACGGTCGAGCATGTCGCCCAGGTTGCAGACGAGCGCGTTCTCGACCGGCGGCACGTCGATCCAGCCACCGCGCGATTTGACCTGCAGGCCGCCGACGTCGTCCTGGGCGAGCAACGTCAACAGCCCGTAGTCGGTGTGCTCCCCCACGCCCCACGACTCGTCGTCCGGCGGCGCGGGCGGGTAGCGGAAGATGCGGAAGAGCACGGTCGGATCGGCCGTGTAGTGCGCGCGGAAGTAGTCGGCCGGGAGATCGAGCCCCAGCGCGATGCCCTCGAGCACGGCTTGCGCCGCAATCGTCGCCGCAGCCATGAACTCGAGCACGGCCGGGCGCAGCTCGGGCACCTCGACCGGGAACTGGTTCGCGCCGTGGAGCGGCACGCCGGCCCGGACGCGCGGGTCGTCGGGCGCGTGCTCGGCGCCGAAGTACAGCCCTTCCTTGAGATCCGGCCGCCCCGACGTCAGCTCGCCGCCGACCGGAAACCAGCCGCGCCACGCGACGCCGGCGCGCGCCATCACGATCGCCCGCTTGCGCTCGTCGGGCAGCGCGAAGAACGCGCGGCTCGCGGCGCGCAGACGCTGGTCGAGCTCGCGCGGGATGCCGTGTCCCACGATCTGGAAGAAGCCGTGATCGCGGCAGGCGGCTTCGATCTGCGCCGCGGCGCGCGCCCGACCGCGCGGATCGCGCGCGTCCCGCAGAGCGGTCACGTCGACGACGGGCGGCGAGCTCATACGCGCGTCGCGTTCAGCTCGCGGCCAGCGCCTTCTCCACGGCCGCGAGCACCTCGGGATCCTGCGGCGTCGTCTTGCTGGGCCAGAACGCGATCACCTGCCCGTCCTTGCCGATCAGGTACTTCGAGAAGTTCCAGGCCGGCAGCTTGCCCGCCGCGGTGCCGAGCCACGTGAAGAGCGGCGCCTGTCCCGCGCCGGCCTTCACCTGGACCTTGGCGAACAGCGGAAACGTGACGTGGAAGCGCGTCGAGCAGAAGTCCTGGATCTGCGCCGCGCTCCCCGGCTCCTGACCACCGAAATCGTTGCTCGGGAAGCCCAGCACCGCGAAGCCGCGCGCAGACAGCTTCTCGTGCAGCTTCTGCAGGCCTTCGTACTGCGGCGTGTAGCCGCACTCGCTGGCCGTGTTGACGACGAGCACGACCTTGCCGCGCCAGTCGGCCAGGTCGCGCCGCTTCCCGTCGAGGCCCTCGACCTCGAAGGCGTGGAACGTGGGCGCGGCGGCGGCCGGATTCGGAACGGCGGATTGGGAACTCGGGGAGGCGGACTTCTCGACCATGGGAGTGCAGGCGGCGAGGCTCCCCAGCGCGAGCAGCACGATGAGGGAGGGTGTGCGAGGGTGCATGACGCGCCTCAACGTAGCGTGCGCGCTCGGTGGAACGCGAATCGGGCGCCAGCCAGGACTCGGCGCGAGCCTGCCGACGCTCGCCGCACCGGGTTCGATCTGCGTCAGGTCGACGCGCCCACGCTCACCGTCGGCTAGCCTGGGCGGCCCGGAGGAATGCTGTCATGCGATCGAGCCTTCTCGCCCCCCTGTTCGTCCTCGCCGCCTGTGCCACCGACCCCGCGAAGGTCGACGCGCCTGCGAATCCCGGCGCGACCGTCGCGGCGCCCACGCAGGCCGCGACCAAGAACGCCGAGTTCGCGCCGGCGAACCCGACGCCCTGGTCGTACTGGCCCGAGGAGTGGAACGGACAGCTGCTCGTCCTGGAAGTCCTGCCGCACGGCAGCACGGTGCGCGCGGGCGAAGTGCTCGCGCGCTTCGACCTGCGGCCGCTCGACGACGAGATCCGCAAGGCCGACCTCGAGCTCAAGAGCGCGCAGGTGCGTCACGCAGCGCTCGTCGAGCGCCAGCAGATCGAGGAGGAGGCGGCGCAGTCCTCGCTCGCGACCGCGCGCGCGGGGCTCGAGCGCACGAAGCGCTCGCTGACCGCCTGGAAGGAGCAGGACCTGGCCTTCGCGCGCCGCGACGACGAGATCGACCAGCGCCGCGAGCGGTCGTACATCGAGGACCAGAAGGACGAACTTGGTCAGCTCGAGGAGATGTACAAGCGCGACGAGCTCGTCGACGGCACGGAAGACCTGGTCCTCAAGCGCCAGAAGCGCGGCCTCGCGCTGACGGAGGACAGCGTCGGGTTGTCGCGCGACCGCGCCAAGAAACGCTTCGACCTCGACCAGACGCTCGAGCTGGAGCAGCGCGAAGAGTCGGCGCGCACGCAGACCGAGGGGGTCGAGCGCCAGCGCCGCACGCAGGAGATCGAGCGCCGCGGGCGCGTCGACGCGCAGTTGCGCTCGGGCGAGGAGCTGGCCGACCGCGAGGCGCGCATGGCGCGCCTGAAGCGCGACCGCGAAGCGCTGGCGTGCAAGGCGCCGCGCGCCGGCGTGTTCCTGCACGGGGCGACGCGCGACTGGCGCCTGGGCCGCACGCCCGCGCGCATCGAGCGCGGTTCGTCGCTGGGCGCGCGGGCCGAGATCGGCTGCGTCGCCGACCCCGCGCCGCGCGAGCTGCGCGTCGATCTCCAGGGCACGGACCTGGCGCAGTGGAAGGACGGCGCAAAGGTCACCGCCAAGACCAGCAGCGGCACGAAGCTGCCGGGCGTGCTGAAGGTCGACCCGTGGCCGCGTGGCGACGGCGTGTTCGAGGCGGTCGTCGTGCTCGACGCTCCCGTCGAGGCGATCCCGGTCGGAGCGCGCGCCGACCTCGAGCTCGTCCCGTGAGACGCACGGGCCTGACCGGGCTCTTGTGCATGCTGCCGTGCCTCGCGCCGGTGGCGCGCTCGCAGGCGGCACCGGTTGAAACTCCCCCTGCGCAGGCCAAGCCGCCCGCGACGGCGGGTTCCGATGGCCCGCTGATCGGCGTCACGAACACGCGCGCTGCGTCGCAGGTCGACGTAAAGACCGCGATCCGGGATGCCGTCGCGTGGCTGGTCAAGAACCAGAACGCCGACGGCTCATTCGGCACGCACAAGTCGAGCCGGCCGTACGAGGTGCTGGCGTCGGTGCCCGGATCGCAGGACGCGTTCCAGGTCGCGACGACGGGCTTGTGCGTGCTCGCGCTGCAGGACGCGCGCGATCCGTCGCCGGCCGTGCAGGCCGCGCGCGACAAGGCGCTCGATTTCCTGGCCGAAAAGGCCGCGGTCAAGCGCCAGAGCGGCATGGAGCACTACAACGTGTGGGCCTTCGGCTACGCGTTGCAGGCGATCGCCGAAGAGCTGCGGCGCGCTCCCGACGGGCCGCGCTCGGGCAAGCTGCGCGCGATGGCCACGAAGCTGGTCGACAAGCTGGGCATCTACCAGACGACCGACGGCGGCTGGGGCTACCTCTCGCTCGACGCGGTGCCGACGTACCGGCCGTCGGACACGTCGATGAGCTTCACGACGGCCACGATCCTGATCGGGATCCAGGCTGCGGCGGCCACCGGGACCGAAGTTCCGAAGGCGCTGCGCGAGAAGGCCGTCGACCACCTGCTGCGCTCGAAGCTGCCCGACGGCGCGTTCCTGTACGGCGAGTACCTGAAGTACCGCCCGCGCATGGACATCAACGAGCGCAAGGGCTCGGCCTGCCGCACGCCGGCCTGCTTGTACGCGCTCGAGAAGTGCGGGCATCCCGTGCCGCAAGCGGAGTACCGCGCCGCGCTCGAGGACCTGCTCGTGAAGCACGCGGCGCTGCAGCGCGCGGGCGTGCGCGAGCCGATCCCGCACCGCTCGTTCTACAGCATCTCGGGCTACTTCTACCTGTACGGTCACGCCTACGCGGCGTACGTGCTCGAGCGGCTCGAGAAGGCCGACCAGGAGCGCTTCGGCCCGCTGCTGGCGACGGCGGTGCTCTACTGCCGCGAGCCGGACGGATCCTTCTGGGACTACCCGCTGTACGGCTACCACGACGCGTACGGCACGGCCTACGCGTTGATTGCGCTGTCGCGCACGCCCGCTGCGAAGCGCTGAACGAGCGAGCGGCCAGGCATCGATCCAACGCTCGCCTCGCGCCTGTTGGCTCCGCGCTGTACCGCGCGGCGTCGAGCGAGCGACCGGAAGCCGTTCCCACACTCGCTCTTGTTCTGCTGGCAACGCGCGGAACCGCGCGGCGTGGAGAAACCCCGGGGACAGCGCGGTCCGCAAAGCGGCTTCGGATGCAGGAAACGACGGGTCTCGCCACTCCCATCTGGTGCGTTCGGGCCGGCTCCTTTAGGTTGCTCGCCCCGTCGCCCCTCCGACGCACCATGAACAACGCGAGACTCGCCCCCCTCCTCCTGCTCCTCCCCGCGTGCGGCAGCGGAGAATCGCTGCTCGGACCCGCCACCACCTATGCGCGACGCGTGGCCTACGTGGCCGACGGCGCCCAGGACGAGGTGTTCCGCGTCTACGTCGCGGGCTACGACGGCGCGGTGCGCGACGTCACGGGCGCGCTCGTCGCCGGCGGCAACGTTTCCCAGTACTCATGGTCGCCCGACGAGCTGCGCATCGCGTTCGCGGCCGACGCGTTCTTCGACGGGTTGCGCCAGCTCTTCGTCACCGACGTCAACGGCACGGCGCGCATCGACGTGGGCGGCACGTTTACGGCGTTCGGGAACCTGGGGACGTTCAAGTGGTCCCCCGACGGCTCGCGCATCGCGTTCCTGGCCGAGGTCGACACGCTGGGCGTGTTCGAGCTCCTCACCGTGCGTCCCGACAGCAGCGGACGGGTGAAGCTGAACGGCGCGCTCGTGGGGGGCCAGAACGTGACCAACATGTACTGGTCGCCGGATTCGACGCGCATCGCGTACGTCGCGAACCAGGACGACGCGGGCGCGATCGAGCTCTACGTCGCGCCGGCCGACGGCTCGACGCCGGCCGTGCGCGTCTCGGGCCCGACCGCTCCCGGCGGCAACGTCGCGCCGCAGCCCGGCTCGGTGGTCTGGGCCCCGAACGGCGCGCGCATCGCCTACCGCGCCGACCAGGACACGGCCGGCCTGATCGAGCTGTACGTGGCGCAGGCCGACGGCAGCGGCAACTCCGAGGTCTCGGGCCTCGTGAGCCAGAGCATCCCGCGCTTCGCCTGGTCGCCGAACGGCACGCGGCTCGCGTACCTGGGCGTGCAGGACGATCCGATGCACCAGGAGCTGTACAGCGTGATGCCGACGGGGCTCGGCAACGTGCGTGTCTCGACCGACCTCGTCGACGGCGGGAACGTCGAGGTATTCGCGTGGTCACCCGACGGGTCGCGTCTGGCCTACCGCGCCGACCAGGAGCTCGACACGCAGCAGTCGCTGTACGTCGCGCCGGCGGCGGGCGGCACGGTCGTCGAGCTGTCCGGCAACGTCTACGACGTCGGCGTCGGCCAGTTCGCGTGGGCTCCCGACGGCTCGCGCGTGGCGTACTTCGCGCGGCAGGACTCGCCCCTGTACCAGGAGCTCTACACGGTGCGCGCGAACGGCTCCGAGAACCTGCGCGTGTCGGCCAACTTCACGTTCGCGGGCACCTTGTCGAACCTCTTGTGGTCGCCGACCTCGGCGCGCCTCGCGTACCTGGCGGACGTCGCGGTGCAGGGCACGCAGGAGCTGCACGTCACGGGCGCGCAGGGCGGCAGCGTGCAGGTCTCGGGCCCCAGCCAGACGGGCCAGAGCGTGCAGACCTGCGACTGGTCGGCCGACGGCGCGAGCCTCTGCTACATCGCGCCCTCGGTGAATTTCGACAAGTTCGAGCTGTTCGTCACCGTGCCCGGAGGCATCGCGAGCCAGCTCTCGGCCGCGATGCAGGGCGCCGGCGACGTGCTCGACTTCCAGATTCCGGGTCGCGATTAGGTCCGCGCGACACCGGACTCGCAGTGCTGCACGTGCAGCGGTGCCACCGGCGGGGCACGCTGGCGCGCGGCACGTGCGCGGTCACCAGCCCCAGCTCAGCGTGAGCGCCGCCTGCGTGTAGTTGAGTTCCACGCTCGCCTGCAGGTCCGTGTCCGTCGACACGAGCGAGCGCAGGTCGACGCCGACCGCCCATCCGCCCGCGAAAGCCCACTCGAGCCCGGCGTGGCCGTAGAGGCCAATAGCCCAGCCCGAGCCGTGGGTCGAGCCGCCGAAACCGTCCGTGTCGTACGACGCGTAGAGCGCCGACAAGCCGGTGCCGACGTACGGTCGCGCGTGTCCGAACCAGGGGTCGAACGTCCAGCGCGCGCCGCCCCAGAACTCGTGCACGAGGCTCTCGACGTCGACCGAGCCGCCGCCGACGCTCGTGCTCTCATCCGCGAACGAGCGGAAGTAGCCAGCCTCGAAACCGGTCCTGCCAGCCGGCTCGCGTACGTCGATGTCGATGCCCAAGACGAGCTGGTCGTCGGCCGGCGCGAAATCGGAGCTCAGCCAGTGCGAACCGAAGTAGAGCGTCGTCCGGACGATGCCTTCGCCGTGGAATTGCGGCGCGGGCGCCGGCAGCGGCGCGGAGGGTCCCAGGAACGCGGCCAGGGGCGCCACGAGGCTTTCGAACACCATCGGGGCAGTGTACGCAGGCACAGGTCGGAAGCTGACCCTCTCCGCTGCGCCTTTTTTCGGTTTCACCTGCAACCGTTCGGACCCCAGCGCGGTCCTCCGGATGCGGGGGCATTCTCCCCGCACGGAGAAAACGCCATGGACCTGCCTGGTTTCCAGATCCCTCGACCCGTTCCGCACCGGCTCG
>JANNQS010000098.1:0-67268 GCA_031400875.1 Planctomycetota bacterium | reverse complement strand
CGCCCCGGCGCCCGCAGCCGCGCGCCCCTCGGCCCTCTCGCGCGCCGGCGAGCGCGCGCCCGCCCCGGCCGCCAGGCCGGCGGCCGGCGAGCGCCGCGACGCCAAGGCGATGAGCGCCGACGTCCAGCGCGAGGTCGAGATGCTGCGCAAGCAGCAGGACAAATGGATCAAGTACGGCTGGATCGTCGCCGGCACCATGCTGCTGATCGCGGGCGGCTTCGCGCTCTACGTGAAGACCACCCGCGAGAACATCGACAAGGCCCGCCTGGAGTACGAGAAGGCGATCAACGACCTCGTGGCCGAGATCACCACGATCCCGGTCACGACGAACGAGAACGCGACCAAGGTCATCGCGCGCGCTGAAGCGACCAAGAAGACGATCCGCTTGCCGAGCGGCCGCGAGGACACGGGCTGGAACGACACGTACGTGGCCAGCGCCAAGACAAAGATCTCGGGCGCATCCAGCCGCGCGACCAACTTCATCGAGGGCGACCGGCGCAAGAAGGAGCTGATCGACGGCCTGGCCGCGATCGAGGCCGCCGCGCGCGACGCTTCGAGCAAGAAACCCGAGGAACTGGCCCAGTTGCGCCGGCGCATCGGCGAGTACGAAGCCGGCGCGTCCCTGATCGGCCCGGAGTTCGAGACCCGCGTTGCGAAGGCCAGGATCGACATCAACCGGGCCTACGCCAAGCGCCTGTACGACGAGGCCAAGTCGCTGGCCGGCAAGGGCCCCACCGAGGCGCGCGCGGCCCTGCAGGCCTACACGAAGGCCGAGGACGAGCTGCGCCTGCTGATGGACGAGGCCTACAGCATGCGCAAGCAGGACGCGATCGACTTCGTCGAGCCGCTGTACCAGCAGGCGATCGCCGAAACCGACGCCCTCGTCGCGGCCATCTTCACGCCCGACGTGATCGACCGCATCGCCTGGAAGGACGTGCTCAACACGCCCGGCACGGAGTGGCCCAACGACGGCCTCAAGGGCTTCCGCACGGAAGGCGGCATGGTCCAGGCGGTCGGCAGCGATCCGGGCTCGAACCGGACGGGCATCTTCTCGGTGGGCGACCGCGAGAAGTGGCGCGATTTCGTGATGGAGCTCGAGTTCGTCCCGGTGAAGGGCTCCTCGAAGCTCTACTGGCGGCTGGGCAAGCTGGTGCAGGCCGCACCGGACGAGTTCCTGGTCAACACGCTGGGCGACGAGTTCAAGGCCGGCGTGACGTACGGGATGAAGATCACGTACATCGGCAGCAAGCGCGTCTTCGAGTTCAGCCCGAACCTGGAACGCGAGCCCGACGCGCTCGAGCCGATCAACTGGCGGCGCAACCGCGCCGGCAGCTTCGGCGTGGCCATCGACGAGGGCGGCGAGTTCAAGATCACGAAGCTCAAGATCAAGGTCTTGCGCTAGTCACCGCGCCGCGCGTTCACGCGCGGCGCCACTCGTACTTCCGGCCGCGCCTTCACGCGCGGCGCCACTCGTGCTTCCGGCCGCGCGTTCACGCGCGGCGCCAGCCGTACTTCCGGCCGCGCGCACGCACGCGGCTTCGAGCCGAGTCACGACGCGTCCGGGCCCCTGCGGCTCGGGCGCTCTCGTTTCCAGAGGTGACCACGGCTCCCGCAGGGCAGCGCGAGGTCCATCCGTCCTTGCACCACGACCCCGCGGGCGCATACAACCTTCGCCCTCGATTCTGCCCAGTCCGGAGGCCCCCGAACGATGCTAGCCCCCCTCTTCACGGCCATTTCGGCCGTCACAACGCCCCTCCTCGCGGCCCCCACGGCGCAGGCCCACAAGAGCGAATTCGACCTGCTCCTGCCCGACCTG
This sequence comes from Planctomycetota bacterium, assembly GCA_031400875.1. Taxonomy (GTDB): domain Bacteria; phylum Planctomycetota; class UBA1135; order UBA1135; genus JAEUHZ01. Next base: position 65,452 of record JANNQS010000098.1, on the reverse strand, counting down.
AGCACGCAGCAGTTCCTGGGCGTGGACGGTCACACCCTGCTGCAGTTCGGCCTCGCGGTGTGCGCCCTCGGAATCCTGTTCGGAATCGTCAGCTACCAGCAGCTGCGCAAGATGTCCGTGCACGAGTCGATGCGCGAGATCAGCGAGCTGATCTACGCGACGTGCAAGACGTACCTCGGGACGCAGATCAAGTTCATCGCGATCCTGGAGGTCTTCATCGGCGCGGTGATCGTGGCCTACTTCGGCCTCGTCCTGCACAAGAGCTTCGGTGAGATCGCCACGATCCTGGCCTTCAGCGTGATCGGCATCGCCGGCAGCGTCGCGGTCGCCGCGTTCGGCATCCGCGTGAACACGTTCGCCAATTCGCGCACGGCCTTCGCCGCGCTGCGCGGGAAGCCGTTCTCGGTCTACGCGATCCCGCTCAAGGCCGGCATGAGCATCGGCATGCTGCTGATCTCGGTCGAACTGCTCCTGATGCTGCTCGTGCTGCTCTACGTGCCGGGCGAGATGGCGTTCAAGTGCTTCCTGGGCTTCGCGATCGGCGAATCGCTGGGCGCCAGCGCGCTGCGCATCGCCGGCGGCATCTTCACCAAGATCGCCGACATCGGATCGGACCTGATGAAGATCGTCTTCAACATCAAGGAAGACGACGCGCGCAACCCGGGCGTGATTGCGGACTGCACCGGTGACAACGCCGGCGACTCGGTCGGCCCGACGGCGGACGGCTTCGAGACGTACGGCGTCACGGGCGTCGCACTGATCAGCTTCATCCTGCTAGCCGTGCCGGACGACGCGATCAAGGTCCAGCTGATCGTGTGGCTGTTCGCCATGCGCGTGCTGATGATCGTCGCGTCGGCCGTTTCGTACTGGATCAACGAGGCGATCGCGAAGGCGCGCTTCGGCAACGCCACGCACTTCGACTTCGAGGCGCCGCTGACGTCGCTCGTGTGGCTGACGTCCCTGGTGTCCGTCGGGATCACGTTCCTGGCGTCGAACCTGCTGATCGCCGAGTTGGGTGACGGCACGTTGTGGTGGAAGCTCTCGGCGATCATCACGTGCGGTACGCTGGCCGGCGCGATCATCCCGGAGATGGTGAAGATCTTCACCTCGACGAAATCCGGCCACGTGCGCGAGTGCGTCGAGGCCAGCAAGGAAGGCGGCGCGTCGCTCAACGTCCTGGCGGGCCTCACGGCCGGCAACTTCAGCGCCTACTGGCTGGGCGTCGTCATCGCGGCGCTGATGGCCAGCGCGTGGTGGTTCAGCACGCTGGGCGGTGCCCAGGGCATCGGCTCGCTGATGACCTACGAGGCGGTCTTCGCCTTCGGCCTCGTCGCGTTCGGCTTCCTCGGCATGGGCCCGGTCACGATCGCGGTCGACTCGTACGGTCCGGTGACGGACAACGCGCAGTCGGTGTACGAGCTGTCCTTGATCGAGGAAGTCCCGAACGTGAAGGCGCAGGTCCAGAAGGACTTCGGCTTCACGCCCGACTTCGAGAAGGCCAAGCACTTCCTCGAAGAGAACGACGGCGCCGGCAACACGTTCAAGGCGACCGCCAAGCCGGTGCTGATCGGCACGGCCGTCGTCGGCGCGACGACCATGATCTTCGCCACGATCATGGCCCTGCAGGAGAACCCGGACTACAAGGCCGACTTCTTCCGCAGCCTGTCGCTCCTGAACCCGGCGTTCCTCTTGGGCCTGATGATGGGCGGCGCAGTGATCTACTGGTTCACCGGCGCGTCGACGCAGGCCGTGTCCACGGGTGCGTACCGCGCGGTCGAGTTCATCAAGAAGAACATCAAGCTCAACACGACCACGAAGGCCTCGATCGAGGACAGCAAGAAGGTCGTCGAGATCTGCACGCAGTACGCGCAGAAGGGGATGTTCAACATCTTCCTGACCATCTTCTTCTCGACGCTGGCGTTCGCGTTCGTCGACCCCTTCTTCTTCATCGGCTACCTGATTGGCATCGCGCTGTTCGGCCTGTTCCAGGCGCTGTTCATGGCCAACGCCGGCGGCGCGTGGGACAACGCCAAGAAGGTCGTCGAGGTCGAGCTGAAGGCGAAGGGCACGCCGCTGCACGCGGCCGCCGTCGTGGGCGACACGGTCGGCGACCCGTTCAAGGACACGAGTTCGGTCGCGCTCAACCCGGTGATCAAGTTCACGACCCTCTTCGGCCTCCTGGCCGTCGAGCTCGCCGTGCAGCTGAAGGACAACCCCGTCCTCGTCCACGGCCTGGCCGTCGGCTGCTTCCTGATCGCCTCGATCTTCGTCTGGCGCTCGTTCTACGCGATGCGGATCAAGTCGAACTGATTGTGGACAGCGGTGTCAGACACTTTGTCCCGGCGACAAAGTGGCTGACGCCGCGTGGCAACCGCGAGCCGATGCGAAGCCGGGAAAAGGTGTCTGACACCCTTGTCTACCGGGCTGCCGCGCGCCTCGCTCTCCACCACTCGAACAGGCCCGGCAGGATCGAGATCACGATGATCGCCACGATCACGTAGTGGAAGTTGCGCTGGATGAAGGGCGTCTGCCCGAACTTCCAGCCGGCCCACACGAAGATCGACACCCAGGCGATCGCGCCGGCGACGTTGTAGAGCGCGAACTTGCGGTAGGACATCTGTCCGACGCCGGCCACGAACGGTGCGAACGTGCGCACGATCGGGATGAAGCGCGCCAGGATGATCGTCTTGCCGCCGTGCTTCTCGTAGAAGGCGTGCGTGCGGTCGAGGTGCTCCTTCTTGAAGAAGCGCGAACCCTCGCGGAACACGCGCACGCCGATCTTCCGCCCGATCGCGTAGTTCACCGCGTCCCCCAGGATCGCGGCGATGATCAGCAGGAGCGCCACCTCGAAGGGGTGGATCGGCGATCCCGGCGTGGCCGACAACGCCCCCACCGCGAAGAGCAGCGAGTCGCCCGGCAGGAACGGCGTCACGACCAGGCCCGTCTCGCAGAAGACGATCGCAAAGAGCAAGACGTAGGTCCATGGCCCCAGGTCGGCCGCCCACGTGTTCAGGTGCTGGTCGAGGTGCAGGAAGACGTCGACGAACTGCTTCAGGAGCTCCATGGGCGGGCGCAAGGTAGCGGCGCATCGCACGCCCCGGAAGGTCGGATCCGCGCGGATCGCCCGCGACCGCTACGCGCTGCATCGTGATCGCGCGTCGACTGCGGCCTTGACCGTCGTCGCGACCGCGACGATCGCGCCACCCGCCAGCGCCAGGAGGCCGGGCCGCTCGTCGTGCGCGAGCCAGGACCACAACGGGCTGAACACGGGCTCGACGAGGAGGATCAGCGAGGCCTCGAGCGCTCCGACGCGCGTGAGGCCGAACGTCAGGAAGCGGTAGGCCAATGCGATCTGGATGACGCCCAGGAACGCGATCGCGGCCCAGTCCTGCGGGCCACTCTCGGCGATCGGAAACGCGAACGACGCGGTGATCAGCACGGCGATCACGTTCCCGGCGACGACCGCGCCCGTGCCGCCGCCGCGCTTCTGGTCGCTGCCGGAACCGCCCTCCGGCACGCGCTGCAGCCGGCGCAGTCCCATCATCGTGAACGCCCAGCCGACGCCGGATCCCAGCGCCAGCGCGTTGCCGAGCGCCGGATCGGGCGCGGTCGTCTGCGTCTCGGGCGTGCCCACGACGAGGAGCCCGATCGCGACAGCCATCGCCACGAGGAACGGCACGTCTTTCTTCGTGGCGCGCTCGCCCAGGAGCCACGGCGACAGGATCAGGATGTAGACCGGCGCCGTCGACTGCAGGTAGGTCGAGCTGGCCGCCGTCGTCAGCTTGTTGGCCAGCACGAACAGCACGAGCGTGGCCGCGTAGGCGATGCCGACAAGCCATTCCGCGCGCGTCGGCAGACGCCGCGCGGACGGCACGAGTGCAGGGAACGCGCACGCCGCGACCAGCGAGCGGAAGCAGGTCACCTGCCAGGCGTCGAGGGCCGTGCCCTTGATGATCACGCCGCCGCTCGAGAAGAGCACCGCCGCCAGGACGAGCGCCGTACGAGCCTTGGATACGTCCTTCACGCGGGCGCGGACGGTACGGGCAGGCACGTTCCGCGGCAAGCGAGCCGTACAATCACGGCGTGGATGCGGACCAACGTGTCGGCGCAGTGCGCCCGATCGAACCGGGCGCCCAAGCCCGTTCAGAGCGCTCCGCGCGCCTCGGCGCGGACCAGCGCGAGGCGTCGCGCCGCCGCTGGCTCGAAGCGCACACGTTCGACGAGCTCTGCGCGCTGACGGCCGCCTTCCTGAATCGGCGCTGCGACATCTTCCCCGGCTGGGGCGCGACCGAGCCCGACGAGGAGACCGACTCGATCCTCGCGCGGCTCGAGACCCTGAACCGGTCGGGGCTGCTCACGCTGGCCTCCCAACCCGGCTTCGAAGGCCAGATCGACGGCCGATCGGTGCGCCAGCGCGCGTTCGTCACGGGTTTCGGCGACGTGGACGTCACGCGGCGTCTGCTCGCCGGCAGCGGGATCGAAGTGCGCGCGTGGGGACCGGACGCGGAGGCGCCCGAGCTCTCGCTCGGCGAGCCGATGACGCTCGTCGACGGCACCGCGCGCGTCCTGGCCGGCCACCCGGCGCGCGCCGAGGAGCTGGCGCTGTTCCAGGGCGAAATCGGCCCGCACGCGTTCCGAGCGCTCTGCCAGGCGACGTACCTCGCGGCCTGGGATCCGACGTTCGGCCGCACAACGCTCCTGTGGGATGAGCTCGAGCGCCGCCTCCAGCCCTGAGCGCGAGCCGCGCGCGCGCGCGCTGTTCCTGGGCGCGAGCAACGTGCGCCGCGCGCTGCCCGAGCTCGTGCGCGAAGCGCGCACGCGGCTGGGCGCGCCGCTCGACGTGCTCGTCTCGCACGGGCACGGCCGCTCGTACCTGGGCCCGAGCCGCGTGCTGGGCCGCGGCCTGAGCATGATCGCGCCCGACGCGTTCTGGGCCTTCGAGCGCGAGCCGTCACGGCCGACGCATGCACTGATCGGCGACGCCGGCAACGACCTGGTCTACGGCGCGCAGCCGGCGGTCGTGGCCGAGGCGATCGAGCACGTCGTCGCGCGGCTGGCCGACCGCGGCGCGCGCGTCGTCGTCGCCGGACTGCCGCTGGCGACGATCGAGCGCATCGGGGCGCTGCGCTTCCACCTCGTGCGCACGCTCTTCTTCCCCACGCGGCGCGTCGACCGCGCCGGGATCGTCGCTGCCGCGCGCGAGCTCGACGCACGGCTCGAAGCCTGCGCCGCCCGGTACGGGGCGGCCTTCGTGCGACCCGACGCGAGCTGGTACGGCCTCGATCCGATCCACCTGAGCCTGCGCGGGCGGCCGGCCGCGGCGGAGGCGCTGCTGGCCAGCTGGGGCCCGCGCCGGCTGGGGCCACTCCCCTCGCTCGAGCTCCTCGCGATCGGGCGGATCAAGCCGGCCGCCTGGACGGTCCTGGGACGCGCCGTGACGTGGCCGCAGCCCTCGGCCGGGCTCTCGGACGCCACCCGCGTGACGTGGATCTGAGGGCCCGGCGCGGCAGCTGACCCGGTCCGCTGCGCCTGAGCCGTTTTCCCACCGGCGATGGTGGGTCCGCCGCGCGGTCACCCCCCACGGACAGCGTAGGTCCAGCCGACCGGGACAGCTTCCGCCTCACACGGGATCGCGAGCGTCCGTACCGTGCCGCGCGGTGCGTATCCTCGCGCGCCCCAGAATCCTGGAGCTGCCGACGTGATCGAGACCCGCACCCCGCGCCCCATCCTCGCCCGCTTGGCCGTCTACCTGGCCGCCACGTGGCTCCTGGCCTGGGCGCTGATGAAGCTCTTCAAGGGCAACCCGATGGAGCTGCCCGAGCCCGTGCGGGCGTACTCGCCCTTCGACGCCGAGCTGACGTTTCGCGTCGCGATCGCGATCGAGCTCTCGATCGTCAGCCTGGCGGTCATCCGGCCGCGCTGGGGCTGGCTCCCGATGGCGGGCCTCTACACGTTTTTCGTGGCGCTGCTCGTGCCCATGGTCGCGGCCGGCGCGGAGTCGTGCGGTTGCGGCGGCGGCGCGATCAAGATGCCGCCGCTGCTCATGCTCGGCATCGACGGGCTGCTGCTCGTCGGTCTGCTCGCGACGCGGCCGTGGCGCGCGTTGGCGGGCACGGGTCTGCCGCTGTGGCTCCTCGTGCTCGGCCTCGCGGTGTCGTGGGCCGCGCCGTGGCTCGTGATCCGCTCGTCGAGCGACGTCACCGGCCCGCTCACGGCCGAGAGCGTCGCACGGGGCGACATCGACTACGTCTACCTCGAGCCCGCGAAATGGAAGGGCCAGGAGATCTTCGACGTCGCCGAGCTGACGCGCTGGATCGCGCTGGAGAAACTGCCGATCGAGGGCAGCATCGTCTTCTGGCGCCAGGGCTGCCCACACTGCGCGGACCACCTGCGCGCTCTGGCCACGAAGGACGACGGTTCGCGCCAATTCCTGCTGGTCCAGGTGCGCGACGACCTGAAGGACACGCCGCTCGTCGACGCCATGCCGCAGGGCGGGCACGTGCAGACGTTCGAGTTCCCCGAGAACCTGCAGGGTGCGTTCACGACGCCGTTCGAGGTCGTGGTCGCCGGCGGGGTCGTGAAGGACGTCCTCTACGAGAAGGACCTGCACCCCGCGGAAGGCGGCTGAGAGACCGAGAAAAAATCGATCGTACGGTCTCTCATACCCTGTTGGCGCCGCGCGGAACCGCGCGCGGCGCGAGAGGCCGAGAGAATCCGATCCTACGGCCTCTCCGATCCTGGTGGCGCCGCGCGGAACCGCGCGCGGCGCGTACCGTCTGCGCAGACCGCGCAGCTCACTTGAACGCCAGCAGGTACGCGACCCACCCGGCGCAGTTCGTGCAGCTCGAGCCGGTCTCGTCGTGCCTGTAGATGCCGCTACCCTCGTCGTCGTCGTTCGACTGCTCGAAGTAGGCGCGCACGTCGCGGAATCCGGCCTCGTGCAGGAGCTCCTTGATCTCGGGCATCGTCCACAAGCGCCACTCGTAGCTGAACGCGCGCTTCATCTGGCTGCCGTCGCGGAAGCGGAAGTGGATGTGGCAGGTGTAGTCGCTCGTGCCGGGCAGGTAGCGGTGCTGGTCCCAGACGTAGGTGAAGCCGCCTTCGATGCGGCGCTCCTCCACGATCTCCTCGCTGGCCTCGGTGCCGCCGTACATGTCGAGCGCGAACAGTCCGTCCTTGGCCAGGTCGCGGTGCGCGCGCCGGAAGTAGTCCAGGAGCTCAGCGCGCGCCTTGAAGATGAAGTACGAGAAGTTCTGCGCCAGCCGGATGTCGGCCGGACGGTCTCCGCGCGAGCGCACGTCGCGCTGGTGCAGCGTGACGCGCCGGGCGGCGTCGCCGATCGGCGCCAGATTGTGCTCGCGGCCCCAACGCAGCGGCTCGGCGTCCAGGTCGAAACCTTCGGCCGTGCGGTCGCGCCGGCCCTTGACCCACGTGGCACACAGGAGCGCGGTGCCGCAGAAGTCCTCGCGCACGTGCAGCGGTTCGCGGCCGCGCACGCGCCTGAAGTGGCGCGCGACGAACGCGAGGTCGTGCTCGGGCGACTGCACGGCGAGTTGGTAGAGCTCGTACTTGTCGGAGGTGCGCGCCGAGTAGCGCGGCCGGCGCGCGACGGCGCGGGGCTTCGGCTTGGCGCGCGGTCGGCGCACGGTGTCGGTGACGGTCATGGGGCCTCGTTGGAGAGCGCGGGATCCTAACGGGGAACGGCGCCCCGGCAAGGATTGGCGGCCAGCGCCGCGCGGCGCACGTTCGATCCGCCGGGTCGCACGGTTCAGCGCGCGCGGACGGGCGCCTTGCCGGCCTTCCAGACCGGCACGATCGCGCCGTCGGCCACCCAACGGACCGCCTTCTCCGCGGTCGCCGCACAGGTGGTCAGGTGCGCGAAATCGATGCGATCGGCCTCGTCGCCGGGCTGGTGGTAGTCCGTGTGCAGATCGTAGCTCGAGAACGTCTGCCCGACGACGCCGCGCAGGACGAAGGCGTAGTTGTCCGAGCGCTCGAAGAAGTGCTGATCCGGCCGCGGATCCGTCGCGACGCGCAAGCCCTTCTCGCGCAGCGCCTCGCCCAGGTTCGTGTGGTCGTCGCCCGTGAGCCACATGCCGCCCGCACCACCCACCTTGGCGTCGGGTCGCCCGATCATCTCGAAGTTCAGGTTCGCGCTCGTGCGCTCGAGGGGCACGACCGGATGGTCGAGGTAGTGCTCCGTGCCCAGGAGCCCGATCTCTTCGCCCGTCGCGAGCAGCACGATCACGTCCTGTTCCGCGGGCTCGCCCTGCGCCAGCGCGCCGGCCAGCTCGAGCACGACCGCGACGCCTGACGCATCGTCGTCGGCGCCGTTGTAGATCGTGTCCTTCCCCTTCGGCGGCGCGTGGCCGCCGGCGATGTGGTCGTAGTGCGCGCTGATCACGACCGCACGCTCCTGGCCGTTGCGCGGGCCGCGGCCCGGGATCCGGCCGAGCACGTTCGAGCTCGCGACCTTCTCGACCTCGGCCGCCACCTCGAGCACGATCGCGCGCACGTCGCCGCGCCGCAGCCGCTCTTGCGCCTCGCCGTGCACACGCACGACGCCCTCGTTGCGCGAGCGCGTCCCGCCCGCGCGCCTCAGGGATCCGGTCAGCGCCTGCGCATCGCGCTCGCGGCCGGCCTTCTTCGAGCCGGGCGCCAGGATCGCGCCGAAACCCTCGCCCGCGCCCAGCCCGGCTTCCGTGAGCCAGCGGCGGCGCTCCGCGCTCGACCCGTCGACGAACAGGGCCACCTTGGGATCGGCCGCTTTCGGCAGGTCGGCCGCGGACTTCACCACGATCAGGCGCAGCTCGTCGGGAGCGATGGCGTTCCAGGGCAGGTCGAAGTCGATGCCGAACGTCAGCGACTGCTTCTGTCCGCCCGGTCCGACGCAGGCCAGGGTGGGCGCCCGCTTCAACCGCGCGCGCTCGAGCGCGACGGCCTGGAGGAACGTGCCCTGGTCGCCAGCCGGTTCGACACCGGACTGGCGCAGCACCTCGGCTAAATACTGCGCGGCGCGTTCGCACTCGGGCGTGCCGGTGACACGGCCGCGCAGCTCGTCCGAGGCGAGCCAGCGCACATGGGCTTCGACTTCGGCTCGCGTGATCGCCGGCTCGAGCTTCGGAATCGGGAGCGCGGGCGCGTCTCCGGGCCCGGCGGTGAGGCCGGCCAGGATGCCGGTCAACAGGACTGCGATCGCCATGGAAGCGAGGGTAACCCCCGTCGGTCGGACGTGCTCATGGAACGCGCCACCCGCCGCCTCGAGGGGTGACGGGTGGCGCGATCCTTTCCCAGCTCAGACGAGCTCGCGCATCGCGCGCAGCATCTGCTCGTTCGTGCGCGGGTCGGCGACCGAGATCCGCACGGCGCCATCGACCTGGCGGGGAACGCTCATCACCCCCGGTGCCAGCCGGCGGTTCACGCGCCGTGCGAGCTCGGTCGGGTGTTGCACATGGAGCAGGATCCACTGCCCGACCGAGGGCATCGGGCGCACGCCCGGGATCATCGCCAGGCGGGAAGTGAAACGGTCTTTTTCCTCATCGAGCAGCATGGCGGCCTTGCCCGCCCGACACTGCGAGGCGTCGGGTCTCACGGGTTGCTGCGCGAGGTGCCGAACCGGCCCGCCCACCCCCCCGGTGAGCTCGGAACCGTCCGGATCGGCGAGCGGACGGCACCCTCCACTCGCAACCGTCCAGGATCTGGACGCCCCGGGGGGAAGGCACCGGGACACCCATGTCTCGGCGTGTTGCACGCTATCTGGTGGTTCCAGCACGCACAAGCGCTAGGGGCAGGACCTTGGCCGCACTGCTTCGCCGTCCCGGATGTGGGAAAGTCGTGGAGAACGTCGGTCGTCGCGCGCGCCGGACGTCGACGCTTGCCGAGCCGCCCCTCCGGCCCGTACGACCGCAGCATGCCGAAGCTTCCGACGGGATCCGGACCGCTCCTCGTGACGGTGCCGGCTTCGACGTCGAACCTCGGGCCGGGCTTCGACTTCCTGGGCCTCGCCGTGTCGCTCTTCCTGCGCGTGCGCGTGCAAGGTGAAGCCGAGGATGGCACGAATCGCATCGAACGTCGCGGTGGCACGGCGTCGACGTGGCCCGCGGATCCGCGCGCGGACAAGTTGTTGCGCGCGTTCGCTCGCGGCTGCGCGAGCTTCGGCGTCGAGAAGCGCGCGCTGCGCTTCGACGTCGACTCGGAGATCCCCCTCGCGCGCGGGCTCGGCAGCAGCGGGGCTGCGATCGCAGCGGGACTGTTGTGTGCTGCGGCGCTCGCGCAGCGCGACGTGAGCGTCGACGAGATGTGCGCGCTCGGCACGGAGATGGAAGGTCATCCCGACAACGTGTGCGCGGCGCTCGTCGGCGGTTGCACGTTGTCCGTGCCGCTCGGCGACGGTCGCGTGCGCGTCGTGCGACAGCCACTGCACGCGTCGTTGGGCTACGCGGTCGCGTGGCCCGACACGACGACGGCGACGAGCGTGGCGCGCGCCGCGTTGCCGAAGGACGTGCCGCTCGCGGATGCCGTCGAGAATCCGCGGCGCCTGGCGCTGTTGCTCGAAGGCTTGCGCACGGGCGACCCCGAGTTGCTCAAGCTCGGCGTGGAAGATCGATTGCACGTGCGCTGGCGCTTGCCGCTCGTGCGCAACGGCGCAGCCGGCATCGCCGCGGCTTACGCAGCGGGCGCGTGGCTCGCGACGATCAGCGGCAGCGGATCCGCGCTGTTCGCGATCGGACCGCACGCGGGCATGGAGCGTGCCGCGCGCGCGATGGAGGATGCTCTGCGACCCGGCGGTGACGCGACGAGCCGCGTCGTCGAGGTCGCTTGACGTCTCTCCGTCGCAGAGCGCGATCGACACGACGTCGCGCGCTCAGCCGCGGCTTGGTCGCCGGCCGGCCGCCCCGCGTGGCGGAACTTCGAGGACGGGTCTAGACTTCGCGGTGGTGGCCGCCGCAGGCCACGTTCCCCGTCTCGAACCCCGCATCCCGCGGAGGACCTCGATGAGAGCCTGGAATCGCACCCTTGCCGCTGGCGCATTCGTCAGCCTCGCTTCAGTCGCGCCCGCGCAGGTTTTCGGACCGACGCCCTACCTCAGCGCCGCGGACAGTCCGTTCCAACCCGCTTCGTTCCCCGGGTATTTCCACCTAGAGAACATGGAGGACGGCGTCCTCAACACGCCCGGCGTGAGCGCCAACATCGGCAACTCGCTGGGCCCCGGCACCAGCACCGATTCGGTGGACGCCGACGACGGAAGCATCGACGGCAGCGGCCTCTTGGGCACGTCGTACCTGGTCGCCGGCAGCGGGAACCCCACGGGCAACTTCACGTACAGCGGTGCCGTGCTCGGGCGGCTTCCGACGCACGCCGGCCTCGTGGTCACCGACGCGTACGACCCCGTCGTGGTCGAGGGGTTCGCCTGGGACGGATCGTCGCTGGGCACCGTGACGATCACCGGGTACGGCCCGTTCCCCGACACGCAGGGCCAGACCGCCGAGGATCGCTTCGTCGGGTTCGTGCACCAGGACGGCATCCTGCAGATCCGGGTCACGACGGGCGGGTTCGGAGGCATCGAAGTCGATCACATCCAGTACGGCTGCGTGCTGCGGCCGTTCGTCCCCTTCTGCTTCGGAGACGGGACGGGAACGCCGTGTCCGTGCAACAACCAGGGCGCGCCCGGGAACGGCTGCGCCCACTCCGGCGGCACGTCCGGTGCGAACCTGGACGCGGGCGGCTTCGCCAGCGTGTCGGACGACTCGGTCCTGCTGTACGGATCGGGGATGACGAGCGGCCCGGCGCTGTACTTCCAGGGCTCGAACTGGGCGAACTCGGGCAACGGCGTGGCGTTCGGCGACGGCCTTCCTTGCGTCGCCGGCACGGTGGTCCGCCTGGGGTTGCGGCAGAACAACATGGGCTCGTCGTTCTATCCGGATGTCGGGAACCCGCGCCTGTCCCAGAACCTGCTGCCGGGCCAGACGCGCTTCTACCAGGTCACCTACCGCAACGTCGCGCCGTTCTGCACGACCGCGACGCAGAACTTCACGAACGGGATGATGATCCTCTGGGCTCCCTGAAACGCGCCGCCAGCCCGTGACGCGATCTTTGAGAAGTGCGACGACTCGTGAGGTCGAGGCTCAGCGCACGAGCCCGTGCCGATAGCCCTCGACGACCGTCTGCGTCTCGGCCGCGCACGACGCGCGTGACGCCAGCGCAGCTGAGCGGCGCGCGGCGCGCGCGTCGATGCCGGAGATGTGCGCGAGGAACGGCTGCAGCGCCAGCGGCGGCACGCAGAAGCTTTTCAGGCCGAGACCCACGAGGAACGGCAGGTTCGACGGATCCGTCACGGTCACGCCGAACACGGACAGCGGCCGCGCGGCCTGGTCCGCGGCTTCCACGATCGAGACCAGCGCCCGCAGCACGAACGGGTGCAGCGACTCGAAGGCCTGGCGCAGCCCGTGGTTCTCGCGGTCCGCCGCCAGCAGGTACTGCTGCAGCGAATCGAGCCCCACGACGAGGAAATCGGCCTCGCGCGCCAGGTCGCGCACGCCCAGTGCGGCCGCCGGCGTCTCGATGATCGCACCCAGCTCGACCTGCTCCTGGAAGGCGATGCCCGCGCGGCGCAACGCGTAGCGCTCCTCGAAGAGGATCTCCTTCAGCCGCCGCAGGTCGCCGCAGTCGACGACGAACGGCACGGCGATGCGCACGCGCTGGTTGCCGTCGGGCGGCGGCGCGCGCAACAGGGCCTGGAGCTGGCGGCGCAGCACCGCTTCGCGCGCGAACAGGCAGCGGATCCCGGCCCGGCCCAGCGCCGGGTTCAGCTCGCGGGCCTCGTGCAGGTAGCCGACCTCGAGGCTCGAGTCGACGTGCAGCAGCCGGAACGTGACCGGCGCGCCGCCGGCGTGCTCGATCACGGCGGCGTAGTGCGCGGTAAGCGCTTCGAGCGACGGTTGCTCGCGGTCGATGAGGTAGAGGAGCTCGGTGCGGTACAGGCCGATCGACGAGAAGCCCAGGGCCGCGGCCTGGTCGACCTCGGGCAGGTTGCCACACGCGGCCGACACCTCGAGCACCGCGCCGTCGCGCGTGCGCGGCGCACGGCGCGCCCAGTCGGGCACGCCCTCGGACGGATGGATCGGCGCTTCGCGTTCCGACGTGCGCTGGCTGTACTGAGCGCGCACGAGCTCGTCGGGATCGAGGCGCACGACGCCCTCCGTCGCGTCGACGATCGCGAACGCGCCCTCGCGCGCCGATTCGAGCAGGCCCGCGACACCGGTCAGCGTCGGGATGCGCATCGAGCGCGCCAGGATCGCCGCGTGGCTCGTGAGCCCACCCTCCTCGGTCACGATGCCCAGCACGGACTCGTTCGCGAGGTTGAACATGTCGACGATCGACAGCTCGCGCGCGACCAGGATGTACTCGACCGGCGCATCCGCGCGCGTGCCCTCCGGCGCGGAGTCCTTCTCCAGGTTGCGCAGCACGCGGATGCCGACGTCGCGCAGGTCGACGGCGCGCTCGCGCAGCGTCTCGCTCTGCACGAGGCGGAAGATGCGGTCGAAGTCGGCCACGACCTTGCCGATCGCGGCCTCCAGGCTCATCTGCTCGTTGAGGATCAGGTTCTCGACGTCGGCCAGGAACACCGAGTCCTTCAGGTAGGCCAGGTGCGTGTCGAGGATGCGCACCTGCTCGGCCGGCACGCGGCCGTGCAGCCGTTCCTTGAGCGCCTCGAGCTGGCGGCGCGAGTCCGACAGCGAGCGGTGGAAGCGGTTCAGCTCGCGCTCGACCTGCTCGAGCGGCACGCGCTGCGGCGGCGCGCGCAGCAGGTCGTGGTCCTTGCGGTGGACGATGCCCAGCGCGAGGCCGGGCGCGACCGGCGTGCCGCGCAGCGTCAGGCCACCGGGCGCCTTCTCCTCGACCGGTGGTTTCTCGGTCGTTCCTTCGCCCGGCGCGGATCCTTCGGTCATCACGGCGGTATCCTACGGACCACCAGCACGGCGGTCGATCGCGTTGCAGGGTTCACTCACGATGCGCCACCTCCTCTTCGTCCTCGTCCCCTTCCTCGCGCTCCAGGTCGCGTCGCCCGCGCCGCAAACCGCTCCGGCGGTCGCGCGTCCGACCACGCGACAGCCGTCGACGTGGGCCGAGGTCGCGCGCGTCGTCGACGGGGACACGATCCACGTGAACCTCGACGGCAAGCTCGAGAAGCTGCGCCTCCTGTGCGTCGACACCGAGGAGAAGATGGGCAGCGGCGCCGGCAGCGCGACGAAGCCGCAGACCGTGTTCGGCGAGGAGTGCGCGCTGTGGGCGCAGAAGATCTTCGAGGGCCTCGCGGAGAAGGACGCCGCCACGGGCTCGACGAAGCCCGTGAAGGTCGGCCTCCTGTTCCCGCCCGGCCGCGAGAACCACCGCGATCCGTACGGCCGCCTGCTGTGCCACGTGATCCTGCCCGACGGCACGGACTTCAACGTGATGCTGGTGAAGCTGGGCAAGAGCCCCTACTTCACGAAGTACGGCTACAGCGAGGTCTGCCACGACGAGATGGCGGCCGCGCAGAAGTCCGCGCGCGCGCAGAAGCTCGGCATCTGGAACCCCGAGACGAACAAGGCCGCGACGCCCGGCACGCCCAGCGCCATCCGGCCGTACGACCGGCTGCTGCCCTGGTGGGAGATGCGCGCCAAGGCCGTCGCGGCATTCCAGGCGCGCAAGGCCAAGGATCCGCAGTCGATCTTCGAGGCCGAGAGCAGCGCGACGCTGGCCGAGGCCGTGAAGGCCTGCGAGTCGGGCCAGCCGACGCTCGTCTTCGGCGAGATCGACCGCCTGTACGACGAGGACGACGGTTCGCGCACCGTGCTGTTCCGCGCCGCGGTGCGCGACGAGGTGCTGCGCGTGCGCATCCCCAAGGAGCAAGTCGCCGCGCTCGCCGCCGCGAAGCTCGACCAGCGCGGCGAAGAGTTCCAGCAGAACTACGTGACGTACCGCGGCCGGATCGAGCGCTCGGGGAAGGGCTTCAAGTCGACGTGCACCGAGGCCACGGCCTGGAGCGACCGCGCGCGGCCCTGATCCGCGGCGCGCGGGCGCCACGCAGTCGTCACGGATCGGGCTCGCGAATGTCCGCCGAATCGATCGGCGCCGAGTCTTGCGTGGCGGATCGCGACGAGCTTGCGTCTCACGGCAGCGTGACCGTCATCGGAGTCGCGTTCAGCGGCACAATACCCGCGCGCCTCCCATCGCTGGTCCCGTCGGTGATGGACCACGACAGGTCGACGCCGTCTCGCGGCGCGCGGAATTGCAGCAGCCTCGGCTCGGCCGGGTCCTTGGCGTGCAGTCCCGTGAGCTGCTGGGGCATTCCACGCCAGCTCCACGCGATCTGGCCCCGCATGTCCCGCGCGAGAGGCGGGTCGAGCACGACCTTCACCTCGTAGTCCTCCTCCTCGACGCGCGCGAAGCGCCCGTCCGCGCCGCGCACGAACGCGCGGACCAGAGGACCGCTGCACGCGGCCATCAACGCGTCGACGTCCTTCGCTGCCATGCCGGGCAGGCTCGTGCGCTCGACCTGCCTGTCCAGGAAGACGAGCGTCATCGAACCGTCGGCCTCGTCGCGGCCGCGGTTGACGCGCCACACCTGGTCCTTGCCCGGACCCGTGTGGACGAAGTTGATGAAGTGGCTCGCTTTCAGGCCGTGGCCCGGAGCGAGGACGATCCCGGCACCGGACGGCACGAGCTCGAGCGTGCCGCAGTCGACCCGCGTCGCTTCGCCCAACGGCCAGGTGGAATGGTGCAGCTCGAAGCCGGGCGCTTCGACCTCGAGCAGGATCACGTCGGGTGCGGGCGTTCCGATCCAGGTCATCGGGTACATGGGCTGCGGACCGCGCACCTCGAACTCGCCCTCGGTCGTGAGAGCGACGGTGGGCAGGCTCGTGGCGTACGGGCCCAGCCGGTTCGCGTCGTCGGGCGGCTCGCGGCGTGCCCCGAAACGGAACCAGGCCGACTTCGGCAACGTGCGACCGGGAGGAACGGCGAGCTTGCCACGCAGCGTGAAGCCCGCGCGCACGCTGACGCGCAGCGGCTTGCCGTCGTTCACGAAGCGAGCTTGACCGTGAGCGCCGGAGATCGGGTCGTGGAGCGTCAGCTCGGCCTGCTCGCCGCGCGGCACACGCTCGACGAGCAGGTGCGTCTCCTCCGCGCCGAGCTTTCCCTGCGCCCAGTACTCGAGGTCAGGCAGCACCGCGACCTGGCCCCACGCGTATCGCGTCCACGTCAATGGCTCGTCGACCTCGCGGTGCATCCTCAGGACCCACTCGAGAGCGACAGCCGGCGCGTCGGCGGGACGCTGGATCTCGACGTCGAGCGCCAGGGCGTCGATCTCCGGCGGGCAAGCCGGCGACCAGCTCGCGCGCACGCCCGGTGCCGCGTTGAACTGGATTCTCACCATCCGGTGCGTCGGGTCCTTGAAGGAGATCGTCAGCTCGCGCGGGCGATCGATCACGTCGTTCAGCCCCTCGCCGTTCACCGCGATCGCCCAGCGGTCGTCGCTCGTGAAACCCTGCGTCGCGCGCATCCAGAACGCCTCGCGCCACTCTGGCGAGGACGGCTCGAGGTCGGCGCCGAGCCAGGCGAACGCGCCCCACCACCGGAAGCAGCTCCGCAGCCCGGGTGCGACGATCTCGAGGAGCGAGTCGGCCTCGAGCACGATCTCGTCACCGAGCTGCCGCGCGAGCGAGGGAACGTGTCCTGGTGCACGCACGTTCCAGGGCGGTCGCGCGGGACCGGGATCGCACACGCCTTGGACGAGATCGCGGCGCTGCCAGCGGCCCGGCTCGATCTCGATCTCGACGCAGGCGAGCGCGAGGCCTGCGGCAGAGCGGATGTTCAGACCGGCGGGCGCCGCGTCGACCGCGAGCTCATCGGGCCGCAGCGAAACGACCTCTCGCGCTCTGTCGGGCGCAGGCGACGAGCTCGCGAGTCCATCGTCTCCCTCCGATCCGGTGATCGTGATCGCGGAAACTCCGCTCAGGTCCGAGCCGTGTCGGAAGCATGCTCCCAGCTGCGCGACGGAGCTGCCGCACGCCAGGATCAGCCCGACCGCGACGACCTCGCTGCGGCTCATGGCACGCTCGCGGAAGGCGGGACAAGGTGTCTGACACCGCTGTTCACGCTCCGCGCCTCAGCACGTCGCGTGCGATCACGATGCGCTGGATCTCGCTCGTGCCCTCGTAGATGCGCGTGACGCGCGCGTCGCGGTAGAGCTGCTCGATGCGGTACTCGGCCGAGTAGCCCATGCCGCCGTGGATCTGCACGGCGCGGTCGACGACGCGGTCCAGCGCCTCGCTGCAGACGAGCTTCACCATGGCCGACTCGCGTGCGAACGCGAGGCCTTCGTCGCACATCCACGCGGTGCGGTAGACGAGGCTCTCCATCGTGAACACGTCGCAGGCCGAGTCGGCCAGGAAGAACTGGATCGCCTGGTGGTCCGAGATCGGTTTGCCGAACGACTGGCGCTGGCGCGCGTAGTCGACGGACAAGCGGTGGGCTTCGCGCGCGCAGCCCAGGCAGTTCGCGCCCAGCGCGAGCCGGCCGCGGTCGAGCGTCGCCAGCGCGATCTTGAAGCCGCCGCCGACCTCGCCCAGGCGGTTCTCGTCGGGCACGCGGCAGCCGTCGAAGGCCAGCGTCACCGTCGCGCTGCCGCGCTGGCCCATCTTCTCCTCGCGCTTGCCGACCGTGAAACCGCGCGTCGTGCTGGGCACGAGGAACGCGGTGATGCCCTTCGCCCCCTTCGTGCGGTCGGTGACGGCGTAGACCGTCACGAGGTCGGCCACGTCGCCATTCGTTATCCACGTCTTCTCGCCGTCGAGCACCCAGGCGTCGCCGTCCCGCCGCGCGGTCGTGCGCATCGCGGCCGGATCGGAGCCGGCGTTGGCCTCGGACAGCGCGTAGGCCGTCAGCGTCTTGCCCGAGGCCATGTCGGGCAGGAAGCGCCGCTTCTGCTCGGGCGTCCCGCCGACGACGACCGACATCGCGCCGATGCTGGCGTGCGCGCCGTACGTCACCGCGACGGAGAAATCGCCCTGCGTGATCTCCTCCATCACGACGCACAGGCCGGTCTCGCCCAGGCCGGCGCCGCCGAACTCGCTCGGGATCGCGACGCCCATCAGGCCGGCTTCGGCCATCTCGCCCAGCAGTTCGCGCGGCACGCGGTGCTCACGCTCGATCTGGCTCGCGATCGGACGCACGCGCTCTTCCGTGAAGCGCCGGGCCAGGTCGCGCAGCAGGCGCAGTTCGTCGCTGAAGGTCAGGTCCATGGAGCCGATTCGAGCCTGCGGGGATGGGGTACGCCGTGGCCCCGCACGGGCCTCGGAACCGGTGCCCGCCTGGCCGGTTCATCCTGCCTGCAGGATGGAGGACCGACCGTGGCGATTCCAGGACACGCCGACGCGCGTGCCGTTGCCCTCTCGATGCCCTAGAATGCCCTGCGAGGCCGGACCCCGCGTCCGGACAAACATGAAGATCTTCCTCGTCCTGATCGGGTTGCTCGCGGCCGCAGCCGCCGGTGCCGCCAGCGGCGCGTTCTTCGCGCCCGCAGCCCCGTCGGCTCCGACCGCTGCTTCGCCCGCGCCCGTTCAGGTCGCCGAGCGTGACGGCGCGACCGACCGTGCCTTCGAGGCGCGGATCGACGCGCTCTCGATGCAGATCGCCGACCTGCAGGACGAGCTCGGCGCACTGCGCGCCAGCGCCGCGCGCACGCCGGTCGAGCCGCTCGAGGTGGCCGCGGCCGCGCCGATCGGCGCGCCGGTTCCGGCCGTGCAGCGCGAGCAGATCCTGCGCGTCATCGCCGACGAGAAGGCGGCCGAGGCCCAGAAGCGCGAGAACGAGCGGATCCAGCGCGAGGAGGAACAGCGCCTGCAGCGCGCCGACCGCATGGCGCAGCGCGTCGGGCTGAACGAAGCGCAGGAGCGCCAGCTGGCCGATTTCTACCTGGTCGAGCGCAACAAGTTCGAGGAGATGCGCATCGCCGCGCGCGACGCGGTCGGTGGTGATCCCGCGGACATGCGCACCGCGTTCCGCGACGCGCGCGATTGGCGCAACGGCGAGCTCGTGCGCCTGTTCGGGCCCGAGGTCGGCGGGCAGATCGCCGAGGCCGACCAGGACCGCCTGCGAGGAGGCATGGGCGGCGGCGGCAACGGCCGCCGGGGCGCGGCCGGCGCGGATGCGGGAGGCGCACCGGGCGGATGACGCGCTTCGCGCGCCGGGGCCTGTCCCGGCTGGTGGGCTGGGCGACCGACCGGCGCGTGCCGCGCTTTCTGCGCGGGCCCGTGTACCGCGGGTACGCGCGCTTCACAGGCGCCGACCTGACCGAGGTGCGCCTGGCCCTGGCCGATTTCCCCAGCCTGGGCGCGTTCTTCGTGCGCGAGCTGCGCACCGGCGCGCGACCGATCGACACGGACCGCGCCGCGCTCGTCTCGCCGGTCGACGGCCGCGTGCAGTCGATCGGGCCCATCGACGCAGGGACCGTGCTGCAGGCCAAGGGCCGCGCGTACCGCGTCGAGGACCTGATCGGCGGCCCAGCGAGTGAGACCGGGAAGGGTCTGCAGCTCGAAGGCGGCTTCGCCTGGACGATCTACCTCTCGCCGCGCGACTATCACCGCATCCACGCGCCCGTGGGCGCGACGCTGACGGCCGTGCGCTGGATCCACGGCGACCGATTCTCGGTCGCGCCCGCGGTCCTCGACCGGCGCCGCGTGCTCGACGTGAACGAGCGCGCCGTGCTCAGGCTCGAGAGCGCGAGCGGGACGTTCCTGCTCGTGCTCGTGGGAGCACTGAATGTCGGGCGCATCCGCGTCGTGGGCGTCCCCCCCACCTACGCGGCCGAGCCCGTGGCCACGAACCTGCGCTTCGAGCGCGGGGCCGAGATCGCGCGCTTCGAGATGGGCTCGACGATCGTCCTGATCGCTCCGCGGGCTGTAGCTGTGCCGGTTGTCGGCCTCAGCCCCGGCGACGCGGTACGCCTGGGCACGCGAATCGGGCATCTTTTACGGCCTGCGTGAGCCTCAACGACTCCGAACTCCGCCTGGCGCGGTTTTTCGCGGCCTGCGTGATCGGGAACTGGCCCGAGGTGCGCGCGCTGCGGCGTGCGGCGCCGGCCGGCGAGCCCGACCGGCGCTGGCGCGAGGTCGCGCTCATGATCCACGTGTTCGCCGGCGTGCCGCGCGGGGTCGAGGCCTACGCGGTGATCGAAGCCACCGGCGGGCTCGGTCGGCCCGATCCCGATGAGCTGCTCGAGCCTGCGGGTGGCGGGGAGGAGCTCTTCGCACGGATCTACGCCGAATCGACCGAGGACGTGCGCGCGATGCTGGCGCGCGGCCACCCGCTCTACGCGCGCTGGGTGCTCGAGTACTCCTACGGGCGGGTCCTGTCCCGACCGGGGATCACGCCGGACAGGCGCGAGCTGTACGCCTGTGCCGCGCTGGCCGTGATGGTTGGCCAGGAGCGCCAGCTCGCGAGCCACGCGCGCGGGGCCGTGCGCTGCGGCGCCACACAGGACGAAGTGCTGGCCGTGATCGAGGGGGTGGCCGACCTGGCCGGCGCCGAGCAGATCGAAGCGGTGCGCCTCGTCGCCCGGCGCTTCTCCGGTCCGAACGGCGGTTGAGCGCGACGCGCGGGGCTCCGCGTGCCCCTCGGCTCCGAGGTCGGGGCACTCCGATGGCCCGGCCCGTCGGAACGCCTGAATTCTCGGAGAATTCCAGCACCCGTCCCGCCCGGGGCACGGACTCGGGATCTCGGATCTTGCCCGGCGAGCTCGCGCTTCCACCAGGGTCCGAAGCCCCCCTGTCATGGGCCCCCTGTCCAACGCCCCCGCCCTGGAGTCGCGCGATTTCCGTCTGCTCTGGCGGGCCCAGTGCGTTTCGCTGGTCGGAACGGCGATGCAGTTCGCGGCCCTGCTCTGGCAGGTGTCGCTCGTGGCACCCGAGGGCAAGAAGGGACTGGCGCTGGGTTTCCTGGGGTTGGCGCGCCTCGCGCCGATCGTGCTGGCCGCCTTCTGGGCCGGCGTCCTGGCCGACGCGATGGACCGCCGCAAGCTCATGCTCTGGACGCAGGGCGGGATGCTCTTCGCGGCCCTCGGCCTCGCGATCCTGAGTCTGACCGGCGAGGCCACCCTTTCGTGGATCTACGCGCTGTCAGCCCTGACCGGCCTGGCCGGCGCGTTCGACGGACCGGTGCGCTCGGCGCTCGTGCCGACCCTCGTGCCGCGCGCGCACATCGGCAACGCGGTCAGCCTGAACACGCTGCAGTACCAGCTGGCCTGGGTCATCGGGCCTGGCCTGGCCGGCCTGGCGCTCATGTTCGTCGGTCCGGGCTGGATCTACCTGGCGAACGCGCTCTCGTTCGTGCCGGTCGCGGGCGCGCTGCTCATGATCCGGACTCCCGCGGTGGAAGGGCGCGCGGTCGCCGGCATGCGCGCTGCGGTCGACGCGCTGCGCTTCGTCGCCACGGCACCGCTGATCCGTTCGGCAATCCTGCTCGATTTCGTGGCCGGGTTCTTCGTCTCGGCGACCACGATGCTGCCGCTCTTCGCGCAGGACGTGCTCGACGTCGGGCCCTTCGGCTACGGAATCCTGCACGGCGCGCCGGCGATCGGCGCCGTCCTGGCCAGCGCCTGGATGGTGCGCCAGGAACAACGCATCCAGCGTCGCGGCGAGTGGCTGCTGGGCTCGATCGGGGCGCTGGGGCTGGCGACGGTGGCGTTTGGGACCGCCACGGCGTTCGCCCCAGCGCTGCTTGCCCTGGCTGCGATCGGCGCCTGCGACACGATCAACATGGTGTTGCGCAACGTGATCCGCCAGGTCGAGACCCCCGACCACCTGCGCGGCCGGGTCGCGGGCGTGAACTACCTCTTCGCGCAGGGCGGCCCGCAGCTGGGCGAGTTCGAGGCCGGCGGAGTCGCGCAGGTCTTCGGCGTGCGCGCGTCGATCGTCAGCGGCGGGATCCTGTGCATCGCGGCCACCGCGGCGATGGCCTGGCGCAGCCCGCTCCTGCGGGGATCCGCGCGCACCGGCGAACCGGCGCTGCGCCCTGCACCGGCGGCCGTCACGCGCTGAACGCTCCGGTGGACAAGGGTGTCAGACACCTTGTCTCGTGTTCACCGTTCACCCCTGGACGGAGCGCACAGGTCGGCGCGGCGTCGCGCGGAACGGTGCCAAGGGGGTGAACCCGGGAAAAGGTGTCTGACACCCTTGTTCACCGCACCGTGGCTTCGATCGTCGCGCTGACGAGGCGCAGAGGCTCGA
Source organism: Planctomycetota bacterium (assembly GCA_031400875.1). Taxonomy (GTDB): domain Bacteria; phylum Planctomycetota; class UBA1135; order UBA1135; genus JAEUHZ01. The sequence continues at coordinate 43,184 of JANNQS010000098.1, read as the reverse complement.
AACTGCGGACTGCGATCAGCCGGTTGCCCGATTCGATGCGCACAGGTCGCGACACGCTGTCGAGCTTCTTGCCGTCGAGTTCGACCGTGGCGATCCCGCGCGAGCGCGTGACCACGATGCGCAGCTCGAATTCCTGACCGCCGCGCGGCGGGAGCTGCTTCTCCTCGCCCGCACGTGCCTTGGCCACGACCGCGGCCGGGTCGCCGGTCTCGACCAGCACGCGCGACGGCCGGCCGTCGCGCCCGGGGACCGTCACGACGTGGAAGCCGCAGACCGACACGAGCAGGAGGTCGGGCCGCGCATCGGACTTGGGCTGGAACCTCAGACGCAGGTCGACGATGTCCCCCTGCCCATCGACGTGGATCGGCTCGCGCAGCACGAGGTTGGGCGCGGCGCGCGACAGGAAATCCTCGTCCGAGAGCGCGGGACGCGTCGACACGACGCCCTTGCCCTCCTGGATCCAGGTGCCCGTGTCGAAGCCTCCGGCGCGCAGGCTCGAAAAGTCGTAGCGCAGCTTCACCCTCCCGTTCGACAGATTGTCGAGCGCGTTGGGCCGCATCAGGTCCTCGAGCGACGGCACGGGGGGCTGCAACTCGGCCAGACGCTCGTCGCGCAGCCGCCGCAGCTCCTGCACCTCCTCCTGCGTCAGGAAGGAGGCGTCATCGCGCAGGAGCCGCTCGATCCGCCGCGCCAGGCGCTCCGGTTCGGTGCCCTCGCGACCTTCGCGCAGCGCCAGGTGGTAGCGATCGCGGGCACGCTCCTGCTGCTCCTCGATCGCGTCGCGGCGCACGTCGAGCAGGAGCTGCACGCGGCGCTCGGCGTCCGTGACGAGCGGCTCGTCGCGCGGCAACGCGCCCGCGTCGAGCGCATCCCGCGCGCCGATGGGGTCGCCCTCGCGCAGCCGGAACAGCACGCGCAGCAGCCGGTCGTCGGGCGTGGCCCCGAATCCGGCCAGCGACTCGATCATGTCGGCGCCGACGACCGTCACGCCGTCGATCGGCACGCCTGCACGCAGCGCGAGTGGCGGATTGCGGCCGCCGTCGAGCGCCAGCGAGAAGCCGCGGTTCAGCGGGTCGGGTCCGGCTGCCAGCCGGCCCGTCAACGTGATCGTCCCCAGGCGCACCTCGATGCGCTCGCCGTTGCGTGCCGAGAGCGACGCCGCGGCGCGCCCGAGCAGGGCCGAGAGCAGCCGCGCCTCGCGCGCGCGCAGCTCGTGCTCCGCGCGCACGGGCTGGCGCCAAGCCTCCGACAGCGCGCGCTCGTGCAGCTCGGCCACCTCGCCGTACTTGCGCGCGCGCCACAGGCCCTGCGTCTCGTCCTCGAACTCCGCCAAGCCGCGACGCGCGTCGTCGACGGCCAGCGAGCGCGTCAGCGCGCTCAGCTCGCGCTCGGACTTGGCCAGCTCCTCGTGGCCCAGGTGCAGGAGCCCCATCGGCATCTCGGCCACTGCGAGCGAGCGGCGCTCGAGCTCGAGTTCCCACTCGGCGCGCAAGACCGCTGCGCCGTCGGACAGCGTGCGGCCCTCGAGCGCTCCGCGCAGCTCGGTAGCGCGCTTCGCGACCCAGGTGCGCAGCTCGGCGTCGATCTCCTCCCAACGCGCGTCGAGCTGGGCCAGCGCAGGCTTGAGCTGCTCCTCGCGCAGGCGCGTCAGCGACTGCTCCACGACGGACGCGGGCACGCCCGCGCGCGGGATGGCGGACTCCTCGGCCCAGGTCTTCACGCCGGTCGTCAGCAGCGCACGCGCGCTGTGCCAGCGTCCGACTTCGATCAGGCTGCGCACATCGAGCTGCACGCTCTTGCGCCAGACCTCGAGCAGCGCCGCGCGGTACTTCGTCTCGGCCGCGCCACGTTCTTTCGCGACCGCCGCTTCCAGCGACGCGAGCCAGGCGCCCAGGGACTCTTCGAGGTCGGGCGGCAATGCCGCGCCGCCGGTGGAGGCCGCGAACTCGCGCCGCAAACCCTCGGCCGCCAGCGCGTGCCCTTCGTCGTAGCGGTGCTCCTTCAAGGCCTTGTCGAAGCGCGGATCGGCTGCGATCTGGAAGCGGCGGATCTCGGCCGCGAGGCGCGCCTCCAGGTGTGCGCGCGCCGTCGCCGCGCGTTGCGCCGCAACTGTGTCGGGCGGCAGCGAGCGCACGAGTTGCACGGCGCGGGCCAGCGCGGGACCGAGCTCGCCCGCGGGACCCTCGGCCGCGGCCAGCAGGCGGTCGCTCGGATCCTGCGCCGCGGCGCTGTTGGACGACTGCGTGTCGAGCGGCGTGAACCCCTCGCCACGGCCGCGGAAGCCGTACCACAGGACGATCACTCCAGCCGCCGCAGCCGTGCCCGCCAGCGCGAAACGGCGCAGGCGCTGCACGCGGCCGGGGGCGACGGGCTCGAGCGCGGAGCGGCGCACGTTCGGCGCGCGGCGCTCGCGCACGCGCTCGAGGTCGGCCAGCAGCTCGGCCGGCGTCTCGTAGCGCTTCGAACGGTCGCGCGCCAGGCACTTGCGCAGCACGAGCGCGAAGCCGTTCGAGATCTGCGGCGCCAGCGCGGCCGGATCGGGGACGGGCTCGTACAGGACCGCCGACAGGATCTCGGCCACGCTCGCGCCCGCGAACGGCGGGCGACCGCACACGGCGTGGTACATCGTCGCACCCAGCGACCACAGGTCGCTCTGCGCGTCGGCCGTGCTCGGATCGCGCGCCTGCTCGGGGCTGATGTAGTGCGGCGTGCCCAGCGTCGAGCCGCTCTTCGTGACCAGCGGGTCGTCGTCCGCGAACGCCAGGCCCAGGTCGACGAGCAGCGCGCGGCCGCCGCGCTCGAGCAGGATGTTGGCCGGTTTCACGTCGCGGTGCACGACGCCGCGCTCGAAGGCGTGCTGCAACGCTTCCGCGATCGGGATGAACGTGCGCAGCGCCTCGCGTTCGGACAGCACGCCGGCCTGGATGCGCTCCTGCAGCGAGACGCCGTCGACCAGCTCCATGGCGTACCACCACAGGCCGTCGAGCTCGCCCATGTCGATCGCCGAGATGATGTGCGGGTGTGCGAGCCGCGCCGTCGCGCGCGCTTCGCGCTGCAGGCGGTGCTCGGCGCCCTTCGCGCCGACCAGGTCGGGGTGCAGCACCTTGAGCGCGACCAGGCGGTCGACGCTGAGCTGGCGCGCGCGGTAGACCGTGCCCGTGGCGCCCCGTCCCAGGACGCCTTCGACCCGGTAGCCCGGGATGCGCGGCAGATCGCGCGGGTTCAGCGGCTCGCTGTCCATGCCCTCCAGGCCTTGTCGGCCTCGACCAGCCCCATGTTCGCGGCGGCGCGGAACGCGGCCTCGTAGCACACCATCCGCTGGGTGCTGGTCTCGAGCACGCGCTGCGGTTGCGCCGGCGCGCGCTTGCGCAGCTCGGCATGGAAGCGGCGCAACGCGCCCGGTCCGCGGCCCTCGATCCATTGGACGATCGCCATCGACGCGGCGATGTCGGCCGACTCGAGCTCGTCGAACTGCAGGCTGGCCAGGTCGTCGAAGGGCGGGACCTGGACCAGGCCGGCCTTCAGCGCCTCGAGCCAGGCGCCCTCCCGCATCGCCTTGGGATCGAACGGCGCCACGGCGCGCACGCTCGCGCCGCCGACCTTGGTGCGCGGCTTCGGCGCCGGGTTGCCGCCGCCCGTGCTGGGACCCGCCGGCCGGGGATCCTTGCGCGAGCCGCGGCAGAACACGTCGTTGCGCCCGTGCACGCGGAACTCGAGCAGCGCTGCGATGCCTTCGTCGAACCAAGGTGGAAGCAGCCGGCCGTCGTACTCGAGTCGGTTCGAGAGCAGGTGGCCCCAGTGGTGGTAGCAGTGCCCGACCAGATCCTGCTCGTCGCGGTGCCAGCGCCGCGCGGACGAGAGCGGGTAGGGATCCCACCACAGGAAACCGTGCGTCTTCTGCGCCGCCTCGACCCAGCCGTCGGACACGGTGCGCGTGAGCGAGCCGAAGTGCGGCACCGTCAGCGCGAAGGCGTCGTTCGAGTCGTAGAGGTAGAACTCCGCCAGGCGTCCGCCGAACAGCTCGAGCCCGGGCTTCGACTGGAAGGTCGCGTCGAACCAGGCGCGGCCCTTGGCGAGGCCGTCCAGGATCCCGGTCAGCAGGGCTTCGTCCTGGACGCCGCACACGATCGCGTCCGGACCCAGGACGACGTTGACGGGCGTGCCGGCGACCTGCACGGAGGCAGCCACGTCGCGGCGCGCGAGCGCCTCGGCCCAGGGCAGCCATTGGCCCTCGAACTCCTCCAGGCCGCGCGCGCGCTGCGCGTCGGCGAACGGGAGCCAGCGGCCGTCGACGAGCTCCTCGCCCTTCTCCAGGTGGACCTGGTCCTCGGGCGTCACCCAGCGGGCTTGCCAGCGCACGAGACCGCGCGCCCGCATCACGGGACCCTCGCTCTCGACGATGCGCTTCTCGCGCTCGGCCGGGTCGATCCACTCGCCCTTGTACAGGACACGGCCGAAGTACTCGTGAGCGCCGACGTGCTTCGGGTCGAGCACGAGGACGCGCTGCATCAGCCGTTTCGCCTGCTGTTTCAAGCCCTTTCCGTCGGCCCACTGGGCGACGCGGAACAGGTCCTCGGGCGTCTTCGCGGCCTTCTCGCGCGCGGACAGTTCGTCCGTCGGCGACTTGTCGAGCGCGACGCTCGCGTCGGTGCGAGGCGTCGCGGCGAGCAGCTGTGCCTCCGCAGGGCAGGGAACCGCACCCAGGGCGATCGTGGCGGCGAGGACGGCGCGCGGCATGGGCGTTCGTGCGGACCTCATGCGCCCAAGGTACCCGTGCGGACGCGCTACGTCCCGCGCTCCGCCGCGGGTGTCTCGACCTCGTCCTCGCCCTCGCCGTTGCGCACCTTGGCGCCGTCGAGGCCGTACTTGTCGAGCTTGCGCTGCAGCGCGAAGCGGCTGATCCCGAGCTCGGTCGCGGCGCGGCTCTTGTTGCCGCCGGCGCCCAGCAGCGCGGCCTCGATCGAGCGCTTCTCCAGGTCGGCGACGGCCGAGCGGATGTCGACCGCTGACTCCAGCGCCCCGCCCGATCCAACCGCGACGCGCAGGCCGCGGCGCTCGAGCACGGACGGCGAGAGGTGCTCCAGGCGCACCTCGCCCTGCGAGAGCACCACGATGCGGCGCATCTCGTTCTCCAGCTCGCGCACGTTGCCGGCCCAGTCGTGCGCGGCCAGCGCCGCGACCACCTCGTGCGGCAGGTACGGCGCCGGCTTGCCGGCCTCGCGCGCCGCGCGCGCCATGAGGTGCTCGGCCAAGAGCGGGATGTCCTCGCGCCGTTCGCGCAGCGCCGGCAGCTGAACCTGCAGCACGTGCACGCGGTAGTACAGGTCCTCGCGGAACGTGCCAGCGCGCACCATCGCCTCGAGGTCGCGGTGGCTGGCCGCGACCATGCGCACGTCGACCTTGATCTGCTGGTCGGAGCCGACCGGACGGAACTCGCCCTCCTGCAGGACGCGCAGGAGCTTCTTCTGCATCTCGGGGCTCATGTCCCCGATCTCGTCCAGGAACAGCGTGCCGCCGTCGGCCTGCTCGAGCAGGCCGCGCTTCGTGCGGTGCGCGCCGGTGAACGCACCGCGCGCGTGGCCGAACAGCTCGCTCTCCAGCAGCGTGTCGGGCAGCGCGGCGCAGTTCTCGGTCACGAACGGCTTGTCCTTGCGCGGCCCGTTGAAGTGGATCGCGCGCGCGATCAGCTCCTTGCCGGTGCCGCTCTCGCCCGTGATCAGCACGGGCAGCTCGCTCTCGACGATGCGGTCGAGCTGCTGGAACACCTTGCGCATCGAATCCGACGCGCCCACGATCGCCGTGTAGTCGAAACGGCCGCGCTCGCGGCCCAGTTCGGCGCGCACGACGGCCAGCTCCGAATCGCGGTCACGCACCTTGCGGCCGAGCTGCTCGTTCAGCCGCTCGACCTGGCGTTGCGTCATCTGCAATTCGCGGTTGCGCTCGGCCAGTGCGGCGATGCGGCGCGAGTTCAGGATCGCGAGTCCCGCCTGGTTCGCCAGCAAGTCCGCGAGCGTCAGGTCCTGGCGCGAGAAGGCGCTCTCCTGCAGGCGGTTGTCGACGTAGAGCACGCCCTCGACGCGCTCCTCGACGCGGATCGGCAGGCACAGCACGGAGCGCAGGCGCAGGTCCTCGACGCTCTTCATGCCGTCGAAGCGCTCGTCGCGGCCGGCGTCGACGGACAGCAGCGCGCGGCCTTCCTGCCAGACCTTGCGCGCGATGCCGAGCGAGAGCCGCGTGTGCGGCACGGCGATGTCGGCCCGGTCGAAGCTGCGCGCGACGCGCACCGCGAGCTGCAGCGGGTCGTCGCCTTCGCGCGCCGTGCGCTCGTCACCCGGCCGCGCCAGGAGCAGGAAGCCGCGCTCGGCGCGGAACAGCCGCACCGCGGAATCGACGATCAGGCGCAGCAGGGCGTCGCTGTCGGTCTCGCGCAGCAGCTCACGCGTGATGCGCGCGAACACGTGCAGCTCGTCGTTCTCCTCGCGCTCGTCGCCCGACAGCGTGCGCAGGCCGACCTCCTCGACCGCGACCGGCTGTGTCTCGCCCGGCCCGCGCTCCTCGTCGGGCAGCGCGGTGACATCGATGCGGACCTGGCCGATCTGGATCCGGTCGCCGGCCGAGAGCCGCTTGGTCTGCACGCGCTCGCCATTGACCTGCGTGCCGTTGGCCGAACCGAGGTCGGCCAACCACGTGCCGCGCTCGTCGTGCTCGATGCGGCAGTGGTGCCGCGAGACCAGGGCGCTGTTGAGCTGGACGTCGTTGTCGGGCGCGCGGCCGATCGAAATGGCGGCGCGCACGAGCGAGAGCTCGGTCTCCCGCCCGTCTTCGTGGACGGAGAGCTTCATGGCGTCGCGAAGGGGCGTGTTCCTGGAGGCGGCCGGTACCGGCACGCCGAGGGTCGAGGCCGACGGGGACGCCGACCGTGAGGGTGTGTGCTTCCGCACCATGCAGCCTGTCCCTACCCCCGGAACGAACGTTCGTTTCCCGCACACTTTGCCGGGGCCCCTGCCGAGCCCGCTGGAAGTGATTGCCTGGTAAAAACTTAGGTCCTGGCCAAGGCGTGCGGAACCGAACGTTTCCAGGTCAGGCTGTCGATCCGGCCCAGGGGGACGGTCCTTCCCAGCTCCGGGTCTGTCGCCACCGGAGCGGACCAGGGACCAGCGGACCACGTCGGCCGGAATCCTCCGATTTGATTTTGAGAATGAGTCTCAGTATCTACGATGAACGTCATGCCGATCGCGCCGTCGCGCCGCGTGGTCGGACCGGGTGCCCGAGACCTCCATGTCGATCCTTTGCTTCGCCCGCGTGGCCTTCGGGCTCACCGCACTCGCCTCGATCTCCGACGCCGGCTTCACCGCCGCCGTCACACCGCCGTTCCGCGGCTCGCCCTGCTCGACGTTCGCGGGCTGGGAGGTGTTCACATCGCCCTGGAACGACCCGAACGTGCCGGACGTCCCGGGGTCGGACGCGGGCCCAACGATCCGCCAGCTCGTGCCGGGCGCGATCCTCACGACGTCGGGGAACATCTACCACCCCCTCCAGCCGACCGCGTTCGTCCTGGACGACGCGGCTCCGAACGACGTGCAGGAGGTCGTCTTCCAGACCTCGACGCTGGGCAACGCCCCGGACGTGGCCAGCGTCCGCCTGCGTTACGTCGGCGCCGGTGGCCTGGAGGTCGCGCTCGCGCCGACCGAGGTCGTGGTCCTGGTCCAGGTGCCCCAGCAGTTCGACGAGCTGTACTTCCGCTGGGACCTCTCCGGACTGGCGGACAACGTCGTGGCCTACAGCCTGACCTGGTTCGCGTCGGCCGCGAACATGAGCTTCGACGCGGCGTTGCTCGACGTGCGCTCCGCGTGCACGCCCGGCACGGCGTTCTGCTTCGGCGACGGCACGGGCACGAACTGCCCGTGCAGCAACGCCGGGCTGCCCGGCAACGGTTGCGCCAGCTCGGTGAACGCCGCCGGCGCGCACCTCACCGCGGTCGGACGCGCGAGCCTCGCGGCGGACACGCTCGAGCTTCACGCCAGCGGGATGCCCAACTCGACGTGCCTCTACTTCCAGGGTGAGGTGCGTCAGAACGCGGGGCTGGGCGTCGTCTTCGGCGACGGCTTGCGCTGCGCGGGCGGCGCGATCCTGCGCCTGGGTGCGTCCGCGAACGTGGCTGGAGCGTCGCGCTATCCCGCGGCCGGTCAGGCGCCGATCTCGGTACGCGGCGCCGTGCCCAGCGGCGCGACGCGCACGTACCAGGCCTGGTACCGCAACGCCGCCAGCTTCTGCGCGCCGGCCACCTTCAACCTGAGCAACGGCTACGAGATCAGCTGGCAGCTCTGAGCGCGCGAGCGCCGCGCACCCAGTCAGCCCCGGATCGCCGTGCGCTCCGGGGACACGCACGGCCGGAAGTCCGGCGGGTCATCGATGGAACCCAGAGACATCGCACCCGGGGGAACGTCGGCGCGAACCCGCGCGGGCTTCCGGCCTCTCTCTCTCTCTCTCTCTCTCTCTCGCTTCGGCACTTGGACACCAGCAACATGCACGCCCTGATCGTCGCACCGCTTCTCATGGCCGCCATCTCGGATCGCTCCGCGGACACCGTGCCCGCACGCACGTTGCGTGGCGAGCCGATCGCGCTGCTGCCGCGCGGACTGACCAGCTTCGGCGCGGACACGTGCCAGGGCTGGCTCTACGTGTTCGGCGGCTACAACGGCGAGCCGCACCGCTACTCGAAGGCCGGGCAGTCGGACGAGTTCTACCGGCTGAACCTGCGCGATCCGCGGCAGCTGGAACGGCTCGCGGGCGGCGTCGCCGTCCAGGGCGCGCCGCTCGTCGCCTGGAAGGACATGATCGTGCGCGCCGGCGGCATGGTCGCGCGCAACGCGGAGGGCGAGAAGTCCGACCTGGTCAGCATCGCCGACGCAGCCCGCTACGACACGGTCTCGGGCAGCTGGACCGAGCTGCCGCCGCTGCCCGAGCCGCGCTCGTCGCACGACCTCGAGGTCGTCGGCGATCGCGTCGTGGCCATCGGAGGCTGGACGCTGCAGGGCAGCAAGGACGGCACGTACTGCGCCAGCGTGGCGCTGCTCGACCTGTCGCAGCCCCAGGCCGGCTGGACCTCGATCCCGGCGCCGTTTCAGCGCCGCGCGCTCGCGGCCGCGCGCCTGGGTTCGCGCATCGCGGCGATCGGCGGCATGGACTCGGAGGGTGACGTCCAGACGACGGTCGACCTGTTCGATCCGGCAACGCGCACCTGGTCGAAAGGTCCGGACTTCCCGGGCTCGGCGTTCGGCGTCGCAGCCTGTGCGGCCGGCGACACCGTGATCGCCAGCGGCAAGGACGGCGTGCTGTGGCGCCTGCTCGCCGACGCTTCGGCCTGGGAGCGCGCCGGCACGCTCGCGTTCCCGCGCTTCTTCCACCAGCTCGTCGCCGACGGCGACGGCGCGGTACTCGCGCTGGGCGGCATCGACGAGATGCGCAAGGACGGCCGCGTGCGACACGTCGAGCGCCTCGACGCGCAGCGCCGCGACGGTGCGGTCGTGACGACGCTCGAAGTGCCGGCGCCGTTCGCCGCGAAGAACCGTCAGGGCGCTTTCTTGCGCGGGAACGTACTCACCCTATTTGGCGGGAACCGCAGCCTGAAACAGCACGACTTCGGTGCCGACGACTTCCAGTCGGCTGCCTGGGCGCTCGACCTCGCGACGCTGGGCTGGACACCGCGGGCCGCGTTCCCGGAGGGTCGCCAGACCGTCGCCACCACGGTCGCAGCGGACGGTACCGTCGGCTTCGCGGTCGGCGGGTTTGGCTACGCGGAAGGCGGCGGCAAGGCGCGCGACGCGGGCTACCGCTACGCGTTCGCGGACGACGCCTGGGAACGCAACACGAGCGTGGACCTGCCGACGCCGCGCACGCAGTTCGGGCTCGTGCAGGGCGCCGGAAAGCTGTGGGTGCTGGGCGGGCTCGACTTCGACCCGTCGCGCGGCGAGGACGCGCAGTTCCATCATCCGTCCGAGGTGCTTAGCCTCGACCTGTCCGACCCCGACGCGCACCTGACGGATTCGGGCGTGAAGCTCACGACGCCGCGCCGCGCGTTCGCCTGCGCCGCGCTGGACGGCAAGGCCTACCTCGTCGGCGGCATGCGCGAGGAGTTCGACACGGTCGACGAGTGCGAGGTTTTCGATTTCGAAACGCGCACGTTCGCGCCGATCGCCGCGCCGCGCCGCACGCGCATCTCGTGCGAGATGGTCGCGGTCGCCGGCAAGCTCTACCTGTGCGGCGGCTCGTCGCACGGCGCGGACAACAAGCTCGTCCCCGACCGCTCGATCGAGTGCTACGACCCGGCCACGAACACGTGGAGCGTCGTGGTCGAGGAGCTCCCGCAGGCGATGCCGCACATGAAGGCGTTCGCGCTGCGCGACCGCATCCTGATCGTGTCGAGCCACGTCGACGGCCCGCCGACGACGCGGATGGTGCTGGTCGCGCCCTGAAACGATCGGCCGCGCGGGGCCGACTGCGGGCACGGCTCGCTACGTCTCGCGCGGATCTGCGCCTTCGTCGAGCGGAAAAGAGGCCGAAGCGCTTCGCGAGGCCGCGGACGTAACCCTGGTGCGACGGGTGATCCGTTCTTTCCCGCACCTGCGCGGCGAGGAGGGCGCGCGCTCGCTCCCTCTCGCCGCGCTCGAGCAGGATTACCGCGAGTACGAGACGGGGCGGAGACCCCGCGCCGTCGTTTTGGGAACGATCGCGCCACTCCGCCAGGATGCGGTCGCGCGTGGCGAATCGCTGCAGCCACGGGAACGCAAAGTCGGTCAGCCGTTCTCGCACGTGCTGGATCACGTCAGGGTCCGAGCGCGCGTGCCACCAGGATTCCTGGTCGGTCTCGGCGTCGTAGCCGAGGCGCGCTCGTACGCAGCAACGGAATTCATGCGCCCATGAGCTCGGCTTGCCGCCCATGAGCTCGCGATAGACCTCGGGCACGTACACGCCGAGGTTGACCGTGAAGAGTCCGTGGAGGTTTTCCGTCAGCCCGGGCACATAAGTCGTGCCGGGTGGATCGGAAGGACCAATCTGGAGGTTCACGACGTGCGTCAGCCCGTCCTCCGAGGAACGGTTGAACGTACGGCCTCGCACACGAAAGCCCTCCTCCGCCAGCAACGGCCGCAACGCCGCCTGGATCCGGTCGACGGCGAGCGCGTGAGGTGATTTGGGCATCGCCGGAGAGGTCAGCGCGCCGCTGCGATCTCAGCGCCCCGTGAACCGCGGCGTTCGCTTCTCGGCGAACGCCGCCAGCGCTTCCAACCGGTCCTGCGTCGGCAGCACGCGTTCGTAGCAGCGGGCTTCGATCTCGAGCCCGGCCGACATCGTCGCGTCACCGCCCTGATCGATAGCGGCTTTCGCGGCGCGCACGGCGACCGGGCCGTTCTGCGCGATCTGGCGCGCGAGCTCGAGCGCCGTCTCGCGCAGCTTCCCGACCGGAGCGACGCGGTTCACGAGCCCGATGCGCTCGGCCTCGGCCGCGTCGAGCTTGCGCGCGGTCAGGATCAGGTCCTTGGCGCGTGAACGCCCCACCAAGCGCGGCAGTCTCTGCGTGCCGCCCGCGCCGGGGATGATCGCCAGGCTCGTCTCGGTCAGCCCGAGTTGCGCGTGCGACGCCGCGACGCGCAGGTCACAGGCCAGCAAGAGCTCCGTCCCGCCGCCGAACGCGAAGCCGTTGACGACGCCGATCGTCGGCTGCGGCAGCGCCTCGACGTCGTCCATCACGAGCCGGATCTGGCGCACGAAGAGCGGCACGCGCTCGGGTGCCATCGTCTTGCGCTCCTTCAGGTCGGCGCCGGCGCAGAAGGCCTTGTCGCCGGCACCCGTGATCAGGATCGCGCGGATCGAGAGGTCCTCGCGCAGCGTTTCACACAGCATGCGCAGCCGCTTCAGCGTCGGGAACGAGAGGCAATTCATGACCTCCGGCCGCTGGATCGTCAGCCAGACGAGGTCGCCCTCGCGCTCGAGCGCGACGAGCTCGGGCAGGTCGGGGACGTCGGCGGGGAACTCGTGGGCCACGGATCTCATGGCGCGAGCGTAGCGCGCCGCACGGTCGCCGACACTCGCGACGATCAGCGCGACGGGGGGATCTCGCGCACGCTGGTCCCCGCGGCCCATACGCGCTCCGGATCGATCGTGCGCATGCAAGCGTGGTGTGCCTCCCCCTCGAGCGGGCAGACCTCGCGGTGACAGGGTGAGCACGCGAGCTCGACACGCGCGACGTGGATCCGGTCGCCGTGCTCGGCCGTGTGCCGCGGATCGGTCGGGCCGCACAGGACAAGCGTCCTGGCCCGAACCGCTTGCGCCAGGTGGCGCGGTCCGCTGTCGGACGTGACGAACCAGGAGGCCGTCGCGATCAGCGCGAAAAGATCGGGCAGCGCCGGGGGCGGATCGTCGAGCAGGAGAGCGCGGTCCCCTCGCAGCTCGGCCGCCGTCGCACGCGCGTTGGCCTCCTCGCCCGGCCCGCACGCGAGGACGATCGGCAGACCTGGACGCCGGGCGAGCGCCGCCAGCACGCGCGGATCCGCGCCCTTGGCCGAGCCCGGTCGCGCACCGGCGTTGACGAGCACGAACGCCGCGCCGGGCGCGATCCCGCCCAGCTCGAGGCGCGCTCGCACGGCGGCCTGCGCCTGCGCGCCGGGCTCGAGAAGCGGCGAGCGCTCGCGCACTTCGAGTCCCAGCAGGCCAGCCAGCTCGGCGCACGCGGATGCGAACGGGCGCGGCAGGCGGCGCGGCGCTCGTCCCGTGCGACCGAGACCGAGCGGCACGCCACCGCGCTCGAGCGCCGGGCGCAGCGCGAACGTGAGGAGCGGCGTGCGTCCACCGCTCGCAAAGCCCGCGCGCGCTGGGATGCCGGAGCGCCACGCCGTCCAGGCCGAGCGCCACGATCCGTCGAGGAGCAGCGCGACGTCGTGCCCGCGCCACGTGCGCGCATCCGGCGTCGCGCCGCGCGCCGCCGGCAGCCAGCGCACGCCCGCGAAACGGCTCTCGAGCAGCTCGACGAACGATGTGGGCGCGACGAACGTGAGGCGCTCGGCACGACCGGCGGCCTGCCAGCGCGCGTGCAGCGCGCACAGCACCGGCTCGCACGCGACCGCGTCGCCCAGCCACGACGGCAGCCGCACGAGCACGCGCGCGGGCGGGACGAGCAGCCTCACGATGCGCTCGCGGCCGTGACTTCGAGCGCCGCGCGCGTCACGAGCTGCGATGGCAGGTCGCGCATGCAACGGTGGTGACCGAGGGGACAGACGCGCTCGAGGCACGGCGCGCACTCGAGGTCCTCGACGCGCACGATGCGCGCGTGCTCGAGAGAGCTGGCGGTCAGCTCGGGGAAGTTCGGTCCGAGCACGCTGACACAGGGCACGTCGAACGCCGCTGCGTACCAGCGCGGCCCGGAATCCCCCACCAAGAGGAGCTGCGCGCCCTGCACGAGGCACTTCAAGCGCTCGAGGTCGCGCGGCTCGCGCGCCAGCGAGACCGCGCCGCGCCGGCTGGCGGCCGCGACGGCGCCGACGAGCGCCTCCTCGCCCGGTCCGCCGGTCACGACGCCGCGCCAACCCTTCTCGACGTGCAGCGCGTCGAGCACCTCGGCGAAACGCTCCGGCGGCCACAGCTTGGCCGCGCCGAACGCAGCGCCCGGGCAGCACAGCACGTACGCATTCGGATCGACGCCCAGGCGCTCGAGCCGTGCGCGCTCCTCGGCCGCGATCTTCGCGCTCGTCCCCAAGCGCGGGTGCAGATCGGGCACGAGGACCCCGCACAGTCCGGCGACGTCGCGCAGCAGGTGCGCGGTCGGGATCGGCACACGCCGCCCGTCGCGCGTCGGCGGCACGACGACGTGCGTCAACAGCGCGCGTCGGCCGGAGAGCGCGGAGCCGGCGCGCACCGGCACACGCGCGCGCCACGCGCGCCAGGCCGAGCCGAACGAGTTCGAGAGCAGCATCACGACGTCGGGCCGGAGCTCTCGGTACGCGCCCAGCTCATCCTCGTCGGAGGCCAGCGGCACGACGAGGTCGGCGCACGTCCCGTCGGCGAGGACGCCCGCGAGGTGGCGCCGCACGAGCACGTGCACGGACGCGAAGCGCTCGCTGGTGCGCGCCGCTTCGAGAACCGGCGTGGCCATGACGAGGTCGCCGACCCAGTTCGGCGCGCGGATCGCGAGCCGCGGCCGCGTGTCCGACGTCGCCGCGCTCAACCGGCTTTCCCCGGACGCTCGTCGCGCGGCACGCGGCGCGCGATGCGCGCGGCCTTGGCGAATGCCTTGCGCGCGAACCGCCGGCGCGCACCGGGCGTACCCACGCCGCGGCCATCGAGGTAGCGCGTCACGAAGCGCAGGCGTTCGCTGCGCCCGACCTCGCGCGGCAGCGACGAGAGCAGCGCGCCGACGTCCTTGACGAACCAGCGGCCGCGCGGCGGCCGCGCGCGGCCGGCGCGACCGACGTCGATCAGCACGAGCGCGCCGTCGAGCTCTCGCAGCAGGATGTGGTGCGCGTAGAAGTCGCGGTGACACCAGCCGCGCGCGTGAAAGCCCGCCGCGAGATCGGCGCAGCGCTCGAGCAGCTTGCGCCGCTCGGGCGCGGCCGCGCGACGCAGCGCGTCACGCGCCGTCTCCTTGTGCACGATGCGCTCCATCGCCACGATCGAGCCGCTCGGTCCCTGCGCGAAGCCCAATGCGGCGGGCACCGTGAAACCGTCCTGCGCCAGCCGCACGAGCGCCTCGTGCTCGCGCCGCCCGCCCGGCCGCGCGCCCGCGACGCTGCGCTTCACGACGATCGGGCGGCCGTCGGGGGTGCGGTGCAGGAACGTCTCGCGGCCCTGGAGCCGGCGCAGGACGCCCGTCACCTCCAGATCGAGGAACGACCGCAGGACGTCGGGTTCGAGCAGGCGGATCACGCCAGCGGATCCTAACCGCAGGACTTGGCCCCACCTCCGCGGGCGGCGATCGCGCGACAGAGCAGCTATGCTCTCCGGCCCGTTTCCCCGACGGATCCCCCCATGCGCCCTCGCGAAGACGACCTCCTCCAGCCCACGCTCTCGCCCGATCTCGACGTCCGCATCTACGGCCGGCTCTTCAAGCCGCAGAGCATCCTGTGGCCGACGTTCTTCGGCGGACCGGTCGCGGGCGGGATCCTCTTCGGGATGAACTACGCGCGCATGGGGCGACGCGATCTCGCGCTGCGCTGCTGGATCGGCGGCGTCGTGGTCGGGCTCGCGCTGGCGATCGGCGTCGGTTGGTATCTCACCGACCCCGCGGCCACCAGCGAGGTCACGAACGCGGCGGCGCGGAATCCTTCGACCCGCCTGACGCGCTACATCATCGCCGGCATCAGCGTCGCGATCGGCTGGCTGGTCGCGAAGCACCAGGAGCCGCGCTTCACCGCCTGGGAGGGCCACGGCAATGAGCCCGCGAACCTGTGGGTGCCGGGCCTGCTCGCCGTGTTCGTCGGGGCGATCTTCATCATCGGCGTGGCACTCGGGACCGTGGCGCTGCGCGGCGGCTTCGACTGAGAGCGATGGACACGCAGACTTCCCAGGAGAACGCGCCGGGCGCGCCGGATCCGCTCGAGCGCGCGGCGCGGCTCGCCGGACATTTCAACGGGCTCGGCCGCTTCGCGGAGGCGGAGCGCGAGGCGGTCCGCGGTCTCGCGCTCGCGCCCGACGACCTGGTCCTCCACGTCGAGCTCGCGCGCAGCTTCCTGGGCCGCGAGCGCTGGGACGAAGCCGACACGGCGCTGCAGAACCTGCTGGCCATCGCGCCCGATTTCCCGGTCGCCTTCAACCTCCTGTGCATCGTGCGCAGTGCGCAGGGGCGCTACGGGGAGGCCGAGAAGGCCGTGCTCGAGGCGCTGCGCCTCGACCCGCAGTGGGCCAGCCCGTACGAGGTCTACGGCGACTTGATGCGGCGCACGTCGCACCTCGCGAAGGCCAAGCGGCTGTACGAGCGCGCGCGCGCGCTGAACCCGGAGGACCCGGATCTCCCGAGCAAGATCGCGCTCGTCGAGACCCAGATGGACCGCATCGGGCCGGCGCACGCGGCCGCCGCGGCGGGCCTCGCCCTCGGTCCGGCCGAGGCGCTGGCGCACGCCAGCCGCGGCAGCGCGCACCTGGCCGGCGGCCATCCGTTCCGCGCGCGCGCCGATTTCCGCGAGGCGCTGCGTCTCGACCCGACGAACGAGAGCTTCGAGGAGGTCTTCCTCCTGGCCGACACGGCCTGTCGCATCGTGTACCTGCCGATGTACTACTGGTCGCTCGTCACGGACAAGCTGCCGGGCAAGCAGTTCGCCGTGTGGGGCCTGTTCATCGCCTTCACGCTGGGAGCGAGCAAGCTCGGCCTTCACATGAACGTCGTCGCGATCGTCGCGTTCGCATACATCACGCTGTGCGTCTACACCTGGATCGCGACGCCGCTGGTCAAGGTCTGGATGCGCATCGTCCCCCCGAAGATATGACCGACACGACCCTTCTCGACGCGCTGGCGCAGGCCCTGCGGAGTGATCCGCGCAACGGGTCCTTGTGGGTGCACTACGCCGGCATGCTCGTCGCGGCCGCGCGCCGGGACGACGCGATCACGGCGCTGCGCACCGCGGTCGAGATCGCGTCCGTGCGCGAAGCCGCGCTGCGGCAGCTCGTGCCGCTCCTGCGCGAATCCGGGCAAGTCTCCGAGGCCTTGATCCGCGCCGAGGGCTGGCTCGAGTCGCACCCGGGCGACGCGGGGATGGTCGCGGAGCTCGCGAAGATCCACGCCGTTCGGGGTTCCGAGGCCGAAACGCCCGCGAAACCGCCGGTCCGCCCGAGCACGCGTGCGAAACCGGTGCACCCGGACGAGGTCGAGGACGACGGCGAGCTGAACGTGCTGTCGAGCGCGCCGAGCCCGGGCGACGAGGTCGAGTGGGCCTCCCAATTCGACTGGGGCGACCTGCGCATCACGCTGGGCGACGTCGCCGGCCTCGAGGACGTGAAGCGCCAGATCCGGCTGCGCATCCTTGCGCCGTTCAAGAATCCGAGCGTCTACGAAGCGTTCGGCCGCAGCGGCGGCGGCGGTCTCCTGCTCTATGGGCCGCCGGGATGCGGCAAGACGTACGTGGCGCGCGCGACGGCCGGCGAGCTGGGCGCGCGCTTCGTGTCGGTGTCGATCCACGAGGTGCTCGACAAGTACTTCGGCGAGAGCGAGAAGCTGATCCACGGCCTGTTCGAGCACGCGCGGCGCAACAAGCCGACCGTCGTGTTCTTCGACGAGTTCGACGCGCTGGGCGGCCCGCGCGGCCGCGGCGAGCAGCAGTTCTGGAAGACGCTCGTCGACCAGCTGCTGCAGGAAATGGACGGCGTCGGCGGTAAGAACAAGGACGTGCTCCTGCTGGCGGCGACAAACACGCCCTGGAACGTCGACTCCGCGTTCCGCCGGCCCGGCCGCTTCGACCGTGTGTTGTTCGTGCCGCCGCCGGACGAGGCCGCGCGACGCACGATGCTCGAGAAAGCGCTGTTGACGCTGCCGGGCGGCGCGCTGATCCGAGTGAACCCGATCGTGAAGGCCACCGAGCTCTACTCCGGCGCCGATCTGCGCGCGCTGATCGAGCGCGCGTCGGAGCGCGCGATCGAGCGCTCGCTCGAGAGCGGCAAGGTGCACGAGGTCACGATGGCGGATTTCGAGCGCACGACGAAGGAGACGCGCTCAAGCGTGCTCGAGTGGCTCGCGACTGCGCGCAACTACGCCAAGTACTCGAACGAGGGCGGGCAGTACGACGAGCTGGGCGAGTACTTGAAGCGCGTCAAGAAGTTCTAGGGCGCGCCGATCCCGCCCTGCAGGCCGCGGAGCCGCGCACTGGCTTCTCCAGACCTCCCGGGAATAGCCGCTGCCCGCCGGGCGTCCTGGTCGTCGGAGCCTCCTCATGAAGTGGATCGCAACCGCCTCCTCGATTCTCCTCGTCGCGCACACACAGGCGCTCGCGCAGGAAGAACTGTCGCTGTGGGAGGTCGAGCGGCGCGCCATCGACCTGCTCGTGACGACGGACGTCACGGCGCTCGCGGCATCCGTCTCGGGCGCGACGAATACGACCGATCCGGAGGAGCTCCTCTTCCGGCTCGAGGTGCTCCTCCGCGCGGGCCACGACGTGGGCGCGGCGCTCGATGCACTGAAGGGATCCGTACCGCAGCTTCCGACGCACGTCACGGGGGACGTCGTGAACGCGCTGATCAATCGCAAGGAACGCGCGTTAGCACTGGCGGCGCTCGAGCGCTTCCCCACGGCGCACGCCGGATGGGAGCTCGAGCTGCTGAAGGAGTGGACCGCCGAGGTCGGGTGGGAAACGGTCGACCGCTGGGCCGCACAGCGTCAGCCCGCCGCGATGGAGTATTGGCTTCGCCAGCGTCTGCTGCTCCGGTCCGACATAGGCAAGGCGCAGGAGCTCTTCGACGAGCTCGTCGCCGATGCCCGGGCGCACCCCGCGGACGTCGAGCGTTTTTGCTCCTCTCACGCTTGAGGGGACACGTGCTGCCGACGCCGAACCTCGAATGGATGGCGGATGCGTTCACTCCGCGGCTCGCATTCGACGTTGCGCGCCTCGGGCAGGAGTTGCGCGAGCGAGCGGCCGTGCCCGTGCTCGAGCGCGCGCTCGCAATGCCCGTGACCGACGAAGACGCGACTGCCGTGCGTGATTATGCGCGCATGCACAGTTGCATGGCGATGCCCAGCGATGACCCGGCATTCTGGAAGGCGTGGTTGCACACTTCGATCCAGAACTCGCTTCTCGCCGCCTACCACCTGATCCTGGAGCTCAGCCCCGTTCCGGGGGACGCGGCGAGAGCTCAGGCGCTGATGGTCGCGATGGCCAACGATCAGCCCGAGCAGCACGGGCTACCCTCGATCTCACTGTTCACGGCCGGCACGGTGCAGTCCGCACCCGGCGCGCGCGTGATCGAGGGCCGCGTGCGCGCGTCGGAGGAGGAACAGCGCGACTCGCCGGAGTACTGGAAGGGACGCGCCGACTACTACAAGGGTCGGCGCGAGGTCCCGGAGGCGCTCGACGCACTCGACCGCGCGCTGGCTTTGACACCGTTCGAGAAGAACCCCGCCGGCCGCTATTTCCTGATCTTCGACCGTGCGCGGTTGCTGCCCTCGTCCCAAGGCGCGGCGTTCCTCCGCGAAGAATTGGCGCGGATGCCGGCGGATTCCGAGTACGCCCCTCACACGTTCGCGCAGCTGATCAGCGATTGGCCGGAGTCCATCCTGGTCGACGATCCGCTCGCCTGGCGGCACCTGGAAGCGATCTCTGACTGGTACGTCAACGAGTTCAGGATTCTGCTCTTGCTCGCCGAACGTGCGCGGCACGACGGACTCGATGCGTTCTGGAAACGCGCGGAAGAGCTCGCGCACACCGGCCCGGCCGCGCGGGCCGCGACGCTCGGCGGCGTGGCTCGGCACTTGGAGGACTTCCCTCGCGTCGTCGCGTTGCTCGCCACCGCAGTCGACGGAATGCCGCCGGGCGAAACGCGGGAGCGCGCTGCGCTGACGCTGTTCCAGGCCTACCGTGAGCAGCGTGACTGGACGCGCGCGGAATCGATCTGGCCGTTGGCGCGCCTGCGGCTCACGCCGCGCGAGGAGGTCCGCTGGCTCGGCGAGCTCGCGGTCGCGCAGGCGAAGGCCGGCGCGGCCGACGAGGCGATGCGTACGTGGGCGCGCGCGGCGAACCTCGACCGTCGCGAGCTCAAGGAGCTTGCGGGGCTGGCCGACGCCGGCCTGCGCGATCGCCTCGTTGCCTTCTACGCGGACATCGCGCGACGCGATCCGCCGGCCGAGCCGTTCGTGCGCCGCGTGCTCGCAGAGCTGAAAGCGCGCTGACCTCTCGCGTGGCCGTGATCAGCGCGCAGCAGACTCCGGCTGCGCGGCCGGGATGCGCGCGCCATGGACCAGGCGGATGATTCGGTAGAGGTTGCCATCCTCGAACGACTGGCCACTCTCCGTGTCGACGCGGTGCACGAGGACGAGCTCGTGCTTGGGATAGACGCCGAGCATGTGCACGCCGACGCCCGTGTGGAAGAACGACGGATGCTCATCCCCTTCTTCGGGCACGAGGACGTCCCAGAGCATTCCGTACGCGAGTCCGTAGCGCTCGTCCACGATCGACACGGGCTGCGTGCTCCAGTCGATCCATTCTGCGGGGACGATCTGCCGTCCGTTCCACGACCCGCGCTGAAGGAACAGCTGGCCATACAGCGCCATGTCGTGCGCCGAGAGGCGGAAGTGCCAGGCCGGGAACCGCGAGCGTTCGGGCTCGAGCTTGTAGAACCCGTCGGCGTCAGCCGGGATGGGCTCCGACCCCTCGGGCTGCGGCACGATGCGGTTGTGGAAGTCGAGCATGCCGAGGGGCTCGGCGAAACGTGACGTGAACGCGTCGTACACGCTCGTGCCGGAGAGCTGCTCGAACACGTACCCGGCGACGTTGAAATCCCAGTTGTTGTAGTAGTAGTGCGTGCCCGGCGCGTGGCTGCCGCGCGCGGGTCGCGAGCGGCTCATGCCCTCGGATTCCGCGGCGGCCTCGTGGTAGACGCCCGACCGCGATTGCAACACCTGTTCCAGGGTCGCGCGCTTCTCCTCGGGCGTCAGCGACGGCGGGATGTCGTCGATCCCGAGCTCGGCTAGCGTCGCTTGCAGGTCGACTTGCCCTTCGGCGTAGCACGTGCCCAGCAATCCGTTGAGGAGGGCCTTGCGGATCGAGTGCACGAGCCGCTTCTGGCGGATGTCGCCCCATTCGAAGAACACGCGGCCGTCGTGGAGCAGCAGCAGGGACTCCGAGCCGGCGGATGCGAGCAGCGGTGGCAGCTCGGCCAGCTTCGCGGAGGAGTATCCGGCGGCTTCCGGCGTGATGCGCTCGAAGCGGTCGCGTGACTCGGACAGATCCAGGGGCACGGAGGGAGCCGCGCTGCAGGCGGCGGCCAGAGCAGCTGCGAGCGAGGCGACGAGGAAGCGCGACGCGTTCGGGTACGGACGTTCCGGGTTGGAGCGCGCGTGCACGCCTTCATGCTGCCCTGTCGAGCGGCCTGCATGCAAGGAGCGCCGCGCCCTGCGTCGACCGTGAAGCGAGTCGGAGGGGCGCGGCCAACTCCTCGGTCAACGACTCAATCCCTGCGCAATGTCGTCTCCACGAGTCCGCCGGCGACTCGAACCACAGTGTCGCCGATCCGCGCACGCGAGGTGACGTCATCGCCGGTGGTGCACCCGACGAGCGTGTGGACCGAGACGTCGGCGACGCGATCGTCGCCGAACCGGCACGTCCAGCGCGTGCGCCGATTCGCGATCTCGCGCTGGATCTCGTGCACGGGAAGGCGATCCATCCGATCGACCTTCGTACCCTCGGGGTCGAACACGAGACGCAAGCACGTGAGGTCGGACGCGGCCGGCCTGCGCGTCACGTTCGACGTGAAGACGATGATGATCTCGCGCCGATCCGCGCACCCCAGCACGAGGAACACGTACTGCTTCCGCGTGTCATAGGCCCCCGCCAAGGTCTTCAAGAACTGGCGCACGCCGTCCGCCGTGAGCGAGACACCCCCGATCGCGGCCGAAATCTCTTCCGTGGAGCCGAGGAACCCATCCGAATCGATCCGGAGGTCGGCGTGGAACCGATCGAAGTGTCGCTTGCGTGCGTCGACCACGTGCGTGGAGAACGAGCGCGATCCGCTACCGTGGAAGACGTGCGCATACCACTCGCCAACGGACTGGATCGCGTCGCGCATCGCCTGGGCTTCGCGATAGCACTGCCCGAGGGTGAGCGTCGACAAGACAGGACCGGCCACCGCGTCGCGGTCCCCCGAGAGTTCGTCGAACTCGAATCCCTCTTCATGCGCAGCGGTCGGAGGCAGCGCGATCAGGCCGTTCAGCTCGATCGTCGCACTCCGGCCGGGCGATTCGTCCTCGAGGCGGAGCACGCATCGAATGGAGGGCGGTCCGCCCATCGGCTGTGCCGACTGGAGGCCCAGGTCCCTCACGTTCCACTGCACGAGCGGGAGCGCTTCCAGCTCGCTCGCCAATCGCTCGAGCACGACCGGGATGGCGCTCAACGGGAAGAAGTCCCTCCGGACCTGGAACTGCCGGCGGTTGAACATCGTCGTGCCGTACGCGCCGATGAAGGGTGCGCCGCGTCCGATCGCGACCCACTGTGCATCGAGCGACAGCACCAGCTCGAGCCTGCGGTTGGCCCGGTCCGACAACGTCGTGAACAGCAACTCGTTGGGCAGCTGGAACCGGGTGTGGACCGTGTCCTGGCCGAATTGGGGTCGATCGTCATGCCTCAAGACGACACGCCAGGTCGGGGGCACCTCGATCGCCTGCTCGATCTCCTTGGCGACCAGAGCGAGCTGCGCGTCGGTGATGGCATAGGACCCGTCCGCGTTGCGCTCTTCGGTGCGGGTCAGCGCGTCGAAATGGCGAGCGAGAGCGGATCGGTGCGGGTTCGAGGAGTCCTGCGCGAGCGAAGCCACCGAAAGGGCGATGGAAACGGCGGCCAGACGGGAGGCGATGCGCATGCCGCCCCTCCTACACGCCTTGGCCCGCTGAGTCACCCGCGGATGCAGAACTCGTCCTTGGCAACGTCGATCACGCCGGCGGTCGCGCAGGGCGGCGCGAGACCGATCCCTGACCTCGGCACTCCACGTCCCGGTGAGCTTCTCCGCGCGTCGGATTCCCGGTACAAGGACGCGGCATTGAGCGCGAACTCCGTGATCCGACTCGCGTCTCTCGCGAGTACGAACCTCGCGGTCGTTTCGCTCTCGATCCTGCTCCCGGCCTGCGCGCCCGACGCGTCCGCGGACGCGGTGCGCGCCGCCGCGCCGGTCCCCGCCACTCCCGCAGCCGAGGTTGTCGCGTCGATCGCCGAGCCGCCGGCGGCCGAGCCCGGGCCCGAGCCGATCTCGCCGCTCGTCCTGCGCCTCACGCAGCCCGACACCTCCGACTGGCCCGAGATCGTGAGGCGCGGCATGCTGCGCGTCCTCGTCGTGCGCGACCGGACGAACTTCTTCATCGCCGAAGGACAGTTGCGCGGATTCGAGTACGAGCTGTGCGTCGAGCTCGAGAAGTCGATCGCGGACTCGCCTGGCAGCGATCGCCCACGCGTCGACGTCGCGTTCGTGCCCGTCGCGTTCGACGAGCTCATCCCCGCGCTCGTCGAGGGGCGCGGCGACGTCGCGGCCGGCGCGTTGACGATCACGCCCGAACGAGAGCAACTGGTCGCGTTCACAGAGCCTTACGTCAAGGACGTCGCGCAGATCGTCGTCTCGCACCGCGGCGCGCCGCCGCTAACGTCGCTCGACGACCTCTCCGGTCGCACGATCTGCGCAGCGCCGGGCACGAGCTACCTCGAGAGCCTCGCGCGGCTCAACGCGCGCTTCGCCGAGCAGGGGCGCGATCCCGTGCGCGTCGAGGTCCTCGGGCGCGGCGTAGTCACCGAGGACGTGCTCGAGCTCGTCAACTCCGGCGCGTTCCACCACACCGTCGTCGACCAGCACGTCGCCGAGATGTGGGCCGGTGCGCTCACCGACTTGCGCCTCGAGCCGGCGCTGCGCCTGACCGAGGGCGACCGCATCGCCTGGGCCGTGCGCAAGGAGAACCCGGAACTCCGGCGCGTGCTCAACGCGTTCGTGCGCGACAACCGGCGCGGGACGAAGATCGGCAACGTGCTGTTCAAGCGCTACCTCGAGGGCACGCGCTGGATCGTCGATCCCGAGCCTGACCTGCGCTCGGGCCGCCTCGCGCCGTTTCTCGAGCCGCTGCAGCGGCTGTCCGCGCAGTACGGCTTCGACTGGCGCCTGATCGCTGCGCAGGTGTACCAGGAGTCGCGCTTCGATCCGCAGGCGCGCAGCTCGTCGGGCGCGATCGGCCTGATGCAGCTCCTGCCGTCGACCGCGAAGGACATGGGCTTCGACGACGTGACGGAGCCTGAGGACAACCTGCACGCTGGCATCAAGTACATGGCCTGGCTGCGCGACACGTACTTCTCCGATCCTGAGCTTTCGGAGGCCGCGCGGATCGACTTCGTGCTCGCCGCGTACAACGCCGGGCCGGGTCGCGTGCGGCGCTGGCGAACGTCGGCGCCCGACCACGACGTCGACGCGAACCAGTGGTTCGGCCAGGTCGAAAATCTCGCGCTCGAGGGCGTCGGCCTGCAGCCGGTGCGGTACGTCGGGAACATCAACAAGTACTGCGTGCTGCTCACGCGCCTGATCGAGAAGTGAGCCGCGGGGCCGGCGCGCGACGCAGCACTCACGGGACCCTCACCCGATCCGGTTCCTGACCGGTCCGGGGCCGTTCCGGTCGATGCCGCCGCGGACGATCCGGATCGAGTCAGGTTGCGGTTGCTCGCGGGTCGAAAGAGGTTGGGCCCCCTCACCCCACCCCGTCGAGGACCCACCGTGCCGCTCGAGCATGCTCAGATCGAAGCCTCCGACAGGCTCTGGAACCGACTCGACGAAGTGCGGCAAGCGGACCGCGCACTCGTGTCGCTGGCAGGCTCGCTGAACACGTTCGACGGCCCGTCGACGCTGCTGAAGGTGCTGGCGCTGCACCCGATCGACACGAGCAAGACCCACGTCGGTCATCCGCTGGCGCGCCAGATCAGCGAGCTCCTGAAGCACGTCGACACGCGGCGCTGCGGCTTGGAGGTCGTCGATGCGCTGGCCGAAGTGGCGGATCGGCACGGCAAGAGCTCCTACGACGGCCTGGGGTTCGGATCGCGCTTCGCGCACCACTTCATCGACAGCGAGCGCTTCCCCGTGCTCGATGCCTGGTCGGAGCGCGCGCTGCAGGCGCTGCTCGGCGGCGAGCTTCTCGGCGCGCCCGGCGACAGCCGCTACGCCCGCTTCGCACTGAGCTTCGAGCACGTCGCCGTCCCGCTGGCGCTGAATCGGCGCCGTCGCCTCGGTCGCTGGCTGTGGCTCGCGGGTCAGTACCGGGCCTGGCTCGGCAACCCGCGCACCGCGATCCAACGCGAAGTGCGCGAGCTGTTCGAGGGCGCACCGGAGGAGCTCGCGCAGCTCCTGCCGACCGAACTGCGTGTGCAGGTCAGCACGACGGCGCAGGAGCCGGCCCCGGCCCTGCCCTCGCGGCAGGACGCAGGCGTCCGGTCCGCTCCCGCCGTTCGACCAGCGCTCGATCCGGCACAGTAGCCGATCCGCGCTGAGGCTGGTTCGCGCGGCAGGCGTCGATCCCGACGTGTCGCGGTCGCGCAAGACTCGTGCGATCAGGCCTCCTGGACGTTGACCGGGACGCTCCGGGCGGCGGAGATGGCGCGTCCATGAAGCGCCTCTCTCGCTCGCTCGGCGCGCTCGCGTGCGCCGTCACGATCTCCGCCGCGACCGCGCAGCAGCCGGCCGAGCAAGCTTCGTTGCGCACGGCGCTCCAGTCGAAGCTCGACGCGCTGCGCAGCGACATCCAGGCGCCGGGCGTGTCGCTCGCGCTCGCGCTCAAGGACGGTACGACGATCGCTCTGACGAGCGGCATGGCCGACACGGAGAAGAAGATCGCGCTGAAGCCGTCGGATCGCCTGCTCCAGGGCAGCGTCGGGAAGACGTACGTCTCGGCCGTCGCGCTGCAGCTGGTCCACGAGAAGAAGCTCGACCTCGCTGACAGGGTGTCGAAGCACCTGGGGCAGGAGTCCTGGTTCGCACGCCTGCCCAACGCGAGCGATATCACGGTGCGCCAGCTGATGACGCACACGAGCGGCCTCGTGCGCTACGAGTTCCAGCCCAAGTTCGCGGCGCAGCTCACGTCCGACCCGATGAAGGCCTACACGCCGGTCGAGCGCCTCGAGTTCATCTTCGACACCGAGGCTCCGTTCGCGGCTGGACAGGGCTGGGAGTACTCGGACACGAACTACATCGTGCTCGGGATGATCCTCGAGAAGGTCACCGGCCAGCCGTACTACGCCGAGTTGAAACGGCGTGTGCTCGATCCACAGGGCCTGAAGGACACGATCCCGACGGATCGCCGCGACCTCGCCGGCGTCGCCAACGGCTACGCGGGCCAGAAGAACGATCTGGGCGGCTACGACGCGTCGATCGTCGACGGGCTGTTCGCGGTCAACCCGCAGTTCGAGTGGACCGGCGGCGGCATCGCGTCCACGACCGCGGACCTCGCGCGCTGGGCGAAGCTCCTCTACGAGGGCAAGGCCTTCGATCCGAGCCTGCTCCCGCTGCTCCTCGACGGGGTTCCGGCCAAGGGGCTCGGGCGCGACGCGCAGTACGGGCTCGGAGTGATCCTGCGACCGACCGCGCTCGGTCCGTCCCAGGGCCACAGCGGCTTCTTCCCGGGCTACGCCACCGAGATGATGTACTTCCCCGAGCTCGGGATCGCGGCGGCGGTTCAAGTGAACACCTCCGACCCGTATCCGCGCGGGCTCGCCGCCTTCCTGGTCGAGGCGGTGCGGACGGCTCGGGGGCCGTAGCCACTGGGGATGAGCGACCGGGCGTCCGGCGCGTGGGGTCCCAGCGGGATTCCGCGTGCCGGACCGGGCCCCGCCGCCCCCTCGCGCGTGCGCCGGCGGGGCTCTACCCTATTCGGCTCACCTGGGCCCACAGAATGCGTGAGTGCACGCTTCGACCGGCCCGCTCCAACCGGATCGACGCATGTCCAAAGCCCCCGCCGCCCCGCCGACCAAGGCGCCCGTCGACGAGTTCAACCCGTTCGAGTCGATGGCGCAGCTGTTCAACACGGCCGCGGACCACTTGGGGCTCGACCGCGGCCTGCGCGAGGTCCTGCGCCGGCCGGACCGGGAGATGACGGTTGCGATCCCGGTCGTCATGGACGACGGGCGGATCGAGGTCTTCACCGGCTACCGGGTCCAGCACAACTACTCGCGCGGTCCGTGCAAGGGCGGGATCCGCTACGGGCCCGACGTCAACATCGACGAGGTGCGCGCGCTGGCAGCGTGGATGACCTGGAAATGCGCGGTCGTCGACGTGCCGTTCGGCGGCGGCAAGGGCGGCGTGATCTGCGATCCGCGCGTGTTGTCGAAGACCGAGCTCGAGCGCATCACGCGCCGGTACACGGCCGCGATCCTCGACATCCTGGGGCCCGACCGCGACGTGCCGGCGCCCGACATGAACACGAACGAGCAGACGATGGCGTGGGTCATGGACACGTACTCGATGCACGTGCGCAAGACGACGACGGCCGTCGTGACGGGCAAGCCGATCGCTTTGGGTGGCAGCCGCGGGCGTGCCGAGGCCACGGGCCGCGGCGTGCTGTTCATCACGCGCGAGGCCTGCAAGAAGCTCGGCATCCGACCCCAGGACGCGCGCGTCGTCGTCCAGGGCTCGGGCAACGTGGGCGGCATCGGCGCGATGCTGCTCCACCGCGAGGGCTACAAGATCATCAGCATGAGCGACCAGTACGGCGCGATCCTGAACGAGAAGGGTTTCGACGTGCCGGCCGTCCTGGCGCACCTGAAGACGACGGGCAAGCTCTCGGGCTTCAAGGACGCGCAGTCGATCCCGGGCGACAAGACCCAGCTCGAAATCCCGTGCGAGGTGCTCGTCCCGGCCGCGACCGAAAACCAGATCTCGACCGAGAACGTGGCCCGGATCCGGACCAAGCTGATCGTCGAGGGCGCGAACGGACCGTGCACCGCGGCCGCGAGCCGCATGCTAGACGAGCGCGGGATCATGGTCGTCCCGGACATCCTGGCGAACGCCGGCGGCGTGACCGTCAGCTACTTCGAATGGGTCCAGGACCGCATGGGCTACTTCTGGACCGAGGAGCGCGTGAACACGTCGCTCGAGCAGATCATGGTCAAGGCGTTCGAGGACGTCTCGGCCGTCGCGGCGAAGTACAAGGTCTCGATGCGCATCGCGGCCTACATCCTCTCGATCGACCGCGTCGCCACGGTCTACCGCCTGCGCGGGGTGTTCGCGTGATCGGATCCCACGACCTCTCGGGCCTCGACTACGACGCCCTGGGGACCACCACGAACGCGGTCGAGGACGAGAACCCGTTCGCGACCATGATGGCGAGCTTCGACGAGGCCGCCGACCGCCTCGGGCTCGATCCGGACCTGTACGCCGTGCTGCGCAAGCCCGACCGCGAGATCCAGATCTCGCTGCCGGTGAAGATGGACGACGACACGCTCGTCGTCCTCGACGGCTACCGCGTGCAGCACAACGCCGGCCTCGGGCCGTACTTCGGTCCGCTGCGCATCCAGGGCAGCCTGCGGCTGGACGAGCTGCGCGCCGTCGCCGGCTGGATGACCTGGAAGTGTGCGGTCCTCGACATCCCGTTCGGCGGCGCCGCGGGCGGGATCCGCATGGCGCCGGCGCGCCACAGCCGCGGCGAGGTCGAGCGCACCGTGCGCCGCTACGTCGCCGCGCTCCTGGGCGACATCGGGCCCGACCGCGACATCTTCTCCTCCGACGTGGTCACCGACGAGGAGGTCATGGCCTGGGTCATGGACACCGTGTCGATGCACGCGCGCCACACCGAGAACGCGGCGGTCACCGGCAAGCCGCTCGCGCTGGGCGGCACGCTGGGGCACGCGGATTCCGTGGCGCAAGGCCTGCGCGCGCTGCTCGGCCCGGCCCTGGACCTGGCCAAGATCCCACGCCAGGGCGCGCGCATCATCATCCAGGGCGCGGGCATGCGCGGCGGCAAGCTGGCGCAGTTCCTCGTCGAGGACGGCCACCGCATCGTGGGTCTATCGGACGTCCACGGCGCGCTCTACGACGAGCGCGGCCTCGACGTCCGCACGCTCCTGGCGTGGCGCGCCGAGCAGGGCTCGCTGCGCGGCGCAACGGGCGCGTTCGAGCGCATCACGAACGAGGAGATGCTCGTGAAGCCGTGCGACGTGCTGATCCCCTGCGCCGCGTCCGGCACCGTCCACCTGCGCCTGGCGCGCCAGCTCCAGGCCAAGCTCGTGGTCGAGGGCGCGCACGGCTCGGTCTCGTCGCGCGCCGACCGCATCCTGGCGGAGCGCGGCGTGCACGTCGTGCCCGACATCCTCTCCACCGGCGGCGGAGCGGTCGTGAACTACTTCGAGTGGGTCCAGAACCGTGTCGGCTACTCGTGGACCGCCGAGACGGTCCAGGAACGCCTCCTGAGGGCCATGAGCACCGCCTGGCAGGAGGTGGTCGGCCTGTCCCAGGAGTACGACGTCCGCTTGCGGATGGCGGCGCACATGCTGGCGGTCCAGCGCATCAGCCAGGCCGACCGCCTGCGCGGAATCTACGCCTAGGAAGGTTCATTCGCAGGGCGCCGATTGGCCAGCGGGTTGCTACAGGGCACCGCGCCGGGCCGCGCCTTCATGTGGCGATCATCCCCCCCATGGTCAGCGCGCCTGCACGTTCCTAGACTCGTGACGTTCCTGGCCGATCGCGGTCCACTCCGCGGTCAACCCTTCCGGCGCCGCAACGCCGGGCCCGTCCTCCTCGAGACATCGCACCATGCGCTCCCTCCGCCTTGCCGCAGTCGCCCTGGCGACTGCATTCCTGTCCCTTCCCGCCCTCGCCGGCAACGGCGCGCCCGAGCCCGGCAGCATCCTCCTCTTCCCGATCTTCGATTCCGCGCCCGGCACGTTCACCGCGCTCACCGTCACGAACACGAACTCGAACTTCAACCAGAACGGGAACCTGTTCGTCGGCACGGTCGACGCGCACTTCATCTACGTCAACGGCGATCCGATCGGAGGCGTCTTCTACTGCTCCGAGTTCGATCGCACCCGGCGCCTCACGCCGAACGACACGATCACCGTCTCGTCGTTCCTCGACAACACGTCGTCCACACGCGGATACCTGTTCGTGACGGCGGTCAGCCCGACCACCGGTCAGGCGATCTCGTGGAACTACCTGATCGGCAGCGCCGCGCAGATCAGCACGAACGACTACTACGAGCTCGATCCGTTCGTCTTCAAAGCCGGCCGCGGCCTGGCCGACGGCGCCGCGACGGACTTCTCGCCGGCCGACGGCCTGCGCAACCTGGACGGCTCCGAGTACGAGCGTGTCGTCGACAAGATCCAGGTCCCGCACTTCTTCGGCGAGATCGCGGGCCGTGCTTCCTGGCTCGTGCTGATCAACTTGACCGGCGCGGGGCAGTTCCAGGCGGGCGTGAACTTCCTGGTCTACAACGACAACGAAGGCGTGTTCTCGGCCAACTTCTTCTTCCGCTGCTGGACGAAGCGCCGCCTGCAGGAGATCAGCGGCGTGTTCACGGAGACCTTCCTCGACGGCACGGAGAACACCCTCGGCGAACAGATCCAGGGCAGCGAGTCGGGCTGGTACCGCTTGGACGGCGGCAACGCCAGCTCGTCCGCGGACAGCGTCAACAACGCGGCGATCCTGGCCGTGCAGATCTCGAGCTTCAACGGATTCTCCGGCGCCGAGCTGCCGTTCACGACCGGCGTCAACCCGACCGAGGGTGAGCTGCTCTCGCAAAACATCTTCCACGACTAGGCCGGCGAGCTCGCGAGCCACGGGCCGCGACTCGCGGCCCCAATGGAACCGTTCCGGTTCCGTTTGCGGCTCCGGTTCCGGCTCCGGTTCCGGTTCTCTCCCAGCCCCCTCACGGCCCTGTGGCCCGTGAAGGGGCTGGCTTCGCTTTCAGATCCCACGCGAACCGCGCCGCCGCGAACAGGAGCGCAAACGCCACGAGCCCCCGCGCCGAGCGCGTCACCGCGTCGACGTGCACGAGCTGCACGCCGATCGCCGCCCCCGCCAGCGCCCCGCCCGCGAGCCACAGAGCCGCGCGGCTCTTGATCTCGCCGTCGCGCCGGTAGAGCCACACCGATTGCCACGCGGTCGTGGCTGACATCGCCATGCTGCAAGCCCTCGCGACCAGGAACCCCAGGCCCGGGAACGCGAACAGCAGCGCCGGCACGGCCACGAGCCCCCCGCCGATGCCCAGGAGCGGCGCGAGGATGCCGGCCGCGAGGCCGATCGCCGCGATCCAGGCCAGGTCCGCGCCAGCCAGCGGCGTCATGGTGGCCGACGCCGTGAACGCCGAGCGCGGTCCGTTGTCGACCATCATCTGCACCGCGACCGCCACGAGCAGGACCGCGAACACGGCCTTGAGCGCCCGCGTCGAGACGCGCCGCCCGATCGCGAAGCCGATGCGCGCGCCCACGAAGCTGCCCACCACGAGGGCCGCCACGACGTCGAAGCGCAGCGCGGACTCGGCGTGCACGAGCTCGAGCGCCGTCGCGGCCGTGGTCGACGCGGCCACGAGCACGAGCGAGTTCGCCACGGCCGTACGCAACGGCATCTTCAGGACGTAGTGCAGGAACGGCACCGCGAAGATTCCACCGCCGATGCCGCACAGCGTGCTGTAGACCCCGATCAGCGCCCCCAGCAGCGCCAACCCCACGCGCGGCGGAGGCGCCGGTTCCGTCACGTGGACGCATCCGAACGCCGCGCCAGCAGCGCGCTCGACGAACGCTGCTTGGGATCGCCGCAGATGGCGATCTCGATGCCCAGCTCGCGGTCGACGGCCGCCTCGGGCACGCCCTCGGGCGTGTAGTCCGTGCCCTTGGCGTGGACGGCCGGTCGCAGTGCGCGCAAGGTCGCCTCCAGCGTGGGCTCGTCGAAGCTCGTGACGAAGTCGACACAGCGCAGCGCGGCCAGGAGTTCGGCGCGCTCGAGGAGCGTCACGATCGGACGGCCCGCGCCCTTCAGCGCGCGCACGGATCTGTCGGTGTTCAGCGCGACGACGAGGCAGTCGCCGCGCGACCGCGCGTCCACCAGGTAGCGCACGTGGCCCACGTGCACCAGGTCGAAGCAGCCGTTCGCGAGCACGACGCGCCGCGCGCCGCCGCAAGCGAGTCGCTGAGCCAGCACGTCCCTCGACAGCACGATCTCGGCGCTCATGCGCGCTCGACCGCGACCGTCGCCGGCCGTGGCGCCAGCTCGAGCGCGGCGCGCAGCTCGGCCGGCGAGCACGTCGCCGCGCCCGGCGCCATGACGACGACGCCCGAGGCCGCGTTGGCCAGGAGCAGCGCCTCGTCGGCCGGCGCGCCGCTCGCCAGGGCCAGCGTGAAGACCGCCGCAGCCGTGTCGCCCGCGCCGCACACGTCGGTCACGAGGCCGTCGCCCGAAGCCGGCACCCACAAGCCGGCCGGCGGCGCGCCCTCGCCGAACAGCGCCATCCCCAGGTTGCCGCGCGTCACGAGCAGCCAGCGCGGAGCGACGCGCGCCAGGAGGTCGTCCGCGGCCGAGCGCAACGCCGCGGGCCCGGCCAGGTCGTCAGGGTCGCGGCGCACGAACTGCGCCAGCTCGCCGACGTTGGGCGTCAGCGCCGTGAGCGCGCCCGCGAAGGCCTCGATCACGCGCCGCGGGTCGAGCACGGCCACGCGGCCGGCGTCCACGAAGGCGCGCGCCAGAGCAGCAGCCTCGTGGCCCACGAGACCGTACTCGTAGTCGGAGACGAGCAGCGCGTCGAAGTCCTCCATACGAGCGTGAGCGGCCTGCGCAGCAGCACGGCGAGCGTCGTCCGGCACCGGGCCGGCCGGCTCGCGGTCGATGCGCAGGATCTGCTGCGCGTTGCGGCGCGGCTCGGCCGCCAGGATGCGCGTCTTGCGCGGCGTCGCCCAGCCGGCGATCGTGGCGACGCCGCTCACGTCGATGTGCTCCGCGTCGAGCGCCGCGACGACCTCGCGGCCGGTCGCGTCGCGTCCGACGACGCCGAAGGCCGAGACCTGGGCGCCCAGCGCGCGCAGGTTGCGCGCGACGTTGGCCGCGCCGCCGCAGGCCAGCTCCTCGCGCTCGTGGCGCAGTACGAGCACCGGCGCCTCGCGCGAGAGGCGCGACGGACGCGCGTGCAGCCAGTGGTCGGCGATCAGGTCGCCCAGCACGGCGATCCGCAAGTTCGAAAAGGCTGTGGCGCGGCTCACGCGGTCCCTCAGCACATCTCGGACGCGGCCGCGGCCAGCGCGGCCTCACGCAGCTCGACGGCCGGCTTCGCCGACGCGGTCGTCCACTCGAGGCCCATCTCCTCGGCCAGGTAGAAGTCGCTGCGCACGCCCATGAACGCGTTGTAGCGGATGGCGTAATGCTCCTCGTCGGCGGCCGCGGCTGCCGCCGCCAGTGTGGCGTCGATGAGGCGCACGTCCGGCTTGAATGCGGCCCACTCCGTCGCGTCCATCCCCAGCACGTACTGGACCCACGGCCGCCAGCGCGCCGCCGCCGGCGCCTCGCGGAAACGGTCGAGCCGGCTGTTCACGAACCACGGCATCAAGGTGCCGAGTTGGTCGATGAACAGGTTCTCCTGCTCGCCGAAGTCGAGGATCGAGCCCTCGGTGAAGTCGGCCACGTCGCGCGGCGCCGCCGGATCGTAGAAGCCGCCCTCGACCGCGAGGCGGAACGAATCGGTGCCCGGGAACGGGTAGAAGAAAGACGTGCGGAATCGGCCGATGCGCGCTTCGGCCAGCAAGTCGACGGTCTCCCAGCGCTCGTCGTGCGTCTCGCCCGGCAGGCCGACCATGACGAAGCCCGACGTGTGCAGGCCGTGGCGCTCGCCCGAGTTCACGGTCTCGAAGATGTCCTTCTGCGTCATGTGACGCTTCAGGATCTCCTTGCGCACGCGCGGGCTGCCGGACTCGATGCCGAGCTTGAGGATGCGGCAGCCGGCCTTTGCCAAGGCCTCGGCCACGCGCTCGTCGAGCTGCTTCACGTGCGCGTTGACGACGAACGGCACGCCGATGCCGCTCTTCGCGTACAGGTCGCAGAACTCGAGCGCGTGCGGCACGTTCTGCGTGAACAGGTCGTCGTCCAGGATGAACGTGCCGATTCCGCGGTAGCGCGCCAGCACGTGGCGGATCTCGGCCAGCATCGCCGCGGCCGGGCGGAAGCGGAAGAAGCCGATGTCCTTGACGCTGCGCCCGAGCTCCGCCTTGTAGCGATCGACGATCTTGTGATTGAGGCAGTACGTGCAGCGGTACGGGCACCCGCGCGACGTGATCAGCCCGAACCAGCCGTGCTTCTGGTCGGTGATGCGCTGGACGTCGAACAGCTCGTAGTCGGGGATCGGCAAGGCCGCGAAGTCGGGGAACTCCCCCACCGGGTTCGCGGTCCAGCTGTCGGCCGCGTGCGTGCTGCGCGCTCCGTCCACGGGGCGCGCCCCGCCCTTCCACGAGAGCATGTTGCGCACGTCGTCGGGCGATTCGCCGCGTTCGACGCGCGCCACGAGGTCGAGCAGCGCGTCCTCGCACTCGCCGATGCCGACGTGGTCCCACACGCCGTCGGCCATGACGTCCTGCGGCACCATCGTCGGGTGGATGCCGCCGACGACGAGCGGCGGCAGCGCGACGCCTTCGGAGCGCGCGCGCGCCCTGAGGTCCTCGGCGATCTCGAGCGCGCCGCGGTACTGCTGCGTCAGGCACGAGAAACCGATCAGGCCGGGTCCCCAGGAACGCACGAGGTCCCACAGGTCGTCGGTCGTCGGGACCGGCGGCAGGTTCTCGTTCAGGTTCAGGAGCCGCGTCTCGTGGCCGGCTTGCTTGAGCACGGCCGACAGGGACGCCAGCCCGTGGTTGAACCCCATCTGGGTGTAGAGGTTCGGGTAGACGAAGAGGACGCGCACGGGTTGGCCTGGAGGCGCCGGAGGATACGGGATCGCCGGCTTCGATGCCGCTCCCTGCCGAGGACGAGGGCGATTCCGCGGCCCGGATCCGGGCGTACCATTCGCGGATGCGCCTGCGGATCGCCACCTGCCAGCCCCTGCCCGAGCACGACGACGACGAGGAATTGCTGCTGACCGCGCTGCGCGCGCGCGGCGTCGACGTGCGGATGGCGGCCTGGAACGACCCGGACGAGCGCTGGGACGAGCCGATCCCGACCGTGATCCGCTCAACGTGGGACTACGTGCACGTGCTCGACGCTTTCCAGTTCTGGATCCGACGCGCGGCTCGAGCCGCACCGCTATGGAACCCGCCGCGCGTCGTGCTCGGCAATCTCCACAAGAGCTACCTGCTCCAGCTCGAGCGGCGCGGGATTCAGATCGTGCCAACGGCTTACGTCTCGATGAACAAGCGCACTGACCTCGCGACAGTGATGCGTCGGCACGGCTGGGAAGACGTCGTCGTCAAGCCGGCGGTCGGCGCCGCGTCGTTCGGCACGAAGCGCTTCCGGAGTTCAGAGATCGAATCGGGCAACGAGCACTTTCGCTGGCTCTTGGGAGAGAAGCGCGACGTGCTCGTGCAGCCGTACGAGCGTTCCGTCGAGGGCCACGGTGAGCGCGCCATTGTCTGGATCGACGGCGCGTTCACGCACGCTGTGCGCAAGTCGCCGCGCTTCTCAGAAGGACACGAGCGCGTCTCGGACGCGGTCGCGATCGAGCCCGACGAGCTCGAGCTGGCCGAACGCGCGCTCGCTCCGATCGCGCCCGACCTGCTCTACGCGCGCGTTGACGTGGCTCGCGGGGAGGACGGCCGGCCGCGGGTCATGGAGCTCGAGCTCGTCGAGCCCTCCCTGTTCCTGAGCCACCATCCGCCGGCCCTGGAGAGGCTCGCCGAGGGCCTCGCCAAGCGTCTGCGCTGATCGGCAGTGGCGTGCGGCAAGGCCGCCGTTACCCTGTTTGCCCCGCGAAACCGGGAACAGACCCCCATCCTCTCCAGTGACGCCGCGCTCGAGCGCGTGGCGCGTGCCGCGTGACCATGAACACCAAGATCCCCACGCTGCTCCCGCTGCTCCTCGCCGCGGGTTGTTCGACCATGACCGCCTCCGAGAGCACCACTGCACGAGCGACCACGGCCCCGGAGGCCGGCACGTTCCCCTACGCGGTCCAGCGCACGACGCTCGACAACGGCCTGAAGGTGCTCCTGATCCCGACGCCCAGCGACGGGCTCGTGTCGTACTGGACGGTCGTACGCACCGGCTCGCGCGACGAGGTCGAGAAGGGCGTCACGGGCTTCGCTCACTTCTTCGAGCACATGATGTTCCGCGGCACGGAGAAGAATCCCGGCAAGGAGTACGACCGGATCGTGAACAGCATGGGCGCCGACGCCAATGCCTACACGACGGACGATTACACGGCCTACCATCTGTCGGTCAGCGCCGAGGACCTGGGGACGGTGATCGACATCGAGTCGGACCGCTTCCAGAACCTGAAGTACACCGAAGAGCAGTTCCGCACCGAGTCGGGTGCCGTGTACGGCGAGTACAGAAAGGGCCGCTCGAGCCCGTTCGGCGTGCTGTTCGAAGCGCTGCAGGAGAAGGCCTTCGACGTGCACACCTACAAGCACACGACGATCGGCTTCGAGGCCGACATCCAGGCGATGCCGACGCAGTTCAAGTACTCGCGCGGCTTCTTCGAGCGCTTCTACCGGCCCGAGAACGTCGTGCTGGTCGTGACCGGCGACTTCGAGCCGACCGCGACGCTGGACGAGATCCGCGAGAAGTACGGTCCCTGGAAGAAGGGCTACGTCGCGCCGCAGATCCCGGTCGAGCCGCCGCAGAAGGCGATGCGCCGCCTCGACGTGCCGTTCGACGGGCAGACGCTGCCGCTGCTCGTGCTGGCCTTCAAGGGCCCGGCGTTCGCGCCTTCCGACCGGATCGCGGTCGCGGGCACGCTGGCGGGCGAGCTCGGGTTCGGCGCGACGTCGCCGATCTACAAGAAGCTCGTGCTCGACGAGCAGCGCCTCGAGTCGCTGGGCGCCTCGTTCGACGAATCGCGCGACCCGGGCCTGTGGGCGGTCTACGCGCAGGTCAAGGACCCGGCCGACGTGCGCGCGGTCGAAGCCGAGCTGTGGGGCGTCGTCGATCAACTCGGGCAGAAGACCCTGCCCGCGGCGGACCTCGACGCGCTGCGCTCGGCTCGCAGGTACGGCTTCCTGACGAGCCTGTCGACGCCCGACAGCGTCGCGTCGTCGCTGGCGCGCACCGTCGCGCACACGGGCGACGCCACGAGCGTCGACGAACTGTACCGCACGATGGACGCCGTGACGCCCGAGGACGTGCGCACGGCCGCGGCGCGCTGGCTGAGGCGCGAAAGCGCGACCGTAGCGACGCTGCACACGCGCGGCCAGGCAATCCCTGCGGCTGGCCCGGCCGCCGCACCGGAGAAGACGATCGCGGCGCCGACGGCGGCGACGGCCGCGGTCGCGCCCGTCCAGCCGATCGCGGCCGGCAGCGGTCCGGGGCTCACGCAGAAGCCCGTCCTCATGCCGATCGCGAAGGATCCGACCGTCTCGATCCAGATGTGGGTCCAGGTCGGCAGCCAGGACGATCCGCCCGGCAAGGAAGGCCTCGCGGCGCTGACCGCGGCGATGGTGTCGGATGGCGCGACGAAGCACCGCTCGTACGACGAGGTGCTGCGCGCGCTGTTCCCCATGGCGGCCGGGTACTCCGCCAACGTCGACCGCGAGATGACGATCGTCGGCGGCCAGGTCCACCGCGACCAGGCGCCGCGTTTCGCGCGGCTGATGGCCGAGGCCGTGGCCGAGCCGGCGTTCAAGAGCGAGGACTTCGAGCGCTTGCGCGACCAGGCGATCTCGTCGATCGAGAACGACTTGCGCTTCGCCTCGGGCGAGGAGCTCGGCAAGGCGGCGCTCATGGATCGCGTCTACCGCGGCACGCGCTACGCGCACGTCGAGGTCGGGACCGTGGCCTCGCTCAAGGCGATGACCGTCGACGACGTGCGCGCGTTCCACCGCGCGCGCTGGAACCGCGATGCGATCGTGCTCGGCATCGGCGGCGGCTACGCCACGGACCTGCCCGCCGCGCTGTCGTCGACGCTGGGCGCGAGCCTGGCGCCGTCGAGCGGCGAGAAGAAGGTCGCGATCGAGCCCGAGCGGATCCAGGGCCGCACCGTCATCCTGGTCGACAACCCCGACGCGATCGGCACGTCGATCAGTATGGGCGTCCCGATCGCCGTGCGGCGCGGGCAGCCCGAGTACTACGCGCTGTGGATCGCCAACTCGTGGCTGGGCGAGCACCGGAACAGCTCGAGCCACCTGTACCAGGTCATCCGCGAGGAACGCGGGCTCAACTACGGCGACTACTCCTACATCGAGGCCTTCCCGCGCGGCGGTCGGCGCTCGATGCCGCCGACCGGCGTCGGCCGCGCGCGCCAGATGTTCGAGGTGTGGATCCGCACGGTCCCGACCGAGAACGCGGCGTTCGCGATCCGCGCCGGGGTGCGCGAGGTCGAGAACCTCGTCCGGAAAGGCCTGACGCGCGATCAGTTCGAGTCCACGCGCAATTTCCTGCGCGGGTACTCGCGCCACTTCGCCGAGTCGACGTACGACCGTCTGGGCTACGCGATCGACGACCGCTACTACGGCGTCGACGGGCACCTGGAGCGCTTCCGGACGATGCTCGACCGCGCCACGCACCAGGACGTCAACGCGGCGATCGCAAAGTACATGAAGATCGACGACCTCGTCATCGCCGCAGTCACGAACGACGCCGCGGGGCTGAAGTCCGCGCTGACGTCGGGCGCCCCGACGCCCGTGACGTACCCCAAGGACATCACGAAGCCGGCCGAGATCCAGGCCGAAGACACCACGATCGCCAGCTGGCCGCTCGCGATCGACGAGGCCGACGTGATCGTCGTGCCGGTCAAGGAGATGTTCGAGGGCGCGCGCCCCTGACAGTGAAGCGAGCCTGCGAGCGAAGCCCACGGAATGCGCGGGCCCGTTCAAGGGGCCCGCGCCGCGAAGCGAGCCTGCGAGCGAAGCCAACAGAATGCGCGGGCCCGTTCAAGGGGCCCGCGCTCGCGTCCAGCGCCCGATCCACTCGAGCACGGTCTCGTGCCACAGGATCGAGTTCTGCGGCTTGAGCACCCAGTGGTTCTCGTCGGGGAAGTGCAGGAATTTCGAGGGGATGCCTCGGCGCTGGAGCGCTGTGAACGTGCTCATCCCCTGCGTGTCGACGACGCGGAAGTCGAGAGCGCCGTGGATCACGAGCATGGGCGTCTTCCAGCGCGCGACCCAGTCGATCGGGTTGTGCTTCGTGTAGCCGTCGGGGTTTTCCCAGGGCGGACCGCCGTGCTCCCACTCGGGAAACCACAGCTCTTCCGTGTCGAAGTACGCCATGCGCTCGTCCAGGTTGCCGTCGTGGTTGACGAGCACGCGGAAGCGCTCGGTCTGGCCCGCGATCCAGTTGATCATGTAGCCGCCGTACGACGCGCCCAGCGCCGCGACGCGCGTACCGTCGAGGAACGGGTACTTCTCCAGCGCGGCGTCGAGGCCGCGCATCAGGTCCTCGTAGGGCTTCCCGCCCCAGTCTCCGCGGATCGCGTCCGTGAACGCCTGCCCGTAGCCCGTCGAGCCGTGGAAATCGATCATCACCGCCGCGAAGCCGGCGCCGGCGTAGGCCTGCGGGTTCCAGCGGTAGTGGAAGTGGTTCCCGAAGCTGCCCTGCGGCCCGCCGTGGATCAGGAACGCGACCGGCCACTTCTTCGCGGCGTCGAAACCGACCGGCTTCACGATCCAGCCGTGCACGGTCTCGCCGTTCCAGCCCGAGAAGGTGAACGGCTCGTACGCGCCCATCTTCGCCGCGGCGACCGGCTCGGCGTTCAGGTTCGTGACGCGGCGCGGGTCGGAGCCGTCGCGCGTGACGCTCCAGATCTCGGCCGGCGACGAGAGCGTGTCCTTCAGGAACACGACGCGGTTCGCGAGCGTGTGGCGCGGCGCCGTGTTCGTGCCCTCGGCGACGATGCGCTGGACGTCGCCCTGCGCCACGTCGATGCGGAACAGCGCGTGGTGCCCCAGGTCGTCGGCCGTGGCGAACAGCGCGGTCGAGCCCGAGCCCCAGGTGAACTCGGACGGCGAGCGATCCCAGTTCTCGGTCAGCACGCGCACTGTCGGGGTGCGCTGCGACCACTCCATCAGCGCGATCCGCTGCCGGTCCGATTCGTACCCCGGCCGCGCCATGCGCAAGTACGCCAGGAACTTCCCGTCGGGCGAGAACGCGGGCGCCGTGTCGAACGCCTTGTTGTCGGCCGTCAAGGCGCGCGGTGCCGCGGAACCGTCCGAGGGCACGACCCACAGGTTCGTATCGTTCGTCCAGGCCGCGTCGCGACCCGGCACGCGCGCGACGAAGACGACGTCCTTCCCGTCGGGCGAGATCGCGATCTCCTCCGTGCCGCCGAACGGCTTCGTCGGCGCGTCGACGTCGAGGCCCGGCATCAGCGCGCGCGGTGCGGCGGCGCCCGGCTCCCACACGAACAGGTGCGTGCGCTTGCCGTCCTCCCACGTGTCCCAGTGCCGGAAGAGGAGCGACTCGTACGTGCGCGCCTTGACCTTGCTCTTCGCCTTCTCGGCGTCGCGCTCGACCGTCGCGCTGATCTCCTTCGCGCCATCCGCGTTCGGGAACACGTCGAGCACGAGCAGGAGCCGCTTGCCGTCGGCGAACGGCACGAAGCCCTCGACGTCGAGCGCGAGATCGGTGACGGCCTCGGGCTCGCCGCCGTCGAGCCGCAGGCGCCAGACCTGCGAGCTGCCGCTGCGCGTCGACAGGAACAGGAAGCTCTTGCCGTCTTGCGCCCAGCGCGCGGACGAGTCGCCCTCGGGGTGCGACGTCATTCGGCGCGCAGACGATCCGTCGAGCCGCGCGAGCCACACGTCCGTGCGCCCGCGGTTCGCCTCGACGTCCGTCTCGCGCACGGTGAACAGCACCGAGCTGCCGTCGGGCGAGACCTCCGGATCGGACAGCCGCCGCATGGCCAGCATGTCGTGCACCGAGAAGGGATGCGGATCCGCGGACGTGGCCGCGACGGCGAGGAGCAGGCTCGGGAACATGCGCGCAGGATAGCGGCGGCCCGGTCTCACGCACCTGCCCGGCGTCGCGCGCGCAGGATCAGGTAGAGCGGCAACCCGGCCACGACGAGCGCCGCGCCCCACGCGTTGGCCTTTACGCCGCAGCCATAGATCGTGAACCCGACGAAGAGGAACGCGACGACGGCCGTGACGCGCTGGCGCCCACGGCCCAGCTTCCAGTCGGCCGCGGCCACGATCAGGTGCGGCAGCAGCGTCAGGAACCCGGCCAGCATCACGACGAAGCTGAACGCGGTGAGCAACTCGGTGTCCAGCAGCAGGAACAGCATGCCGCTGGCGATGGCGGCACCCACGATCAGGCTCACGGCCGGCGTGTGGAAGCGCGGGTGGATGCGCGCCAGGCCCGCGAAGAAGAGCCCGTCCTCGGCGGCGGCCACGGGGATGCGCCCGGACATCAGGATCCAGCCGTTCAGCGTGCCCAGGCAGGCCAGGATCGCCGTGATCGCGACAACGCGGGCCAGCGCGCTGCTGCCCGTGCTCTCGGCCAGGAGCGCGACGGGTTGCGTCGAGCCGGCGATCGCGTCGTTCGGCAGCGCGCCTGCCATGCCGACCGCCAGCGTGAGGTAGATCACGGTGCCGATCGCGTACCCCAGGTACGTGCTGCGTCGGATCGTCGTCTCGGGCTTGCGCACCTCTTCCGCCGGCACGGTGGCCGACTCGACGCCGGAGTAGGCCCACACGATCAACGCCATGGCCGCCGGAAGGGATGCCCAACCGTTCGGGTTGAACGGCTGCAGGTTCGCCGCGTCGAAGTGCAGCAAGCCCAGGATCCCGATCGTGACGAGCGGCACGAGGCCCAAGA
Organism: Planctomycetota bacterium; assembly: GCA_031400875.1. Classification (GTDB taxonomy): domain Bacteria; phylum Planctomycetota; class UBA1135; order UBA1135; genus JAEUHZ01. The sequence continues at coordinate 1,619 of JANNQS010000098.1, read as the reverse complement.
ACATGATCGCGATCTGGAAGCGCGCGCTCGAGCGCACGCCCAGCACGTTCAAGGCGCAGAAGGTCCAGATCAGGGCCAGCGCAAGAAGGAACTGGCCCGTCTGGTTCCCGGCCAGCTCGGGCCACAGGTTGGGCGCGTAGCCGACGGCGCCCTGCACGATCGCGGCGTTGCCGATCGTCGCGCTGAGCCAATACGACCACACCGTGACGAAGCCGGCCAGGTCGCCGAACGCGTTGCGCGCGTAGACGTACGGACCGCCGGTGCGCGGGAAGCGCGTGCCGAGCCGCGCGTAGACGAATGCGACGAACAAGTAGCCGAACGCCGTGAGCGCCCAGGCCACGATGCCGAGCGGACCGACTTCCTTCGCGATCGACGCCGGCAGCGTGTAGATCGACGAGCCGACCATGTTCACGACGACCAGCGCCGTCGCGCCCAGGAGCCCCACGCCGCGCACCAGCTCGACGCGGCGGCGCGGCGCGGGATCGCCCGCGGGAGGCACGTCCTCGTCGCGCATGGCGGCGGAGGATAGCGGCCGGGTCAGCCCGGCAAGCGCCGGAAGAGCCCGATCTCGTGCGCGATCGTCACCCGCAGGCTGGTGAGCGCCGCCAGACGCTCGTCCTCGCGCCGCCGCCCGTAGCGGTATGCGGCCAGCGCCAGGTCGCGCAGGCCGGCGGCGTCGAGCTCGACCGGCTCGTTCACGACGGTACGGCCGGCCAGCTCGAAACGTCCGGCCAGCTCCTCGACGACGCGCGCCAGGCCGGGCAGGTCGCGCACGTCCTCGAGGCAGGCCGCGCGCAGCTCGTGCAGATCGTCGGCGGCGGGCACCGCGACCAGCGCGCAGCCCGACGGCCGCAGCACGCGCACCATCTCGGCCGGATTGCGCCGCCCGTCGACGGACAGGCACAGGTCGACGCTCGCGTCGCGGACCGGCAGAACGCGGTCGCAATTCGCGACCGCCCACGCGCCCGCCGGATGACGGCGCGCGGCCATCTCCGCGGCAAACGCCGAGAGATCGAGGCCCAGGCCGGCCAGGTCGGCCTGCTCGCAGAGAGCAGCCAGGTGATCGCCGGTGCCGCAACCCAGGTCGATCACGCGCGCGCCGGGCTCGAGCGCGATTTGCACCGCGAGGCGCGCGAGCGCGACGTCGACGGCGCTCCCGATTCCGCGTACGCGCAGCGCGACGCGCGCAGCGACGACCTCGCGCGCATCGCCCGCGGCCAGCGAGCGCCGGTCCTGCGGCTGCAGCAGGTTGACGTACCCCGACCGCGCGCGGTCGAACGCGTGGCCCGCGGGACACGCGAAACCCCGCTCGCCCGGCTCGAGCGGCGCGCCGCAGCCGCGCACGGAGCAGGCCAAGACGTCCCAGGCGGCGCGCATCGGGCCGCGAGCCTCGCGGGGCGCACCCCGCGATGCAAGCGCCGCACGCGCCGCGGGGAGGCTGGAAGGCCCCACCGGCTCAGGAGACGAAACCGGCAGGGCACAGAGCCAGCTCCGGAAACCTATCCCGGCCGCGGAGCGCGTGCGGCCGAATTCGTCCAACCTGTCGATACGGTGCCAGGGACAACTCCGACAGGTTCGACGCGCTGCGTCGGATCGTCGGCGTCCTCCGCGAAGGTGTC
>JANNQS010000097.1:0-16336 GCA_031400875.1 Planctomycetota bacterium | reverse complement strand
GCGCTCGAGCATCTCCGGCGCCTGCTGGAAATTGCGGAGCCGCACATGGAAGACGAGTTCGAACGGCTCGTCAGGCCCGCCGCGTCGACCGGACAGGTCCTGCACGCGGATCTTGTACTCCTTCAGGATCGCGGCGATGCGCGCGGAGAGCACGGGCATCTCCGATCCCAGCCCCGTCACCGTCAGCCGTCGGTAGATCACGGGCGCGATGCGGCGCGTCAGCGGATCGAGTCCGGCCAGCACGATCATCACCGCGACCGCGCCGACGATCGCGATCGCGTACTCGCCCTGGCCGATCACGATGCCCAGACCTGCGACCGTCCACACCGTCGCGCCGGTCGTGATGCCGCGCACGATATCGCCCGCGCGGATCACCGTGGCCGCGCCCAGGAACCCGATGCCCGTCACGATGCCGGCCGCCAGCCGGTTCGGGTCCAGGACGATGCGCGCGGTCGAGTCGGCGGCGATCAGGTGCTCGGGCACGACGCGCGACGCGAAGATCAGGAGCGTCGACGCCAGGCACACCAGGATGTGCGTGCGCAACCCGGCCGGGCGGCCGTGCATCTCGCGCTCGAAGCCGATCATCCCGCCGACGAGGATCGCCATCGCGATCGGCTGCCACTCGAAGCCGACGGGCGAGAACTCGAAACCGGAGACGATGGAGATGGACATGGGGGTGCGCGCGGTCGGAACGGACGGTATCGGCAGCCGCGGCCCGCGAGTTCAGCCCGGGCACGGAGCTTCCCGGCCGCGGGAAGCGCCGCGGCGGCCCGGCTCCTAGAATCGCGGCCTGAGCGCGGGTCCGCGGGCACCGGGAGTGCCCGTCGAAAACCCGGCGCTTCCGCGACCATGGCCATGACGAAGCCCATCCCGCCCGGTCCCTTCGCCCACACCCCGGGTTGCTCGACCCTCGCGCTCGCGTCGCTGCTGGTGCTGGCCGCTTGCACTTCCACCTCGAAAGACCGTGGCGCGAACCCCGATGCGCGCGCGCAGTTCGAGCGCCTGAAGCAGCTGGCCGGCACGTACACGACGACCACCGGCTCGACGCGGCCGGGGATGACCTTCCGCTACACGGTGACCGGAGCGGGCAGCGTCGTGCAGGAGGAGTTCTACCCCGGCACTGCGGAGGCGATGGTCACGATGTACCACCTCGACGGTCTCGACCTCGTGCTGACGCACTACTGCGCGGCCGGGAACCAGCCCACGATGCGCGCCGGACCCAGCCTGCCCGACGGGACGATCCCGTTCACCTTCACGGGCGGCACGAACATCGACTCGCCCGAGGTCGGGCACATGCGCACGGCGCGCGTGCGCGTCGACGGGCCGGACAGGGTCTGGTCCGAGTGGACCTACAGCGCGGGTGGTGAGCCCGACCACTCCTCTGTGTTCGTGTTGCGACGCACGGGCGGAGCCTGAATCGCGGCTAGGATCGGGGCCGGATGCGAAAGCCGGCCGCGCTGACCCTGATCCTGATCGTGATCGCCGTGCTGGCGGCGCTCTACGGTCCCAAGGCGCTCGAGCGCTCGGGCGGTGCGCCAGCGACGCCCGCGACCCAAGCTGCGCCGCATGTCGACGCGCGCGTCGGGTTCACTTCGGAGCGCGCGCTCGACGACCACTACGCGAAGCACGGACGCGAGTTCGGCTCGGTCACGCGCGCGCAGTACTTGAGGCTCGCGCAGGAGCTGCGCGACGCGCCCGCCGGTGGCCCCGTGCGCGAGACCGTGCGCGAGGACGGCGTGATCACGCGCTTCGACACGCGGTCGGGCGCGTTCATTGCCTTCCGCCGCGACGGCACGATCCGCACGTTCTTCGAGCCCGCCGATGGACTGCGCTACTTCGAGCGGCAGGCCGGGAAGGAGCATTGATGGCGCTCGACAGGGTGCGCGAGCTTCTCGCCGAGCGCGGCTCGCCCGCGCACGTCGTCGACGGCGGCTTGGAAGGCCTCGTCGCCGCGTGGGACCGCTCGACGAAAGCGGCCGCGCGCGGCGCGACGGACGACCTCGATGAATGGCGCAACGACGTCGACGTGCGCCAGATCCTGCACGAGGTCTGGCCATCCGCGACGAAGGCGCAGCGCGCTGCCGTCGAGGATCAGCTCGCGCTGGCCGACCGCCGCTTCCGCCGCGCAACGCGCAAGAGCCCCGTGTGCGTGTGGGGCGCCGACGTCGCGGCGCGCTCGGGCTGGACGCCCGAGCACTCCTGGTGGTACTTCCAGACGCCCCGAAAGACGGGCGCCCGGTTCGCCGCGGACCTGGCAAGGCTGACGGCGCGAGGTGGACCTTGACCCTGCTGCAATTCCTGAAATCGATCGTGCTGGCGACGACGCTCGTCGCGGCGTCGTGCTCGAAGGTCGTCGACCCCGTGACCTACGCCACGCAGTCGGTCGAGCTGCGCGTCGACGGCATGACTTGCGCCGGCTGCGAGAACACGATCTGCAGCGCCGTGCGCGCGGTCGAAGGCGTCGAATCGTGCGCGGCGGACCACGTGGCCGGTCGCGTCACCGTCGTCTACCAGATAACGAAGACGAACGAACAGAAGTTGGCCGAGACGATTCGCACGGCCGGATACCAGGTGCCCTGACATGCCGATCTCAAGCAAGAAGCCCAAGGACTGCTCCGCGTTGATCGCGCAAGGCTGGACAAGCCTCGACGTGCGCACGGTCGAGGAGTTCGAGGCCGGCCACCCGGCCGGCGCGTTCAACGTGCCGGTGATGAACCGCAGCGCGGCGGGCATGCAGCCGAACCCCGAGTTCGTCTCGGTCGTCGCGGCGCGCTTTCCGAAGACGACGAAGCTCGTGCTGAACTGTGGCTCGGGCGGGCGCTCGATGCGCGGCTGCGAAGCGCTGGCCGCGGCCGGCTACGCCGACCTCGTGAACATGGAGTGCGGGTTCGGCGGTGCGCGCGACCCTTCGGGCGCCGTCGAAGCCGGTTGGCAGGCGTGCGGGCTGCCGACCGGGAACGGACGTCCGGCGGGGCGCACGTACGCCGAGCTGCGCTTGTCCGCGGGACCGCGCTGACGGGCTCGAATCCGGCGATTCCGGCCGACAGGACGGCGGCGAGCGGCGTGGTGTTGGCGGAGATCCCATGGACACACCGCACGACGGCCCTGCATCCACGCCTGCGACAACGGAAGAGCTCCTGGCGCACGCCGGCTGGGTGCGCGCCCTGTCGCGCGCGCTGGTCACCGATCCGAACGCGGCCGAGGACATCGAACAGGACGCCTGGGTCGCCGCGCTGCAGCGGCCGCCGACCGCGGGCGACGGCCTGCGCGCCTGGTGGGCGCGCGTCGTGCGCAACGAAGCCTCCGACATGCGGCGCGGGCAGACGCGGCGCACGGACCGCGAGCAGCGCTCGCACGAAGCCGCGCATGCGCCGTCGGCCTTCGAGACGAACGCTGCGCTCGAGGCGCAGAAGAGGCTCGTCGCCGCGATCGACGCGCTCGAGGAGCCGCTGCGCGCGACGGTCGTGCGCCGCTACCTGCAGGGCCTGACGTCGCGCCAGATCGCCGAGATGGACGGCGTGCCCGAGAGCACGGTGCGCACGCGCCTGCAACGCGCGCTCGAACGCTTGCGGCGCGAGCTCGACGAGCGCACGCAGGGCGGCCGCGCGGCCTGGTCGGCGCTGCTCATGCCGCTGGCGCGACGCGACGAGGTGCTCGCCAGCACGACCGCGTCCGCGGGGATCGGCGTCGGCGTCCTGTTCGCGATGGGCATCGCGCTCGTGCTGGCCGTGCTGGCGGGCACGTTCGCGACGCAGTACCTGAGCGCGCCCGAGACGGCGGAGTCGGACGCCGTGGCCAGCGCGGCCGTCGAGCTTCCGCCCACGCCGCGCGCGGTCGATGCATCCGATCCGTCCGCGCCGAGCGACTCTGACGCACGCGCCGCTGCGTCCGAGGTCGCAGCCTCGTCCGCGTCGGAGACCGCGGCGAGCGCCGCCAGTGCGGATGTGTTCGCGACGCTCTCGGCACGCTTCGTCACCGCCGCTGGCCGACCGATCCCGGGCGCGACGCTGACATCCCTCGATCGTTCCGGAACGGGCGAGTGCAAGCCCGAGGAGGCTCCGACCGCGGTCAGCGATGGCAATGGGCGCGTCGAACTCGTGCTGCGCGACTCCGACCGCTCGCACAAGCGCGGCCAACGCGTCGAGCTCACGCCAGGCTCGTGGGATCCCGTCATCGAAGCCGGCGGTCGCGGCTGGGCGCGCATTGCGCTCCACCCGACGGCGACGCTGGGCACGCACGTGTCGATGGGCTACGTCGTGCTGCACGAAGGCGCGGACGCGCACGGTCGCTGCCTCGCCGCCGACGGCGCGCCGCTCGCCGGGTTGTGGGTCGAGCTGATCCGGCCAGACCTGACGCTCGCCGAGCGCGACGCGGTGCGGAGCGGCGCGTACTGGACCTCGGATCAGGTGGCCCGGGCTCGCACCGCGGCGGACGGCAGCTTCGCGCTGCGCGGCGTGCCCGTCGGAACGTTCCGAATCCACGTGGACGCGCACGGATGGCAACCGGCGATCTCTGACGCGTTCGACCTGCGCACGGCGGACGATCTGACGCTGCCCGACCTAGTGCTCAGGCGGAACGAGCGGACGATTCGCGGCGTCGTGCTGTTCCCCGACGGCACGCCCTGCGGTAGCGCGGACATCGAGTGGACGTTCGACGAGGAGGGCATCTGGGTCGGCGGAAACACGCAGGACGACGGCAGCTTCCTGATCGCGCCGCGCTCGGATCGTCCGGTCGACTTGTGCGCCACCTCCAACAGGAAGGTGCTGGGCGACGGGCTCGCACTGGCGGTGGCGCCGGGCACGGACGGCGTCGTCCTGCAGCTCACCGAGCCGCGCTGGATCGACGTGCTCGTCACCGACGAACAGGGCGAGCCGATCGAGCACTACGAGCTGGCCTCGCTGCTCGCGGGCCAGGAGTCCGGTTCCTCGGAGAGAACGGCGCGGCCCGGCGGCCGATCGAAGGCGCTGGCGCGCGCTCGACCGACGATCGTGCGCGTCGCGGCCACGGGTCGCGTCACCCAGGAGCGCGGTCCGTTCACGCTGGTCGACGCGCCGGAGTCGCTGACGATCGTCCTGACGCGCGCCGCGCTCGTGAGCGGCACGGTGCGGCGCGACGGCGAGCCGGTCGCTGGCATCGACCTGAGGCTGTCGCCGGTGCTGGAGGCTCCTCGCACGCGCCGCGACGGCTTCCCCCAGCGCGTCGGCGAGGACCTCGCGAGCGCGATCACCGACGCGAAGGGCGAGTTCACCATCGGCGCGCAGCGCGCGGGACGCTACGTCATCTGGGGACGGTTGCCCGACCAGACGCTGCTCGAATCGGCGGAGCTCGAGCTGGATCCGTCGCGACCCGTCGAAGGCGTCGTGATCGAATCGCAGCGCAGCGGGACGCTCGAGGGGCACGTCACCACGCGGCCGGGCGCAGAGAGCGCGGCGGCCCAGGTCGTGCTGTCGAACGGCCTGCCCGACGTGCGCCCGGTCGTCGTCGGAAGCGACGGCACGTTTGCTGCGGAAGGGCTGCCGCCGGGGACGTGGTGGCTGCGCTGCGCCGCGGAGCCGGGACATTGGAACGAGTTCCTGCCCACTGGCGAACGGCTCGAAGACCCGACGCTGCGCACGATCGAGATCGCGACCCAGCGGACGACGCGGATCGAAGTTGACCTGCGCGGCGTCGAGGAGCGCGCCGTCGAAGGGCGTCTCCGCCTGGGAGGACGCGCACCGGAGCGCTGGACCGCGAGGCTCCACGTCGACGGGCCGTACGACACGCGGCGCGGCTCGGCGCCGGTCCAGGCGGATGCGTCGTTCCGCCTGCCCTCCGAATGGACGGGCTGGCACACGCTGTCCTTGCGCTCGAGCGGCAGCGAGCTGCGCGACGACCGCGTCGACGTGCGCATCGCGATCGGTGCGCGGACAGTTCGTTGGGAACTCGCCACGGAGCTCGGAACGCTCGATCTTCAGGGACCGGCGCACGCCCAGCGCGAGCTGCGCATCGACCTCGCCGGCGGCACGGTGTGGATCACGAACTTCCGCTTCGATGCCCAGGGTCGCGCGCTGCTCGACGGGCTCCCCCACGGCACCGTGCGGATGCGCGTTCCCGGCGAGGACGTCGTGCGGTTCGAGACGACGATCGGGGCCGTCACTCCGCCGCGCTTCACGGTTCCGTGATGGTGCGCCCGGAGCCCTAGGCGTAGTCTCTGCGCCGGATGACCGCGCAACGCTTCGTCTTCCGCGTGCACGCTGAGCGCCTCGCCATCGCGCGTCTCGATCGCGCAGCCGAGATCCCGGACTGGGCCCGCGGCCCTTTCGTCAACATCGCGCGGACGCCCGACGAGCTCTCGATCGTCTGCGCGCAAGGCCACGTGCCCCTGGGCGTGCTGCACGAACGCGACAAGATCGCGCTGGGCATCGCCGGCACGATCCCGATGACGTCGGTCGGGATCCTGGCCGCGCTGTGCGGCGCGCTAGCCGAGGCGCGCGTGCCGGTCTTCGTGGTCTCCACCTACGACACGGACTGGCTGCTCGTGTCGGTCGAGCGCTTCGAGGCCGCACGCCGCGCCCTGGAAGCCGCCGGGCACGCCGTCGAGGGCGATCTGCCCGAGGGCTGAGCGATCGCAGGCTTCTGAAGTCGCCCGCCAGCGGTCACAATGCACGGTCCGTGAGCGCGCTCGACAGACTCGGCCGGCCTCTGCGCAACCTGCGGTTGTCGGTCACCGACCGCTGCAACCTGCGTTGTGCGTACTGCATGCCGGAGGAGGAGTACCGCTGGCTGCCGCGTGAGGACATCCTCTCACTCGAGGAGATCTCCACGCTCGTCGACGCCTTCACCGACGTCGGCGTCGAGCGCGTGCGGCTCACCGGCGGCGAGCCCCTCCTGCGGCGCGGGCTGGCCGAGCTCGTGCGCCTGTTGGCGGCGAAACCGGCACTGCGCGATCTGGCGCTGACGACGAACGGGATCCTGCTGGCCGAGCAGGCGCGCGAGCTGCGCGAGGCCGGGCTCCACCGGCTCACAGTGAGCCTCGACACGTTGCGTCCGGGCACGTTCCGCGTGCTCGCGCGACGCGACGGGCTCGAGCGCGTGCTCGAGGGCATCCGCGCCGCGCGCGCGGCCGGATTCCGGCGCGTCAAGATCGACACGGTGCTGCTGCGCGGCACGAACGACGACGAGGTCGTGCCCTTGATGGAGTTCGCGCGCTCGGTCGACGCCGAGCTGCGCTTCATCGAGTACATGGACGTCGGCGGCGCGACGCTCTGGTCGATGGACGACGTCGTGACGCGCGCGCAGGTGCTCGACATGGTCCGCGCCCAGTACGGGACGCCGGTCGCGATCCAGGACGACGGGTCAGCGCCGGCCGAGCGCTTTCTGCTGCCCGACGGCACGACGTTCGGGATCATCGCGTCGACGACGCAGCCGTTCTGCAGCACGTGCGACCGCAGCCGCTTGACGGCCGACGGACGCTGGCTGACGTGCCTCTACGCGACCGCGGGTCACGACCTGCGTCAGCTGCTGCGCTCGGGCGCCTCGCGCCAGGCGATCGAGGCCGTCTTGCGCGGCACCTGGGGCGAGCGCACGGACCGCGGGGCCGAAGAGCGTCTGGCCCAGCACGAGCGCGGCGCGTCCGTGCCGCTCGACGCGCTGCGCGCCGACCCGCACCTCGAGATGCACACGCGCGGCGGATGAGGGCCGTCGGGTGAAGACAGCGTTCGACGTCGCGGTCGTGGGCGCCGGTCCGGCGGGCACCGCGGCGGCTCTGCGGCTCGCGGCCGGCGGTGCGCGCGTCGTCCTGCTCGAGAAGCACACGCTGCCGCGCCCCAAGGTCTGCGGCGGAGGCCTCGTGGGCCGCGCGCGCCACCACCTGCCGCCCGGCATCGAGCTGCCGATCCAGCGCGCGTGCCGCACGGTCGAGATCCGCCACGGCGATCTGCGCCTGCCCGTGACCGACACCGAGCCGCTGATCGAGCTGGCGATGCGCGCGCCCCTCGACGCCGCGCTGGCCGCCGCGGCGGCGCGAGCGGGCTGCGACGTGCGCGACGGCTGCGAGGTCGAGGCCTTGGAACGACGCGGATCCGAGATCGCGCTGGCGACGAGCGCGGGCGAGGTGCGCGCGCGCTCGGTCGTCGCCGCGGACGGCGTGCACAGCCCGACCGCGCGCCTGGCCGGATGGCGCGAGCCCCTCGTCGCGATCCCCGCGCTGGAGGCGGAGGTCGAGGTCGCGCCCGATTCGCTGGGCGATCGCGCGCGGAACTCCGTCTTCGATTTCGGCATCGTGCCGGCCGGTTACGGCTGGACGTTCCCGAAGGCCGCGCATTTGTCGGCCGGCGTGCTCACGACGTCTCATGGGCGCGGCGGGCTGCGCCGCGAGCTCGACCGCTACCTCGCGCATCTGGGCCTGTCGCACGCGCGCTGCGACGTGCGCGGCTGGCTGATCCCGAATCGGCCGCGCGCAGGCGGTTTCGCGCGCGACGGCGTGCTCGTCACGGGCGACGCCGCTGGCCTGGCGGACCCGGTCACGTTCGAGGGCATCTCGCTCGCGCTGTGGAGCGGACGCCTCGCGGCCGAAAGCTGGCTCGCGAGCGGCGGAGATCCGCTCGTGGCCGACCGCGCTTACGAGCGCGCGCTGGCGCGCGAGATCCTGCCCGAGCTGCGGATCGCGCGCGCCTGGGCCAGGGTCCTCTACCAGCACCCGCGGATCGCGCGGCACCTGCTCCAGCGCGTCGGCCAGCCGCTCGCGCGCGGGATGATCGAGGTCGTCGCGGGCCGGACGAGCTACCGCCAGCTCGCGCGCAACCCGCGGAACTGGCTGCGGCTCGCGCTGGCGCGCGCACCGGTCCCGGCACGCGCGTCGCGCGGCTGACTGCAGTCGCGGGCGGAGTCCGCACTTCCGCCGCGCCGCCGGGTCCGGCACCATCTCGCGGCATGTCTGCCACCGAACGCTGGCGCGAGGAGACCCAGTCGGCCTGGATCTACCGGCGGATCGCCGACGACGAGACCGACGCGCGCCGCGCGAAGCTCTTCCTCAGCCTGGCGACAAAGGCCGACGAGCAGGCTGCGATCCTGCTGGGCGACGTGCGCAAGGCAGGCGCACAGGATCCGCGCTTCACGCCGATGCTGCGCGCGCGGCTGGCCGTCGCGTTGACGCGGCGCTACGGCGTGAGGCGCACGCGCGGGATCCTGTCCGCGCTCAAGGTGCGGGGCCTCTCCGCGATCGGGCCGATGCCGCTCGAGCAGGGCCACCTGATGCCGTCCTCGCACGCGGAGGTCGGCGAGCGCCACCGGCGCTCGGGGTCGGGCGGCACGCTGCGCGCGGCCGTGTTCGGCGTGAACGACGGCCTCGTGTCGAACACGAGCTTGATCCTGGGCGTCGCCGGCGCCGGCGCGGAGCCGCGCACCGTGCTGCTGACCGGCGTCGCGGGCCTCTTGGCCGGCGCGTTCAGCATGGCCGCCGGCGAATGGGTCTCCGTACGCTCGCAACGCGAGCTCTTCGAGTACCAGATCGGCGAGGAGCGCGAGGAGCTCGAGCGCTACCCCGACGAGGAGGCCGAGGAGCTGGCGCTGATCTACGAAGCGCGCGGCGTGCCGATCGAGGACGCGCGCGAGATGACGCGCCGCATCGTGCGCGACCCGGTGCGAGCGCTCGACACGCTGGCGCGCGAGGAGCTCGGGCTGAACCCCGACGACCTGGGCTCCCCTTGGGGCGCCGCGCTGTCGTCGTTCGCCGCGTTCGCAGCCGGCGCGCTCCTGCCGCTCGCGCCGTTCCTCCTGACGAGCCTCCAGCACCGCGTCGAGGTCGCCTGCGCCCTGGCCGCGATCGCGCTGTTCGGCGTGGGGGCCGCCATCAGCCTGTTCTCCGGCAAGAACGCCTTCGCCGGCGGGCTGCGCATGCTCGCCATCGGATCCGCAGCCGGAGCCGCGACGTGGGGCATCGGGCGGCTCGTCGGCGTCAGCGTGTGAACAAGGGTGTCAGACACCTTCTCCCGCCCACCGCCGGTCAGAGCGGTCGCCGCCGTGTGAACAGCAGGACGAGCGGCACGGTGACGCGGAAAAGGTGTCTGACACCCTTGTATCCTCTGAGGATGGATCTGGACGTGCTGCTGGCGGACCTGCGCGACGCACGGCGGCGACTCCTGTTCCTCGTCGAGGACCTGGACGACGCGGAGCTGCGCGTGCCGCAGCTCGAGATCGTCAACCCGATCCTGTGGGAGATCGGGCACGTGGCCTGGTTCCAGGAGCGCTGGATGCTGCGCGAACTGGATCGCCGCGCGTCGTTGCGAGCGGACGCGGACGAGCTGTACGACTCCGCGGCGGTCGAACACGACACGCGTTGGGAGCTGCCGCTGCCCTCGCGCGCTTCGACGCTCGACTACATGCAAAGCGTGCTCGACGCAGCGGCCGACGAGCTGGCGAAGCACGCGCACGACGAGCGGCGCACGTACTTTGCCCGGCTCGTGACGTTCCACGAGGACATGCACGGCGAGGCCCTGGTGTACACGCGGCGCACGTTGGGTCACCGGTCGCTGCGCCTTCAGCCGACGCGCGTGCCGGGCGGCGGCCCGTTGCCGGGCGACGTCGACGTGCCGGGCGGCACGTTCCGACTGGGAACGGAGCGCTCGACCAGTTTCGTGTTCGACAACGAGCTGGACCAGCACGCCGTGAGCGTCGCGCCCTTCCGCATCGCGCGCGCGGCGGTGACCCAGGGCGAGTTCGCGCGTTTCGTCGACGACGACGGCTATCAAAGAGCAGAGCTGTGGAGCGACGCGGGCTGGAGCTGGCGCTCGAGCGGCGAACGCCAGCAGCCAAACCACTGGCGGCGCGACGGATCGAGCTGGACGTGGCGCCATTCCGATCACCACGTGCCCATCGCCGAGCACGCCGCGATGCTGCACGTGAACTGGTTCGAGGCCGAGGCCTGGTGCAACTGGGCCGGCCGCCGCCTGCCGACCGAGGTCGTGTGGGAGGTCGCGGCCTGCGGCGTGCCCGACGAGCGCGGCGGGCTCGCCGCAACGAAGCGATGCTACCCGTGGGGCGACGAGCCGCCGACGCCCGAGCGCGCGCACCTCGACTTGCGCGGCGACGCGACGTGCGACGTCGGCGCGTTCCCGGCCGGCGACAGCGCGTTCGGCTGCCGCCAGATGCTGGGCAACGCGTGGGAGTGGTGCGCCGACGATTTCGCGCCGTTCCCGGGCTTCAGGGCCGGTCCTTACCGCGAATACAGCGAGCCCTGGTTCAGCGGCCACAAGGTGCTGCGCGGCGGCTGCTACGCCACGCGCTCGCGCCTGGTCCGCGGCGCGTTCCGCAACTTCTATCCGCCCCACCGCCGCGACGTGCTGGCGGGGTTCCGCACTTGCGCGAGGCGAGCTTGAGCAACCTCCTGTGCCTCTACCCCGGACCGGCGAGCTTCCGGCAGCGCGAGGTCGGCCGCAACCGCGACCTGCTCGCGAGCCTGGGCGTGCGCCTCCTCCTGGCCGACGACTACGACGACCCGGGCGACAGCGCGTGCTTCGCCGACGTGATCGCGATGCCGCCGCCGCAGGAGCTCGCGGCCGGCAAGCGCGTGCTCGACCGCGCGCTGGCCGGGAAACGCGTCGACGCCGTGGTGGCGCAGTCGGAGTCGGGCATCTGCCTGGGCGCGCTGTTCGCGGCCGAGCGCGGGCTGCCGTGCCTGCCGCTCGAGGCCGCGCTGCTCACGACGAGCAAGTACGGCACGCGCACGGCGCTCGAGGCCGCGGGCGTCGCGCAGCCGCGGTTCGCGCTGGCGCACGCCATGCAAGGCGTGCAAGACGTGCGCCGTTTCGCCGCGTCGCACGGGTACCCCGTCGTGATCAAGGCGACGGCGTCCGCCCTGGCGCGGCTCGTCACGCTCGTGCGCTCCGAGGCCGAGGTCGAGCTGGCCGTCGCGCGCCTGCTCGCTGGCCTGCAGAGATCGCCCGACGTGCAGCGCCTGTCCGAGTTCGCCGAGGTGGCCGGCCTCGAGCTGGGCCACGACCCGCGCGAGAGCTTCCTGGTCGAATCGTTCGTGCGCGGCCTGCCGCTCGAGACCGACGGCGTCGTCTCGCGCGATACGATCGTGGACTACGGCGTGACCGAGCAGGTGATGACCGCGCCGCCGCTCTTCTTCTTCGAGGGCTACCTGCTGCCGGCCGACCTGACGGCCACCGAGCGCGCCGCGGTCGAGCGCACGTCGGGCGACGCACTGCGCGCGCTGGGCGTGCGCGACACGGGGTTCTCGGTTGAGCTGCGCTGGCTCGACGGCCGCGCTTCGATCGTCGAGGTCAACGGTCGCCTCGGTTGGGACGCGGGCTTCGGCGACATCTTCGAGGTCGCGGCGGGCGCGCAACCTGTCTTGCAGGCGCTGCAGGTCGCCCTGGGGATGCCCGTCGCTCCGTCGCCGCGACCGGACGTGCGCTGCGCGGTGGCCTATGCGGCCTGCTACGAGGACCGCGTCGTCGCGCGCGTGCCGGATGCGGACGAGATCCGCGCGGTCGAGCGCGAGCACGGCGTGCGCGCCGGCGTGTGCGTGTGGCCGGGCGACAGGCTGTACGCGCCACCCAGCATCGACATCGCTCCGCACGTGGCCTGGGTGCTCGCGACGGATCCCGCGTCGAGCCGCGCGGCGTACGAGCGCGCGCGGAGCCTGCTGCCGCACCTGCCCGTCGAGCTGCGAGCCGTCTGAACGCCGCTACGCGCCGCGCGGGCGCGGCGCCAACAGGATGGGAGAGGCCCTAGGATCGGTTTCTCTTCGGCCTCTCTGCAGTGGGCTCCGCACCGGGTTCGCCGGCGCGGAGCCCGTGAACGCGGGCTCGGGGTGTTGCGGCACGCCACGCGGCCCACGGTCAAGGGACCTACGCAGCCGGCGACGCACGCGGTTTGGACTTTCCGACGCGCGCGCCGCGGATCAAGAACCCTTCAACGTCAGGAGCCACGCGACAAGGTCCGCGAATTCCTCCTTCGAGAGCGTGCGCGCGAGCCCGGCAGGCATCGCCGACACTTCGCTCTCGCGGCGCTCGGCGACGTCCTTCGGCGCGATCTCGCGCAGGCGGCCCTCGGCGTCCCACAGCTCGATGCGCTCCTTCGTCTCGGAGCGCACGCGCCCGCTGACGAGCGTGCCGTCCGCCAGCTCGAAGCTCGTGGCGCGGAAGCCCTCCTCGATGCGGGCCGACGGGGCCAGCACCTGCTCGAGGATCTCCTCGCGCGTGTGCTTCCGCGCCAGGTCCGAAAGGTCCGGGCCGACGTCGCCGCCCTCGCCGTACACCTTGTGGCAGCGCAGGCACATCGGCCCGCTCTCGCGCCGGAACACGGCGAACCCGCGCGCCGGATCGCCGGGCTTCTCGCGCACGAACGCGCGGTAGGCTTCGTCCTCGGGCGGGAGCGGCTCGGGCGCGCGATCGATCCGCAGCGCCCACTCGATCCCGCCGGCCAGGTGCACCAGGAACCGCGGGTCGGCCCAGACCTCGGGCCGGTGCCCCAGCGCCGTGTAGAACACGCGACCCTGGCCCTGCTGGCGGGTCCAGGCCAGCGCGAAGTCGCGGTCCGTGCGCTTCACGCCTTCCCGCTTCAGGTCGAGCGTCTCGGGGTCGAGCGACAGCAGCACGTGCACGCGCGAACGGTCGTAGGGCGCGCGGAACTGGTAGATCTCGTCCACGATGTCGAACGCGCCGTCCAGGTAGCGCGTCGCGGCGTGGTCGCGGTCCTCGACGCGCACGCGCACCTTCTCGTGCCAGGGGTGGCCGTCGAAGTACCCGCCCACGAGGGCGCCGTACTCGGGCCACGCATAGAACGTGTCGCTCGCGGGATGGATGCCGACGAACCCCTTGCCACCCTCCACGGCCGCCATCAACGCCGTGCGCTGCGCGGGCGAGAGTGGCAGCTCGCCCGTTGTGTAGAAAAGCACGCCGGCGTAGCGCTCCAGCCGCTCGCGCTCGAACTCGCGCACATCGCGGCTCGGGACGGCCTCGAAACCGCCGCGATCCCGTGCCAGGTCGACCAGAGCGCGCTCGACCAGCGAGAGCTCGCCGGATGACGATCGCTTCACGACGTCGTGCTCGAACCCGGCCGAGACGGTGTAGACGAGCAGGCGCGGCATTTTCCCCGCGTCTTGGTTCACGGCTCGCGCGCCCACGAGGGAACTCGCGAGAGCCAGCCAGGCAAGGGTCATAGAGAGCATGTCAGGACTTTGGAACCGACGGGTAGAGAGTGGCGAGGAGCACCCTAGGATCGACCTTGTTACCGCTGCCGTCCACCGCACGGGCGGCACTCGATCGAACCACGCCCCTCCCGGGGAGCACCCGACGAGGGTGACCACGGGAGCGACCCTCCGAAGCCCCCGGAGGCTGGTGGCGCGTCCCCACCTCCCTCCACCGTTCACCGAGAGGTCCCGCAGTGCTGTCCAGATCCAGTGAATACGCGATCCGAGCCCTGACGTTCCTCGCGCAGCACGAGCGCGATGGACGCCACTACCTGGCGCGCGACATGGCCGAGCAGCTCGGCATCCCGGCCCCCTTCCTCGGGAAGGTCCTCCAGCCGCTCGTGACGCGCGGCCTCCTCCACAGCCAGCGCGGGCGCAGCGGCGGGTTCCGGCTCGATCGTCCTGCGTCCCAGATCACGCTGGTGCAGATCGTTGAGGCGCAGGAGCGGCTCACGGGCCCGAACGTCTGCATCCTGGGACAGAGCGAGTGCGACGACGCGCACGCCTGCCCGCTGCACGCCATGTGGATGCAGGCCTCGCACGCGATGCACGACCGCCTGCACGAGACGTCGCTGCAGGACATGGTCGACGCCTGCGCGACGACTGCGGGCTGCGAGTACCCCTACCCGTCGACCGGAACCACGGATGCGCAGATGCCGAACCTGATCACGGTGCCCGGCACGCGCGACGATCGCGCCGTCTCGGCCTGAGAGTTCGACCGAAACCGATCGTACGGACTGTCAGAGACTGAGAAGAATTCGAAGTCTCCGCGCGGCGCGAGAGCGCAGCTGCCCCGGTCAGGCTGTCGCGCGAGCCGGCTCGCGGAGGAGCAGCACAGGCCGCGAGGCGTCGCGCAGGACGGCGTAGGCGACGCTGCCCAGAAGGAACGCGGCCAGCCGAGAGCGGCCGTGCGTCCCCAGCACGACGAGGTCGGCGCGCGTGTGGCGCTCGAGGAGCGCGTGGGCCGGCTCGGCCTCGACGAACTCGACCGCGTGCTCGACGCCGCGCCAGTCGAAGGCCGCGATCGCCGCGTCCAGGTTCTTCTGCGCAGCGCGGCGCAGCAGCTCGACGTCCCACAGGGGCGGCAGTGCAGCCTCGTCGGCCGCCATCCAGGCCACCTCGGGCGGCGGGAAGGCCGACATGACCTCGAGGCGCGCGCGGAGCGCCTGCGCCAGATCGCGCGCAACGGCCAGCGCGTGCAGGCTCGTCGGCGAGAGGTCGATGCCGCACAGGATCGTGCGCACCTCGCTGGGCTCGTCCCTCTGCACCCAGACGCCGCACGGAGCGCGCGCGAGCACGGCCCGCGCCGTGCTGCCGAAGTCGATTCGGCTGCGCTCGCGCCGCGGTCCCAAGAACACGATGCCGGCCCCGATCGAGCGCGCTTCCTCGACCAGCGCGACGGTCGGATGCGCCGTGACGAGGTGCAGCTCGAATGCGGCGTTGCCCCGGGCGGCGGCGACGCGCGGTGCGATGCGCGCCTCGATCCGCTTGCGCAGGGTTTCGACCACGGCGGGGTCCAGCACCGGCAAGGCGGCGACACCTTCGGCCGCTGCCCACAGGAGCGGAGCCGCGGGAGCCGCGTGCAGCGCGACCACGCGCTGGTCGAAGCGTCCCGCGATCGCGAGCGCGGCCGAGAGCGCAGGGTCCGCGCGGCCGTCGGCCTCGAGCCCCACGAGGAACGGACGGGTCAGGGGGTTCATCCCAGGACGTTACCGTTCTAGGCTCCCGCGCCGCGACCGCGACCCGCGGGAGCGCCTCCCGGACACCCTGAGCCACTGCATGGATTCAACCTTGGACTTCCTGAACGGGCACCGCTTGGCCGTGTATTCGTCGCACGGTTGCCCGGACTGCACGCGGCTCGACCACTGGATGACGAAGCGCGCGGTGGAGCACGAGAAGGTCTACATCGACGACGTACCGGGAGCGGCGGAGAAGCTCGAAGCGGAGACGGGCAAGCAAGCGGTGCCGTTCGTGCTGGTGGACGGGCGCGCGTGGGTGCGGGGGTACCACAAGGAAGTGCGCGGGCGGTTCGACGAGAAGTTGTTCCTCGAGGAACTGAAGGCGGTGCTCGCGACCTGAGTGGCGGTGGACAAGGGTGTCAGACACCTTGCACCCACTTCGCGCTCGGACGGCGGGGCAAGGTGTCTGACACCCTTGTCC
>JANNQS010000096.1:0-18961 GCA_031400875.1 Planctomycetota bacterium | reverse complement strand
GGGTGGTCGAGCTGGCCGGTCACCTGCGCTTCCTCCAGGAAGCGCGCGAGCTGGTGCGACTCCACGTGCGGCGTGCCGCCGCTCGTCGGCGCCTCGCCCTTGCCGAGGATCACCTTCATCGCGAGGTGCCGGCGCAGGTCGCCGTCCCACACGCGCAGGATCGCGCCCATGCCGCCGCGCGCGATCTCGCCCTCGAGCTGGTAGCGCGACTCCTTCAGCGTGTGCTGAGCGAGGCGCTGGACGAGCTCGTCGGAGGCCGTCGTGGGCGAGGTGGCGGGGCCGCCGTCGAGCGACACTTCGGGATCGACGCCTTCGCCGTACTTCGCCTTCAGGCGGGCGGAGAGCGCCTCGGGGTTCTCCTTGCGGTCGGGATCGGACGGCGAAGAGCGAGCCATGGGGAACCGACCAGGGAGCAGCCGGTTGGGTCAGGGAATGCGGGGGGCCTCGGGGTCGGGGAACTCCAAGCGGGCATGACGTCCTCGGCCGCGAGCTCCCGCGCAGGCTGGAAGCGAGGCGGGGCGAACAAACTCTGGCTCGGACGCAACAGCGAACCCGCGCGCTCCCGCGGAATCCGACGGTACGCTACCAGATGACCTCCGCGTGCAGGGAGCACGCGCCCATCTGGTCCTCGACGGTGCCGGTGACGCACAGGACGCCGAACTCGGCCAGGTGGGCGCCGTCGCGCTCGTAGACGTCGGGGAAGATCACGACTTCGGCGAGCGCGGTCTCGTCCTCGAGCGTCAGGAACCGCATCGTGCGGCCGTCGGCGGTACGCACGTGGCGCGTCGCCGCGGGCCAGCCGCGCAAGGTGATGCGCGCCCCCGCCCGGTGCGGCACCTCGCGCGCCGCGGTCGGGTTCGGCAGGTGCGGACGCGCCGCGCCGGCCAGCTCGCGCGCCGCGATGCGCGCATCGGCCGGGCACGGAAAGAGCGTGGTCGGATGCGCCACGATCGTCAGCCCCAGCCCCTCGTGCTCGAGCCGCCCGCGCGTCAAAGCGTCGTAGTCCTGCATCCGCGGCAGCGCTGCCGCCCCGGTCTCGGGCGCCGCGAAGAGCAGCGCCGATTCGCCCGGCTGCAATTCCACATTGGCCGCCCCGATGCCCGCCCCGCTCCAGCCCGCCGTCTTCGCGCGCGCCGCCTTCAACGCCTCGCGCGAGCTGGGCGTCGCGCGCAACGCCGCCATCTCGCGCGCGTCGAGCCCCGCGCCCGGCGGCACGCGCCGCGAAGGCGCGCGCAGCATGTGCAGCCGCCACAGGAGCTCCGGAATCGTGCGATCCATCCCGTCGAACGCGCCGCAGCGGATCAGCGCCTCGGCCTCGTCGCCCTGCGCGCCCGTGCGCTCGAGAAAGTCCGGCAGCGACGTGAACGGCCCGCCCCCCGAACGCGCCGCGACGATCGCCTCCAAAGTCTTCTGCGACATGCCCTTGACGTGCCGCAACCCGATGCGGATCGCCGGCCCGCCGCGCTGGGGCACCGCCGTGGAATCGAGCTGCGCCCGATTGACGCACGGCCCGAGGATCGCGACGCCCATGCGCCGCGCCTCCTCGACGTAGACGCGCGGATCGTAGTACCCCGTCTCGCTCGCGAGAAAAGCGGCCAGGTACTCCGCCGGATGATGGGTCTTGAGCCACACCGCCCGGTACGAGATGCGCCCGTACGTGACCGAGTGCGCCTTGCAGAACGCAAAGGACGCGAAGTTCGCGATGAGATCCCAGACCTTCAACGCATCGCCCCGCTCGACGCCCTGCTCCGCCGCCCCCGCGACGAAGCGCGCGCACAACGCCTCGATCTCGCTCCCGCCGCGCTTGCGCAACGCACGCCGCAGCAAGTCCGCCTCGGCCAGATCCATGCCCGTCAACCGCGACGCGACGTGCATGACATCCTCCTGGTAGAGCATGACGCCATACGTGTCCCACAGGAGCTCGGTCAACCGCGCATGCGGCGCATGCCTCGCTTCGAGCCCGCGGTAGCGCCGCACGTACGCATCCTTCATCCCCGAGCTGGCCGGCCCCGGCCGGATCAGCGCGACCGCCTGGATCACGTCGTCCATCGTGCGCGCGCCGATCTGGCACAGCAGGTTGCGCATGCCCGGCGACTCGACCTGGAAGCACCCGACGGTGCGCCCCTCGCGCAACGTCTTCTCGGTGGCCGGATCGTCCTCCGGGATCTTCTCGAGATCGACGTCGACACCCCGCTGCGCGAGCGCGCGCACACAGTCGTCGAGCGTCGTGAGCGCCCGGTTCCCGAGCAGGTCCATCTTGACGAGCCCGATCGCCTCGACCGCGTCCTTGTCGAACTGGGTGACGATGCACCCCTTGGCCGCGCGCTGGCACGGCACGAAGTCGGTGATGGGCCCCGGCGAGACGACGACGCCGCCGGGATGCAGCCCGTAATGCCGCGGCGCCCCCGCCAGCCGCGCCGCCGCGTTGAGCGCGCGCTGGAGCCGCGGATCGTCGAACGGAAACCCGCGCGCCTCGGGCGTGCGCGCGAGGGTCTGCGCGATGAGGTTCCCGCTCAACGCCGCGGGCAGCGCCCCCGCCTGCGCCGCGCGCCGCCGATCACGCGCGAGCTCCTCGTCCGACAGAGGCGCCCGCTGCAACCCGAGGTCGAACGCCTTCTCGTTGTTGGAGATCCCGTACATGGGGATGCCCCGCGACCACCGGTTGACCTCCGCCGGCGGCACGCCCTCGACGAGAGCCGACTCCCGAAACGCCGCACGCCCGCCGCAGGTCGCGATGGTGCAGATCATCGCGGTCCTTTCCGCGCCAAAGAGCCCGTAGACGTGATCGAGCACCTCGTCGCGCCGCCGCCAGCAGAAATCGAGGTCGATGTCCGGCCGATCCTTCCGCGCCGGGTTGAGGAAGCGCTCGAAGGTCAGTCGGTAGCGCAGCGGATCCGCATCCGTGAGGCGCAGGCAGTACGCCACCATGGAATCCGCCGCGGAACCACGGCCGACGCACGGGATGCCACGCCCCTTGGCGAAGTCCGCGATCTGCTTGACGAGCAGGAAGTAGCTGGAGAACCCGAGGCGCTCGATCGTGGCGAGCTCGTACTCGAGACGCCGGACGACCTCGGGGCGCAATGGACGGAAGCGCTCGCTGGCCCCCGCGAACGCAAAGCCGGCGAGGCGCGAGAACGGCGTCTCGCTGGGCTCGAGCGCGATGGTCGGGAAGAGGATGCCGTCGAGCTCGGGCAGGAACTTGCACCGTTCCGCAACCTCGAGAGTGCGCTCGAGCGCGCCAAGGTGCCGCCGCTCGAAAGGCCCGCAAACCTCGGGCAGATCCGCATAGAGGGCGCGCATCTCCGCCGGCGCGAGGAGGTGCATGGGCCGCGCCGCGAGCCACGCATCGGGCAGGTCATGGAGGAGCGCGTTGTGCTTGATGGCGACGCGCGCCCGGTGATCGACGAAACCCGCCGCGGTGGCCGCGTAGACGTCGGGGACGGCGAGCGTCGCGACGCCACACGCGCGCGCCGCCTCGACGAGGTCCTGAGCGGGGACAGGGGGCTCGGGGGCAGGGACCTTGGGCGTTTCGAGCTGTTCCTCGGAGTTGCGCTTCTTGAGGTCGAAGGCATCGATGCCCGCGCTGCGATGGGGAGCGTGCGCAGCGTTGCGCGGGCCGCGCTGCGCAGCGCTGGCACGGATCGCGAGGCTGGCGGGGGAGATGGCCGCGAAGAGAGAGCGCTCGTCGACGCGGCCGGCGAGCTCCATGAGGAGGCGCGGGTGGTCGGCGAGGAGGACGAGGCCGGCCTGCCAGCGGACGATGGCGTCGACGAGTTGGAACGCGTCCGCCCCGTCGAGCTTCGCCCCGGGCTCGCCCGGATCGCCACCGAGGTGGCGGGCGCTGATGATTCGGCACAGATGCCGCCAACCTTGCGCGTTCGTGGCGAGCGCGACGACGCGACCGGGGAGGCCGCCCGCGTCGGAGATCTCGGCGCCGACGATGGCGTGGACGTTGGGGACCTTCGGCGAGCTGCGCGTGAAGTCGACCGCGCCGCCGAGCGAGTCGACGTCGGTGAGGGCGTGGCCGGGGTGGCCGAGGACGCTGGCACGCTCGAGGAGCGCGCGCGGCGCGTCGACGCCGGTGAGCATGGAGTGGTGACCGTGGACGCGCAGGGGGACGTACATGGCGGGAGACGCATGGCGTCGAAGGGGCTTCGACGGATGGGCGGCCTCGACGGGGAAGAGACCGGCCTCGGCGCCGGGAGTGCACCGTCGTCGAGGCCGAAGCGCCCCCGCGCGGCGGACGGGTGAACGCCCAGGTGGGATGGGAGCCGCGCGGGGACGGAGGAGACCCTAACAGATCCCGAATCTCCTGCAGCGCTCGGAGTGCATCCGAGGTGCTCAACTCGAGCTCCGACAACACCTCACGCCGTTCCAAGGTGCTCCGGCAGGCTGCTCCTCACGGCGACGGTTCCCAGGTGTCAGGTAAGATCCGATCGATTCGCATACCGAAAGTGAGATCATGACGACGGAACGCGTCACCGTAACGCTGCCCCAGGAGCTGATCGCCGAGATGGACCGACTCGAGAAGAACCGCAGCCGGTTCGTGGCCGAGGCGGTCGCGCACGAGCTCGCGCGCCGTCGTCGCGCCGCGATGCTGCAGTCGCTCGCGACTCCCCATCCGGAAGCGCGCGAGGTGGAGCAGCTCGGGTTCGCGAGCTGGGGCGCCAGCTTCGTCGCCGAGGACGCCGGCCTGCTCGATCCGACTGCGGGAACGCCCGTGCGCTGGATCGAAGGACGCGGGTTCGTCGAGGATCGCGGGTGATCCTCGAGCGCGGAACGCTCGTGCTGGTCGACCTCGAGCCGACGATCGGCCACGAGCAACGCGGCGTGCGACCGTGCATCGCGGTCAGCGATCCGGCGGTCAACGCGGACCAGCGCTTTCCACTGCTGGCTGTCGTCCCGGTCAGCGGGACGCGCGGCGAGGGCGCGCTCTACCCACGGATCGATGCTGGATCCGGCGGGCTGATCAAGACGTCGTTCGCCCTGGTCGATCAGGTGCGTTCGATCGACAAGCGCCGCATTCGCCGCGTGTTCGGGCGGATCGCTGCGGAAGAGCTCGCGGCCATCGACCTGGGTCTCGGGCTCTACCTGGGCCTCGACGGCGGTGCGGCGCGCGTCCCATGAGCATCGCCTCCGGAGAAAGGCTCGGTGGGATCCGAGCTCTCATCGGGGCCGGACCCAATGCCGATGGGAAACCGGCTAGCATCTTCCGAGATGCGCTTCTGATGCTCTCCGGGGCCCCATGATCCAACCCAGCGACATCCACACGTTGGCGGACTTCAAGCCTCGGTCGACCGAGATGATCTCCGAGCTCGAAGCTTCCGGTCGCCCGCAGGTGCTGACCGTGGACGGTTCGCCCAAGGTCGTCGTCCTCGGGGTCGAAGCGTTCGAGCGCATGGCCCGGCTCGCGGATCGCGCCGAGACGATCGAAGCCGTGCGGCGCGGACTCGGGGACGTGAAGGCCGGCCGAACGATGCCTGTTGCGCAGATCTTCGAAGAGGTGCGACGCACGCTGAACCTGCCTCCGCGCGCGTGAACGACCGCGTCGAATTCGCGGATCAGGCCAAGGCCGATCTGTACGCGTTCGCCGCTTGGATCCTCCGGCGTCGCGTCAGGCGCCGAGCCGCTGGCAGTCGTCCGCGGCAGCGGGGCTGAGCCCGCGTACGACCTCGGGACTCACCCCGGCCTCGGCGACGGATCCACTGCGTCCGACTGCCGCACGCGTTCCAGCGCGATGCCCACCGTCCGCGCATCGAAGATCCGCTGCTTGCGCTCGGCGGCGGACTCGCCGCCCGGCCAGCGGCCGATGCCGGCGAGGAGCGCGTCGACCGTCGGCTCGACGTGCTCCTCGTGCAGCAGCCAGTCCACGGTCGCGAGCAACTCCAGACCGAAGGGAGACTCGAACCCGTCGATGAGGCTCGCCGTCCACTCCAGGGCAGGCCCGAACCGGCGCGTCTCGTCACCCTCGAGGTAGCTTCGCAGATCCTCGCGTCGCGCGGGCTCGAACCAGATCGGCTCGAAGGGCCCCGCGTCGGCGAGTCGCTTCGCGCAGTGCAGGTAGCTGCCGTCGAGGCCGTTGAGCAGGTGGCGCAGCGGCTCCGAGTACGGCCCGTACTTGTGCGCTTGGAACCGGAGCGCGAGAGGATCGTCGAGCTCGAAGCGGTCGAGTCCGCGCTTGAGGAACCACGCGAGCTTCTGGATCTCCAGGTGGCTGCACTCGAAGCCGAGGACGCCGTAGCGACGTACCAGCTCCGCGATCATGGCGCGCGCGGGCGTGAGCTCCGTGACTCCGGCACGCTTCGGCGCGTT
The DNA here is from genome assembly GCA_031400875.1 of Planctomycetota bacterium. Lineage (GTDB taxonomy): Bacteria > Planctomycetota > UBA1135 > UBA1135 > JAEUHZ01. The sequence goes on along the minus strand of JANNQS010000096.1, from coordinate 12,649 downwards.
GTGGTACTTCGCCGTGGGCGCGTACACGATGACCTCCGTGCCTTCGAGGTCGCCCAGGGCTTGCTCGATCTCGTGACGAACATCCGTCCAGTCGAGCCCGCCGTTGCCGCAGCCCAGCGGCGGCACCGCGATGGAGCGGATGCCCTTCTCGCGCACGACGCGCCGCAAGTCCCGCAGTCCGGTGCGCACCCACTCCATCTTCGAGGGATGGCGCCAGTGCTTCTTGGTCGGGAAGTGGATCACCCAGCGCGGACCGAGCAGATCCGAGCTCGCCGTCACGAACACCGTCCCGACATGGATCTCCTTGCGGGAGGCCGCGTCCATGTAGGCCTTCGCGCTCTCCGGGAAGTGCTCCCGGAACATGAGCGCGATGCCCTTGCCCATGACGCCCAGCTCGTTGACCGTGTTGACCACGGCCTCGGCTCGGGCTTCGAGCAGGTTGCCTTCGGTGAAACGGATCATCAGAGGTAGTAGCTCGCGTCGGCGGCCAGTCTCACATCGAGGCGGAGCCGAAGCAACTCGGCTTCGATCCGCCTTCGTTGTCGGTCATCGTGCACGACCACGGTCGAGAGCGCCGACGCAGGGACATGGCCGTGAACCAGGGCCTCGGCCTGGTAGCGATCGAACTTGTCCGGGTCGGCGTCATCACGCTTGAAGTCGCGCGACTGGAGCAGCTTCCAGTCCACGTGCTGGAGACCCCTCACCCCTGGCGTGAACGTCGCTGTCTGGAGATACGCGTGCCGATCGGTCAGCAGGAAGCGGATACCTGCCGCGTGAAGCGTGGCAACGCCCGCGACGAGCACGGCGATGTCGCGGGCAGGAGTGCGCATCATGCCGTTGTGCCCTGTCGTGATGTTCATCAGCATCGGGGACCATGGCGTGAAGTAGAACGGCACGTAGTCGGATAGCGTCCCACGCGGCGCGACCGGGACCGTTCGATCGGCGCGCTTCGCGATCAAGTCGCGGTTGCCGATCTCGCGGAAATCCGGGTCCTTCGTTGGGGAGTTCCGGCAATGGATGCCGTTCGCCAGCAACCAACGCACGTTGTCGATGTGCGTGATCCGGAAGATCAGTCCTCGCTCCGGAGTGAGCTCGCTCGCGTTCACGACTTCCGATCCTACACCGCAAGCTCGCCCTGCTCGTCCTTGCGCTGCAGCTCGTAGCCGGCGCCGAGGCTCATCGAGGAGTAGTCGAAGAAGCGGCACGGCCCGATCCCGAGTTGGGGCTCGAAGCGGACCCGGCCGTTCGGATCCGGCCTCCCAGGCGGAACCTCGACGACGTCCTTGTTGAGCAGCTCGAGCGCATGGCTCTTCGGGTGAGCACGACGGCCCGCACGTGGCCGGGCCTCGCGCTTCAACAGCGCGCGCCCGGCGCTCGATGTCCCTTCCGTGAGTCAGTGGGCATGCGGACGATGGGCAATTCATTGAAGGAACTCGACGTCGTGGCATGATCCCGGCGCTCGTTCCCGACGAGCTCGCAAGCCATGAGCCGCTCCGTGGAGGTCTCCGTGCCGACGCCCGGACGTGCGCGTGCGTATCGTCCGGCTTTGACGCTCACGCCGCACGGGCGGCTCGTGTTGGTCCACGCGGACGACGCACCCGAGCTCGCGCCGGACCGCGCCGCAGAGCTCGAGCGGGCCTTCGCGCGCGGCGCCGGGCACGGACTCTTGTCTCTGGGAGCGCGTCACGTCGGCAGCGCGCTTCCGCCGGACTTCGCGTGGTGGCGCGAGCTCGCAGCGCGCCTCGTCACGGCGCTCTGCGCGCGCGCGGACGTCGCCGAGGCGCGCTCCGGCCTCACGCCGCCGGAAGCGCCCGCGGACGTGGAGCTCGAAGCGCTCCTGCGAGCGTCGCCCCTGATGAGGGGGGCCGAGTACCTGAACGTTGCGGTGCTGCGCGCGCTGTGGGACGAGCTCGGCCGTGCATTCGTGACCGAGCTGGCCGAATCCGGCGCCACGCTCGCGGAGTTCCTGAAGTCCCTCGACCCGGCCTGGAACGTGGTCGGCCGCGTGCACTTCAACCTGGCCGAGAACCGCCGCGACGCCGAGGCGCCTTTCGCCTTCCTCGCGACGTACACGGGTCGCCTGAACGCGGGCGGGAGAGCCCAGCACCAACAGCTCGGTCACGCGCTGAAGGAGTACGCGGGCGCCTCCAACGGCGTCTCCCACCAGAACGAGCGCCTGCTCTCGCTGCTCCTGCCCGTGCAGCGCGCGGCGGAGCGCTGCGACTGGCTGCGCGCGATGATCGAGAGCGGCGAGATCTTCCATCCGCTGCGCTGGTCTCCCGAGGAGGCCTTCCGCCTGCTCGGCGACGTGCCGGCGCTCGAGCGCGCAGGCGTCGTCGTGCGCATGCCCGCGAGCTGGCGCAACGGCCGCCCGGCGCGGCCGCGCGTGTCGGGCACCGTGGGGACGACGTCTCCCGGCGTGCTCGGACAAGACGCGCTGCTCGATTTTCGCGCGGATCTCGCGCTCGACGGCGAGCCGCTGACCGAGGCCGAGGTCGAAGCGCTGCTCACGGGGACGAGCGGGCTCGCGATGCTGCGCGGACAGTGGGTCGAGATCGACCGCGCGCGCCTCGAGAGCACGCTCGCGCGCTTCCGCGCGGCGGAACGCCTGGCCGGCGAAGGACGCCTGGGGTTTGCGGAAGCGATGCGACTTCTCGCGGGCGCGGACATCGGCGGCCCAAACATCGGCGGCGCGACGCCCGACGGCGCAGAGGCCGCGGACCAGGACTGGTCGAACGTCGTCGCCGGCCCGTGGCTCGCCGAGCGACTCGCGGGTCTGCGCTCGCCGCAGGGCTCGCGGCAGCGCGTCCATCCCGGACGCGACCTGCGCGGAACGCTGCGGCCGTACCAGGAGGCCGGCGTGCGCTGGCTCCACCTGTGCAGCGAGCTCGGCCTGGGCGCGTGCCTGGCCGACGACATGGGACTGGGCAAGACGATCCAGGTGCTGGCGCTCCTGCTCGTGAACCGCAAGGAGAAGAACCGCACGGAGAAGAACCGCACGGAAAAGAACCGCACGGAGAAGCCGCGCGCGGACCCACGAGCGCCAAGCCTGCTCGTAGCGCCGGCCTCGCTGCTCGCGAACTGGAGATCGGAGCTCGAGCGGTTCGCGCCCAGCCTGCGAGCGCAGATCGTCCACCCCTCGGCGATGGGCGCCGAGGAGATCTCCTCGATCACGCCCTCGTCGTTCGCCGGCACGGACCTCGTCATCACGAGCTACGGCTCGCTGTTGCGGATCCCGGCGCTCGAGTCGACGGTCTGGGATCTGGTCGTCCTCGACGAGGCACAGGCCATCAAGAACCCGGGCGCGAAGCAGACGCGGGCCGTGAAGAAGCTCCGCGCGCGCGCGCGCATCGCGCTGACCGGCACGCCGATCGAGAACCGGCTCGGCGATCTGTGGTCGCTGTTCGACTTCCTGCTGCCCGGCCTGCTCGGGTCCCAGAAGGAGTTCGCGCGCTATACGAAGCGCCTCGCCTCCGGTCCGGCCGGCTCCCATGGTCCGCTGCGCGAGCTCGTGCGGCCCTACATCCTGCGGCGCCTCAAATCCGACCGCGCCGTCATCGCCGATCTGCCGGAGAAGACCGAGGTCAAGGCCTGGTGCGCGCTCGGCCGCGCTCAGGCTGCGCTCTACAAGGCAGGCGTGGACGAGCTCGCCCGGCGCATCGGCGACACCGAGGGAATCCAGCGCAGGGGCCTGGTCCTGGCCTTCCTCATGCGCTTCAAGCAGATCTGCAACCATCCGTCCCAGTGGCTCGGCGACGGCGCCTGGGACGAGAAGGACAGCGGGAAGCTCGCGCGCCTGCGTGAGCTGGCCGAGGTCATCGCGGCCAGGCAGGAGAAGCTCTTGATCTTCACGCAGTTCCGCGCCGTCACCGACCCCCTGAGCGCCTTCCTGGGCCGCATCTTCGGCCGGCCCGGGCTCGTCCTGCACGGGGAGACGCCGGTGAAGAAGCGCCAGGAGCTGGTGGCGCGCTTCCAGGAGGACGAGACGGTCCCGTTCTTCGTGCTCTCGCTCAAGGCCGGCGGCACGGGGCTGAACCTGACCGCGGCGGCCCACGTCGTGCACTTCGATCGCTGGTGGAACCCGGCGGTCGAGAACCAGGCGACGGACCGCGCGTTCCGCATCGGGCAGAAGCGGAACGTCCTGGTGCACAAGTTCGTGTGCCGGGGGACCGTCGAGGAGAAGATCGACGCGCTGATCGAGTCGAAGAAGCAGTTGGCCAGAGGCGTGCTCGAGGGCGGCGCGGAGGTGGATCTGACGGCGCTCGGCGACGCGGAGCTCCTGCGGCTCGTCGCGCTCGACCTCGGCGCCGCCGGAGGGGAGTGAGCATGGAATACGGCTGGAAACCCTACGTGCCCGTGGCGCAGCGCCGGCGCAAGGCCGAGCGCGAGTTGGCGAAGCTCGCGCAGAAGGGCAAGCGCGCGGCCCCGGTCGTGATCACGGGGCGCACGATCGCGCGCACGTTCTGGGGCAAGGCCTGGTGCGAGAACCTCGAGAGCTACAGCGACTTCGCCAACCGTCTGCCGCGCGGGCGCACGTATGCGCGCAACGGCTCGGTGGTCGACCTCGTGCTCGCTCCGGGCAAGGTCGCGGCTCGTGTGAGCGGATCGCGCCTCTACCAGGTGGCGATCGAGGTGACACCGCTTTCCAAGACGCGCTGGAAGGCGCTGTGCAAGGACAGCGCGGGCGCGATCGATTCGGTCGTGGAGCTCCTGCAGGGCCGCTTCGCGCGCGGCGTCATGCAGCGTCTGTGCGACGCGAAGACGGGGCTCTTCCCCGCTCCGTCCGAGATGCGTTTCTCGTGCACGTGCCCCGACTGGGCCGTCATGTGCAAGCACGTCGCGGCCTCGCTGTACGGCGTCGGCGCGCGCCTCGACGACGCTCCGGAGCTCTTCTTCGTGCTGCGCCAGGTGGACGAGAAGGACTTGATCGCCGAAGCCGGCCACGCGCTCGCGCTCCCGACGGCCGGGCCCGCGCCGGATCGGATCCTTCGCGCGGAGGGGTTGTCCGAGTTGTTCGGGCTCGAGCTCGGGACCGCTCCGCCAAAGCCTGCGGATCGCACACGGAAGTCGAAGAAGGCGCTCGCGCGCGAAGCGCACGAGAAGGCCAGGCCCGCCGCCCCCGCCGGCGCGAGCCGGGCGAGTCGGGAGACGAAGCGGTCTTCGCAAACCGACCGCAAGAGTCGGCGCCCGGAGAGAGAGAAGGCGCCCGCCACGGCACCGCCGTCGCGCCGGAAAGCCGCGACGCCCCGCATCCGGTGAGCAAGTCGAAGGATCGTTCCGTGCGGTCCCTCCGCAGGAAGACGGCGGACTCGAACCACTCAGGGCGGTCGAACGGTCGCCAGGCCGGCGTCCGCGAGAATCGTCAGCGATCCGGCCAGCGTCGACGCGCAGCGCCAGCGGATCCGCATCGGTGAGGCGCAGGCAGTACGCGACCATGGAATCCGCCGCCGACCCCCGCCCGACGCACGGGATGCCACGCCCCTTGGCGAAGTCCGCGATCTGCTTGACGAGCAGGAAGTAGCTGGAGAACCCGAGGCGCTCGATCGTGGCGAGCTCGTACTCGAGACGATGGACGACCTCGGGACGCAAGGGACGGAAGCGCTCGCTGGCCCCCGCGAACGCGAAGCCCGCGAGGCGCGAGAACGGCGTCTCGCCCGCCCCAAGCGCGATGGTCGGAAAGAGGATGCCGTCGAGCTCGGGCAGGAACTGGCAGCGTTCCGCGACTTCGAGGGTGCGCTCGAGAGCGCCGAGATGCTGGCGCTCGAAAGGCCCGGAAACCTCGGGCAGATCCGCGTAGAGAGCGCGCATCTCCGCCGGCGCGAGGAGGTGCATGGGCCGCGCCGCGAGCCAGCTGTCCGGGAGGTCGTGGAGGAGCGCGTTGTGCTTGATGGCAACGCGCGCACGGTGATCGACGAAACCCGCCGCGGTGGCCGCATAGACGTCGGGGACGGCGAGCGTGGCGACGCCGCACGCGCGGGCCGCCTCGACGAGGTCTTGAGCGGGGACAGGGGGCTCGGGGGCAGGGACCTTGGGCGTTTCGAGCTGTTCCTCGGAGTTGCGCTTCTTGAGGTCGAAGGCATCGATGCCCGCGCTGCGATGGGGAGCGTGCGCAGCATTGCGCGGGCCGCGCTGCGCAGCGCTGGCACGGATCGCGAGGCTGGCGGGGGTGATGGCCGCGAAGAGAGAGCGCTCGTCGACGCGGCCGGCGAGCTCCATGAGGAGGCGCGGGTGGTCGGCGAGGAGGACGAGGCCCGACTGCCAGCGGACGATGGCGTCGACGAGCTGGAACGCGTCGGCGCCGTCGAGCTTCGCCCCGGGCTCGCCCGGATCGCCACCGAGGTGGCGGGCGCTGACGATGCGGCACAGATGCCGCCAGCCTTGCGCGTTCGTGGCGAGCGCGACGACGCGACCGGGGAGGCCGTTGGCGTCGGAGATCTCGGCGCCGACGATGGCGTGGACGTGGGGGAGCTTGGGGGCGCTGCGCGTGAGGTCGACGGCGCCGCCGAGCGAGTCGACGTCGGTGAGCGCCAGGCCGGGGAGGCCGAGGGTGCCGGCGCGCTCGAGGAGCGTGCGGGGCGCGTCGACGCCGGTGAGCATGGAGTGGTGACCGTGGACGCGCAGGGGGACGTACATGGCGGGGCCGGTCGGACCATGGCGGGGGGCGTGGGCCCGACGAGCGGGCTGAGAACCCGGCCCCGGCGGGGGAGTGCGAACCCGCCGGGGCCGAGAGGTCCCCCGCGCGGCGGTTGGCGTTGTGGCGACGCCCGGGTGGTGGGGGCCGCCGCGTGGGAGACGAAGCTACCCTAACGGATGCCGAACAAAACTGCCAGGCGACGCTTGCCAAGGCTACTCGGCCTCAGCTGTATACAAAGACATTACTAACATACCGTTGCACACTGTACGTGCAGATGTACACTGTACGGCAGATGGACTCGTACAGAATACAGGCGGTCAGCGTGCTGCGTCATGCAGAGGGCGAGATCCATGCCCTAATCGGAGCTGCGGCGCAGGCGCGCTGCTACAGCGATCTTCCCTCGCTAGCCCGGATGGGGGAGCATCTGTCTATTATCGCCAACGAGTTCGACATGGAAGCCTCGGCGTCTGTCCCCTCAGCGCCAGCCGCGATCTCTCAGGATGAACATCGTCAGGCCACTCCTCCACAAGATCGCGCAGGTAAGCGCACGCGGCAAAAGCAGGTGGCCGCCGGAAGCTATCCACGATTCGTTCGCGAAGGGGAAGTTCTGGTCAAGATCGGCTGGTCGCAGTCCAAGAAGTCAGACTACGAACACCGCGCCCCGATCACGGCCGTTCGAGCTGTAGTCGCACGTCTCGCAGAACTCGCGAAGAAGTCACCGGAGTTCACGATGGAGGATCTCGCCGACGTTCAACCGCTGGGGGAGTTCCAGGTTGTCCCCCACTACCAAACCTACTTGGTATTGGCGTGGCTTCGGGCAAGGGCGCATGTCGAGCAAGCGGGAAGGAAGTCCTACCGCGTGACGGTCAATGAACTCGCGCAGAATTGCGAACGGTCCTGGAAGGAAATGCTAGCCAAATGAGGCGCACGCAGATTACGACAGAATTCGACCTGCCCGATGAAATCCCGATTGACGAAGTCCACACGCTTGATCAACTCACCGGCCGATTCCAGACCATCAAGGATGGCGTGCCTGAGCTTGTCAAGAACGCCAAGGATCAATATGCACGAATTGGCTTGAAGGATCGTTCCGATAGGCAAATCGTCATAGTTGCTAACACGAAGACAAAGCGACTCGCGGTGCTTGATTTCGCGGGTGCTGGCAAAGCCGACTTCCTGAGATGGCGAACGTGGTCTGACCGAAAGGCCAGCCAGAGCGATGTGTCCGACGAGATCGAAGGAGGACACGGAAACGGTGGGAAGTCGTTCATGGTCCGTGGTTCTAGCGAGTCTGCGTACATCGATTCTTCTGTGGAAGGGAAACGTACTCGAATGGGATTCGACAACGAGGACCCTTCGTCAAAATACAAGCCTGGATATGGGATGCAGGGTGGCGTCCGCATCGACGAGCTTGCTGATGGAACCCCTGATCAAACCCTGGCGGTGATTCTCAAGGAGTTCGGAGCTACCACCGCTTCGCTCCCCGCTCCGGTTCAAGCCTGTTTCACTAGGAGAAAGACCTACACCTTTGTCGGCGTGCTCGGCCTGCGAGACTGGGATGGACGCCAGAAGCAGACCATCAAGCGGCTCGCATCAGAGATACCGCAGATCATCGCCGATCACGGGCAAGCGGCCTTGAGTGTCGTAACATGCGAAGTCTGGGTAGTCCTCGACGGGAAGCTCCTTACGAAGACACCGATCGCGACGACACTACCCGAGTCATACCCGGGATTCGAAGACCTGAAGATTCCAGTTCCGAGCGAGCTCACAGATCCAATAACGGAAGAATCGATCAGCACAGGCGCGGGCGCAGTTGCTGAAAAGTACCTCCTGCTCAGGACAAGCAGGAAGAACCTGCGGATGACGGAAGACCTGAAGGCGCGAAACGTCATTCGCATCTGGAACCGTAGGAACAATGTCGCAACGTGGTCGGTGCCGGCCCTCGGACAGCTTCCGAACACGGCAGCCTTCGTCCATGGCGAACTTCGAGTTCCGGCTCTGGAGGGCGAGCACCTCGCGGACGCACACCGTAGCTCTCTGGCAGATACTCCGCTGACCAGAGCGCTGGAGATGTGGACTCGCGAACAGGTGAACACACTTGCACAGAGACTCCTTGAAGCTCAGATGGCACACCGAAGACCCGAGGACCGGGAGAAGGCAAATCGGGCGCTGAGTGGCCTTCGTGAATTGATGCGAAAGTACCTTGAGCCGCAGTCCTTCCGCGGTGAGGACGAAGGGGCTGGTGCGGGAGGAGCGACTGGCGACGAACCCGGAACAAGAAAGAAGCGAGACCATCCCGGGTTCGGTGAGCGCATCGACGAAATCGTGCTCGAGCCGAATAAAGAGTCGATTGCCCTCGCCGTGGGGACTTCGATTCCGATTGTTGTTCGGTGCTACGAGATACAGCCTGACGGAAAGCGAAAACCAGTGAAGTCAGTGCCGATGAACCTTGTTGGAACGTCGCTCCTGCGATGGGATAAGACTGAAGAAGTGCTCACCGCACTCGCCGAAGGCAAGTCATTGATTCGAGTCGTAGCGGCCGGTGTGCAGTCGAACGAAGTCACGGTCGAAACGGTGGCCTGTTCTGCGGTTGACGTCCTCGCTCCAAGTGAACCGCTGCTCCAGGGGCAACGAGTACGAATACTGTCCGTGTTTCACGCCTCACACGGACATCGCGACGACTTGTTTATCGAAGCCACTATCGATGAGCCGGACGTTGCCATCATTGGCAGGCATGGATTCCTGACCGCAGGTAAACGGCAGGGCATAGCGACGCTTCGGGTACGCTACGGCTCAGATCCCAGTCAACACGCCGTGGCGCGAATCGAGATTGGGCCGAATCGCGTTCCTGAGAAGGGACAAGGAGGTCAGTCAGGTTCGAGCATCCCCGATATTCTGTTCTGCGGCGAGACTGCTCCTGGAATGGACGACTATCCGAAGGAACAGAGGTCCCACGGTGGAGGGTTGGACTATCCGACAATCATCGAGGAGCCGCAGTTTCCGCATGTCGTATGGATCAACCCGGATAGCAAGGAGTCCAAGCGTGTGAGGCAGAGCAGAGGTGGCCCGAGCGGAATCAGCAAGATTTCTACACAGAGCTTCATCCACTTTGTCGCACTGAAATGCTTTGATATTCTCAAACGACTGAGGGTTCGTCAGGAAATCGGTGACCGCACCATCACCGAACCGCAGTTCTGCCAGCTCGCAGCGCAAGCAGAGATGGACTGTGCTCCCTTCATCGATGCCGCTTACGAGCTTAGCGAACAGCTCTTGGCGGGCAAGGAGGAGGCGAATCAAGCCTAGCATCAATCGCACAGCCGCTCAGGAAATCCTACTTGCGGGAGCACACCTCACCCGAGAGGGGAAGCGTGAGTTTAGCGAGTGGGACCTGACCGTCGCTACGTGGAATCGCAACCCGAATCGATTTGGTTGTCGAGGCTACGAGGATCAGTACCCCGATCACAAACGCGTAATGACGGAGATCATGGGGCAAACGAAGAAGGACAACCCTATCAGGAAGGGATGGTTCACCAAGACAAAGCCCAACCACTACCAAGTAACGGCGCTTGGGATGGCCGAGTCTGAGAAACTAGAGCGCATTAGCGGGGCAGCGGAGGTCACGCCGAAGTCAGGTCAGAACACGTATGATGCTGTAGAGCCGTACGTCGCCCACCGCATCTTTCGCGACTTTTCGAAGGACCCCGCTGAGCCGCGAACCTGGTTGGGCGCGGCGTCCTTCCTTGGAATTACACGTAATGATGCCTTGCACCTCGCCGATCGAATCACCGCGGCCGAGAGCGCTGCCAAGATCGCCCTGCTGTGGCTCGATGAATCGGGTCAGGACTCAATTCGGAGAGGCGTCACTGGTGGTGGTGTGTCGATACGTAAGCAGGATCTCGAATCGCTGTCAATCCTTATTCAGACGCTAAAGACAAGGTTCAAAATCCAGATGGATGCAATCCGGACGTCATCGCAAGATGCTAGTCAGCGCTCGCCCCGGCGGAGTTAGAGAACCTAGTCACTGCGCCTAGGATGTAGTCGGCATTGGCCTCTACGGCCATCCATTTCCGACCAAGCCCCTCAGAAACTGCGCCAGTCGTGTTGCTTCCGGAGAAGGGGTCCAATACAAGGTCTCCTTCCTCGGAAAGGAAACGAACAAAGAAATCTACGAGCAGCTTTGGCATCCGAGCGGGATGTGCCTCGATCCCAAACTCCTTACACATGAGTTGGTAGGGATCAGTCGAGTTCGTGTTTGAAATGGGGATCAACGTAGAAGCGGTGGCAGCGTCTTGGAGCATCTGCTCGACAAGGCTTTCGAATGCAGGAATCAACACGTTCGGCGGTATCGAGCCTCCGTGATCCGTCAAGAAAGAACTCTTACCGATGCCATGCTGGGACGGGCGCTTTCCTGTATTGTAAGTACCGCGCTTCAAGAGCTTGCGCATGCTATCGCTGTACTGCGTAAGGATGCGACGATTGTCTGCTTTGGGTTTCTCGGTCGGTGATAACCACCAGACGCGCGTAAAGGCGTCTTTGACTCGGCACCTTTCTACAGTAACCCATTGGGCTGGCGAGGGAAGGCGGGCCGGATTGAAGTAGACAAACTCCTGGCAGAGATGAAGCTCGCCACGCCGCTTGAACTCCAGGAGGGCCTCCAGGGCCACCGTCGACATGACAGGTCTTCCTGGTTCCCAAGCGTTTCCCAGTTCGATGACAATGGACCCGTCTTCGGTCAAGTAGTCTCGAAGAAGTGGCGCAAACGACGCCAGCCAGTCCACGTAGCCTTGACCTTGGAGGTTGCCGTACTTCTTCTTGCGATTCAATACGAATGGCGGCGATGTTAGCACCAGCTGGACTTGCCCGCGGCGGTTCGTGACCGGTGCACTCCGCAGTACTTCCTCACTCAGTCCGTGGTAGGTGCGCCCCGACTTCGTCTCGAAGAGGGGACGGAGGGACTGGAGGGTGCGCTTCGAGGGCATCAGCTCGGTCTAACGTTCGGTGTCGATGGCGGCAAGCGTTCATTCGCGCTGTCCGGAGAGATGCCCGCCGATCACGAAGTAGCAAGCCTGGCGAGGCACCGAGAAGGGCATGTCTCGGTCGGCAGAGGTATGACGGAACCTGGCCGGCCAGAAGAACTTACGGATCCCTTGGGAAGCGTGCTTGCTCGAGGAGCGTCGCAGGGCATCTTGCCATGGTGCCCGCCGAATCTTCCGCCACAAGTACCGAAGTCGCGTGCAGCGGGCACCTGTGATGGGTGAACTCGAGCGCGTCGTAGGCGGTTGCTCGACGAAGGCTCCCGCCCCGTTATGCAACTGGGCAGCCCCCGGCCGTACTAGGCTGCGACTTCGGTAACCTCGAGTCGACTAACGACTCTTGACACAGATGGAAACGACGCCGTTTCGACGAAGTGTCCGCGGTGCTGCAGTGAGATCGCGACAGGGTCGCCTCAGATGTGCCGAGTGGAATCACCAGAATCAAGATTAATGAATCAACGCTGCGGAGATAGGGTACATCCTTGAGAATAAGCCAGATCCATGGGCTGAATCGGTCGCAGGCAGAGCTTGATTTTGTAGACATTGACCCGCAAAGGGATCTGATGCTCTTTCTCGACCCATATTTGATTGCGACTGAGCCAAGCCCATGGTCCTTGTCCGTAACAGCAACGCTGCACGCCTTCTTCAGTGAGTTCTTTGCGCTCCTTCGTAGCGGAGACACAACCCGCGCGCGTGCAATGTTCGTACACCTGCACGAACCCAACGAAACATGCCTCGGAATGTCACGAGGCGCGCCTCAGGGGCGAGGCGTAGGTGAGGCGAATGCAGATGACCTCTTCAACAGCATGAGAAGAAGTCAGGCTGTTGTTTCTGGCATGGTGGTTGAGCAACATCTTTTCTGTAATTCGGTCGTGATGGCTTAGCCGTTTTGCAAGGTGAGGTAGACGCGTCCGGTTTCCCATTCGTCGCTGATCTCGGTCAGCACAGCGCTGACCAGTCGGAGCAGGGACGATTCGTTGGG
>JANNQS010000095.1:0-40738 GCA_031400875.1 Planctomycetota bacterium | reverse complement strand
GGGGGGGTCACTGGGGTGACACACCCCGCCCCCCATGTGCGGGCTGGGCGGGGGTTCATTGTTTACGGACACCCTTCCCCACCGCCGCGCGCGGATCACTCGCCCTCAGAGCGTCGACCAGATCGGCAGCTTGAACTCGTGGACCAGGTGGTCGAGCCACAGGTTCGTCAGCTTCTCCTGGCACGAGTTCGCCTTCAGGCGCTGCATCAGGTTCTCGAAGTCGACGCGGTCGAGCGGCTGGTCCTGGTTGAAGCACGAGAAGACCGGCGCCAGTGCCTTGCCGGTCTCGGGATCCACGTGCTTGCACAGGCACTGCGCGCAGATCTCCTTCATCATGCACTGCATCGGCGAGTTGATGGAGCCGATCGCGATGTGGTCGGGCTTCAAGTGTGGCTTCAGCACGCCGCGGCGCGCCTCGCGCACGGCGTTCATCATGCGGTCGGAACCGATGCACACGATGCGGTCGCAGGCTTCCAGCTTGACGAAGGTCTCGTCCATCTCGCCGCGCGCGTAGGCGGTCATCGCCTGCACGACGTTGCCGCGGAAGTGGCGGTCCCAGGGGCGGTGGCGCGCGGGCTCGATCTCGTGGCCGGCGTCGGTCGACCAGACGACCGCGTCGGCGGCGGATTCGATGTCCTCGCGCTTGAAGAGGTCCTCGCCGCGGCGGAAGGCGGCGAAGTAGACGACCTGGTTGCCGGCCTTGCGCATCGCGCGGCCGATCGAGAACAGCACGGCGTTGCCGAGTCCCCCGCCGGCCAGGATCACCTTCTCGCCGTGTGGGATCTCGGTGGGTGCGCCGGTCGGGCCCATGACGATGACGCGCTCGCCGGGGGTCAGCAGAGCGCACAGGCGTGAGCTCACGCCCATCTCGAGCACGATCATCGACAGCAGGCCCTTGACCGGGTCGACCCACGCGCCGGTCAGCGCCAGGCCTTCGAGCGCCAGGCGCGAGCCGCCGGCCTCGGGCGCGTTGGCCTCGAAGTTCTGCAGCCGGTAGAACTGGCCCGGCTCGAAGCGACGCGCCGCGGCGGGCGCGTGCACGACGACCTCGGTGATCGTCGGCGTCAGGCGGTTGACCTCGTGCACGACGGCCACGAGCTCGAAATCGAGCTTCTGAACGAGGCGTTTCCAGGCCGCGCGCCGCTCGGCGATCGCGGCCGGCGCGTTCGACGTGGCCGCGATGCGGTCCGCGAAGAGCTTGACGACGCTCGAGTAGCCGTCGCGCGCCGACGCCATGGCCTTCACGACGTTGCCGGCGTAGGCGGCGTGGTTGTCGCCGTAGACCGACACGGTGCGCGAGCCTTGCACGTACGAGGTCAGGAACGCGGGGCCGTGCGCGTCGCGGCCGCGCTTCACCGGCGCAAACGCGCCGCTTTCGATGCGGCCGACCTGGAAGAACGAACCGCGCTCGTCCAGCGCGAACGTGCCCGGCTTCTCCTTCTCGTACGTCACGTTCGGGCTCGTCCCGGCCGCGACCAGCACGGATCCGGCGGGCATCTCGACGATCTCGCCGGTCGCGCTCCAGCGCCCGTCCGCGCCAAGTCTCTGCCGCTCGAACCGTATGCCGTTCACGGCGCCGTGGCGATCCTGCAGGATCTCGGTAGGCGACATGGCCTCGACGAACGTGATCCCCTCCTCGAGCGCCTTCTGCACCTCCTCGTGGTTGAGGCGGTAGGCGGGCGAGTCGGTCAGGTTCTTGCGGTACACGAGGCGCACGCCGCCCCAGCCGCGCACGAGCCGCGCCAGATCCGGCTCCTCGCCCGCCTGGCGCGCGCGCTCGCGCTCGGCGGCGATCTCGCGTCCGTGCGCCACGAACTCGTCCAGGTGCTCGCGCTCCTCCTGGTTGAAGAAGCGCCGGACGTTCTCCTCGTCGAAGCTCTCGCACAGGACGTCGTAGCGCCCGGCCATCTTCTCGACCTGCACGGGGTAGTACGCCAGCGCTTCCGTCGCCGTGTCGATGCCCGTCAGGCCGCCGCCGATCACGACGACCGGCAGGCGCAGCTGCAGGCACGCCATCGAATCCTTCTTGAACGCGCCCGTGAGCTGCAGCGCCATCAGGAAATCGCTGGCTTTGCGCACGCCGCGCACGAGGTTGTTCTTCATGTCGACGATCGTGGGCTTGCCCGCGCCCGTCGCGACCGCGACGTGGTCGAAGCCGATCCGCCACGCGTCGTCCAGGTCGAGCGTGCCGCCGAAGCGCACGCCGCCGTGCAGGTCGAAGTTCTCGCGCCGCATCAGCGAGAGGTACGGCAGCGTCAGGAAGTTCTTGTCCCAGCGCACGGTGATGCCGTACTCGGACACGCCGCCGAAGCCGAGCAGCACGCGCTCGTCGAGCTCGGGGTTCAGCGCCGCCCAGGTCGCGAGAGCACCGGGCGGGATCTCGGCCACGCTCTTGCCCAGGCGCCCCGTGACCGAGCCCGACAGCGGCTCGACCTTCAACCCGTCGAGCGCGACGACGCCGAAACCCTCCTGCGTCAGGAAGTGCGACAGCGTGTACCCGGCCGGCCCCAGGCCCACGACGAGCACGTTGATCCCGTTGTACGGCAACGCGAAGGGCCGCTCGATCCGCAGCGGGTTCCAGCGCGTCGTCAACAGCCAGATCTCCGGTCCCCAGGGCATGTCGAGCACGTCCGACAGCGCCTTCGTCTCGACCTGCGGGATGTTGACCGGTTCCTGCTTCTGGTAGATGCAGGCCTTCATGCAGTCGTTGCAGATCCGGTGTCCCGTGCCCGGGCACATCGGGTTGTTGATCGTCACGAGCGCCAACGCGCCGAGCGGATCGCCCTCGGCGTAGAGCAGGTGCATCTCGCTGATGTGCTCCTCCAGCGGGCAACCATCGAGCTCGATGCCGACCGGGTTCACGGCGATCTTGCCGGTCTTCTTGTCGTGGAGACCCTTCGAGCACGAATCCTTCTCGCGCTCGTGGCAGAACACGCACTGGTCGATCTCGTTCATCGCCTGCGGGTCGTTCGCGCGGCGGTCGGTCAGCTTGAAGCCGTCGCGGCGGCGGAACTGCGCCGGATCGCCCTCGAGCGCCTCGGGCAAATCCGCGATCGGGCGCACGTGGTGCACGAGGCCGTGCTCCCAGTCGAGCTCGTGCGGCTTGCGCAGCATGCGCCAGCCGAAGAGCGCCGGATCACGCGCCTCCGCGCGCAGCTTGAAGGCCAGCGCGATCACGTCGAGCGCCTGCGCCACGGTCTCGGATCGTTCCGCGACCGCGCATTCCTCGCCCGGCCGCTGCAGCAGGTTCCACACGCGCGTCGCGAACGTCTCCTCGGCGTCGATTTCGCGGCCCTCGCGTCCGGGCAGCGCGGCGAGCAGCGCGGCCGCGTGCGCGTGCACCGCCTCGGGGCTCAGGCCAGCGGGCAGCGACACGCGCTTCACGACCTTCTTCACGAAGGCGTCGCGCACGCGGTAGACGGTCAGCCGATCGGTCAGCGCCATGCGGCGCGCGGCGACCTGGGCCTCGATGCCGAAAAGGCGCGCCAGGAAGGCCGAGACGTGCCGCCCGACGTCGATCAGGAGCGCGGACTCGGCCGGCTTCGCGAGGCGCGCGCGGCCCGCGGCGTGCTCGATCCAGCGCGCGTTGAGCCCGGGGTCCCGGGCGGCCAGCTCGTCGAGGAACGCGCGGTGCAGGTCCGCGAGGCGTTCCGGGCGGTGCAGATCGAGGAACGTGAAGCCGGGGATGCCGAGCTTCAGCGTGGCCGCGTGCGCTGTGGCGGCTTGGGGCATGCGGGTCGTCGGTTCCATGCGGGGGTGTGACAAAGAGAGCGAGTGTAAGGCATCGGAGCGCGCCGGTGGACTGCTCTCCCGACCGGCTGATCGACGAATGCGACCAGGGCGTCCGCTGGCCGCACCGTCCGGGCGCTGGCCGTTCCCTCGGCGCCCGAACCCCGCGGGTCGCTACACTCTGCCGCGGCCCCCCAAGCCTCGACGCGCAGCCCTCGTGGTCCGTGCGCGTCGCCCCCTGATCGAGGACCTCACGATGATGCTTCCGGTCCACGCCGTGCTCGCGCTGGCGTGCTTCGCCGCGCCGTCGATCGCCGCATCCGGACTCACGGTCTCGGTGCACCCGCCCTCTGCGCAGTCTCCGCCGACGTCGATCCCGGCACAGCAGCCGGCCACGAAGCTCGCGGTCGGCGCGCAGGCTCCGGCGCTCTCGATCGAGAGCTGGGTCAAGGGGACGCCCGTCCTGCAGCTCGAGAAGGGCAACGTCTACCTGATCCAGTTCTGGGCGACGTGGAGCAAGTCGAGCATCGAGCAGCTCGAGCTGGTGTCCCAGATCGCCCGGCAGAACGCGGAGAAAGGCCTGGTGGTGATCGCGATCGCCTCGGCCGACCTGGCCGGCACGACGCTCGACAAGGTCGAGACCACCGTCGCCGGGAAGGGCGACGCGATCGCGTTCCCGGTCGCCTGGGACAAGGGAACGGCGACGAAGGACGCTTTCCTCAAGGCCGCCGGACGGACAGCGGTCCCCTGCTGCGTCCTGGTCGACGCGAGCGGGAAGATCGCGTTCCTCGAGAGCGCGACGCGCGTGGGCCCCTTCCTCGAGCAGGTCCTGGCGGGCACGCACGACCTGGCGGCGATCGCGGCCTGGCAGGCCAAGGCCGAGCGCGCGCCGCAGACGGTGAAGAACATCCAGACGGCCGGCCAGGCCGGCAAGCACGCGGAGATCATCGCGCTCGCGGACGAGCTGCTCGAGGTCGACCCGGTCGAGTACGCGCCCTACGCGCAACCGCGCATGGAGTCCGAGGCGATCGGCCTCAAGTCGCCCGAGAAGGCCCTGGCCTGGGCCAGGAGCTTCGTCGAGGGACCCGGCTGGAACAGCGCGGCAGGCCTGAACGTCGTCGCCTGGGTCCTGGTCGATCCGCAAAGGCCGTTCCCGGCCAAGGACCTGAACCTGGCCCAGAAGGCCATCGACCGGGCGGTCGCGCTCACGCGCGGCGAGGACGGCCCGGTCCTCGACACGCAAGCGCGCGTGCTCTTCCTGAAGGGCGACGTCGCGCAGGCGATCGACGTCCAGAAGAAGGCGATCGAGAAGCTGAAGCCGGACCAGTCACAGTTCGTGGCCCAGCTCAAGGCGGCCCTGAAGGAGTACGAGGACGCGCTGGCCAAGAGGTAGGTGGACAAGGGTGTCAGACACTTTGTCCCGTCGTGCGTGTCGCGGGGTCTGAGGCGCTGGCCCCTGGGGGTGGGTACTCGATCTTGCCGGGCGGCAAATGGCGAGGGCCCTGCGCTGGCCAGACAAGCCCGGGACAAAGTGTCTGACACCCGTGTGCACCCGATTTCCAGCGGGATTTGGAGCGCGGCACTGCACTTGCTCAGCAAGGGCGTTGGCGGCCAGCGGAGGCCATCTCCGACGCGATGGACCTCCGCCCCGCCAGCAACACGCACATCGAAAGCCTCGTACGTCGCGCCCGGAGATCCCCTTGAAGCTCACGCTCGCCGCCGCCGCCGGACTTCTGATTCTCGGAGCCTGTCAGAGTCACAACGATTGGAGAACGTACAAGTCCTCGCGCGCGGCCTTCGGCGAGGCCCTGGTCGTTCTCCAGACTCTGGACGAGCCTGAGCTCACGGAGGACCAGCGCTTCGTCCAGCAGGTGGCCGGAACCGGCCTCTTCGAGGTGGAGACCTCGCGACTGGCGTTGGAGCGGAACGTCTCCGGGCCCGTGCGCGACTTCGCGCAGATGATGCTCGAGGATCACGCTCGGGCCAGCCTGGAGCTGCGCGATCTGCTGCGGCGCAAGGCGCTCGAGGCACCGGCTGTCGAAGCGCCCGCGGGCGCCGGCGAGCTGGCCCGGCTCGGGGACGAGGACTTCGAGCGCGCCTACCTGGAATCGCAGCGCGTCGCCCACGAGGAGGCGATCCGCGGGCTCGAGAGCTGCGCCGCGGAGGACGTCGACGCGGACAGGCAGGCGTTCGCGCAGCGCCTCCTGCCCGTGCTGCGCGTGCACTGTCGCGAGCTGGATCACATCCTCGGTCGCTGAGCCAGAGCAGGTCTGCGCGAGATTCCGGCCACCCTTTGACGGACACGAGCCGTTCCCCATAGAAGGGAGCGCTCCCCGGACGGCCACGCCATCGTCCGCCGGGCACACCGGGGTTCGCTCGCGTCTCGCACGGCCCATGTCCGCTCCTCCCCTCACGGCTTTCCTCACGGGCGCGCGACCCTGCGCTCTCGTGTGCGCGTGCCTGCTCGGTTTCCTGGCGCCGGTGGCGGGCGCGCAGACGCCGCCGAAACCGGTCACCCCGACAGAGCCCGCGCCCCAGGACGAGGAGGCCGCGCCGCCGACGCCCGTCGATCCGGCCCTCTTGCCGCCGGAGTTGCACGGCGCCGCAGTCGCGTACCTGTGGAGCTTCGATCGCGACGGGGAGCGCCAGGGCTGGAAGAACACGTCCGCGGGGCTGAGCGAGACGATGGCCCTGGACGGACGCCTGCACGCGCAGATCACGGGTCCCGATCCGTACGTGGTCGGTCCGCCGATCCAAGTCGACTCCTCGGCGTTCCAGTTCCTGGCGCTGCGCTGCCGCGCCACGATCAGCGGCGTGACGGAGATCTTCTTCAGCCGCGAGCAGTTCCCGGGTTTCTTCGAGACCCAGATGATCAAGATCCCGATGACGCCCAGCGACGATCCGCGCGTCTACGAGATCGACCTGCGCAACCGGCTCCGGTGGCACGGGACGATCGAGAAGCTGCGCATCGACCCGTTGAACGCCGACGAGACGATCGGCGGCCGCATCGAGATCGACTGGATCGCCGTGTACCAGGCGCCCGGGCGCGTCGTCCCGCACCTGCCCCACTGGGCCGACGAGAACACGCTCGAGCTGGGCTTCGAGAACCGCGGCGGCTCGCCCACGTCGGGCCCGCTCGCACTGAGCGTCGACGGCGCGACCGTGGCCAGCGTGCCGGTGCTCGCGACCCGCACCGGCAGCGCGGTCACGGTCGACGCGTCGAACCTGCCGCCGCGCTTCTGGCTCGAAGCCGCGCTCGACGGCCAGGTCGTGTGGCGCGGGCGCATGGTGCGACCGTGCTCGGAGGCCGTCCACGAACGCGCCCGCCCGCCGGGCGAGGGCGACGACGCGCCACCCGCCGTCGTGATCGCGTGCGGGACCGGGCGCCTCAGCCAGGGCCCGCACCGCAGCGTCGTCCTGGCCCCGATGGCGAGCTTGACCGTGCGCGGGCCGGGCCCGGGCTTCACGTACTACGAGTTCGACGTGGCGCCAGCAGGCACGAGCGGAGGCGACGCGCTGTACCGCGAGATCCTGTCCGATCCGCTGCTGTCCGAGCTGACCTGCACCGTGCGCGTGCGCGGGACGGACGTGCGCACGCGCATCGAAACCAGCGACGCCGTCCAGGTCGTGCGCTTCGAGGGTCCGCGCATGATGCAGACGCGCACGCCGACGCACGCGCTGTTCCCGGGCCTGGAGTACATGGAGGCGGGCGAGAACTCCTCGAGCAGCGTGTGGACGGGCACGGTCCACGCCGCGCGCACGACGCCCTCGGCCGTCAAGATCACGGCCCCGACGATCGCGATCGAGTACGACCGCGTCCACGGCCTGCCACCGCACGACCCGGCGCAGACTTCGTGGGTGGCCACGCTCTCGTGGGACATCGACCCGCGGCCCGGCCGGCCGCAGAGCGCGACCGTGGCGGAGTTCCGCTCGTCCGAGGGCGAGCCCTCGTTCGCGACGACGTTTCTGCCCGCGCGCGCGGTCGACCTCGACCTGGACGATCGGTACGCGCCCGAGCCCTGGCCCCTGGACGCGGCGCAGGGGCTCGAGATCCGGACGTCGTTCGGGATCGGGCCGGGGACCATCGAGGACGTCTTCGCGCAGATCTGGCTGCCGAGAGCGCCGGCGCCGCCGGCCATGCGCTGGTTGACGGCCGGCGAGGCCGATCCCGCGGCGCGCCCTGTGGGACCCGGCTCGGTCGAGGCTCTCGAGCGCATCCTCGCGACCACGATGCTGGCCTACACGCGCACGCTGTTCCGCGACGGGCTCCGCGGTGGTCTCTGGAAGTCGCACATCGCGATCCAGGAGCCGTACGACGACCGCCCCGAGTTCGGCGCCGCGATCCTGGCCGAGTCGGCGCGCAGCGGGAAGTCGGACTACCTGCACGCCGTCGGGATCCCGGTCGGCGACCAGATCGAGTCGCGCATCGGCACGGCGGCCGACCTGATCGGCACGAAGCGCCGCAAGCCGGCGGCCGAGGCCCTGGGCGAGATGAGCGCGGACGGCAGCATCGGCTACACGCTGACCGCCGAGATGGAGGCCAAGATCCGCGAGCTCACCGTGCTGCACGGCGCCAAGGGCGACGCGCTGGGCGATCTGGGCGCGACGAACGCCGGGCTGATCGCCAGCCGTTCGCTGCCGCTGCTCGAGTACGCGGCCTGCACGCGCGATCCGATCTACGTGGCCGCCGCGCTGCGCGCGCTGGCGCGCATGAACCAGTTCACGGTGCCGCGCGGCGCACAGACATGGGAGATCCACTCCGACACGCCCGACCTCTTCGCCGCGGCGCAGTGCGCGCGCGCGGACCTGTGGGGCTGGCGCCTGACGGGCGACGAAAAGTACCTGGACGAGGCGCAGCGCTGGCTCAACACCGGCCTGCCGTTCCTGTACTGGTGGGAGCCGCCGGACCGCCGGTACATCGCGGCCGTGCAGGTCGCCGACGAGCTGGGCGAAGGACCGAACCTCGAGCAGCGCGAGCCCACGCTCTTCTACGCCGACGCCCGACGTCAGGTGATGCCTTACGCGTCGATCCCCGTGTTCGGCACGAGCTGGTTCGCCGTGCCCTGGTTCGGCATCCCCGTGCAGTGGTGCGGGCTGGCCTGGGCCAACGCGGTGCGCGAGATCGACGCGATCCGGCCCTTGCCCGACTACGTGCGCGTCGCCGACGGCGTCTTCCGCTCGGCCGTCAACCAGCAGTGCGACGAGAGCTACCTGGCGGGCACGATCCCCGACAGCTGGGAAGTCGCGCAGAGGCTCTCGCGGCAACCGTACATCGCGCCCGAGCGCCTGCTCGAGTACGCCTACCGCGAGCTGGACGCACCGTACGTCGAGTCGATCCACTACGCGCGCGTGCCGGGTCCGCGCTGGACGCACGTCGCGAGCCACGCGCTGCTGAAGCGCGTCGAGCAGGCGCCCGGGGTCCTGACGATCGACGCGCGCTTCGTGCCCGGTCAGACGGCCAGCCTGCTCGTCGGCGGCCCGCGCGGCGACGTGCGCCGCGTGCGCGTCAACGGGCGCGAGCTGACGCTCGGCAACAAGCCCGATCAGTACTCCTGGATCGAATGTGGCGACGGCCGCGGCGCGCTCGTCGTGCCTTGGATCGCGGCGCAGAACGACCGCATCACGATCGAGACCGCGAACGCCGGCGTGAACGGCGGCGGCGAGTGAACAGCGGTGTCAGAGGGCGGGCCCCTTGAACGGGCCCGCCCATCCCGCTGGTTGCGCTCGCAAGCTCGCTCCACGTTGTCCCGCCTGTGCGCGCTCCCGCGCGGTGTCTGACACCGTTGTCTACTTCGAGAACAAGTGGTCGCTCTCCTGCGACCAGGCCGTGAAGCGGTAGAGCGGCAACAGGCGCAGCATCTCGTCGACGACGAGCGCCGGCGTCTCCGGAGCGAGCAGGGGTCCGCGCGCACCCTGCGCTGCGGGCCAGCGGCGCTCGACGGCCAGCAGGTGCTCGGCCGGCTTGTAGAACCTGAGGAATTCCTCGAGCTGCTCGCGCGTCAGGTTCCCGCACGGCCACTCGCCCTTCCAGTCGTGCAGGCGCAGACGGAAGCCGGGCAGCTCGTTCAAGCGCGCCTTCCAGCCGGCCGTGCCCTCCTTCTTGACGCGCCCGACGAGGTTCTGGCCGTCGAACCAGGCGTCGGCGTGGATGCGCAGCGACACCTCGAGCGCGTCGTGCTCGAGCGCGCAGCAGATGTAGGCGTTGCGGTAGGCCGCGTCGAGGTCCTTGGCCAGGTCGGCGCCCAGCACGCCCTTCAGGCGCTTCTTCTCGGCCTTCGCGCGCGCCGCGTAGCACCACAGCCGCTTCACCTGATTGTGGTTGAACGTCGACGGCGCGTGCAGGCTCGTGCGCACGTCCAGGTCGAGGCCCTGCTCCTTGGCGCGCAGGGCGAAGACCTTGGCCAGGGAGAGGAGCTTGCGCCGCGCCACGAGCCGCCGGTCGTTGAACTGCGGGTCGCGATTCACGGCCGGCGACAGGGCTTGGAAGTCCCCGTCCTCGAACGGGATCAGCTCCGGTGCGGCGGTGGGGTCGAGTTCAGCGGGATCGGCTCGGGCCATTTCACCTGGATGCCATGCGGGGCGCGCGGCGTCCAGATGGGCGCGCGCGGATGGCGGCCAGCATGCGCGCTGCCGCTGCCACGGGCGTCGCTGGCACCGAATGGATCGCCGCCGGGAGTACAACCCGTCCGGGCGGTGCAGTGCGCCCTGCGGGCCGTGCAACAAGCCCTCCGGGTTGTGCAACAGGCCCCTCTCCTGCCGATAGGATACCGCTGCGGGCTCCCCGCCCTGAAGCCCCCGGCATGCAGTTCGCCCACTTCAAATTCGACCCCGAGACCGACCAGCTCGGGGAAGGTCCCCTCTCGGAGGTGTACCGGGCCGTCGACATGGATCTGGAGCGGACGGTGGCGCTCAAGGTCTTGCGCTCCCACGCGGAGATCGACCCCAAGGCCGACACGCGCTTCCAGCGTGAGGCCAAGCACGCCAGCAACCTGTCGCACCCCAACATCGCGACGATCTACGAGTACCGCGCCGCGAGCGGGCCGACGCCGGCGTACATCGCGATGGAGTTCCTGCAGGGTCGCACGCTCGACAAGATCCTGAAGGAGCAGACGCTCGGGTACGAGGAGGGGTTGGGCATCGCGCTGCAGGTGGCCGACGCGCTGGCCGCGGTCCATCGCTCGGGCATCACGCACCGTGACCTGAAGCCGGCCAACATCATGGTGCTCGAGGACGGCTCGGTGAAGCTGCTCGACTTCGGCATCGCCCAGAACAAGCACGACCCCAGCATCACGACGCCCGGCCTCCTGGTCGGCACCGTGCTGTACATGTCGCCCGAGCAGGTGCGCGGCAACGACCTCGACCTGCGCTCGGACGTGTTCGCGTTCGGCGCGGTCTTCTACCACGCGCTCACGGGCACGCTGCCGTTCCCGGGCAAGAGCTTCCCGGAGGTGTGCATGGCGATCCTCGACGGTCGCCCGCGCCGTCCGTCCGAAGTGCGCCTGGGGTTCCCGTCCAAGGTCGAGGAGTTCCTGCTGCGCTGCCTCGATCCCGATCCCGCGCGGCGTTTCTCGGACGCGGCCGCCATCCACGTCGCGCTGACCGCGATCGCCGAGGCGATGACGCCGCTGAACGGCACGGTGTCGGCCGCGATCTCGGGCCGCGTGCTGCTGCCGCCGATCACGTGCGGCGGTCCGAACCCCCAGGCCTGCAACCTGATCGCGGGATCGCTGCGCAAGGGGCTCCTGAACGAGCTCGGACGCATCAAGGGTCTCGACGTCACGCTGCTCGACGGCCACGGGCTGCCCGACGACCAGGTGTTCGACTACGTGCTGCGGCTCGAACTCGCGACCGCCAGCCACCGCGGGCGCCTCGAGCTCTTCCTCGAGCAGTTCGACCGCAAGAAGGACCCGCGCGCGCCGCGCATGCTCGACATGTGGAAGGACCACGTCGAGTACGAGGGCACCGACGATTTCGAGCTGGAGGCCGGGCTCGTGCGCAGCGCCGTGCGCGTCGTGCGCAAGCGCCTGACCGAGATCGCGACGCGGCCGATCGAGACCGTCAAGCGCGACACGGAAGCCAGCCGCCAGTACGCGCGCCAGGCGCACGAGACGCTGCACAAGGGCACGACGAAGCACCTGCTCGCGGCCATGAGCTCGTTCCGGCGCGCGATCGACGAGGACAACTTCTGCTCGATCGCCTACGCCGGCCTGGCCGAGGCCATGGCGCGGAAATACCTCTACTGGGACGGCGACACGGCCTTCCTGGACGAGGCGCGCGAGAACGCCGCGCGCGCGCTGGCGCTCGACCCCGACTGCGCCGAGGCGCACACGTCGCTGGGCTTCGCGTGGCAGGTCTCGGGCCACCTGACCGACGCGCAGCGCGAGTACCGGCTGGCGATCCAGCTCGACAACGACGAGTGGCTCGCGCACCGCCTGCTGGGCGCCGTGCTGGCGCGCGCCGGCAACTTCAAGCAGGCCTCGGGGCTCCTCTTGCGCGCGATCGCGCTGAAGCCGACGAACATCGGCTCGTACGACGACCTGTACGGCGTGCTGCAGCGCCTGAATCGCTACGAGGAGGCGCTCGAGATCGCCGACCGCGGCATCGC
This sequence comes from Planctomycetota bacterium, assembly GCA_031400875.1. GTDB lineage: Bacteria > Planctomycetota > UBA1135 > UBA1135 > JAEUHZ01. Next base: position 28,404 of record JANNQS010000095.1, on the reverse strand, counting down.
CGCCGCGAAGGCCTACCTGCCCAACGCGCCCGACAACCAGGAAGCGCGCCTGCACATGGCGATGCTGCAGGCGCGCATGGGCCTGGCCGACGACGCGCGCGCGCAGGTCGCGAAGGCACGCGACGTCGCGCCCAAGGACGGCTACACCTCGCTCAACTCCGCCTGCGTGCACGCGATCCTGGGCGACCTGCCCGAAGCGATCGACCTGCTCGGCAAGGCGCAGGAGCGCGGCTACTACGTGCAGAGCGAGCTGCGCCGCAACGCGGACCTCGACGTGCTGCGCGGGCTAAAGGAATACCAGCGGTTCATCGCCTGAACTCGTCGGTACGGTGCCAGGGACAACTCCGACACCCTGAGGCTGTCGATACGGTGCCAGGGACGACTTCGACACCCTTGCGGCGCGGTGAAACCACCCTGGAACGCTGCTGAGTCCAGAAGTCCGACTTTGCCTGCAACCGTTCGCGCCTCCGAGCGTCTCCGAAGTTGCCGGTACGGTGCCAGGCACAACTCCGACACTCTCGCAGCGCCCTTGAAGCCAGAAGTCCGACTCCGCCTGTAACCGTTTGCTTGCCCGAGCGTCCTCAGGTTGGAGGACATGCTTGGGACGAGCACCCCGTTGCGATGGTCACGGTGTCTGGCACCACGTCATGAATCGCGGGATCGCGAAGCGGACCGTATTCGAGAACGACGACGACATTCGTTACTTCCTGGCGCAGGTGGCTTGGGCAGTGCATGCGGGTTGGATCGAGCTGGCCGCCTTCTGCATCCTGCCGACCCACTTCCATCTGCTCGTCCGGAGCACGGACGCGAACCTTTCGCAAGCGATGGGTCAGATCCTGAACAACTACGTCCGCTGGTTCAACCGCGGGCGCAAGCGCGACGGCCCGCTCTTCCGCAGCCGATTCATGTCGCGTCCCGTGGATTCGATCGAGTACTGGCTCGAGTTGTTCCGCTACATCGACGCCAACCCGGTCGAGGCGAGGCTGGTGGCTTCACCGGCTCTGTATCCGCACTGCAGTGCCTGGTGGTACGCCCTTCCCGAGGGACCGATCTGGCTCGATCGCAGATGGATCGAAGACCACGTGCGCAGCCGGGCCGGCACGGCGGAATATGACCCGAAGCAGTACCTCGCGATTTTCGGCGAGCCGATCAGCCCGAGCCTCACCCGCGTGATCGAGCGACGCATCGAATCGGGCGTGCGCAGCCCGGATCCGCTCGACGACCTACTGGGCGCAACGCCCGAACGCGTGCTCGACTGGATGCGCAGGAAGACGGCGTTGGCCGACGGGACCTGCATCGATCTCCCCGTCTGCGATCCTGCGGATGTCCTGCAGGTTCTTGCAGTGGAACGGCGTCTTCGGCCGGACTGGCTCCTGCCCTTGACGAGGGTTCCCTGCGATGCCTGGCCGCCCCTCGGCGTGGCCCTGGTGCGCGATCTGTGTGCAGCCACGTGGTCAGAGATCGGTCTCCACCTCGGGATCTCGGACAGCAGCGCCTTGCGCGCCTACCGCCGGCACGGGCAGGCCATCGCCGAAGCACCGGAGTACGCCGCGGTCGCCGGACGACTCGCGGCCGATGCGATCGCTCGCTGCTACGGGGCTCGCAGCGCGCTGGGAACGAAGCCTCGCCTCGAGGTCGCAGCGGGCTGGCGAGAGCCCATCGAGTCGCGGGCCACGCGCAGCTAGGATGAGGGTGTCGGGGTTGTTCCCGGCACCGTATGCGCAACTTCGGTCTCGCCCTGGTCGTCGTCGGCCTCCTGGCCGTGGGCGTGCGCTTGCTTCTCCGCGCGTTGTCGTCCGACGAGACGAAGATCCGCGTGGCGATCGAGGATGCGTGCGAGGGCTTCGGCGAGAAGCGCATGGATCCGATCCTGGCCGTCCTGGCCCGCGACTTCCGCGACGAGCCGAGCGGCCGCGATCGCGAGGACGTGCGCCGTGCCGTCGCCGCGGCCTTCTTCCAGGAAAAGGACCCCGAAACGAGGGGCTTCCCCTACCGCTGCGAGGTCGATCCCAAGGCGATCGAGATCCAGCTCGTGAAGGGCGATCCGGACCGCGCGACCGTGACGTTCCCCGGAACGGTCGTCGACGTGCGCAGCGGCGGCCGCCGCGAGGCCTGGTCGTTCCAGCTCACGGGCCAGATGGAGGAGCGCGAGGACGGCTGGTGCTTCGTGACGACCGAGCACAAGACGCTCGAAGGTTCGTACCGGCCGCGGTGACGCCGACCGCCGCGCTGAGGTCGCCAGCGGGAAGGTGTCGGAGTCGTGCCTGGCACCGTACCGGCAGCGCGACGAGGGTGTCGGAGTTGTCCCTGGCACCGTACCGACACCCTCGCGGGGCTTGGCAGCGCGACCGCGATTCGTTGGGATGAGCGGATGGATCGACCGATCGTCGCCTTCGACACGGAGACCGCCGCGTGTCACGGGCCGCCGCACCTGATCGAGCTCGGCGCGGTGCGCTCGGTCGGCGGCGAGATCGTCGACCGATTCGTGTCGCTCGTGCGGCCCGAGGTGCCGATCGAGACCGCGGCCAGCGAGGTGCACGGGCTCGTCGACGAGGACGTGCGCGACGCGCCCGTCGCGGCGGAGGTCATCGCGCAGTTCCTCGTGTGGCTCGGTGACGATTGGCTCGTGGCGCACAACGCAGGCTTCGACGCGAGCGTGCTGGCCTTCGAGGCGCTGCGCCACGGGATCGAGCTGCCCGAGACGCCGATCCTCGACACGCTCAAGCTCGCGCGCCGTTGGATCGGCGACGCGCCCGATTTCAAGCTCGAGACGCTCGTGCGGCACCTCGAGCTCGACATCGAGCGCTCGCACCGCGCGCTGCCCGACGCGGTGGCGTGCTGGCTCGTGTGGCAGGAATGCCAGGCGCGCGCGGCGATCGAGGAGCCCGGCTGCGAATGGTGGGGCGAGGCGCTGGCGCGCAGCGGACGCACGACGTTCCGCTCGTCGCAGCCGCGCGCTCCGCGCCTGACGCAGCGGCTGCGCGGGCTCGAGGGTGCCTGCCGCGAGCGCGTGCGGGTCACGCTGCTCTACGGCGACGGCGAATCCGCGCCAGCGCGGCTCGCGGTGGCGCCGCGGATCCTGTTCGCGAGCGGCGAGCGCGCGTACCTCGAGGCCGAATGCGTGCGCTCGGGGACCCTGAAGACGTACCGTCTGGATCGCATCCAGCGCGTGGAAGTGGCCTAGTCATTGCCGGCGGCGCGCGCCGCGACTATCCTGTTTCGCTTCTTTCCGGGCGCAGCCACCCGGGAGATGAGCCGACCGTCACATGCCCGCCCGGAAACAGATCCGCAACATCGCCATCGTCGCCCACGTCGACCATGGCAAGACCACGCTCGTCGACACGATGTTCCAGTTCGCCGGCACCTTCCGGAAGAACCAGGTCGTCCAGGAACGGGCGATGGACAGCGACGCGCAGGAGCGCGAGCGCGGGATCACGATCCTGGCCAAGAACACGGCGATCGACTACCTGGGCTACCGGATCAACATCGTCGACACGCCCGGCCACGCCGACTTCGGCGGCCAGGTCGAGCGCACGCTGCGCATGGCCGACGCGGTCCTGCTGCTGGTCGACGCGGCCGAGGGCCCGATGCCGCAGACGCGGTTCGTGCTCAAGAAGGCCTTCGAGAACGGCCTGCGCGCGCTGGTCCTGATCAACAAGATCGACCGGCCCGACGCGCGCGTGAACGAGGTGCTCGACCTCGTGTTCGAGCTCTTCATCGAGCTCGGGGCGCACGACGAGCAGCTCGACTTCCCGGTCGTCTACGGCTCGGGCCGCGACGGCTACGTGATGAAGGAGATGAAGGACGAGAAGAAGGATCTGAAGCCCCTCTTCGACATGATCCTGGAACACTGCCCCGCGCCGCCGCAGGACGACAGCGCGCCGCTGCAGTTCCAGGCCGCGACGCTGGACCACGACGACTTCCTGGGCCGCATCGCGATCGGCCGCGTGCGCCGCGGCCTGCTCAAGAACGGCATGCGCGTCGCCGTGTGCCACCCCGACCGCTCGAAGGCCACGCTGCTGCCGATCAAGGGCCTGTTCCGCTACGAGGGCCTGCAGCGTGTCGCGGCGGACGTCGTGCACGCCGGTGACATCGCCGTCGTGGCCGGCATCGAGGACATGCACATCGGCGACACGCTCTGCCCGCCGGACGTGCAGGAGCCGCTGCCGGCCATCGCGATGGACGAGCCCACGATCTCGATGGAGTTCTACGTCTCGAACTCGCCGTTCGCGGGCCAGGAAGGCCAGTACGTCACGAGCCGCCAGATCCTGACGCGCCTCGAGCGCGCAGCGCTGCGCGACGTCGCGCTGCAGCTCAACGAGAAGGGCAGCGACGACGGCTACGAGCTGAAGGGCCGCGGCGTCATGCACCTCGGCGTCCTGATCGAGAACATGCGCCGCGAGGGCTTCGAGTTCTCGGTCGGCAAGCCGCGCGTCGTCCTCAAGATGATCGACGGCCACCAGCACGAGCCGTACGAGCGCACGGTCGTCGAGCTCCCGAACGAGAGCGCGGGCCGGATCATCGAGTACTTCGGCCGGCGCCGCGGCGAGATGACGCACATGGAGCCGACGCCTGCGGGGACGCGGATCGAGTTCCTCGTGCCGTCGCGCGGCCTGATCGGCGCGCGAACGGCGCTGATGACGCTGAGCCAGGGCATGGCGATCTTGAGCCACGTCTTCGAGGAATGGCGCCGCGACGGCGGCCCGCTGCCGATGCGCCAGAACGGCGTCCTGATCGCCGACCGCTCCGGCGAGTCGATCCCCTACGGCATGTTCGGCCTGCTCGACCGCGGCACGTTCTTCGTCGCCCCGGGCACGCCGGTGTACGAGGGCATGATCATCGGCGAGAACAACAAGGACAACGACCTCGGGGTCAACGTCTGCCGCGAGAAGAAGATGACGAACATCCGGTCGGCCGGCAAAGACGAGAACGTCAAGCTGCCGCCGCCGCACGTCATGTCGCTCGAGGAGGCGCTCGAGTACCTGGAGGACGACGAGCTCCTCGAGGTCACGCCCAAGAACCTGCGGCTGCGCAAGCGGATGTTGAGCGAGATGGAACGCAAGAAGCAGACGCGCAGGGACAACCGGGCCGCGCGCGTGTGAGCAGGGCCGTCGGGTGAAGCAGGACGACGGCCTCGTCTACGTGATGGAGGGCACGCGCGGCGAGCTGGCGCGTTTCGTCAACGCGCTGTCGAAGGCCGGCATCTCGTCCTGGATCCGTCCCAAGGACGGTTGCCCGCCGACGAGTTGAAGGCCGTACCAGGAGCTCGCGGTCGCGAGCTCGGACGAAACCCGCGCGGTCGAGGTCGTGATCCGGACGCTCACGGACGGGTGATCGGCGACAAGCGCGGGGCCTCAGGCGGCCCTTCACCTTTCGCGCTCGACGCCGTACGTGCTGTGCAGATGCTGGTGCTGTCGAGGCCGCCGGACGCAACTTGATTGGGCAGTGATTGTCGCGACAGCCCGGTGGTCCGCAAATCAGCCGGGCTCAGGGCGCGCGATCGTGCCGCAGGAGCTCAGCCCCGAATCGTCGGAGCGTCGTGTCCCGATCCGGGCCGCTCATCAGCCCGATGGCCTTCGACAACGCGTCTGCCGTGCCGCCGTCGGGAGCGGCGATCGTCGTGATCGTCTGATCCGTCAGGCCGACGCCCGTGCGCGGGTCGATCACGTGCGAGTAGCGCACGCCGTCGATCACGACGTGCTGCTCCGTGTCGCCGGACGTCGAAACCGCTCGACGCGACACGAGGACCTGGCGGCCGCCGACGTCCACGTCCCAGCCGGAGCGGTCCGGCGGCGCATCACCGCACACGACGTCGCCGCCCATCTGCACCAGCGCGCGTGAGACCCCGCGCGCGGCCAGGAGGTCGACCGCGGCCTGGCAGGCCCAGCCCTTGCCGATGCCGCCCAGGTCGAGGCGCATGCCCGGGCGCGCGAGCCGGACCGTGTGGCGCGCGGGATCGAGCTCGACGAGCTGCCAGCCGACCAGCTCGCGTGCTCCGGCCAACGCGGCCTCATCCGGGAGACGGCCAGACTGGCGCGACGCGCGCCACAGGCGCACCAGCGGCCCGACCGTCACGTCGAACGCGCCGTCCGTGGCGGCCGAGATCTCCCGGGCACGCTGCAGGATCGCGAAGAGGTCGGCCGAGACGACCAGGGGCCCCTCGCCGGCTCGATCACACAGGCGCGAGAGCTCGCTGTCCGCGCGCCAGTCGCTGAAGGCGGCTTCGAGCACCTCGACGCGCGCGTACGCGGCTTCCGCGGCGGCCATGGCCGCGTCTTGCGATGCGGCGAACAGTACGATGCGCGCCTCGACGCCCATCGCGAGGCGCGAGAACTCGAAGCGCTGCGGCGCCTCGCGCGGTGTCGCACAGCCCACGATGAGCACGAAGAAAGCGATGACGAGCGCGCGGATCGGCGCGATGTTCGGCCTGTTGTCGGCCGCCTGCGCCACGGCTGCGCGCGACCAGGAACCGGAGGCGAGTGCAGTGCCCGCTGTCTCGCCGCCAGCTCCTGCTCCCGCGAAACCCGTGCTCGAGCCGTTCACGATCCTCGTGCCGGGGAGCACCGCGCGGCTCGAGCTCGTGCCGATCCCGGCCGGTCTGCACGGAGCATACGATGGGACCGGCAACCGCCGCGAAGTCGCGGTCGGGCCGCTCTTCGTCGCGACGACCGAGGTCACGTGGGACATGTACGACGCCTTCGTCTTCGCGATGGACCGCGCCGAGGGCGAGCAGGACCCGCCCGACGCGTGGGCGCGGCCGAGCAAGCCCTACATCCTGATGGATCGCGGCTTCGGGCACGCAGGTTACCCGGCGATCTCCGTCTCGTTCCGCGGCGCGACCGAGTTCGCGAAATGGCTCGCGTCCAAGACGGGCAGGTCGTTCCGACTGCCGACCGAGGCCGAGTGGGAGCACGCGGCGCGCTCCGGTTCCGCCAGTGCCTACGCGCACGGCGAGGATCCCGCCGGGCTGGACGCGACGGCCTGGTTCCGCGCGAACTCGCTCGCGGCCGGCCGGCCGAGCACGCACGCGGTCGGGAAGAAGGCCGCCAACGCGTGGGGTCTCCACGACGTGCACGGCAACGCGGCCGAGTGGACGGTCGCAGAGGACGGCACGGGCGTGCTGCGCGGCGGCTCTTTCAAGGATTCCGCAGCGAAGCTGGGCCTTGCGGCGCGCGTGCCCGACGACAAGGCGTTCAACCAGACGGACCCGCAGCTCCCCAAGAGCGTGTGGTGGCTCGCCGACGGGCCGTTCGCGGGCTTCCGCGTCGTCTGCGATCCCTGAGGCCGCGGCGCGAGGGAGCGCGGATAGACTCGGGGGCCCGTTGCCCAGGCCTCGAAACCCGAAGAATCCCATGGCCCCGCCCCCTATCGACCGCCGCGCCTTCGTGGTCGCCTCCGCCGCCACCGCCGCGTCTGCTCTCCTGACCCAGCACGCTGGCGCGCAAGCGGCGCCGGCGCCGGCCAAGTTCACGGCGAAGCTGCCGCCGATCCGCGTCGGGCTGCTCGGTTGCGGCGGTCGCGGGACCGGTGCGGCGTCCGACGCCATGAGCGCCGACTCGGGCGTCGAGATCGTCGCGGTCGGCGACGTGCTCGAGCGCCGGCTGGCGAGTTCGTGCGCGACCTTGGAGAAGGAGTTCCCGGGCCGCTTCAACGTCCCGGCGGAGCGGCGCTTCGCGGGCTTCGACGCGCTCGACAAGCTTCTGGCATCCGATGTCGACGTGATGCTCCTGGCGACGCCGCCGCACTTCCGGCCGGCGCAGATCGAGGCCTGCGTCGCGGCCGGCAAGCACACGTTCGCCGAGAAGCCGATGGCCGTCGACGGACCGGGTGTCCGCTCCGTGATCGAGTCGGCCAAGAAGGCGCGCGAGAAGAACCTCTCGCTGATGTCCGGCTTCTGCTGGCGCTCGAGCCTGCCCGAGCGCGCGATCTACCAGCGCATCCTGGACGGCGGCGTCGGCAAGATCCGCACGGTCTACGCCACGTACAACGCCGGGCCCAACGCGTTCGTCGAGCGCAAGCCGGGCATGAACGACATGGAGTGGCAGATCCTGAACTGGTTCCACTTCCTGTGGCTGGGCGGCGACCACATCGTCGAGCAGGCCTGCCACTCGGTCGACAAGATCAACTGGGCGATGAACAACGAGCCGCCGGCGCGCTGCTGGTCCGTCGGCGGTCGTGCGCAGCGCTCTGAGCAGCACCCGGGCAACGTCTTCGACCACTTCGGCGTGACGTACGAATGGGACGACGGCCGGCGCGCGTTCCTGCAGACGCGCCAGTGGGAGAACTGCCCGAACGACAACACCGACTACGTCTACGGCGAGAAGGGCATCGCCACGATCCACGGCTGGACGCCGTACCACGCGATCTCGGGCGAGACGCCGTGGGAGTACGACGGCCCGAGCGGGAACATGTACGTCGACGAGCACAAGGAGTTCTTCGCCGGCATCCGCAGTGGCAAGCTCCGCTTCGACGGCGACTGGATGACGACGAGCACGCTGATGGCGATCATGGGCCGCATGGCCGCCTACACCGGCCAGGCGATCACGTGGGAACAGGCGCTGAAGTCCGAGGAGAAGCTCGGGCCCGCAACCTACGCCTTCGGCACGGTGCCGGTCAGCGCGGTGCCGCGCCCCGGCCACACGAAGTTCACCTGACCGCGACGCTCACCTGTCGATACGGTGCCGGGGACGAGTTCGACACCTTCGCGCGGACTGCGATGACGCAGGCCCACGACGGCTCGAGACTGTCGAAGTCGTTCCTGGAACCGTACCGACAGGTTCGAGCTAGGGCGGCGTCAGAGCGTTCCGTTCCTGCTGCAGGGTGCGGGTGACCTGCGCGGCCTCGGCCAGGGTCGGCAGGCCGGTGGCGTCATTGCGGCGCACCGCGTCCAGCGTGGCGCGCACCTCGCCGTCGTAGCCAGTGCCGGGCGTCAGCGTCGGCGTCTCGACTCGACCCTCAGTCGCGATCTCGAGCGGCGGCGTGCGCCGCAGATCGAACTCGGCCGTGGCGCGCTCGAACGCGATCACGAAGCGCATGCGGAACGCGAAGCCGGCGGCATGGTCCCAGCCACCTTCGGCCAGCACGTGGCGCGGACCGCGCGCGAAGCGGTAGAGCGTCGTGACGTGGTCGATCGAGCCCGTGCTCGCGACCTCGTCGGGCGGGCCGAAGAGCCAGTGCACGAGGTCGACGTCGTGCACGTGCAGGTCGAACAGCGCGCCGCCGGTTCGCCTCGAGTCGGAGTAGAAACCCTGGCCCCACGTGGGCCGGCTTCCGAGTCGCTGGAAGACCGCGCTGACCACCGCGCCGTAGCGGCGGTCGTCCACGGCCTCGCGCAACCACGACCAGCCCGGCCAGAAGCGCATGCACATGGCCGGCGTACAGATCCGGTCCGCACGGCGTGCGTCCTGGGCCAGCGCGTCGATCGCGTCCGGGTCGAGCGACACCGGCTTCTCGAGCAGCACGTGCTTGCCCGCCGACAACGCGCGACGCGCGAGCTCGACGTGCGTGTCCGTCGGCGTGCAGATCGAGACGAGCTCCACGTCCGTGTCGTCGAGCACGGTGCCTGCGTCGGTCCCCGTGCGCACCGCGCGCGGATCGAACAGGGGCGCACCGTCCCCCTCCGACTGCAGGTTGCCCGAGACGGCGATCCGGCCGCCGAGCCGCTCGGGATTCGGATCGGCGACCGCGACGACGCGGCATGCGTTCCCGTCGCGCGCCGCGGCGCCGTAGGCCTCGAGGTGCGTGCGGCCCATGAGCCCCAGGCCCACGACGCCCACGCGGATCTCGCGCGGGGGCATCAGACGGCTGCGCCCGTGACCGCGGCGACGTGCGCGCGCGCGCGCCGGACGTCCTCGACGCGCTGCTCGCCGGCTTCGCGCTCGATCATCAGGTCGATCTCGGGCAGCCGCGCGTCGAGCACGTCGAAGAACGCCGGCCAGTCGACCTGGCCGGTCCCGACCGGCACTTCCTCGCCCCACGTGCCGCGCTGCTGCGCCGGCACGGCGTCCTTGACGTGCACCTGCACGACGCGCGGCGCCAGCGCGCGCAGCGCCGCGACCGGCTCGCCCATCCCGTACAGGATCATGTTGGCCGGATCGAAGTTGACGCCCGCGCGCGGCCGGTCGAGCTCGGCCAGGAACGCGAGCAGCGTCTCGGCCGTCTCCTGCCCCGTCTCGAAGCCCAGGCACACGCCCTGGTCCGCGAAGACGTCGACCACCGTGCGCAGCCGCGTCAGGAGCTTCGCGCGCTCGGGATCGCGCGGGTCGTGCGGCAGGAACCCGGCGTGGAAGGTCACGAGCGGCAGGCCCAGCTCGTGCGCGATGCGCGCGTCGTCGCGCGCCGCCCGCAGGTTCTCGTTCCAGTGCGCGTCGGGCCTCAGGCCGCCGGTCCGCGCGATCGACTCCAGGCTCGAGTAGTCCTCGCCGACCGTCGACATCATGCCCGAGCGCGCGCTGATCCCCGCCTCGAGGAGCGCCTCGCGCACGGCTACTATGGGCATCGCGACCGTGCGCAGGGGGCTCAGCGCGAGCTGCACGTGCACGACGCCGCAGGCGCGGACGCGCTCGGCGAGCTCCGTCGCGGTCTTGGGCCGCAACGACCACGAGCACACGCCGATCACGCGATTTTTCACCTTCGAATGCGTCACGGCTGCGGGGGCGCAGGGTTGATATACCAGCTTTCCGTTTCCGCGGCGACGAAGCCCTCATCCCCCCCAGCATGAACCTTTCTCCCCTGCTCGCGCCGCGCGCGGTCCCGCGCGGCGCCACCAGTATTGCGAGACCGTACGCTCGACTTCTCCACGGTCTCGCCGCCGCCTTGCCGCTGGTGGTCGCCCCCTCCTGTAACCAGCAGGAGGTCCGCGCCGCCGAGCCCGACTTCGCGCCCCTGTTCGACGGGCGGTCGCTGACGGGCTGGGTCACGAGCGGCGGCCGCTACGACGGCGACGCCGAGTGGTCCGTCGAGGGCGGCGAGATCGTCGGCCGCACCAAGGCCGGGCAGGGCGGCCTGCTCTACACGGAGCACCCCTACACCGAGTTCGTGCTGCGCCTCGAGGCGCGCACCGACTGGCCGTTCGACTCGGGCGTCTTCCTGCGCATGGCCCCGAGCGGGAAGGGCGCGCAGGTGACGCTCGACACGCGCGACGACGGCGAGATCGGAGCGATCTACTCGGACGGTTACCTGCGCCACAACCCGGACGGCGTGAAGCTGTGGCGCAAGGACGGCTGGAACGAGATCGAGGTGCGCTGCACGGGCGAGCGCATGCGCATCGCGGTGCAGATGAACGGATCGCCGCTCGTCGATTACGAGGTGCCGACGGAACTCGAGGGCTTCGCGCCGACTGGCCGCATCGGGCTGCAGGTGCACGGCGACCGCGCCGATCCGCCGCGCAACGCGGTGCGCTTCCGGAACGTGCGGATCCGCGAATTGTCGCGCACCATGCGCGAGATGTTCCAGACCGACGACCGTGGGCTCGTGCGCACGACGCCGTGGGGCACGGCGAACGGCTGGACGAGCCTGCTCGACGGCGCGAGCCTCGCGGCCTGGGAGGAAGCCGATGGAAAAGGCGGCTGGAGCGCGAAGGACGGCGTGCTCTCGGCGCTCGTCGCCGGCCAGAGCGGCCTGTTGCGCACGACGAAGGACTACAAGGACTTCGACCTGCGGCTCGATTTCAAGATCAGCGACATGGCCAATTCGGGCGTCTTCCTGCGCGGCGACCGCGCGGGCGGCGACGCGGCCTGGACCGGGATGGAGGTGCAGATCCTCGACGACGTGAACTGGGAGGAGGGCACGAAGTCGAAGCTCCAGCCCTGGCAGTTCACGGGCTCTCTCTACGGCTCCGTCGCGCCGTCGAAGAAGGCGCTGAAACCGAACGGCGAGTGGAACACGTACGAGATCCACGTGCAGGGTCCGCACGTCGCGACGCGCTTGAACGGCGTGATGCTGTACGACGTGGACACGCACACGGTCTCGGTGCCGGAGGGCAAGTTGCCTTTCGCCGAGCGCGCTCCAACCGGTTTCATCGGCTTGCAGCGCCACGCGCCCGACAACATGCCGGGCGAGGCCTACGCCTGGTTCAGGAACGTGCTGATTCGCGAGCTCTAGCCGGCGCTCGGCGTCACGGCTCCACGAAGTCGACGCGGCCGGGCGCGAGCTTCGCCTTGTCCACCTGGTTCCACCAGGCTTGCCACTCCGGCCGGGTGCGCGGTGCTCCCTGCCCGACCAGCTCCTGCAGCGCGGCGGCGCAGCACACGTCGAGGTTGTAGCTGGGCACACGTCGCGGCCAGGCGTTCGAGACCGTGTGAGTCGGATCCGTGCTGCGCGCGATCAACCACTCGAAACCGGCCGGATCGCCCAGCTGCGCGAGGCCCACGGCCGCATGGAACCCGTCGCCGACCAGACCCGGCTCGCCCGCGAGCATCTTGCGGAAGAGCTCGCGCGCCTCGGGCACGCGCGCGCGGGCCAGGGCAATCGCGTAGTGGTCCGCCAGCCCGTCCTCGGCCTTCGCACCGCGTGCGATCAGCTCTTTGACGACGTCCTCCCCGACACAGATCGAAGGCCTCGCCTGCTGGACCTCGCCCGTCCGCTCGAACCGGCGCTGAGCGTCCCGCGCGATGGCATCGTGCTCGAGCATCTTGCCCAACACGCGCACGCAAGCGATCTCGCGCTTCACGTCGCCAGTCGGGAGCGCGGCGAACACATCCTTCCAGAAGCCGTTCGTCCGACCGCGCTCCGCGACGATGTGCGCGGCGGCCATCCGCGTCGACGTGTTGATCTTGCCGCGGCTCACGACGTACTCGTCGAAGAGCATCTGACACAGGCGGTCGGGTTCCTCGCCGTTTTTCCGTGCGGCCGCCGTCGCCGTGAGCGCGGCGAGGCCGACGAGCACGGCACACACGATCCTTCTCGCGTTCTTCATCGTTCGTCGACCCCTTCTCGAGCAGGGCTCCGCGCACGCGATCCTATCGCGCGACCGCCGGTGTGCGGATCCGAACGCCTGCGACGACAGGCGCCCGACGATCTTCCGCGTGAAGTCTGGCGCTTCGACACTTCGCGGCCCGTTCCCTACCATCCCCGCCTCGAGGGCCGCTGACAGGGGCGGCCTGGCTTCGTTTGGCATCCTGAAACCGAATCGACCTCGAACCGACCACAATGCGTACCCACACCTTCTCGCCGGGAATCTGGCGCCTTCTGCCCGCCCTGGCGTTGATCGCCGCCTGCGGAGCGCCGCAACACAGCGACGGCAAGTCGACGCCCGCTGGACCTTCGGCATCCGCAGGCGGAATGGACCGCACCGTGCTGCCGATCCACGAGCCCACGCCGGCGGTGATCACCGAGCTGGACGCGCGCAAGGCCAAGGCGCCCCCGAGAGTCCAAGTGAAGGCGCCGGACGGTGCCCCCAACGTCGTGATCGTTCTGATCGACGACATCGGCTTCGGTCACAGCAGCGCGTTCGGCGGGCCGATCCGCATGCCGACGCTGGAGAAGCTGGCCGCGAACGGGCTGAAGTACAACCGCTTCCACACGACGGCCCTGTGCAGCCCGACGCGCGTTGCACTCCTGACAGGGCGGAACCACCACGTGAACAACGCCGGGGCCATCATGGAGTTGGCCACGGCGTTCCCTGGCAACACGGGCGTGCGTCCGCTGAGCGTGACGCCTCTGGCCGAGATCCTGCGCCAGAACGGTTACAGCACGGCGGCGTTCGGCAAGTACCACGAGACCCCTCCGTGGGAAGTCTCCGTGTCCGGTCCCCACGAGCGATGGCCGACCCGCTCCGGGTTCGACAAGTTCTACGGCTTCATCGGCGGCGAGACGAACCAGTGGGCGCCGGGCATCTTCGAGGGCACCGAGCGCATCCCGACGCCGCACACGCCCGACTACCACTTCACGGTGGACATGACGGACCAGGCGATCAAGTGGGTCAGCGCGCAACAGGCCCTCTCGTCCTACAAGCCCTTCTACATGTACTTCGCCACCGGCGCGACGCACGCCCCGCACCACGTGCCCAAGGAGTGGATCGAGAAGTACAAGGGCGAGTTCAGCGGCGGGTGGGACAAGCTGCGCGAGGAGACCTATGCGCGCCAGCTGAAGATGGGCGTGATCCCTGCGAGCGCCAAGCTGACGCCTCGGCCCAAGGAGATCCCGGCCTGGGACACGATGAATGCCGATCAGAAGCGGCTCTTCGAGCGCCAAATGGAGACTTTCGCCGGCTTCGGCGAGCACACCGACCACGAGGTCGGTCGGCTGGTCGCGCAGCTGGAAGCGATCGGCGAGCTCGACAACACGCTGTTCTTCTACATCGTGGGCGACAACGGCTCGAGCGCGGAAGGCGGGCCGGAGGGCACCTACAACGAGATGATGGCGCTGAACGGCATCGTGGGCAAAGCCGACCAGATGATGGAGCACATCGACACGTGGGGCGACCACACGACGTTCCCGCACTTCGCGATCGGCTGGGCCTGGGCCGGCAACACGCCCTTCCAGTGGACCAAGCAGGTGGCCAGCCACTTCGGCGGCACGCGCAACGGCATGGTGATGCACTGGCCGAAGGGCATCCGGGCGAAGGCCGGGCTCCGCTCGCAGTTCCACCACGTGATCGACGTGGCTCCGACGGTGCTCGAAGCGGCCAAGCTGCCGGAACCGAAGCTGGTGAACGGCGTGGAGCAGCGCGCGATGGACGGCGTTTCCATGCTCTACACGTGTGACGATCCCAAGGCCGCCGACCGCCGCACGACGCAGTATTTCGAGATGTTCGGCAACCGCGGCATCTACCACGAAGGCTGGGTCGCCTGCACGCGACACTCGATCCCCTGGCTGATGGGCCCGGCACTTCCCGCGCTGACCGACGACGTGTGGGAGCTCTACAACATCGACGAGGACTTCAGCGAAGCCAACAATCTGGCGGCCAGTCAGTCTGCGAAGCTGAAGGAGCTGCAAGCGGTCTTCATGGAGGAAGCGCTGAAGAACCACGTGCTGCCGATCGACGACCGGCGCGCCGAGCGTTTCAACCCGGCCATCGCCGGCCGGCCGGACCTCATGGGTGGCCGCAAGTCGCTCACCGTGTACGACGGTATGACCGGGATGCTGGAGAACGCGTTCATCAACGTGAAGGGCGTGCCGCACACGATCACGGCGGAAATCGAGGTGAAGGACACGAACGCGGCGGGCGTGATCATCGCCCAGGCCGGCTACTTCGGCGGCTGGACCCTGTACATGAAGGCGGGCAAGGTCCACCACGAGTACAACTGGTTCGCGATCGAGCGCACGAACGTCGCGACGCCGGCGCCGCTCGCGGCCGGGAAGCACACGATCGTGTACGAGTTCGTGCCCGACGAAGCCAAGCCCGGCACGGGTGGCAAGTCGATCCTCAGCATCGACGGGAAGAAGGTCGCCGAGGGACACGTCCCCAAGACGCAGCCCTTCATGTTCTCGGCGGACGAAGGCGCAGACGTGGGCGAGGACGGCGAGACGAACGTGTCATCCGACTACGAGCAAGGCGACAACGCCTTCACGGGCAAGATCTTTAAGGTGACGGTGGCGGTGAAATAGGCCCCAGGATTCCGCGAACGCCGCGCCCGCCGCCTCGAGGTGGCGGGCGCGATCGTTGCCCTAGAGGTCGTCGATCGTGGCGGGCCAGTCGTCCTTGAGCAGGCGCGAGAGCACGCGGTCCGCCAGCAGGCGGCCGTCGGTCTGGCAGCCCGCGCAGTAGTTCGACTCGTTCGAGGCGTGCACGATGCGCTGCACGGGAGCGTTGCACACGGGACACGGCTTTCCGTAGCGACCGTGCACCGCCATCTCCGGCCGGAACGCGGTGACGTCGCGCGGAAAACCGCCGCGGGCTTCGGTGCGCAGGCGCTCGGTCCATTCTTTCAGCACGCTGGCTACCGCAGCGTGCAGGCGGGCGATCTCGCCGTCGTCGAGCGCGCGACTCAGCTTCAGCGGGGACAACCGCGCTCGGTGCAGGATCTCGTCCGAGTAGGCGTTGCCGATCCCGGAGAAGAGTCGCGGATCGGTCAGCGAACGCTTGAGCGTGTGGTTCTCGCTCCTCAGCCGCTCCGCGAACGCTTCGAGCCCGCACGTCAGCGGCTCGATCCCGCCGCGGTCCAGAGCGCGCAGCGCCTCCGCCCCGCGCACCAGGTGCAGCGCCGCGCGGCGCTTCGAGCCGGCCTCGGTCAGGCCCAGTGAGCCGCTCTCGAAGACGATCGTCGCTAGGAACGTGCGCCTCGGCAGCGCCGCGCCCGCGTCGGCCCAGTGCAGGCGCCCGGCGATCATCAGGTGCAGCGCGAGGAAGAGGTCGCCCTCGAGCTGGAACACGACGCGCTTGCCCATGCGCCGCAGGCCCAGGACCGTGCGCCCGTGCGCTGCGGCGAGCGGCGGCTCGAACGTCCGCACCAGGAACGGGCTCGCGACGTCGACGCGCTCGAGCCGCCGGCCGGCGACCCGCGCGGCGAGCGCTTCCACGTACAGTTCCACGTCGGGATGCTCGGGCATCGGGAACGAGCTTCCCCTGAGCGCGCTCGTCCGGCAACGTCTGCGTCCCGATGCGCACGAGCACGATCGCCGCCGCCGGCCTCTCGGTGGCGCTCCTGGTCGCCGGAGCGGTGTGGACCCAAGTCCTGTCGTCGCGCGCCGAGATGGCCTTCCCGCCCGAAGGCCGCTTCGTGGAAGCCGAAGGTCTGCGCCTGCACGTCGTCGATCGCGGCGCGGGTCCGCCCGTCGTCCTGCTGCACGGCGCGTACGGCGCGCTTCAGGACTGGACGGCGACGGTCGTGGGCGAGCTCGCGCGCACGCACCGCGTGCTGGCCTTCGACCGGCCCGGTCACGGCTGGAGCCAGCGGCCGTCGGACGGCAGTTGCGGGCCACTCGAGCAGGCGCGCATCGTGCGCTCGGCCCTGCGCGAGCTGGGCGTCGAGAAGCCGCTGCTCGTCGGCTTCTCGTGGAGCGGCACGCTGGCGCTGGCCTGGGCGCTCGAATGGCCGGACGAGCTGGCCGGCGTGCTCCTGATCAACGGCGTCGCGTACTCCTGGCCTGGACCGTCGAACACGGAGTACGTGCTGGCCGGGTTGCCGGCGATCGGTCCGCTCCTCGCGTACACGGTCGCAGCACCTCTGGGCACATGGACCGCGGAGGCCTCGATCCGGCGCGCGTTCGGGCCCGCGGCCGTGCCCGCGACGTTCGCGCGCTCGCCGATCCCGTTGGCGTTGCGGCCGGCGCAATTCCTGGTCGAAGCGCAGGACATGCGCCTGCTCAAGGCGGCGGCCGCGATCCAGAGTCCGCGCTACGCGGAGATCCGCGTGCCGCTGTCGCTGCTGGCCGCGCGCGAGGACGTCGTGGCGCAGTGGGACTTCCACAGCCGACGGCTGCACGAGGTCGTCCCGGGGTCGGAGCTCGTCGTGCTCGACGGGGCCGGCCACCAGATCCTCCACTCGCACCCGGCGGAGGTGATCGCCGCGATCGAGCGCGTGGCCGCCCGCGTGAAGAGCACGGGGGATTGACGATCGCTCGGGCGAGGCTCGCGCACGCGAGCGGGCCGACCCACCGGCTCCAGCACCATTTTTCCCGCCACGGTTCGCGGAGTCAGGGCAACATGAAACGGCCGAGCCCATCCCGTCCCTGCCCGTTTCAGGTCGTTCGATGCGCCTACTCCCCCTCGCTTCCGTCCTCGTCGTGTCCCTGCCCGCGACCGCGCAGCAGTTCGTGCGCAACACGACGCAGGTTCCGGCGCTGCCGCCCAACACCTACGCCGAGCAGGTCGACTTCGCCGACGTCGACCTGGACGGCGACTGGGACGCCGGGTTCGCGTGCGGCGGCGACGTCGGGAACCAGCAGAACCGGCTGTGGATCAACCAGGGTGGAGCGCAGGGCGGATCGGTGGGCACGTTCGCGGATGCGACGGCCGCGCGCTGCCCGGCGGTCCTCGACGCGAGCCGCGACATCGAATTCGCGGACTGGGACGCCGACGGAGACGTCGACGTGTTCGTGTCGAACCACTGCCAGCTCTCGAACCAGCCTTCGCGATTCTGGACGAACCAGGGCGGGATCCAGGGCGGCAGCGTCGGCTTCTACGTCGACGAGACTGCATTGCGCTGGATCGGCCTCGGCGGACCGGGATCGTCGATCCCGCCGGCCCTGTTAATCGGCGGCGGCTTCCTCAACTTCTGCTGGGATAGCGATTTCGCCGACCTCGACAACGACGGCGACCTCGACCTGATCCACAGCTCGGCCGGTGGCGCGCAGAGCGGCCAGATGCCGACGCGCCTCTTCCTGAACGACGGCACGGGGCTCTTCACCGAGTTCAACCCGTCGGGCTTCCAGCTGACCGGCCAGAACATCGTCAACGGGAACCCCGGCTTGTGGTGCGAGGGCCTCCAGCAAGCCAACACGACGAACTCGACCGGTCAGTTCTGCGACATCGCCAGCCAGGTGATCAGCACGGATCCGGGCGACATCGACCAGGACTTCGACCTCGACATGGTGAGCACGCCACAGAACGAGCTGCCGCGCATGTACGTGAACCGCCTGGCCGAGACGGGCGGGCTGGCATTCCGGGACGCGACGACGGCCGTCTTCCCGCCCGGGTACGCCACCGGCCAGGGGCGCTACGAGGAGGCGTTCGGCGACTTCGACGGCGATGCCGACTTCGACATCTACGGGATCAACTGGCTCGTCGCCGCGAGCTCGTTCAACGACGCTTTCGCGCGCAACAACGGCAACGGCACGTACGCGCTGTCGGTCCCGATCCCGAGCTCGAGCGCAGACGACGAGGACGCCGAGCCGATCGACTACGACCTCGACGGCGACCTGGACGTCTTCGTCGCGAACTTCTCGGGCCAGGACCGCATGTACCGGAACGGCGGGACGGGCACGTTCACGCTCGCAACGGGCGTGCTGCCCAGCGAGAGCACCATTTCGATGGACGGAGAGACCGCTGACGTGGACGCCGACGGGGACCCGGACCTGTTCGTGGCCAACGGTGCAGGGCAGGCGGCGTGGTTCCTGATCAACACGACGACCGCCGACGATACGACGTCGCCGCGCGTGGGCCCGATCGAGCAGGCTGCCGACCGAGCTCCCGGCGCGACACCGACGGCGGTGCGCGCGCACGTCCACGACAACGCTTCCTACCAGGTCACGTTCTACGACGACGTGCAGATCGAAGCGCGCCAGAACAAGGACGCCTGGACGTCGACCCCGATGCGCAGCTCGCGGGGCCAGATCTTCCGCGGCGAGATCGACGGCACGCTGACCGGCCTCGTCTCCTACCGCGTGGTCGCGGCCGACGAGTACGGGAACACGACCACAAGCCCCGTGCGCGTCTACGCCGCGGGCACGAACGGCTCCGGCTTCTGCTTCGGCGACACGGGCGCGTGCCCGTGCGGCAACTTCTCCGCCATAGGGAGCCAATCGGGTTGCCTCAGCTCGCTGGGAATCGGTGCACGCCTCGTCGCGAGCGGCGCGTCGAGCATGTCGAACGACACGCTCGTGCTCGCCGCCGGCCCGCTGCCCGAGACACCGGCCCTCTTCTTCCAGGGCACGGCGCAAGTGAACGGCGGAGCGGGCAACCCCTTCGGCGACGGGCTGCGCTGCGCCGGCGGCACGATCCGCAGGCTCGGCATCCAGGTCGTGACGAACAGCGTGACGGCCTACCCGGCCGCGGGCGACCTGTCGGTGTCGCAGCAAGGACAGGTTCCCGCGGCGGGAGGAACGCGGCACTACCAGCTCTGGTACCGCAACGCGGCGAACTTCTGCACGCCGGGCACGTTCAACCTGACGAATGCGTGGACCGTGGTCTGGACGCCCTGATCTGGATCGATCCGTCGACGCCCGTCGACGGGCTCGTCGATCCTGCGCGGGACCAGGAGAGCGGCACGGAAACGGCTTCCCTGCGGCCCGAGCCGACCGCGCCGCAAAACGGCGTGCCAAGCGCCCGTCGAGCCTGACACGAGCGGCGCGAGGCGGGGTAGACTTCCTTCTTGTGACCGACAGGCAGGGGCGAGACGCGCCCACTTGGCAGGACCAGCGCCCCCCCATGGCCCGAATCTTCCCCGCACCGCTCCGTCACGTTCGTTGCCTGCCGGCTCTCGCGATCGCGCTGCTGGCCGGCCTGGCACCTGCGCAAGGCTCCGATGCTTGCTCGACGCCCCAAGCGATCGCGAACTTGGGCACGTTCGCGTTCACGACCGGGACGACCGGCGCGGAAGGCCAGACGAACGCGCTCTGCAACTTCTTCGGGAACCTCGGCATCCAGCGCGACGTGTGGTTCGCCTGGACATCGAACGTCGCCGGCACGGTCACGCTCTCGACATGCAGCCTGACGACGCTCGACTCGAAGGTCGCCGTCTACGCCGCGAGCGGATGTCCCTCCGTCGCTCCGATCGCCTGCAACGACGACTCCTGCGGCACGCAGACCAGCCTGACGTTCACCGCTGCCATCGGCGCGGTGTACGGGATCCAGCTGGGCGTGTACCCCGGCTCGGCCGGCGGGTCGGGCAGCTTCGCGCTCTCCGGGCCCTGCATCACCGGCACCGGTCCGGACGTGATCGTGGGCGACGTGACGGGCCCGTCGAACTACGCGGCGTCGGGCGGGCTCGACGCGATCTCGCTCGGCACGACGTCGTGCAACCTGGGTGACGTGTGGCTCAACTGGTTCGCGAACACGAACCAGCACCCGGTCATCGGCGGGAACCTCTACCGCTACAAGGTCGTCGGCGGCGCCGGGCGCTTCGAGCAGATCGGGATGAGCTGGCTGAAGCACGGCTTCTACGCGCTGAGCCAGAACCTGTGCTGCCCGAGCTGCTCGGGCACGGACGGCACGCACCTGGGCGTCGGCTGCTCCGATCCGTACACGTCCGCCCGCAACGGCTCGCAGTCGGGTCTCGGGCCGCGCTGGCAGGTCAACGCGAACACGGGTGCGTTCACGTACCCGCCGGCCGACCCGAGTTGGTCGGGCAGCACGGCGCGGCGCCTCCAGTACCTCCTGACCGACGTGGAGAGCACGGCCGGCGTTCGCTACTTCGGCGAGGCCCAGTACGTGACGCCCGACGACGCCGCGGCCGGGAACCAGGACAACAACGCCAGCTGGCGCGAGCTGAGCGTGTCGGGCTCCGCTTCGGACTGGAGCTTCGCGTCCACGGGCCCGACGACGCGCCAGCAATCGGCGGTGCGCGCCTGGGCGCTGTGCGAAAGCGGGGTGACGCTGACGAACGTCGACCTGCCGAGCGAAGGCCGGTTCGTGCTGGGCCACAAGGTGACGTCGCTGGGCGGCGGCCAGTACCGCTACGAGTACGCGCTCTACAACATGAACTCGGACGACAGCGTGCGCTCCTTCGCGCTGCCGATCCCGGCCGGCGTGACGGTGACGAACGTCGGCTTCCACGACCTCCCCTATCGCAACGGCGACGGGCCGAGCAACACGAACTACGACGGCAGCGATTGGCCCGGAGCGGTGGCCGGCGGCACGTTGGCGTGGTCGACGCAGACCTTTGCCCAGAACCAGAGCGCGAACGCGCTGCGCTGGGGCTCGACCTACAACTTCCGCTTCGACGCGAACGCGGCGCCGACGAACGGGACGATCACGCTCGGGCGCTTCAAGAGCGCCGGCTCGCAGACGACGACGGCCAGCGTGCCGGCCGCGGCGGGCCCCGACACGGACGGCGACGGCGTGGTCGACGGCTCCGACAACTGCCCGACCGTCCCGAACCCGACGCAGGCGAACGCCGACGGCGATGCGACGGGCGACGCGTGCGACACGTGCACGGACACGGACGGCGACGGTTTCGGAAACCCCGGTTTCCCCGCGAACACGTGCCCGCCCGACGGCTGCCCGAACGACTCGCTGAAGAGCGCGCCGGGTCAATGCGGTTGCGGCGTGCCCGATACCGACTCGGACGGCGACGGCACCGCGAACTGCAACGACGGCTGTCCGAGCGATCCGCTCAAGACTGCGCCGGGAGTGTGCGGATGCGGCACGCCCGACACGGACAGCGACGGCGACGGGACGCCGAACTGCAACGACGGTTGCCCGAACGACCCGACGAAGACCGCTCCAGGCCAGTGCGGTTGCGGCGTGCCGGACACGGACTCGGACGGCGACGGCACGGCGAACTGCAACGACGGCTGTCCCAACGACCCGCTCAAGATCGCTCCCGGAATCTGCGGCTGCAGCGTGCCGGACACGGACTCCGATGGTGACGGCACGCCGAACTGCAACGACGGCTGCCCCGGCGACCCGAACAAGATCTCGCCCGGCATCTGCGGCTGCGGCGTGCCCGACACGGACTCCGATGGTGACGGCACGGCCAACTGCAACGACGGGTGCCCGAACGACCCGCTGAAGACCTCACCCGGGATCTGCGGCTGCGGCACGCCGGACACAGACTCGGACGGTGACGGAACGGCGAACTGCAACGACGGCTGTCCGAACGATCCGCTCAAGACCGCACCCGGCATCTGCGGCTGCGGCGCGCCCGACACGGTTTCGGACGGTGACGGATCGCCCAACTGCAACGACGGTTGCCCGAACGACCCGCTGAAGACGTCGCCGGGCGCGTGCGGCTGCGGCATCCCCGAGACGGACAGCGACGGCGACGGCTCGCCGAACTGCGTCGACGGCTGTCCGAACGACCCGCTCAAGATCGCGCCCGGAATCTGCGGTTGCGGTACGCCCGACACCGACAGCGACAGCGATGGGACTGCGAACTGCAACGACGGCTGCCCCAACGACCCGCTCAAGGTCGCCCCCGGCGTGTGCGGATGCGGCATTCCCGACACGGACTCGGACGGCGACGGCACTCCGAACTGCAACGATGGTTGCCCGAACGATCCGCTGAAGATCGCGCCCGGAATCTGCGGTTGCGGCACGCCCGAAACGGATTCGGACAGCGACGGTACGCCGAACTGCAACGACGGGTGCCCGAACGATCCGACGAAGACCGCTCCGGGCGCATGCGGCTGCGGCGTGCCCGACACGGACAGCGACGGCGACGGCACGGCCAACTGCAACGACGGCTGCCCCAACGATCCGCTGAAGACCACGCCCGGCCAATGCGGTTGCGGCGTCGCAGAGACAGACAGTGACTCGGACGGCGTCTCGAACTGCATCGACAACTGCGACACGACGCCCAACGCGAGCCAGGTCGACCAGGACAGCGACGGCCTGGGCGACGCGTGCGACAACTGCCCCACGATCGCGAACCCGGGGCAGGGCGACTGCGACAACGACCAGCTCGGCGACATCTGCGAAATCGCAGCCGGCGCCCCCGACTGCAACTCGAACGGCGTGCCCGACGCGTGCGACATCGCGAACGGCACGAGCCCTGACCAGAACCAGACCGGCGTGCCCGACGAGTGCGAAACGTCGTCGGTCGCGTTCTGCGCCGGCGATGGCAGCGGCACGCCGTGTCCGTGCGCGAACCACAGCGCGCCGGGAGCGCACGAAGGCTGCCTGAACTCGCTCGGGCTCGGCGGCCGGCTCGTCGGAAGCGGCGTGCCGAGCTTGTCGGCCGACACGCTCGTGCTGTCGGGCTCGCAGATGCCGAACAGTAGCACGCTCTACTTCCAGGGCACGACCCAGCAGGCCGGTGGTGCAGGCGCCATGTTCGGCGACGGGAAGCGCTGTGCTGGAGGCGGGGTGAACCGGCTCGGGACGAAGTCCAATGTGGCCGGTGCTTCGCAATACCCGGCTGCGGGCGACCCGAGCGTGTCCGTGCGCGGGCTCGTGGCGAGCCCGGGAACTAGGACGTACCAGGCGTGGTACCGGAACGCGGCGGCCTATTGCACGGCGAGCACCTTCAACCTGACGAACGGCGTCGTCGTGATCTGGGGGGCGTGATCCGATTCAACGCCGGTAGGGCCGCGGGTCAGACGGTTGCGCACTTGCACATTCACTTGGCCCCGCACTGGCGAGGCGACGTGCCGGACCCGCGCAGTGGAGTCCGCGGCGTCATCCCCGAGCGTAGGAGCCACGCTCCGCTCGAGGACGGCGCGTGATGGACTCTCCGCTCGATACGGTCGCCTTTGGCGAGAGGCTCCTGGCGCTGCTCGAGGAGGGCAAGCGCAGCTCGACATACAAGCTCGCGACCTTGCTGGCCCTGGTCGAACTCTGCTTCGAGAAGACGAGGCCCGACGGCGCACCGCCGGACTTCGTCACGACGCGGGAGTTGGCTCTCAAGGTCGTCGAGATCTACTGGGCCCAATCGGTCCCGTACGGGCACATCGGACGTGTGCTGGAACAGAACCAGGGCCCCGCGCTCGGCCGCGGAGGCCCTGTGACCGCGAAGATCGTGCGCGACATCGCCCAGCTGCGTGACGAGCACGCCGGGATGACCCTGCACGAGGTGCGCGCCCGCTCTCACGAGCCGTTCGATCGTATCGTGCGCGGTGTGGAGCAGACGCTGATCAAGATGCCGCTGCCCAAGCTGCAGCGCATGGGCCGGCTCGACCAGCGGTTCCTGTACGAGATCGGATGGGACGATAGCGTGCGCATGGGAACCTCGTCCGAAACCCGCGGGTTCGACAACCGCATCCACTTCGTTGACGGCGCCGCTCGCAACCTGGTGCGACTCTCGAGCCTGATCCGCCCACTCATCCAGCGGAAGTGGTCGGCAAAGGTTGCCGAGCTCAATCATCTCCAGATCGACGAGCTGGAGTCCTTCCTGTTCGGAACGAACCGGGTCGCTCTCGGGCGCGTGCTCGCTCCGCTCTTGGACCTCCAGTCCGGGGAGTGCTTCTACTGCCACGGGCCGGCGCGCAGCTCTGCGCACGTCGATCACTTCATCCCGTGGTCGAGGCACGCCGACGACGGCCTGGACAACCTCGTCGTGGCCGACGAGCGCTGCAATCTGGCGAAGCGGAATTTCCTCGCCGCCACGCGGCACAAGGATCGTTGGCTCGAGCGCGGCCGAGCGCGCTCGATCGATCTCGAGCAGATCGCGAAGGAGCTGCCGTGGCCGCGGGACCGGGAACGGACGGAGGCGACGGCACGGGCGTTCTACCGCACCGTGCCTGGCGGGTTCCTGTGGGTCGCGGGAGACGAGTTCGAGCCGGCGGCCTGAGTTCCAGCGCGGTCAGCCCCGCCTCGAATCGAGCGCCGCCCGGTTCTTGCTCGCGCCGTTCGCGGCCTTCGTGCGCGCCATCGACCGCGCCCAGTCGCACTCTGAAAGAGACGCACGTCCGCTGCCGCCGCCGTATCACCGCATGCCCCCCGTTCCCGGCACGACCCTAGCGGCCGTAGGGCGAGAACCTCACGGCCGGCATCCGTACGCCGCTTGGGACCTTGGCCACCGAGCACGAGCAGGCTATGCTGCCGGGCGACTTCGCAGGCGGGCGTAACTCAGTTGGTAGAGTGTCAGCTTCCCAAGCTGAATGTCGAGGGTTCGAACCCCTTCGCCCGCTCCACACAAGCTCGCAGCAGCACGCGGGTTACGGCGGCGGCCCTGAACGGCGATCCGGAATGCCACCCTCCGTTTGCGTTTTAGTGGCGGTCAGAAACAGCCACCAAACGGCAACTCGGCGCAAGGGACTCGCGAGAAAGCTCGTCGCTACGGGGTTTCGAAGCGACGACCCATCAGCCGCGCAGGCTGAAACTCTACCGATCTGAAGGCCACTGCATGCCGCAGCTCACTCCCCGCATGCTTCCCCCGCGCCTGGTGGTAGCGGACCTTTCCCTCCTGCGGGGGCGACCGCGGTCTTATCGGGTTCCGCTCGGAGTCGGACTCGTAATCCCCGGAACGATAGTGGAGGAGGTTCTTGAAACGCTTGATTCCGAGCCTGGGCCGGATGTCGGGCAGTCTGCAAAGTTCCATGATCTATTCGACGCAAACAGAGGTCGCGTGTTTCTGGGACGCGGAGCGGCGGAGTTGGACTCGATTGAGCACGGTCCCGACGTGAGGCTTGACCTTAGACACGTGATCAACTTTGAGATCTCAGAGCACTTGATGTATGGATTACCGCCGTTGGCCGAGTGGGTCGAACGCGGGCTGGTATTGCAGAAGTTCAGGGACAGGCGCCCCAACACCGCGGCGGCACGTCAACTTCGGGATATTCGTGCGAGTTGGCGGGGCATCGAAGGCGACCTAACAGACTCCTCTCTCATCGCCTCATTCCGCCGAGATCCGAAGCAACTACTTGCAGTGGTCAATGACGCCAGCCGCGCTGAGCGGTTGGTAGAATCCGTAGCCAAGTTCGCTGGCGATCGTTGGGCAGCAGCGGTGCGACGTGAGCCCTTGCGTTATTCTTGGCCGCGATTTATTCGACTCATGGACTGGTATGGCGCACAGAGCCTTCTGAAGCCGGACGCGAGTGAGGATAGACTCCGGAACGATCACCATGACATCGACTACGTGCACCTTGCATCGTATATCGGCACTCTCGCTACGGCAGATCGAGGCATGACGGAGTGTGCCACCGCGGTATTCCCCAAGCTCGCCATAGTCCAAACGCTGCCTTGAATCGCCTTTCTCCAGCTCGGTGCCGCGCGGCCGATCTCTCAGGTGGCGCAATGCGCCCTAACTTCCCGTTTAGCGCCGTCGCGATGTGGTCCCAATGCCGCCTTCCAAGCATCGAACGGTTCCGGTCTGAGCCTGTCCCCATTGTTGATCCAGCAGTTATGAGAGTCCGGGGCTGGTTTGGGTTTCTTCGAACAGGCTGAGTTGGCGGTGGAGCTTCGGCCTGGCCGGTGGCATGCCACCGGCCAGGCCGAGCAGGAATTCCTCGGGCGCCTTGCCGTCCAAGGACGTGTGCGGTCGGATCTCGTTGTAGTCCTGGCGCCAGTCTTCGATGAGCGCGCGAGCGTCGTCGAGTCCGAGAAAGTGATGCTGGTTCAGGCATTCGTCGCGGAAGCGGCCGTTGAAGCTCTCGATGAAAGCGTTCTGGACCGGCTTACCCGGATCGATCCAGTGCAGATGGATGCCCTGTGATCGCGCCCATGCATCTATCGCGATGCACGTGAATTCGGATCCGTTGTCCGTGACGATCACCTGCGGCTTGCCGCGGCTCTGAATCGCACGCTCGAGGACCCGGATGACTCGCTGGCCCGAGATCGACGTGTCGACCTCCAACGCCGGGCAGATCTTCGTGAAGTCATCGACGATCGTGAGCGCTCGAAAGGTCCTGCCATCGGCCAAGGTGTCCGAGACGAAGTCCATCGACCAACGCTCGTTCGACCAAAGCGGCGGCGAAATGGGTTGGCGCGGTTCAGACGTGCGGCCCTTGCTGCGTTTCCGCCGCAGTTTCAGGCCTTCTTCGCAGTACAGCCGGTAGACGCGCTTACGGTTGACGGCGAAGCCCTCGCGGCGCAGCAGCATGTGCAGTCGCGGATAGCCGAAGCGACGACGTTCGTTGGCCAGAGCGACGAGGCGCTGGCGCAGCTCGCTGCCTTCGAGACGCGTCGCGCGGTAGCGATGCGTCGCACGTGGTTGCCCCACGAGCCTGCAGGCCCGTCGCTCCGCCAGCCCGAAGGTCTCGCGCAGGAAGGTCACGGCAGCTCGGCGATCAGCGCGGGTCACCACTTTTTTTTCGCGAGCTCCTTGAGCGCCTGGTTGTCCAGGCTGAGGTCGGCGACCATCCGCTTCAGGCGGGCGTTTTCCTCCTCGAGCAGACGCAGGCGCCGAGCCTCGCTGAACTCGAGCCCGCCGTACTTCGATTTCCAGCGGTAGAAGGTCTGCTCGCTGATCCCGTGCTTGCGGCACAGGTCCTTGACCGTTTGCCCGGCCTCGGACTCCTTCAGCACGGCGATGATCTGCTCCTCCGTAAATCGGCTTCGCTTCATGGCGTCTCCTGGGGCGTTCTACCCCGAGACGCTCACTTCCGCTGGCTCAGGTTCTGGGGACAGGCTCACCGGGACGAGCGACGCGACCGGAACACGCGAGATGACAAGTTGGTCCAAGAGGGCTCCTGATGGAGCGGCCGGCTTGGACGGGATGCTTGCACGGAGGCCGCGACTGGCTTGTTACCTATAAATGGTAGTACGCCAAGCGACCGCAATCAATGACGCATGAGGGTCGTTTTCCGGCCCACCAGTCTTATGGCGTCCACGTCACACTCAGCCCGTTCGTCAGGTTAAAGGTACTGGGTGTGCAGAAGACGGCAGCGTTCCGATACCAGGTTTGGTAGTGCCGAACATCACCTGCGATGCACTGGCCACGCACTGAAATCGGAAGATCGCCACTGCCCGGGTACTGGCTGGCCCCGGCCATGTTGGGCTGGACACCCAGGCGCATGACGTTGCCACCGATGCACCGTAGGCCATCCCCGAATGAGACTCCAGGTTGAGCAACATCTTTTCTGTAATTCGGTCGTGATGGCTTAGCCGTTTTGCAAGGTGAGGTAGACGCGTCCGGTTTCCCATTCGTCGCTGATCTCGGTCAGCACAGCGCTGACCAGTCGGAGCAGGGACGATTCGTTGGG
>JANNQS010000094.1:0-76041 GCA_031400875.1 Planctomycetota bacterium | reverse complement strand
ATGCCGGCTCCAGGTGACCCCCGCCGCGACGGGGAGGGTGGCGGTCCGTACCCGCTTTTCAGCGACGTCCCAAAAACGTCCGCCGATTCAATCGGCGGTCCTGCCCTGCCCGTCATGAATCATCCGGGGTCAGACACCTTGCACTACGCGCGCTCGGGTGGAGCACCCACGGTGGTGCAAGGTGTCTGACACCCTTGTCTACGCGCGTTGCGGGCGCGCGGCCAGCTCGAGCGTGGCCAGATCCAGGTCGTGATCGACCATGCCCTCGATCATCGCCTGGAAACCGGTGCGCGGCGTCCAGCCCAGCTCGGCGCGCGCTCGTGACGCGTCGCCGCGCAGGTCGTCGACGTCGAGCGGCCGCAGGTTGCGCGGATCGACGTCGACGTGCTCGCGCCACTCGAGGCCGGCGCGGCCGAAGGCCACGTCGAGCAGGTCGCGGATCGAGTGCGACACGCCCGTCGCCACGACCCAGTCGTCCGGCCGCGGATGCTGCACGATGGACCACATGGCCTCGACGTAGTCCGGCGCGTAGCCCCAGTCGCGGCGCGCGTCGAGGTTGCCGAGCGATAGCCGCTCCTGCAGGCCCAGCTTGATGCGCGCGGCGGCGCGCGTCACCTTGCGCGTCGCGAACTCCTCGCCGCGGCGCGGGCTCTCGTGGTTGAACAGGATCCCGTTGCAGGCGTGCAGCCCGTGCGCGTCGCGCGCCAGCACCGTCGCGTGGTGGGCCAGCACCTTGGCGCAGCCGTACGGCGAGCGCGGCTGGAACGGCGTGCGCTCGTGCTGCGGCGCGGGCGCGGAACCGAACATCTCGCTCGAGCCGGCCTGGTAGTAGCGCACGTCGCGCCGCGATCCGTCGCGCCAGGCGCGCACGGCCTCGAGCATGCGCACGGCGCCCAGACCCGTGACCGCCGTCGTCGTCTCCGGCTGCGTGAAGCTCGCGCCGACGTGGCTCTGCGCCGCCAGGTGGTAGACCTCGTCGGGTTGCGCGCGCTCGACGACGGTGCGCAGCGCGAGCGCGTCGCCCAGGTCGCCGTCGTGCAGCACGAGTTCCGCCGCGGTGCCCGGTCCCTCGAGCAGGTGCTGGATGCGCGCCAGCGAGCCGCCCGACGTGCGTCGCACGAGTCCGTGCACGCGGTAGCCGCGCGCCAGCAGGAATTCGGCCAGGTAGCTGCCGTCCTGCCCGGTGATGCCCGTGATCAGCGCGCTGCGTGTCATCGGGTGCCCGGACGATCGGGGCCGCTCTTTCTTCTCAGGCAGGCGGGGGAAACGCAAGTGCGGCGGTCCAGTCCAGGCTGTCCTCCAGGTCGAGGCGCGGGCGCCAGCCCGTGGCGCGCTCGAGCCGGCCCGCGTCGGCGATCCAGCTAGCGCCCGCGCCGGGCGCGAACGCGATGTGGCCTTCGTACCCGCGGCGCGCCGCGAGACCGCGCGCCACGTCCGAGAGCGCCACGCCGCGACCCGTGCCGACGTGGAACATTCGCTCGGGCGCGGCCGGCAGCTCGACCAGCACGCGCAGCGCGCGCGCCGCGTCGCGGCCATCGGTCAGGTCGCGGCGCGCGTCTGGACCGTCGAGCTGGATCGCAGCCGGGCGCGCGTCGATTTGCGCGAGCAGGTCCGGGACGAACAGGCCGTCGGGCAGATTGGGCCCGATGCTGCCGAAGAGCCGCGCGACGCGCACGTCGAGCCCGTGCCGCGTCATGTCCAGGGCCATCACCTCGACCCGCATCTTCGCGACACCGTACGCACCGGCCGGAGCGAAGGGCGCGCTCTCGTCGAGCGTGGCCTCCGAGCTCGCCAGCACGTGCGCGCTCGACGCGACGACGACGCGCGCGCCCGGCGCACGGTGCGCAACGTGTTCGAGCGAGCGGCGCGCGATCGCGAGCGTGACGGCCGTGTCGCGCGCGGCATCGAAGCGCGCCGGCACGCTCGGCGCGGCGAGCAGCACGATTGCGTGCCACGGTTCATCTGGCACCGGCAGCGGCGAATCGCCGGCGAGGTCGACACGCCGCGCCGTGTACGCCGTGCACGCGTCGTCCTCGCCGCGGCTCCAGCCCTCGACGGCGTGGCCCGCGCGCAGGAGTTCCTCCGCGACCAACCGTCCGAGGAAACCGGTCGAGCCCAGGACGAGGACGCGCATGTGCGCACTCATCGTCGCGTCGGGGGGCCCCAGGGGCTTCGAAGAATTCGAAGTCTCTGCGCGCCGCGCGGGCGCGGCGCCAACAGGGTCGGAGAGAGCGTACGCTCGGTTTCTTCTCGGCCTCCTAGCGTGGGCTGACGCCCGCAACCCAAGGGTGGAAGGGGGCGTCACGCCTCGGGTGCGTCACTGACAAGCAGGAACGACGCCTGTGCGCCAAAGTCGGCAGACGACTACGCGTGCTCAGAGCCCACGGGCTCGTCCTGACGGTCCAGACGCCACCTCGATCGCCTCACGGACAAGGAGCGACTCCTCGCCGCAGGACCCTTCGCCGCTCGAACCTCCAGCCACGAGCAACGGATCGGTCGAGCGGTCTGGAGGAACACGTCGGCTGCGCGAAGGCAGTTGGAACTCATAGCCAAGCGAACGGCAGCACGCGTGCTGGCGTTCGTCCTGCCACGTCTGCGGGCTGCGGGGCCGCGGTGAACGGCGAGCGGGATTCTTCCATGCCGAATCAAGTTCGGCATGGCGTTCGCACGGAACTCTGTTGCTTCGCTCCTTCGCCCAAGCTGACGACGACCTGTAGAGCGAAGCACGCTCGGCAGTGATGCTCGGCGAACCACGCAACGCAACGAGGACCGTCGATCCTCGACAGGACGAGGGCGCGTGCGCAGGAATCCGCGGAGTCGTTGCGCCCGCAATCCAAGGTGTGGAGGCGGCGACACGTCGCTGGAGCGCTACTCACCGCCCGAACGGCCAGCATCAAGCGGCTGGGTGGTCGAGCGGCCTTAGGAAACACGCGCGCTGCGCGCGGACTTTCGGAATTAGTAGCTCAGGTCTCCAGGCGCGGCAACCGCAATCGCCACGTCATGCGACCGGCAGCCTTGCTCGACAGGCTCAAGCTGCCGCCCTGGCCGCTGACGATCCCGGCCGCCGCCGCCAGCGCGTTGGGGCCCAGCTCGGGGAAGAGATCGCTCAGGCTGTAGGGCTCGACGATCTCGTCCTCGGGGATGCCCTCGAGCGGCCCGCTCGGGAAGTCGAGCGCCAGCTCGATGACCACGCCGGCCGGGTCCTCGACGCGCTGCACCTGCGCGCGCACGAGGTCGCCCTTGCGCGACGTGCAGCGCACGAGGAAGAAGACGGCGTCGAGCGCCTGGGACAGGAGCTGGCGGTCCGAGCGCACGATCGCCGTCGGCACCGTCTTGTACTGGCAGCGCGGCGCTTCCGGCCCGCTCTGCGCCAGGCCGGCCGCGAACAGGTGCACGATCTCGCCCAGATCGAAGGTCTGCGAGCCGGTCGGCGGCGGCGATGCGACGTAACCCAGCGTGCGCGTGAACTGCATGAGCCGCGCGACCTCGCCCTCGAGCGCGCGCAGGCGGTCGCGCGCCTCGTCCAGGTCGCCTTCGTCGATCTCGGGCGCGGCCTCGGCCAGCGCGCGCACGGAGAGGTCGATGCGCTGCGCCGAATCGGCCAGGTCCGCGACCTGCGCGCGCCACCAGGGCGGTGCCTCGAGCATGCGCTTGCCGGGCGCCGTCGCCGCCGGGGCGGACGACTCGGCCGGCGGCGCGGGCGCCTCGAGCCACGGATCGTTGCGGTTGTCGAGCCGGCTCTCGGTCCGCTCTTCGACGTCGCGCGCGCTGGCGCCGGCTCGATCGGGTTCACCGCGTGCCGTCGATTCACCGCGCGGCTCCGACTCCGTGCGCGGCCGTGGCTCGCGGCGCGGTCCGCCTTCGCTGCGCGCTGGAGCTGCGCTGCGCGGCGCTTTCTCGCCGCGCGCCGCGGGCGCGACCGGCGCGTGGCCCGCCGGCCAGTCGGCCGGCGGCGCGAACTCCTCCGCCGTGGTCTCCTGCTCCAGGATCATGCGCACCTGGTCGAGCTCGTCGCTCTCGAGCGTCGCGGCCGCGCTCGCGGACGGCGCGCCGACTTCGGTCGGGCGCGCGCGCGACGACGCCGGCGCCGAGCGTGGCGTGCTGGCGGGCGCAGGCGCGGCGGCGCCCATGCGGCCCGCGCCCGAGGTCAGCCCCGCGCGTCCGGCGGCGGCCGTCACGAGCGCGAGCAGCTCCTCGACGTCGGGCGGCCAGGCCGTGAAGCGTTGCGAGCCCAGGTACCGCGCGCTGCGCACGCGCGGGTCCGTGCCCAGGAGGACGACGTCGATGTCCGCGCGTGCCGCGAGGAAGCGGCGCACGTAGCCCAGGTCCTCGATCGGCACCGCGTCGACGTCGAGCAGGCACACGCCGTTCGTCTCCGCGATCGACGCGAGGTCGGTGACGTCCTCGAACGCGCGCACGGCGACGCCGCGCGGCTCGGCCAGCGCGCGCAGCACGGCGGCCAGATCCTGTCCGCGCGGGCCCGGGCCGACGAGCAAGGTTCCGGCCGCAGCGAGCGGGTCCCGGGGAGACGGGTGGGGCATTCTGTCATCGATCCTATCCCCCCCGAAGGCCGCCACAAGGCTTGCCTCTTCCAGGAACGTGCATTGTGGGCAACAGCTCGGAATAGCACGTCCCGTCGAAAGCCCTCGAGTCCGGTCACGGTTTCGGGCGAGGTATCCTCGCCCCAGGCTGCCATGGCATCCCCGCTCTCGATCTCGGTCGTCGTACCCGTCTACGACGAGGAGGAGAACCTGCGCCCGCTCCAGGCCGAGATCGCGCGCGCGCTCGAGAGCCTGGGGGAGACGTGGGAGGTCGTCTACGTCGACGACGGCTCGCGCGACCGCAGCCTGGCCGTGCTCCTCGAGTTGCGCGCGCAGGACCGCCACGTGCGCATCGTGCAGTTCGCGCGCAACTACGGGCAGACCGCGGCCATGGCGGCCGGGTTCGACCACGCGCGCGGCGACGTCGTGGTGACCCTCGACGCCGACCTGCAGAACGACCCGGCCGACATCCCGGCTCTCGTGGCCGAGCTGCGCCGCGGGCACGACGTCGTGGCCGGCTGGCGCAAAGAGCGCCACGACGGCTTCGTCCTGCGCCGTCTGCCGTCCCTCGTGGCGAACCGGCTGATCGCGTGGGTGACCGGGGTGAGGATCCACGACACGGGTTGCACCCTGAAGGCGTTCCGGCGCGAGGTCGTGCGCAACCTCCCCATCTATGCGGAGCAGCACCGCTTCCTGCCGGCCATGTCGGCCGCGAGCGGCGCGCGCGTCAGCGAGATCGTCGTCAACCACCGCCCGCGGCGTTTCGGGCGCAGCAAGTACGGAATCGGGCGCGCGACGCGCGTGCTGCTCGACCTCCTGTCGATCCAGATGATCAGCTCGTTCTCGCACCGGCCGATGCAGTACTTCGGGCTGCTCACCCTGCCCTTTGCCGCGATGGCGGGTGCGTTCCTGGTGTACTGTGCGTTCCAGGCCGACACGATCCAGCTCGACAACACCTGGGGTCGCGCCGTCCTGATCACGTTCATGCTGTTCTTCATGGTGTGCGCCTACCTGCTGATGCTGGGCTTCCTGGCCGAGCTCGCGGTCAAGGCCAGCGGCCTGCACGGCGCGCGCGGCAAGCGCCTGATCGTCTCGGGGCCGGCGCGATGACGACGTCGCCGGAGGAGCGCACGGGCGATCCGACGCAGGCGGGCGAGGCCTTCCGTCCCGATCCGCTGCCGTCGCTGGAGGGCGACACGGAGACGCTCGCGCTGCGTCAACCCAAGCGCCGCGCGCCGAAGAAGCCGCAGGCCGAGGTGCCCGTGGTCACGCCGCGTGTCGCTTCGCCGGCCGTCGCCAGCCCGGGCGACGTGCCCGAGATCAGCCTGATCGTGCCGATCACGACCGTCGACGGCCGCGTGCGCGAGGTCGTCACGGCGCTGTCGGCCGAGCTCGACCGCCTGGGCCGCAGCCACGAGTTCGTGATCGTGTTCGACGGCGTGCGCGGCTCGGCCTGGGCCGAAGCCGAGGCGCTGGCAGCCGCGCGACCCGGCTCGCTCGTGCCGATGGCGCTGCAGCAGGCGTTCGGCGAGTCGATGTGCCTTTCGGCGGGATTGCAGCGCGCGCGCGGCCGCATCGTCGTGACGTCGCCGCAGTACGTGCAGATCGACCCGTTCGAGCTGGGCCCCATGCTCACGGCGATCGACGCGGGTGCCGACCTCGTGTCGCCCTGGAGGCACCCGCGCGTGGATCCCGTGCTGAACCGACTCCAGTCGGCGATGTTCAACCAGGTCATGCGCTGGATGCTGCACGCGCAGTTCCACGACCTGAACTGCACGTTCCGCGTGATGCGGCGCGAAGTGCTGCGCGACGTGCCGATCCACGGCGACATGTACCGCTTCCTGCCGGCGATCGCGGCGCGGCAAGGCTTCAAGGTCGTCGAGCTCAAGGTCCGACACCTGAAGGAATGGGGCGGCAAGGGCTTCTTCGGGCTGGGCGTGTACGGCCGCCGCGCGCTCGACGTGCTGGGCGTCGTGTTCCTCTCCAAGTTCACGCACAAGCCGCTGCGCTTCTTCGGCACCGTCGGCGGCGTGTTCCTGTTCCTGGGCGCGCTGCTGTGCCTGGCGACCGTGATCCAGGGCCTCTTCGTGGACCCGGGGGCCATCCTGACGCGTCCGCTGTTCCAGTTCGGCGTGCTGCTCTTCGTGCTCGGCGTGCAGGTGATCGGCTTCGGCCTGGTGGGCGAGATCATCATCTACACGCAGGCGCAGAACCTGCGCGAGTACCGCGTCGAGAAGGTCTGGGAGGCGGGCGATGAACCGCGCGACGGCGATGGAGGCTCCGCGCGCGAGCGCTGAGCCGGCGGCCGTGCCAGCCATCGAGACGCACTCGCCGCTCGCCGTGCGCGAGCTGGGCCGCGAGCACGACGCGCAGCGCGACGCGCTTGTGCGCTCCGTGCAGGCCGGAACGATCTTCCACCTGGCCGGCTGGGAGCGGGCCGTCGAACGGGTGTTCGGTCACGAGCCGCGCACGCTGGGCGCGTTCGAGGGCACCGAGCTCGTCGGCATGCTGCCGCTGGCGCTGTGCCGTCCCATCGTCGGCGCACCCCACCTCGTGTCGGTGCCCTACGGCGTGTACGGCGGTCCCGCGTCGCGCACGCCCGCCGCGGACGTCGCCTTGGTCGAGGCCGCGCTGAAGCTGGCGGAGAAGGAGCGCGTCGGACGGCTCGAATTGCGCTGCGTCGACGACCCGGGCGTGCCCAGCCTGGTGGGCTCCGACCTGTACGCCGCCTTCGTGCAGGACCTGCCCTCCGATCCCGAGGAGATCTGGACGCGGATGCCGAAGCGCGCGCGCGCCGAGGTGCGCAAGACGATCGAGCGCAACCACCTCTCGGTCAGCGAGGGGCCCTGGTACGCGGACGACCTCTACGAGCTGTTCCACCGCAGCAAGAAGCACCTGGGCTCGCCGGCGCTGCCGCGCGCCTGGTACCAGGCGCTGATCGAGGAGCTGGGGGAGGGCGTGCTGGTGCACGTCGCGCGCACGTCGTCGCAACCGCTGGCCGCGACGATGTCGTTCGTGCACGGCGACAAGCTCGACTTCTACTACATCGGCGTCACGGACGACGCGAACAGGACGTACAACGTCACGAACTTCCTGGTCACGCGCCTGCAGGAGATGTGCGTGCAGCGCGGGCTGAAGCGGTTCGACCTGGGCCGCAGCCGCGTCGGGTCGGGGCCGTACCAGTTCAAGAAGAACCAGGGGTTCGAGCCGCGCGTGCTGAGCTACCGGTACAAGCTCGTGAAGAGTCGTGAGCTGCCCTCGTTCAACCCGAGCAACCCGAAGACGGAGCGGCTGCGGACGTGGTGGGGGAAGTTGCCGGATTGGGCGACGCGCAAGCTGTCGGATGAGTTGATGCGGTATCTGCCCTGAGATGCAGGCACCGCCGCAGTCCGCTATCGTGCGGACCGCCATGCTCCGTGGGTGAGCTGGTTGGCGGCGCGGGGGAGGCGAGGCGGTTCCGTGGGATACGTGTTCGAGTGGGATCTTCGGAAGGCGGAGCTGAACGCCCGCAAGCACGGGGTGACCTTCAACGAGGCCACCACGGTGTTCGGAGACCCGGATGTGCTGCTCCAGCCGGATCCTGATCATTCCCTCCGGGAAATGCGGTACGTTCTCCTCGGACTTTCGACGCGGCACCGCCTTCTCGTTGTCGCGTTCGCTGAGCGTCCACGTATTACCCGCATCATCTCCGCAAGGCGGGCCACGAGACACGAGCGGAGGCGATATGAAGAAGAAGACTAGCCGGCGCAAGCGCGAAACGGACCTGGACACCCTGCGACCGGAGTACGACTTCACCGGAGCGGTGCGCGGCGCGACCGCAGCCAGGTACAGGCAGGGCACGAACGTCGTCGTCATCGATCCGGGTGTGTTGGACGTGTTTCCCGATTCGAACTCGGTCAACGATGCGCTGCGAGCGCTCGCCATCGTGATCCGTCAGCGACGGAGGCCGCGTAGCAAACGAAAAAGCGCCTGACTCGGCGTCTCCCCGCCATACCTCGGCTCGATCATCTGTCGGTCATGGACCGGGGCAGCGACGGTTCATCATGCGGTCGGTTGACGGTGTATGAGATGAATCATGGGAATGGAACCGGACTTCGCGCGCCACCAGTTCGCCAAGCTTGGCTTCCAGTACTACGCCGCTGGCCGTTCTGCCTTCCACGCACACCTGATGCCGACTGCGGCAATCCTGCTCCACCATGCTGTCGAGATGATGTTGAAGGCTGCGCTCGTTCGAACGTGTGACCTGTCAGAGCTGAAGGAGATGCGCCATCGACTCGACCTGCTGCACGAGCGAGGCGTGCTTACTTCAGCCGCATTGGACGGCTCAGAGTGTCGGCGCGCGATTGCGGCCCTCGAGCGGTTTGAGAACCTACGCTACCCGGATGACGTGCTCGTCAACGGAGCGGACATCCTGTGGAGCGTCACCTCGCCGGCACCGACTTCCGATCAATCGGCACATCATCCAACGCCGCAATACACGCTTGTGTTGCAGGAAGTAGATCAGCTGATGTCCGCCGCGATTCGGGCGGCAAGACTGAACCCAGCGCCGTTCGTATCCGCTCTGAGCGAGCGGGCCCGAGAGTCCTTGCGCGAGCACAACACTGAGGCCGGCTTTCTCGCCTTGTTGAGCGAGACTTCAGCACGACACTAAGCGCGTACCCCGAGGCAGGCGTTGGTGCCGATGGAAGCGGCAATGCGGCCC
Organism: Planctomycetota bacterium; assembly: GCA_031400875.1. Lineage (GTDB taxonomy): Bacteria > Planctomycetota > UBA1135 > UBA1135 > JAEUHZ01. Next base: position 66,798 of record JANNQS010000094.1, on the reverse strand, counting down.
AACGCGCAAGAGCCGCGCGATCCCTGATGAGCTGCGCTGGTCACCCGCTCCGCGAGCCCGCCATCCGCGGCAGGATCGAGCGCACCGCCTCGTCGAGATCGCGCGCCACGAATTCCGGCACGGGCTCGATGCGCGCGCGCTCGGCGGCGCCCTTGCCCGTCAGCACCAGGGCCGCTTGCACGCCCGCTGCGCGAGCAGCCTCCACGTCGCGCGCCGCGTCGCCGACCATCCAGCTTGCCGCCAGGTCGAGCCCCATCTCGCGCGCCGCGCGCAGCAAGAGACCCGGCGCCGGCTTGCGGCAGTCGCACTCCCGCCGCAGCTCGCCCGCACCCTCGGTCGGATGGTGCGGGCAAACGTAGATCGCGTCGATGCGCGCGCCCTCGGCCGCCAGCAGCTCCGCCAGGCGCGCGTGGATCTGTGCCAATTCAAGTTCGCCGATCCACCCCCGCGCCAGCGCGCTCTGGTTCGTCACGACGACGACCGGAATGCCGGCCTCGTTCAACCGCCGCACACCGGCCGCGGCACCCGGCAGCAATTCGACCTGATCCGCGCGCAGGACCCACTCGTCCTCGCGCGTCAGGACGCCGTCGCGGTCGAGGAAGACCGCCGCCTGCGCGGGACCGGCGGTCACTGCGAACGCGCCGCGGTCGGCCGCTCGGCCGGCGTCGTCGTCGGCTCCGCCGGCAGCGTCTTCGGCGCCGGGGCGGGCGGCGCCACGCCCTCGTCTGCCAGCCGGTCGAGCGCGACGTGCACTCGACCCGGCGAGTGCGTCTCGATCCACTTCACCGGCACGAGGAAATCCTTGAGCGGCAGCCACAGCGGGAAGCGCCAGGTCTGCTCGCCGACGTACATCTCGCGCCACAGGATCGAGTAGACCTCGTCGTCCGGCGTCAGGAACCGCGTCTCGCTCTTGAAGCCCGGCAGCTCGAAGTCGAGGCGCACGTCGTCGTCGATGTCGAGCTGCAACTGGCACGGCGTCACGAATCCGATGTTCCGGCCGTCCATCTTCACGGTCGCCCCGGGCGGCGTGCTCGAGAGCAGCACCGCCTGGTTCGGCGCCAGCAGGGAGCAGCCCGACATCCAGGTCGCGGCTGCGAGGGGCAGGAGCGCGCGTCGCACGCTCCGAATGTGGCAGGCCGGGATCGTCATGGCAAGCAGCACCCTTGCTCCGGTCGGGCGGCTTTGGAACCTTTTGCGCCATGCAACTGTGGGAACCGCCGGCCAAGGACCGCGTGGCGCGGATCCTCCTCGCCGTCGCGCTCCTCCTGGGACTTGTTCGGTTCGTGCGGCTCTCCGAGTGGAGCCTGTGGATCGACGAAGCCCTGACGTGGGCCGACGCGCACCACGGGATCGAGGGCGGCGAGATCAGCAACCCGATCGGCTACTGGCTGATCCAGGGCACGGTGCGACTCCTGGGCGGCATCCCGACCGAGACCAGCTTGCGCATCCTGCCGGCCGTCGCGGGGTGGCTGTGCATCCTGGTCACGTACCTGGCCTTCCGTGGCGCGTTCGGTGCGCGCCGGGCCGCGGCCGCGAGCCTGCTCGTCGCGGTCAGCTCGTGGCACCTGTACTGGTCGCAGACGGCGCGCTTCTACACGTTGGCGCAGCTCGTGGGTCTGCTCGGCGCGTGGGCGCTGCTCTCGGGGCTCCTCCGCGGACGCACGTCGCTGGCGCTGTTCGGGTTGTGCCTCGCGGCGGCTGCGTCCCTTTTCCATCCGTCGGCTGCGCTGATCCTGCCGGTCTTCGCGATCGGGCCGGTGATCCTCCAGCGCGCGCGTCGGCCGTTGTCAGAGCAATCGCGCCGCACCGCGTACGTCCTGGCCGGCGTCGCGATCCTCGGAGCGCTGCTCGGCATCGGCTGGGTCTGGCGCACGTGGAGCAACTACGCCTACCAGAAGGGGCAGGGCGAGTCGTTCGACGCGTCGCTGGCCTCGATCGCGCACTTCGCGAAGACGACCGGTTTCTTCCTGACGCCGCTCCTGGGCACGGCCGTCCTGTGCGGGGCCTGGACGGCGCTGCGCACGCGGCGCGCGCCTGAGCTGTTCGCGCTGGGCGTCGTCGCCAGCGGGCTCGTGCTGGCGCTGGGCGCGTCGGCGCTCGTGCGGGTCAGCGCGCAGTACGTGTTCGTGCTGTTCCCTTGGATCGCGCTCGTGGCCGTGCTGCCGCTCGGCACGGGCGCGGCGGGAGCGTTCGGACGGCGCGGCGAGTTCGCGTACTTGACGCTGCTGGCGGTGCCGTCGCTCGTGAACCAGGGCCTCTACATGACCGTGCGCCGCGGCGAGCGTCCAGCGTGGCGCGCGGCCTTCCAATACGTGGCCAATCACCGCGCCGAAGGCGATCAGATCTACGGCATGGAGGCCAGCGTCGGCGAGTTCTACCTCGCGCCGTGGAACACGGACCTGCGGCGGCCGACGGCGCTGACGTGGCTGGATTTCTTCCACGCGCGCGTGCCGGAGCACTGGGCGCGCAAGGGTCGACGCGGGTGGTACGTCGTGAACCCGGAGCAGTTCCTGGGCTGGGATCCACGCGACGCGCAGGAGTTCCAGCGCTTCCTGCGCGAGGAGTGCCGGCTGGTCGAGGTCTGGCCGCTCTACGTCGAGAGCCGCGATCTGTCGGTGTGGGCTTACCGAAGGGACTGACAGACCGGAGCAGGGAGGCCCAGAAGTACTTGTGGGCGGGCGAACTAGTTCGCCCGACCTTGAAACTCCCCATCCGCCGTGCTGACCTTGACCATCTCGCCGACCTGGATGTGCAGCGGCACCTTGATCTTGAGGCCGGTCTCGAGCACGGCCTCCTTCTTCACGTTCGTCGCCGTGTTGCCCTTCACCGCCGCCTCCGACTCGACCACCTTGAGCGTGACGCTCGAAGGCAGCTCGACGCCGATCGCGAGCGCCTCGTGGAACGTCACGTCCACGACCGTGTTCTCCTTCACGTAGCCCATCAGGTCGCCGATGAGCTCCTCGTTCAGCGGGAACTGCTCGTACGTCACGCGGTCCATGAAGACGTAGTCGCCGTTCGACTCCTTGTAGAGGTACTCGGCCTTCTTGCGGTCGAGGTAGGCGACCTCGAACGCGTCGCTCGAGCCCAGGCGCATGGGCGACACCATGCCCGTGCGCAGATCCTTGACCTTCATGTGGATCACGGCCCGCAGGTTCCCCGGCGTGTGGTGGTTGTACTCCGTGATCAGGAGCAGCTTCTGGCCGTCGACGATGACGGCGCCTTTGCGGAGTTCGGTCGCCTTGACGGCCATGTTGGATCTCGTGGGAGTGGTTGGGGCATCGTACGCGCGGCACCGGTCGCGCGCCACGCGCTCGTGAGCGCGCGCTCCCGCCGCGCGGTTCCGCGCGGCGCCACCAGGGCAGAAGAGGCCGTACGATGGATCTTCTCTCGGCCTCTCCCTCAACGACGCAGGATCTCGATCCGTGGGCCCTGCTCGTTCGCGCACAGGATGCGCAGCCAGAACCAGTGCTCGGGAGCCAGGGGTCCGTCGAGGTGGTGGAGCACGGGCCCGGGAAACTCGTCGGCGGGACCGAAGCGCGCCAGCGTCCGAGCATCCGGGAACAGTGCGCGCACGGTGCGCAGGAGTGGGCGCCGGTTGCCCTCGACGTCCTCCATCACGACCAGGTCGCCCGGCAAGCGCGCGAGCCAGGCTTGTGGATCGGCGGCCACGTCCTCGCGATCGCGCCGCGACGTCAGCGGCAGATCGACGATGTGCCAGCCGATTCCGTCCAGGACCGCAGGCGGCAACGTCGACTGGTAGAAGGCCCAGAGCGGGAACAGGATGCGCGTCTCCAGCCGCACGCGCGGCAAGGACTCGGACGTGCGTACGAGCGGCAGCTCGAGCGTGGGGGCCAGGGCGATGCGCGCCGAGGCGTGGTCCTCGTTCTCCGCGAGCCAGCGCGCCGCGCGCGTCTCGCTGTCCGGCCGCAGACGCAGCCACGTCGCCTTGACTCCCGGTACGGCGTGCAGCACGAGCAGCGCGACGACGGCCGCCGTGGCGATCCGGCGCCGCACTGGTGCGGCGCGGTGCGCCGTATCCCAGACGAACCAGGCGATGCAGCACGCCAGATACGGCATGACGGGGATCAGGAAGCGCTGGAACGAGCGCGTGAAGAGCATCATCGGCGCCAGGTACGCGACGACGTGCGCGAGCGGCACGGCCAGATCCGCGCGCCGCTCGGACGTGATCCGCAACCCGTGCACGATGCGCACGAGGAGGGTGACCAGCGCGGCCAGTCCGACGAGCGCCAGGACCGGCTCGTAGTTCAGCAGGGCGCGCGGCAGATCGCGCGCGCCGCCGCCGTCGATGTCCGCGAGCCCCAGGCCGTGTCCGAACAGTCCGCCTCCGCCGTTCCCCTCCATCGTGCTCGCGGGCCAGAAGGGCAGCGCGACGAGGGCAGCACACACCAGGGACAGTGCAAACGCGCCGTGATCGCGCCATCCCGAGCGCCGCGCCCGCAACGCGTGCGCGACGAACACAGGGGCGAGCACGGAGAGCCCGCTGTGCAGCGTCGCTCCGGCCACTCCCGCCAGCAGCCCGGTCGCGACGTAGCGCCACAGCCGCGGATCGCGGCGCAGGTCGAGCGCCGCGATCACCGCCAGGAGCGACGCCACGGCGACGGCCGGGTGCGGCCGCGCCTGCGGCCCGTACCACACGAGCAGCAGCGACGTCGCGACGAGGAGTGCCGCGGTCAGGGCCACGCGCTCGCCCCACAGCCGCCGTGCGAGTGCGAAGGTCAGCGGGACGAGGAGGCACGCGATCGTCGCGAACAGGAGGCGCAAGGCGAGAACGGGCCGCGCCGCTTCCGCGAGATGCTCGTCGACGCTGCGCGCCGCGGGATCGGCGTCGTCCGGCGCAGCCACCGTGACAGCCAGCGCGCCGATCCGGCCCAGCAGTCGTGGATAGGAGTTCTCGAGCCCGCTCCGTGCCGGATCCGCCGCGCGCGCCGCTTCGCTCGACGACTGCCGGTAGAGGACGACCTCGTCGACGTTCGGGACGTGCGGCAGGCGCGAATCCGCTCCCGGCAGCCGCAGCGCGGCCGCGAGGACGGTCAGCGCCAGGAGGACGAGCAGTGCCGCGGAACGGGCAGGAACGACGGCCATTTACCGATCAGAGGCGAAGCCTCTGCGCGCCGCGCGTGCGCGGCGCCACCAGGATGAGAGAGGCCGTACGATTGATTTCTCTCGGCCTCCAGAGGCGAAGCCTCTGCGCGCCGCGCGTGCGCGGCGCCACCAGGATGAGAGAGGCCGTACGATTGGTTTCTCTCGGCCTCTCAAAACCGCTTGCGCTGACTGGAAGACGGGATCGAAAGCGCCTTGCGGTACTTCGTCACCGTGCGGCGCGCGATCTTGATCTTCTCCTTGGCTTCCAGCTTCGCAGCCAGGTCCTCGTCCGAGAGCGGGTTCTCCGGATCCTCCTGGCCCACGAGCTCGGCGATCATCTGCTTGATCGAGGCCTGGCTGGCGACCTCGCCGCTCTCCATCGCCGTGCCGCCCGTGAAGAAGTACTTGAGCGGGAAGATCCCGCGCGGCGTCTGCGCGTACTTGCCGGCGACCGCGCGCGACACGGTCGAGATGTGCACGCCGACCTCGTCGGCCACCTCCTGCATGCGCAGCGGCTTCAAGCCCTCGACGCCGCGCTCGAGGAAGCCGCGCTGCTGGCGGAAGATCGCGTGCGCGATCAGGTCGAGCGTCGCGCGCCTCTGCTGGAGCGCGTCGATGAACCAGCGCGCCGACTCGATGCGCTTGCGCACCCACTCGCGCACGCCGTCGCCCTTCTGCGCCGCCTTCAGGAAATCCTTGTAGGCCAGCGAGAGGCGCAGGTCCGGCGCCGCGCCGCGGTCGAGCCGCACCTCGAAGTCGCCGTCGATCTCCTCGACGATCACGTCCGGGTGGATGACGTCGGCCTGCGGACCGCCGAAGCCCGCGCCCGGGTTGGGCTCGAGGCGGCGCAGCATCTCGAGCGCGTCCTTGACCTCCTCCATCGAGCGGCCGACCTCCTTGGCGATGCGCGGCAGCTTGTTCTGCTCGACGTCGGACAGGTGGCGCTCGATGATCGCCTTGAGCAGCGGCTCGTCGCCCATGCCCATCGCGACCAGCTGCAGCTCGAGGCAGTTGCGCAGGTCGCGCGCGCCCAGCGCCGGGTGCGAGATCGAGCGGATCTCGGCCAGCACGCCCTCGAGCTCCGCGACGGTCACCGGCGGCTCGCCCGGCCCGACGATCGGCTCCTCGCCCGGCTCGGGGTTCATGCAGTCGATCGCGATCTGCTCGAGCGGCTCCGTGATCCAGCCGCGGTCGTCGAGCGACCAGAGCAGGTACTCCGCCAGCCGTCGCTCGCGCTCGTTCAGGTCCAGGAACGCCAGCTCGTCGACCAGCACCTCGGCCAGCGTCTTCTCGACGTCCGGCGTGTTGGCCATGGCCTCGAGCTTCTTGTCCCCGTCCTCGCCGGAGGAGGCCCGGATGCGCGGCGATCCGTCCTCGAAATCGCGCTCGTAGCGCTCGAGCTCCTCGAGCATCGAGCGCGTGCCCAGGTCCTCTGCCGCCTCGGCCACGGCCTCGGCCGTCGGCGCCCCCTCTTCCTCCGGTCCGGCCTCGGCCGAGCCGGGCTCGGCGACCTCCAGGAAGGGGTTCTCGACCAGCTCGAGCTGAATGCGGTCCTCCAGGTCCAGCGTGGACAGCTGGAGGATCTGCATCGCCTGGATCATCTGCGGCGACTGCTGGAGTCGCTGCTCGAGGCGGGCGCTTTGGCTGAGTCCGAGTCTCACGGGAGCAGGTGGATCGTTGGTGGGGGAAAAGGCGCTCGGGCCTTCACCCGATGAATGCTAACGGAAGTGCGCCCCACCAACGGTCTCTCTACGGCCGGAAACCTCCCGGTCCGAGCCGCAACCCTCCCGTCCGCGCATCAAGGCGCGCCCGTCCCGACCGTCAAGGGCGGGCCGGCGTCGAGCAGCGCCTGCGCCTTCTCGCCGCTGCCGACGCGCGTCGCCCCCGCTACCCGCGACCGCGTGGGCAGCTGGAGCTTGCCCATCTGGCTGGCTTCGCGCGTCGTGACGACGACGTCCGGCGTCGTGGTCCGCCAGGCGCTGACGGTCAGCCCGCCGCCGGACTCGGCCAGGTCGACGCACAGGCCGTCGAACGCGCGCTCGGAGCGCGGCGACGGCATCCAGATCTGCGGTGCGACCTCGAGGCCGTAGTCCGCCAGATACGACCGCTCGACGCCGGCGACCAGCCGGGCCGGACGCCCGCTCGAGACCGGGATCGAGGCCTTGAGCGTGCCGCATTCCAGCGTCGCGCGGACCGTGCGCGCGCGCGCGTCCTCGGCCGCGCGCACGAGCGCTCGCGCGGCCTCGAGGCGCACCGCGTCGGCGCGCGGCAGCGCGAGCAGCGTCTGGCTCCACACGATCACGGGCCGGCCCGGACGCGCATCGGAGGTCGGCCGCTCGCTCTCGATCAACGCCGCCAGGCTGGCCGGCGTCAGGAGCGCGGTGCCCGCGTCGTCGTTCGCGGTCGGTCCGACGAGGCCGAGACCCGGATCCACACTGACCAGCGCGCGCGGCGCGGAAGCCGTGAACGCCAGGTCGACGAGCGCCCAGCCGTCGTTCGTGCCGGCCGCGTCCGGTTGCGCGGTCGCGCGCACGACGAGCGTCGTTTCGCCGCGCAGCGGTCCGGCTTCGGTCAAACGCACTTCGAGCGTTCCGCCGCTGTCCAGCGAGCCGGCGAAGGCGAGCTGCACGAGCTCGATGCGCGGCTGCTCGAACTCGCCCAGGTCGGGCGTCTCGGGATCGAAGCTCTCGACCGCGGTGATCGCGGCGACGTCGAGCACGCCGTCGACGTGCACGCGCGTCCCGCCCGCCAGGCGCGACGCGCGCAGGTGCAGGCCGGTGCCGGAGTACGCGGCCCCCAGGCGCGGCGCGGCCTGCCCGGCGTCCTGTGCGACCTGGACCTCGAAGCCGGCCACGAACGGCCGCGCGGCGCGCGAGCCCAGGAACGCGTCGGTGCCGCTCGTGACGCGCCGCCGCCAGAGGGACTCCGGCTGGCCCGCCGTGCGCAACGTGACCTCGAGGTCGATCTCGAGCGCGGCCGCCTGCCGGTCGAGGTCCTGCACGAGCGCACGTGCCGCTTCCAAGGCCGGCGCGTCGCCGCGCACGAGCAGCCAGTCGGCCGCGGCGCGCGACTCGAGGCGCAGGCCGCGCGCGCGCAATGTCTCCTCGAGCATCTGCTGGAAGATCGCCGGCGCGATCGGTGGATCGGCCAGCTCGAGCGCGGGCGGGCGGAACGTACCCTCGACGTCGAGGTGCGCGGCGTCGAGCAGGACCGGTTCGGCGCGCGCGCCGAGCGGTGCGCGCGTGGCGCGCGGGAACGCGAGCATCGCCCAGTCGGGCGCGGCGGTGAGGCCAGCGGGGAAGCCAGCGGGAAATCCCGAGGCGAGGAGCGCAGCAGCGAGGTGGAGGGAGAGCATGTGGGAGCGGGCTGGCTGCCAGGAGACCGGTCCCCCCGAGCCTGGCGCCGACGCAGGATAGTGCCGCAGCCGGCCCGGGACTACGCGCCAAGGGTGACCCGGGGATCGGCGCACGCTACAACGCAGCCCGCCCGCGAGCTGCGAGCCTCCCCGCATGAACGACGATCGCACGCGCGCCCCCGAGGGCCGCAGCCTGTTCTCCGTGGCTCAGATCCAACACGTCCTGCGGGTCGAGTTCGGGCGCGCCCAGCGTTACCGCTACCCGCTCTCGGTCGTGGTCGTCGCGATCGACCAGCTCGGCGCGCTGCGCGATCGGCGCGGGTTCGAGGCCAAGGAATCGGTGGTCGAGAGCGTCGTGCGGCTGCTCTCCGAGGTGACGCGCACGAGCGACTACCTCGGACGTACGCCCGACGACCGCCTGCTGGCCGTCGTGCCGCACACGGACGCAGCCGGCATGCGTTCGCTGGCCGAGCGTTTGTTGAGCGGCGCGCGCGGGCTCGAGCTGCCCGATGCGGCAGGCGAGCGCCTCACGCTGTCGATCGGCGCGACGACGACGAGCGCGGGCGACCCGCTCTTCCACGACGTCCTCCTGGTCGCGGCCGAAGCCGCGCAGGCCGAGGCCGCGGCGGCCGGCGGCGATCGCATGGCGATCCACCCGCCGATCGCGGCAGCGGGTTCCTAGGGCGTCCATGCGCATCCTCCTGGCCGAGGACGAGGTCACGATCGCGGTGACGCTGACGCACGCGCTCGAGGCCGCGGGCCACGAGGTCGTGCACGTGCCCGACACGGCCGGTGCGCTGGCCGAGCTCGAGAATGGCCGCGCCGAGTGCCTGATCACCGACATCCGCATGCCCGGCACGGGCGGCATGGCGCTCCTGAAGCGCTCGATGGAGCTCGACGCGCGCCGGCCGGTCGTCCTGATGACGGGCTACGCGACGGTCGACCAGGCGGTCGAGGCGATGCGGCTGGGCGCGGCGAACTACGTGCAGAAGCCGTTCCGCAACGAGGCGATCGTCTCGATGGTCGAGACGTTCGCGCGCGTGCGCGCGCTCGAGGCCGAAAACGCCGACCTGCGCCGCGAGCTCGCGGCGCAGCAGGGTCCGGAGGGCGTCGTGGGCTCGTCGGTCGCGATGCAGGCCGTGTTCCAGCGGCTGCGCACGGTCGCGCCGACCGACGCGACCGTGCTCGTGCAGGGCGAGAGCGGCACGGGCAAGGAGCGCATCGCGCGCGCGATCCACCAGCTCTCGCCGCGCGCGGCCGGACCGTTCGTCGCGATCTCGTGCGCGGCGCTGCCCGAGACGCTGCTCGAGAGCGAGCTTTTCGGCCACGAGCGCGGCGCGTTCACCGACGCGCGCAAGGAGCGCCACGGGCGCTTCGAGCTGGCGTCGGGCGGCACGTTCTTCCTGGACGACATCGACGACATGCCGCTCTCGACGCAGGTCAAGCTGCTGCGCGTGCTGCAGGAGCGCCAGGTCGACCGTTTGGGCGGCGATTCGCCGATCGAGGTCGACATCCGCGTCGTCGCCGCCACGAAAGTGCCCCTGCGCACGCGCGTCGCGGAAGGGCGCTTCCGCGAGGACCTCTTCTACCGGCTCGACGTCGTGCGCATCGTGCTGCCGCCGCTGCGCGAGCGCGCCGGCGACGTGCCGCTGCTGGCCCAGCACTTCCTGGCGCGCCACGGCCGCGGGCGCGCGCTGGCGATCCCGCGCCCCGCGATGGCGGCGCTCGAGCGCTACCCCTGGCCGGGCAACGTGCGCGAGCTGGAGAACGCCGTGTTGCGCGCCGTGTCGCTGGCGGGCGAGCGCGTGGACCTCGCGCTCGACGACCTCCTGCCCGACGACCCGCGCTGGAAGGGACTGGCCGAAGCAGCCGCGCGCGAAGCCGAGGACGGTGTGCGCCCGCTGCGCGAGGTGCTGCACGAGAAGGAGCGCGAGCAGGTGCAGAAGGCGCTCGCGGCGACGGGCGGCGCGCGCATGAAAGCCGCCGAGCTCCTGGGGATCTCGCGCAAGGTGCTGTGGGAAAAGATCAAGGAGCACGGCCTGGGCGACCCGGGCGAGGACGCCAAGGAGTAGCCGGCCGCTACGATGTGGGCATGAAGCTGGCCGAGGTGATGAAGGAGCTCGAGAAGAAGGGCGACGCGCAGACGAAGAAGACGCACATGCGGCACGGCGCGTGCGAGCCGCTCTTCGGGGTCAAGATCTCGGAGATGAAGACGATCCTGAAGAAGACGAAGTCGGACCACGCGCTGGCGCTCGAGCTGTGGGACACCGGCAACTACGACGCGATGTACCTGGCCGGCCTGATGGCGGACGCCGCCAAGGTCACCGCGAAGGACCTCGAGCGCTGGGCCAAGACCGCGAAGTCGACGGTCCACCGCGAGTACTCGGTCGCCGGCGTCGCGGCCGACTCGCCGCACGGTCCCGCGCTGGCGCGCAAGTGGATCGACGCCAAGGACCCCCACGTGCAGTCGATCGGCTGGTCGACGTACAGCGGCGTGATCGCGACGCGGCCCGACGAGGAGCTCGACAAGGCCGAGATCGAGAATCTGATCGCGCGCGTCGAGAAGGGGATCCACGCCGCCGACAACCGCGCGCGCTACTTCATGAACACGTTCGTGATCTCCGTGGGCGGCTACGTGCCCTCGCTGCGCGCGCGCGCCGTCAAGGCCGCGCGCGCGATCGGCGTCGTCGAGGTCGACATGGGCGATACGGCCTGCCAGGTGCCCGACGCCGAGTCCTACATCGCCAAGGTCGTCGCGCGCGGCGGCAAGAAGCGCAAGTCGGCGCGCTGTTGAGCGCGATGACCGACAAGCCGCGCACGAGCGGGATCGAGCTCGACCTGCCCGACGTGGCCTGCGCGACGCCGGTCGTCGTGGTCGCCGACCTGCACCTGGACGTGGCCGACGAGCGCGGCGGGGCCGAGTTCGTCGCCTGGCTCGGATCCCTGCGCGGCGTCGGCACGCTCGCGATCCTGGGCGACCTGTTCGACGCCTGGGTCGGACCGGCGCAGGCGCGCATGCCGGGCGCGCCGGCGGTGCTCGACGCGCTCGCCGCGCTGCGTGCACGCGGCGTCGGCGTACTGGTCGTGCACGGCAACCGCGACTTCCTGCTCGACGCCTCGTTCGAGCGCCGCACGGGCGCGCGCGTGCTGCGCGACGGCTTCGCGACGAGCCCGGGCGGCGGCCAGCGCGTCGTGCTCGTGCACGGCGACACGCTGTGCACGCTCGACACCGGCTACCAGCGCCTGCGCCGGGTCGTGCGCTGGCGTCCGGTCACGTGGCTCGCTCCGCGCCTGCCGCTCGCCGTCGGCGCCGCGCTCGCCGTCGGCGCCGCGCTCGCGCGCCGCCTGCGCCGCGCGTTGGTGCGCGCCGTCGCCGCGAAGCCGACCGAGGCCAAATCGGTGCAGCGCGACGCGGCCGAGGCGCTGGCGCGATCCAGCCGCGCCACGCTGCTCGTATGCGGGCACGTGCACGCCTTCCGCGACGAGCCCTTGTCCACGGGAGCGCGCTGGATCGTCCTCGACGCGTTCGGGGGCGAGCGCGACGCGCTCGTGCTCGGTCCGCGCTCGCTCGTGACGCTCGCTTCGCGCGACCTGCGCGACCGCGATTGCACGAGCCTCCTCGTGCCGTAGAATCGAGCCTGAGCATGATCCTCGCCATCGACGGCCCGGCAGGCGCGGGCAAGAGCACGGTCGCCAAGGCGCTGGCGCGCGAGCTCGGCCTCACGTTCCTGGACACAGGCGCCATGTACCGCGCGGTGACGCTGGTCGTGCTCGAGCAGCGCGTCGACCCGCACGACGAGCTGGCCTCGGCCGCCGTCGCGCGCGCAGCACGCCTGGATTTCGACGCCGACGGCGCGATCCGCATCGACGGCCGTCCGGGCGAGCCGGCGATCCGCTCGCAGGCAGTGAACGAGGCCGTCAGCCACGTCTCCGCGCACCCGGCCGTGCGGCGCGTGATCGTGCCGATGCAGCGCGAAGAGGCGCGCCGCCGCGGCGGGATCGTGGCCGAGGGCCGCGACGTCGGCTCGGTCGTGTTCCCCGCAGCGGACTTCAAGTTCTACCTGGACGCGTCGCCCGAGGTCCGCGCCACGCGCCGCGCGCGCGAGATCGGGCAGCCCGAGCTGTACCCGCAGATCCTGCTCGAGATGCGCGAGCGCGACCGCCTCGACACGACGCGCGCCGACTCGCCCCTGGTGCGCGCCGACGACGCGTTCGCGATCGACAGCGACCGGCTGGACGCGGACGGGGTCGTGCGCGAGATGCTCGGGCGCGTGCGAGCGAGGCGCGGAGCGCGCGCGTGAGCGCGGGCCCGCTGTCGGACGAGGCGCGCGCGTGAGCGAGGCGCGGCCGGCGCAGCCGTCCACCGCCGACGCGGACGAGCCGATCATCACGCACCGGACGTTCGTCTACTGGTTGTGCCACCTCTCCTCGTGGCTCTACACGAAGACCTGGCACCGCCTGTCCGTGCAGGGCCTCGAGCACATCCCGCGCACGGGCGCCGCCGTCATCGCCAGCAACCACCAGTCGCACGTGGACATCCTGATCTACGGCGGCTGCGTGCCGCGCCACGTGTCGTTCGTGGCGCGCGACACGCTGGCCGACCAGCGCTGGCTGGCCTACGTGATGCGCCAGTGCGGGGCCGTGCTCGTGAAGCGCGGCGCGAGCGACCGCAAAGCGCTGCGCGCGATGGCCGACCACTTGGAAGCCGGGGACCTCGTGGCGATCTTCCCCGAGGGCACGCGCACGGACGACGGCAACCTGCGCGAGTTCAAGGGCGGCGCCGTGCTGGCCGCGCGCTTGGCGAAGGTCCCGATCATCCCAGTCGGCGTGAGCGGCGCGTTCCAGGCCTTCCCGCGCGGCGTCGCGGTCCCGCGCCCGAAGAAGATCCGCGTGCGCTTCGGCGCACCGATCGACAGCGCGTTGCCGGATGCGCAGGAGCGCGTCGTCGCGGCGGTCGCGGAGCTGGCCGGCGTGCGCGCCTGGAGTCCGCCTGCCGTGGGCGCGCGCTCCTGATCGGAACCGTGCGGATCCGCCCGGGTGTGCGAAGACGCAACAAATTCCCGGTGAGTGCGCGCGCGATCGCATCGTCGGGCGCGAGGTCGACCCGGCGCTCCGTCGCACTCTTTCCGATTTCGCGTGACGGACGGCTGCGGCGGTCGCGCCTTTTCTCTTGGGCGGGCACCACAGGCAGCAGAATGTTTCGCGTTACAATCCCCCTCGTGACCAACGGCCGCACGTTCTTGAGCGCGCTCGAGAGTGCCCGACAGGGGGATTCCGAGGCTCTCAACGAGCTGGCGGCGCGCTTCTACCCCGCCGTCCAGGCCTTGGTGCACCACCGGCTGGCCACGGACATGCGTCACCGCCGGCCGTGGCTCGCGGCGCGCTTCAGCACGGGGGACGTCGTGCAGTCCGTGTTCGAGGGCGTCCTGCGCGACATCGGGACGTTCGCCGGCCGGACCGAGGAGGCGTTCGTCGGCTACCTCGCGACCGTCGTGCGCAACCGGATCCTCGACGCGGTGCGCTTCCACGAGGCGGCCCAGCGCGACGGGCGCCGGATGCACTCGATCACGCCCGAGTTCGACGGCGAGGGTCGCGAGGTCGACCCGGCTGAAGCGGCGATCTCGGCCGAAGGCATGGAACAGTTGATGGCGGCCCTGGCCGGATTCGAGCCGCGCGTGCAGCACCTCCTGCGCGCGCGCATGGAAGGTCTCGCGTCCTTCCGCGAGCTGGCCGAGCAGCTCGGCTACGGCTCGGAATCCGCCGCCCGGCGCGCGTTCTTCGACGCGCAAGCGAAGTTGTCGCTCGAACTGCGGGGTGACGGTTGAAGTCGGACCGTGAACCGCCCGCTCCGGGCCCCGAGGGTCCGCTGAGCCCGGCCACGCTCGCCGAGCTCGTCTCGAACGCGCTGGAGATGCGCGACGAGGGTCGCGCCGACTGGCTCGCGGCCGCTTGCGAACGACATCCCGAGGCGCAGGCGGCGGTGCGCGCCGCAGTCGAGCAGGCCGACGAGCTGCCGGGGCTGATCGGCCGGACCGGCGAGCACGATCCGATGCACGGCCAGGCGCTAGGCGGACGCTTCCGCCTGCTCGAGCGCATCGGCGTCGGCTCGATGGGCGTCGTCTACCTGGCGGAGGACCAGGACCTCCACCGCAAGGTCGCCTGCAAGGTCGTGCACCACGGCCTGATGGCGCCGCGCCAGGCGCTCGAACGATTCGCGCGCGAGGCCGAAGCGATGGCCGCCGTGCAACACCCGGCGGTGGTCACGATCCACGACCGCGGCCGCACCGAGACCGATCAGGTCTACATCGTGATGGAGCTCATCGACGGCCCGCCGCTGTCGGAGTTCCTGAACGCCGCGCGCGCACGCCCCGACAGCGTGCGCAGCGACGACGGCGCGTGGATCCGCACCGAGCTCGGCGTCGCGACGGAGGAGACGAGCTACGTGCGCACCGTCGTGCGCTGGGTCGCCGACCTCGCGCTGGGCCTCGAAGCCGTGCACAAGGCCGGCGTGCTGCACCGCGACATCAAGCCGTCGAACATCCTGATGCGGAAGGACGGGCGGCCTGTGCTGCTCGACTTCGGCATCGCGCTGCTCGACGAGCAGAACAGCGGCACGCGCACGCCCACCAGCGTCGGCACGCCGGCGTACATGCCGCCCGAGGCACTGCGGCGCGACGTGCAGCGCTCGGCGCCGAGCGACGTGTACGGGTTGGCGGCCACGCTGTACCACCTGCTGACGCTGCACGCGCCGTACGAAGGGACGCCGACGCAGATCCTGACCGCGCTTGCGACGCGCGATCCGATTCCGGCGGTGCAGCTGCGTCCGGGTCTGCCGCGCGACCTGCAGGCCGTGCTCGACCGCGGGATGCACCGGAGTCCCGCGCGCCGCTACGCGTCGGCTGCGGAGTTCGAAGCGGACCTGCGAGCGTTCCTCGAGTACCGGCCGGTCACGGCGCGTCCCGTGACGTCGCTCGAGCGTGTGATGCGGCGACTCGTGCGCTCGCGCGCTGCGATGGGTGCACTCGCGGCTCTCGTCGTCGTCGCGCTCGTGCTCGGCGGCCTCGCGTGGCGCGAGCACGCGCTCGACGGACGCCGCGAGCGCTGGACAGAGCTTTCGCGCCATTTCCCACCGAACTTCACGGTCGTCGGGGCGGCGAACCGTGAGGTGCGAGACGCGGCCGATCGCGCCGATCTGTCGCGTCTGCTCGACGAGGCGGCGGATGTCGCGGTGCAGCCGCTACCGACGCTGCTCCTGCGCGCGTCGTTCCGCCAGGACCACGGCGACCCCGACGGCGCGGCGCGCGACATGCGCGTCGTCGCCGACGACGTGCACACCGAGCTCGCGCGCGAGCTGGCGACGCGCTACGAGCGTGCCGACCGCGAGAAGCGCGGCGTCGGGGCGATCGACCTGGAGCAGCTGCCCGCGCCGGCGACGGCGGTCGACCGCTACTTGCTCGGCTACCACTGCCTCCGCAAGTACCCGGACGACCCGTTGGCCCTCGAGCTGCTCGGCGATCCCGAGGTGCGCCGGATCGCGCACGCCGAGGAGCTCTTCCTGGCGTTCACCGTCATCAAGTCGCCGATCGGCCCGGAGGATCTGCGCGTCGCGGGGGAGCGGTACGAGGACGTCTTGAAACTCGAGGGCCGGATCGGCATGCGCACCGCCGCGACCGCGCACGTGGCCAGTCGCATGCTCTCGGTCCTTCGCCGCCACGAGGACTCGCTCGACGTCAGCACGGCGGGCATCGCGCTCGCGCCGCGCGCGCACGTGCTGCGCATCAACGCGGGCTGGTGCGCCTTCGTGCTCGGCAAGAACGCCCTCGCGCGCGAGCACCTCGAAGTAGGCCACGAGCTCAAGCCGCAGTACGCGCACATCGTGCAGAACCTCGTCTGGGTCGACGTCGCCGAAAAGCGTTTCGACGAGGCGCTCGCGCGCGTGCGCAGCGCGGCGCCGGGCCTCGTGCCTGCCAACCCGTGGTGGATCGACTACTACTCGGCCATGGTCGCGACGTACGCCGCGCTCGACGCGGATCCGACGGACCACGCCGACGATCGCGCGCGTTGGCTCGAAACGGCGCGTACCTGCTTCGCCCGCGTCCCCGATAAGCATCTCAAGGACGCACAGGGCCGCCCGGACGATGCGCTCAATATCGCGCGTGCGCTCGAGCTCGGCGATCCAGAGGGGGTGTTCGTCGCGGTGGCGGAGTTCCTCGCGACGTCACCGCGGGACTGGTGGCGCCAGCAGCTCGTTCTGCGCAACTTCCCCGAAGACCTCGGGCCGCTCGAGACCGCCGCGATGCGCGGCGTGCTCGAGAAGCTGGCTCAGAGCACGAACACCGGGCCCTCGAAGTAGGCGCCCGGAATGGATCTCCACTCGATTCTTCCACACACACTCACTCTCGACCGGTACGGCAAGGCCCTTCCATGAACCACATGACCCGTCTGGCGGCGACACCGCTCGCCTTGGCACTGTGCGCGCTACCGGGAGCCGCTCGGCCCTGGCAAGCCAACCCCGTCTATCCCCAGCAAGCGCAGGGAATGTTCTCGAACTTCTCCGTGGGCATGACTGTGGGCGGCGTCCCCACGTCGGATTCGCTCGTGATCCGTGCCCCTGGTCTGAACAACGGGATCCCGACTCCGTGGACCGCGGGGACATTCACGCCGGCCGCGGCGAACCACCCCAACTTCTCGATCACCGCGTTGACGACGTGGGCTCCGAACCCGAACCCGACCTCGGTTCCTCCCATCCCGGAAGTGAGTTTCGGCGGCATGTCGACGGGCGGAGAGGTCATGCCGACCGTCAACCTCAACGGCGAGCTCATCATGCCGGTGAATTGGTTCATGCTCTCGGTTGCGGTCGCCCCCGGCGCAGCCGGCGTGGCCACGAGCGTCCTCAACGGCCAGATCGGAATGCCGGCCATTCCGCGCAACCCCGCGGGCGACATCTTCTCGTACTACGCCATCGGCAGCCAGAACATCGACGCGGCGTTCGTCAACCACTCCTTCCTCGAAAGCTCTCGCGAGCAGCTCAGGCTCGACGACATGACGTCGCCCGCGGCGGTTCACACGATCCTGAACCTCGACTGGGGGATGGGCGTCATCTCGACCGACCCCACGAACAAGTTGGGGCGGATGTTCGACATCCGGGACTGCTTCTTCTTCACTCTCACGAAGGCCTACGTCGACGCCCTCTTCCTCGCCGGGCAGAGCTTCCAGATCGGGGGTTCGACGATCAACCCCTCGACGGTGTACGGGCTGCACTGGAACGGAACGACCTGGGACCCTCCGCAGATCATCTTCACGAGCGCGCAGCTCTTCGGAACCCCTGGCCAGAACGATCCCCCCCTCGAGATCGACGCGCTCTCGGTGGACCGGAGGAAAAACCAGCCCTGGAACCAGCCGTCCCGCCTGATCCTGTCCCTCACATTGGGCAGCAATCCTTCCTCGAACCCGTACGACCAGCTTCTTGTGTACCAGCGCGGCTGGACCCAGCACGTGAAGACCCTGCGCACGGATCCGAGCTTCAGTGGCGGCGTCTCGATGTCGTTCTCGGATCAGATCGGCTTGCGCACGGCGACCACCCCGGGCGGAGGGCCGGACGAAGCCACCGCGACGTGCGGCGGCGATCCGTACGATCAACTCGTGGAGGACGCAGTCGTGGCCGTTGCCACCGATGAACCTCGGACTGGCCGGGGAACGCTCGGCTGCTCGGCGATGCGGAGGTGTCCGCACGATCCCAACGCCTCGACCAACGGCGACGAGGAGGTGCCCGTCCACGAAGACGACACGCTGCAGATCCAGGTGACGGGGTTGGAGCACACCGGTTGGCAGTACGTCCTGGTCGAGCTCTTCGACGAGGGACCGGTCGGCACCCTCGCGCCGCATACGGCTTTGGGCCCGCCGTACCTGGTCGACGCCGCGTCGCTGGCAGTGAATGGGTACCACATCGCCATTCCCGTGCCGTGCAACCTGACCCCCATGAAGTTCCGCTTCAGCGCGACGCTCCATGGTCTCAAGTTCACGCCGGCTCCGGTTTCCACAGTGCTCGGCGAGAGCTGGGTCCTCACGGTCAAGCTCTGACGAACCTCCCTCCCGATCCGCGGCCCGGCCGACGCACGCGCGTCCGCCGGGCCGCGGCGCTTTGCGCGGACGCGCACGCGAAGGATCGAGGCGCGCGCCGATTGCGCGGCATGACGAGCGGGAAGTCGACATCACGTGCCCGGCAGGATTCGCGGCGGACGATCGCACGCACCGCGCCTTCATGGTTGGCCCGGGGAGTGTTGCTCCGGACCGGACCCGATTAACCCGCAACGTTTCCTGCCACCATGGAACCCAAACTCCTGTCGAAATCCTCGTCCACGTCGCTCTTCACGCGATTCGAAGCTGTCTCGAAGGCGCTCGGCCTGGCATCGTTGGCATCCTTCGTCGCGGCACCCGCGTCCGGACAGAACCTGTCGATGCAGGTCGTCCGCGCGGGTGACGTCGTCACGTTCAGCGTGACGGGCGCCACACCCTCGAGCCTCATGTGTCTGGCGCTCGACCCGATGGGTTGCCCGCGCGACGTGGACGGTGATCGTGCCGTGAACGCAGCCGACGTCGCCGCCACGAGCGCCAACTTCGGTCCGGTCATGACCTTCGCGAAGAAGATCTTCGACCAGAACAACGACGGCTACGTGAACGAGCTCGATCGCGATCTCGTGATCGCGGCTTCGGGATGCACGAACTACGAGTCGTCCGCGATCCCGGGATGCTCGATCAGCGCGGACCTCGATCCTGCGAACGCGCTCCTCTACACCTTCATGACCAATGCCGCGGGCGCCGGCTCCTACACGGTGACGCTGCCGCCCGGTCTCGACCTGCCTCTGTACTCGCAGACGATCGACTTCGCCGGCTGCCGCAAGAGCGCGTTGCGAGCCGACCGCTACGTTCACACGAACGTCGCCGTCGGACCCATGGCGTCGATGAGCGTGGTCGTGCGTTCGGACTTCACGCAGCCGGTCACCAGCGGCCTCGTCGCGATCGCGACGGACCAGGACACGCTCGTGAGCAGCCGCAACAGCGTGGGTCAGACGGGCATCGTGGACATCAGCCCGATGACGTCGGGCATGATCACGGTCGGTGAGACGCCGTGCTCGTTCGTCGACGGCAGCGAAACCTTCGACGGGGTCGCGCTGGGCATCCTCCAGGAGACGTCGACGCAGACCCGCCCGTACCGCGAGTCGTTGACGCAGTTCGTCTATCAGCCGGTCGCGTTCGACGTGAAGTTCGGCGGCGCCGAACGATATGCGCCGTTCAACGGCTTGTGGGAGGTGATCCCGCCGGCGCAGGGCCCCGCGTACGACCCGTTCGACGCGCAGCTCGCCGCCCTGACGACGGCGTCGGAGATCGAGCACGTGCTCGAGTACTACGGCGTCCCCGGCACGGTGGGCGAATCGGCTCCGGCCGCGCTGTTCCTGCGCGTGCCCAAGAAGGTGAACCTCGACCCGGGCACGACGGGGCACAACGGGTTCGGCATCTCGCTGCAGAACTGGGCGGGGCTGGGCAACTCGATTTCGATCGCCACCCGTCACCTCTACACCGGCAAGGCGGACGACGTCGGACCGCAGATCACCGCGAACGCGATCAACGCGAAGAGCATGTTGCTCAGCTTCCACGGCACCCTCGAGGCGGGTGACTACGTGATCCTGCTCGGCGACGTGCCGTTCGCGACGACGCATGCCGCGTTCCCGTCCTCGCCTCCGGATCTCAGCGCGATGGGCGGCGACACGACGCAGGGCCCCGGTCCCGGCCCCTGCCCCGCCGGTGGCACGCCTCCGCCGCCGGCGAATCCGCCCGCGGTGCCCGGCGCCTGCGAAGGCGGGCTGGGGCTCCTTTGGGAGCTCAGCGACTGCGTGCTGACCGGCAACTACACGAAGACCACCGCGTGCGGCACGGTCGGTCCGATCCTGACGAAGACCTGCAGCATGCCGGGCGGCGCGAACATGAAGGAAGAGGTCAAGATCACGCACACAGGCAGCGCGTCGGTCAACGTGGAGATTGGCGGCGTCGGAGTGAACGTCGGCACCGAGATCAGCGTCGAGACCACGACGACCGTCGACTACCCGGTCCCGCCGGGCAACGGTCAGAACATCGCCTTCTACCTGTACGTGAAGATCTGCGTGACGCGCTACCAGATCGCCTGGCACACGTGGGAGTTCCCGTACCCCTGGACCCTGTGCTGGTGCTGCGGGTGCTGCCACACCGTGGACTCGGCCTGCGAAGCCGGGCAGTCGGTTGCGATGGAGGTGTGCAATCACTGATCGCGAGGGAGCCTGATCGAGAGGAGGGGCCGCGGGGCGTCGTCGAGACGCGACGCGGCCTCTCGCTTCTCCGGAAAGGACACGCGCGGCCGCGATCCATCATCCCCGGCGCCGTGGCAGCGGGCCCGACCGCGCAGCGAACCGGCCTGGCGCCGCTTGCCGCGCGGCCTTCCCATCGCGAGCACGCCGCCGGGAACGGTCGGAGGTCGGCGAAAAAGTCCGGATCCGACCGACGGACGCCGGGCCCGGTTCCGCCATCAGGGATGCGAGCCGTGCTCTCCGATTTCTCGCCGAGTCGCCGACTCGAGCGCGCGGTTCCGCGGGCGCCCTCCGACGAGGGTGGCGCTGCTCCCACCGTCCTTCGAGCTCCCGGGATCCAACCATGTCGCTCCAACGACTCCGCAAGTTGCGCTTGCCGCTCCTCACGTGCATGACGATCGCCGCCTGCTGCGGTCTGGCCGCGGCCCAGTCGGACGACGCCCTCGCGCCGGCGCCTTTCGACATCCTCGACAACGTCGAGGGCGACTTCGTCAACCTGAACGCGCCACCCGTGCGCCCGATGGCGATGACGTCGGACAACCTGACGCTCTTCGCGCTGAACACGCACGCCAGCCGCATCCTGCGCTTCAACCTGGCCACGGGCGCGACCACGCAGACGATCCACACGGCGAAGTCGCCGGTCTCGATCGCGCTGTGGAACGACCCGAACGGGGGCGGCACGCCGGAGCGGCTCGTTGTCGCGTGCCGCGACACGTACGCGCTCCTGATCCACGACGGCGCGACGGGGGACGTGAGGAAGGTCCTCGAGCTGCGTGACTCGGCGGGCAACATCCTGGGCGAGCCTTGCGACCTCCTGGTCGACCAGTCGGCGAACCGCGCGTTCGTGTCGTGCCAGGCCGCAGACGCCGTGGCCGAAGTCGACCTGACGGTGCCGAGCGTCGTGCGCGTGTTCCGGCTGCCGTGCAAGAACCCGACGTTCATGTGCTTCGACGGCAACAATGACGTGCTCGTCGCGCCCCTCACCTCGGGCAACAACTCGGGCGCGCGGCGGCGGAACACCGGGCTGATCAACCCGATGCACGACGGGCCGACCGTCGTCGACTTCGAGACGGCCGCGCAGAACGGGACGCAGCTCCCGGACGAAGACCTGTTCCGTCTGATCCGCGCCGGCGCGGGCTCGGTCCAGGCCCTGACGACGGACGTCGGGACCATCCAGTTCGCGGTCGGGATCAACCCCGCGACGAACCAGATCTGGCAGCTCAACACGGACGCGAACAACAAGAACCCAGCCAAGCAGACGGAGGCCTCGATCAAGGGCGACATCGTCAAGAACCAGCTTTCGATCAGCGCGCTGCCCACCACGACGCAGCCCAAGACGACTCCGCTCGCGATCGTCGATCTGGACACCGTAACCGGCGGATACGACCCGACGAAGTCCGTCGGGCAGCCCTACGCGCTCGCGTTCGGACAGTACGGGTTCGCCGTCGTGGCCGGCCTCCTGACCGACAACGTCATGCTGCTCAGCCCGAGCGGCGGCTTCGTCAGCGAGTTCGACTTGACGGCCGGAGCGATTCCGCGCGCGCTGCTCTACTCGCCGGTGGCCGACCGCGTGATCGTCTACTGCTGGGGCACGAACACGATCGAGGTGCGCCAGGTCGGGATGACGTGGACCCCGGTCTTCAACCTGTCGCTCGGCCTCGATCCGACCCCGGCCAAGATCAAGTCCGGCCGCACGATCGCCTACGACGCGGCCAATTCGGCCAAGAACAACGCCTCGTGCCTCTCGTGCCACGTCGACGGCCGCACGGACATGGTCGTTTGGAACCTGAGCAGCGAGCAGGACGACAAGGGCCCGATGGTCACGCAGACGCTGGACGGCATCAACAAGACCGTCCCGTTCCACTGGCGCGGCGAGCAACGCAACAACCTGGCCGACTTCAACCCCGCGTTCGTCAACCTGCTCGGCGCGAGCGCGCAGCTCAACCCGACGCAGTTCGCGGACTTCGAGGCGTTCGTCCTGGCGCTGGAGACGCCGCCCAACCCGTTCGAGGACGAGGCGCGCCAGGTCAGCCCCACGCTGCAGCCGGTTCTTCCTCCCGGCGCGCCCGCGGCGAATGCGGTCAACGGCATGGGGTCGTTCGCGCAGGGTGCCTTCTGCGAGGGCTGCCACAACGGACCGATCGCCACCAGCAACGACACGGTGCCCGACGGCTTCAACTTCGGCGACCTGAACCCGCGCCGCAAGTTCATCAAGATCGCGCCGTTCAACGAGATCTACCGCAAGGACCAGGATGCGGACATCAACACGGCAGGTATGCAGCTGCGCACCGTGCAGCTCGTGCCGCTGAGCGGCTCGGGCCCGCTCGAGAGCCTGCAGTACTCGCTGCTCGGCAGCGGCCTGACGCATGCCGGCCTCGCGCCGAGCATCCACGACTTCGTGGGCTTCTTCACCGGGACCCAGTTCCAGACCCAGAGCGACGTAACGGCATTCGTGCGGCAGTACGACCAGGGCATCGCGCCCGCGGCGTACCGCGCCGTGCTGATCAACCAGGCGAACATCACGGTGGCCTCGAGCTCGATGACGAACTACTTCGTGCCCCAGGCCGTGGCCCGCAACTGCGACATCGTGCTCTTCGGCAAGTTCACGAACTCGAGCGGTGCCCTCGTGCCGATGCGCTGGTGGTTCGACCGACGCCGCACGGCAGCGCAAGGGCGATTCGTGCCCGAAGACGCCGGCGCGACCCAGGAGCTCTCATTCTTCCTGACCCAGGCGACGAACGGGCAGGCGAGCCTGACGTGCGTCGGATTGCCGGTCGGCACGGGCGAGCACTTCGGGATCGACTTCGACCGGGACCAGCTCGCGAACGGCAAGGAGCTCGCGTACGTGCCGGCGTTGAACCCCGATGTGCGCGACTTCGACAACGACCGCTGGCCTGATGGTCACGAGCACATCAACGGCGGCAACCCGCACAACGGGTCCGTCGGCTCGAACGACGTCACGAACCCGGTCATCATCCGCGCGGTCACGCAGTTCGTGACGGGAAAGGTCGCACGGATCAACATCGAGACGAACGAGCCGTGCACGATCCAAGCCAGCTACTCGTTCAGCAGTGGTCCGGCGCAGTCCGCGAATACGCAGATCCCCTCACTCACGCACAGCCTGATCCTCAACGATCTGCGCCCGAAGGCGGGGAGCACGAACCTGAACTACACCGGCACCCTGATCGCAGTCGACCTGGCCGGTCGCTGGTCGTCGGCCGTCGCGCTGCCGCAGATGCCGGCCTACAACCCGGGTCCGGGCCCGATCACGACGCGGGCGTTCAACGATGTGCCGAACGCCACCGCGATCGTGGGCAGTGCGAGCTGGCTCAACGTGACCAAGAACACGACGACGAACACCCTGACGGCGACGGCCAGGATCCGCGTCGACCAGAAGGTGAGCGGTCCGCCGGACGCGCCGTTCCCGAACCGTCGCGTCGTGGCACGGCTGTTCAGGAACGGAGCCCTTCAGAGCACTTCGTGGAGCGCCGGCGGTACGTCCGTGAAGGTCACCACCTTCGACGTGACGAACGTCCTGCTCACGAACGTGCTGCCGTTCAACGCCTTCAACGGTCCGTACCTCGTCTCGGGGCTGACCAGCGCGACCGGCTTCGTCGACGTGGACTTCACGATGACCGGCATGAACACCGGCGACAAGGTCGAGCTGAACATCGAGCTCGTCGGCAAGGACGCGAGCGGGCTTCCGCTCTACACGTTCGAGAACGGCAGCCAGTGGAACATGCCGAGCACGCCGGAACCGAACCGGCACCTGCCCGTGACGTTCTGACCGGAGGGCGCCGTCGAGGCGGCGCCTGCTCCTGATTGCACTCGGGCCGGCCCGCTCAGGGTCGGGCCGAGGTCCATCGGCGCGAGCCGTTGAGGGATCGACCGCGAGAGGCGACGTTCCGACGAGGCCTTTCGTAGCCTGTGGACACCATGGAAGCAGAACGTGATCTCGGTCCTCAGCCCCTCGCGGAAATCCTCGCGAAGCACGGGCTCTCCGCCACCGACCTCGTGCGGGCGTCGGAGGACCAGCTCACGCACAAGATGGTCGCGCGCGCGGTCCGGGGCCGGCGCCTGACGGCCAACACGATGGGCAAGGTCGTGCGCGCGCTGAACCGTCGTGCTGAGAGCGCGTACGGGCCGACGGACCTCTTCACCTACTCGCCGGCGACGAAGTTCGCGGCCGGCGAGTCGACGAGCGGCTGAGCCGCTGGGTCAGAGCTTGCGTCCGACGGCCGTGACGATCGGCCTCAGCGCCGCGAGGAGCCGCGCGACGTCGTCGCCCGTCAGCGCCTGGTCCTTGTCGCACAGCGCCTCGGCCGGATTCGGGTGGCACTCGACGATCAGGCCGTCGGCGCCGGCGGCCGCGGCGGCCAGCGACAGCGGCACGATCAGGTCTCGGCGGCCCGCGGCGTGCGAGGGATCGACGATCACCGGCAGGTGCGTGCGCGACTTCAGCACCGGGATCGCCGAGATGTCGAGCGTGTTGCGCGTCGCCGTCTCGAACGTGCGGATGCCGCGCTCGCACAGGATCACGCGCGTGTTCCCGCCGGCCAGCACGTATTCGCTCGCCAAGAGGAGTTCCTCGATCGTCGCGCTCATGCCGCGCTTGAGCAGCACGGGCCGGCGCGCGCGCCCGACTTCCTTGAGCAGCGCGAAGTTCTGCATGTTGCGCGCGCCGATCTGCAGGATGTCGGCCTTCTCGGCCACGCGCTCGACGTCCTCGGGGTGCAGCACCTCGGTCACGATCGGCAGCTCGAACGCGCGCCCGGCTTCGCGCAGGAGCTCGAGGCCTTCGAAACCGAGTCCTTGGAACGCGTAGGGCGACGTGCGCGGCTTGAACGCACCGCCGCGCAGGATCGACGCGCCGCCGCGCTTCGCCATCTCCGCCGTGGCCATCATCTGCGCCCGCGTCTCGACCGCGCACGGACCCAGGATCAACACGAAGCGCTCGCCGCCGAACTGCACGCCGCTGACGTCGACGATCGTGCGCGCTTGGCCCGCACGCAGCGACGTCAGCTTGAGCGCGGCGTTCGAGGGCGCGGGGCAGGCCGGTACCGACAGCGCCTTCGTCGGCGCGTCCGTCGGCGCGGCCGCCTCGAGCGGCACGCGGCCGAGTCCGGCCAGCTCGAGGCCCTCCTCGACGCGCCGCGGGTAGCTGCCCAGGATCTGCAGGTGGTTCGTGTGCGCGCGCAGCGCCTCGAGCGCCGAGGCGGCGCGCGGCTCGTTGGCGTGGCCCTCGAAGTCGACGTAGAAGAGGTACTCCCACGCGGCTTCGGGCCGCGGCCGGCTCTCGAGCTTGGTGAGGTTGAGCCCGTGCGCCTCGAAGACCTTGAGGCACTCGAGCAGCGCACCGTGGCGGTGGTTCAGCGACAAGAGCAGCGACGTCTTGGCCGCACGCCGCGGATCGCACGGTTCTGCTCCGCGCGCCAACAGCAGGAAGCGCGTCAGGTTCACCGGCTGGTTCGAGATGTCGCGGCGCACGATCTCGAGCCCGTACTCGCGCGCGGCCTCTTCTGACGCGATCGCCGCGGCGTGGTGGTCGCCGTCGCGCGCCACCGCTTCCGCTGCGCCGGCCGTGTCGTGGAACGCCTCGGCGCGCACGCCGACGAGGCCGTCGAGGAACTTCGAGCACTGCTGCAGCGCGACCGGATGGCTGCGCACGGTGCGCAGCTCCTCGGCGCGCACCCCCGGCAGCGCCAGGAGGCAGTGCTCGACGGCCCACACCTCTTCGCCGACGATCGTCATGCGCCGCGCGCCGAGCAGGTCGTAGACCTCGTTGATGCTGCCGGCGATCGTGTTCTCGATCGGCAGGAGCGCGTAGTCGACCTCGCCCGCTTCCAGCGCGTCGGCGACGGCCGCGAAGCCGCGGAATCCCAGGCGCTCGAGGCGCGCGACCGCGCGCGTTGCGAAAAGCTTCGCCGCGGCCAGGTCGCTGTAGCTGGCGGGCACGCCCTGGTAGCCGACGCGCACGGCGCGCAGGCCGTTCTCCTGGCGCGGTTCGAGGAAGCGCTCCTGGTCGCGCCGCGACCAGTTCAGGATCTCGCGCAGCACGCGGCCGGCGAAGTAGGACGAGACGCCGCGCTCTTCGGCCGCGCGCGCCCAAGCTGCGAAGAGGACGCGCTCGCGCTCCTCGTCGCGCAGCGGCGCGGAAGGATCGCGACCGCGCGCGTGGCCGATCTCGCGCGCGGCGTCGAGACGTTCGGCCAGGAGGCGCACGAGCTCGCGGTCGAGCCCGTCGATGCGATCGCGGGGCAAGGAAAGACCATCCATGGTCGTCTCCATCGACACGCGGACCGGAGGCTCCGAAGGCCGGGGCCGGCCCTTCCCAGGATCGGGCCGTTCAGCCCGCCCGGCGGCGCGGCGTGCGGCCCCGGCCCGCCTGCAGGGGCGTCAGGAGCGTGGCCAGCTCGGCCGGCGGGGGCGACACGAGGTAGAGCTCCTGCGGCCGGTCGGTGACGAACCGCAGCCTGCGCGCCTCCGCCAGCGCGAAAGGCCGGCGCCGCACGGCGCGCGCGTGCAGCGCGCGGTCGAGCTCCGCGATCGAGGACGCGAGCCCGGCGCCCAGCGCGCGCACGACACCGCGCTGGCGCACGAGCCCGAACTCGATCGTGAACCAGTAGACGCGCTCGACCTCGGCCTGGCGCGCGCACGACGCGCCGCGCGCGGCGTCGGCCAGCGTCTCGAGCACCGCCGTGCAGGCTGGCGACACGAGCTGCGGCACGTGACCGAACAGGTCGTGGAACGCATCGGGCTCGGGCGTGTACTCGAGCTGCTCCGGATGGCGGATCCAGTCGGGCGACGGGAAGCGACGCTCGCGCAGCAGCGCGAAGAAGTCGGACACGGGGATCAGGCCCGGCACGGTCTCGATGCGCCAGCCGCACAGGTCGTGCAGGCGGCGCGAGAGCGAGCGGTGGCGCGGCAGGCGCGTCGTGTCGAGGCCGGCGCGCACCATCCCTTCCAGGAACTCGCGCGCCATGCCGCGGCGCACGGGC
This sequence comes from Planctomycetota bacterium, assembly GCA_031400875.1. Taxonomy (GTDB): domain Bacteria; phylum Planctomycetota; class UBA1135; order UBA1135; genus JAEUHZ01. Next base: position 39,004 of record JANNQS010000094.1, on the reverse strand, counting down.
GCGAGCTGGCGCGCGCAGAGCGCACGCCAGACCAGGTCCTGCTGGCGGCGCGAGGCGTGGCGGGGAGCAGGGTGCACCGAGGCTCTCTTCGGCGGCCCGGGGCCCGGCCTGGAGTCGCCCGGCCGCCGCCGTCACTTCACGGGGAAGCCGCGCTTGCGCATCAAGGCCGCCGTGCCCGGATCGCGGCCGCGGAACGCGCGGTAGCCGTCGGCCGGGTCGATCGTGTTGCCGACCGAGAAGACGTTGTCGCGCAGGCGCTTCGCGGTGGCCTTGTCCCAGGGGTTCTTGGCCTCCTGGAACGCCTCCCACGCGTCGGCTGCGAGCGTGTCCGACCACAGGTAGCTGTAGTAGCCAGCCGAGTAGCCGTCGCTGGCGAAGATGTGGCTGAACTGCGTCGTGCGGTGGCGCATGACGATCTCCTTCGGCATCCCGAGCTGCGCCAGCGTGTCGCGCTCGAACGCGGCCGGGTCGATCGCAGTCTCCACCGTCGCCGCCAGGTGCAGCTTCATGTCGACCAGCGCCGCCGAGAGGTACTCGACCGTCGCGAAGCCCTGGTTGAACTTCGAGGCGCGCTCGATCTTCTCGACCAGCTCCTTCGGGATCGGCTTCCCGGTCTGGTAGTGCGTCGCGAATCGGTTGAGCACTTCGGGCGTCTCGAGCCAGCGCTCCAGGATCTGCGACGGGAACTCGACGTAGTCGCGGAAGACGGACGTGCCCGACACCGAGGGGTAGCTGACGTTCGAGAGCAGCCCGTGCAGCGCGTGCCCGAACTCGTGGAACAGCGTCGTGGCGTCGTCCCAGCTGATCAGCACCGGCTCGCCCGCCTGGCCCTTCACGAAGTTCGTGTTGTTCGAAACGATCGTCGAGATCGCGCCGTCGAAACGCTCCTGGTTCCTGTACGCGTTCATCCACGCGCCCGAGCGCTTGCCGGGCCGCGCGTAGCAGTCGAAGTACCACAGGCCGACGTGCTTGCCGGCCGCGTCGGTCACTTCGTAGACCTCCTCCTCGGGCACGACGACGGGGATGCCGGTCACCTTCTTGTACTTCAGGCCGAAGAGCTCGCCCGACGTGAAGAACATCGCTTCGCGCAGCTTGTCCAGCTGCAGGTAGGGCGTCACCAGGTTCTGGTCGAGGTCGAACTTCGACTTGCGCACCTTCTCGGCGTAGTAGCGGTAGTCCCAGCCCTCGATCGTGATCTTTGCGCCCTCCTGGTCGGCGATCGCCTGCATGTCGGCGACCTCCTCGCGCACGCGCGCGACGGCCGGCGTCCACACGGCCTCCATCAGCTCGATCGTGCGCTCGGGCGTCTTCGCCATCGTGTCGTCGAGACGCCAGTGCGCGTGCGTCTTGAAGCCCAAGATCCGGGCGCGCTCGGCGCGCAGCTCCAGGATCTCCGGGATCAGCTTCTTCGTGTCGTGCGCGTCGCCGTTGTTGCCGCGCGCGAAGTACGTGCGCCAGACCCTCTCGCGCAGGTCGCGCCGGCCGCTGTACGTCAGGAACGGCTCCATGCTCGAGCGGGTGTTCAGGATCGCCCACGAGCCCTTGTGACCGCGTTCCTCGGCCGCGCCCGCCGCCGCCTGCTTCTGCGAGTCGGGCAGGCCGGCCAGGTCGCTTTCCTTCTCGATGAGCAGCATGTGACCGGCCTCGTCGGCCATCACGTTCTGCCGGAAGGTCGCGAACAGGCTCGCAAGGCGCTGGTTGATCTGCGACATGCGCGCCTTGGCGGCCTCGTCGAGCTGCGCCCCGGCGTGCACGAAGTTCGTGTGGTCGAGCCACACGAGCCGCTTCTGCTCGGGCGTCAGCTTGGAACGCTCGCGCGCCGCGTACACGGCCGCGATGCGGGCGAAGAGCTTCCCGTTCTGCACGATCCGGTCGAAGTGCGCCGCGACCTTCGGCTCCATCTCGTTCTCGACCGCCTGGAACTCGGTCGTGTTCATCGTCGAGCTGAAGATCTCGTACACGGTCTGCACGCGCTGGAACGTGCGGCCGGCGCGCTCGAGCGCCGCGATCGTGTTCTCGAAGTCGGGCGGCCGCGGGTCGCCCGCGATCGCTTCGACTTCGGCCAGGTTCTCGGCCATCGCGGCCTCGAGCGCCGGCTTGAAGTGCTCGATGCGCACGCTGTCGAGCGGCGGCACGCCGCCGAACGGCCCCGTCCAGGGAGCCAGGAGCGGATTGTCGTTCGTGCGCGGCTGGGCGGTGTCGGTGGAGCTGCAGGAGAGCATGGTGACGAGGAGGGGGAGGGCGAGGATCACACGCGTCATTCGGGATGCTCCTGGGTGCCTGTCCGTTGGTCGGACCGCGGCACCGACCGAACATACGCGGGCGGGAAGGGCGGGCGATACGTCGCAGGCGGTACGTCGTCTGAAAGGGCGGCATCCACGGTCGCTCGATTTCGTCGAAACTCCCTGTGGGGCCCGCGACACTGCAGTTCTCGGCCCCGTGTTCCCGACGCCAGAGTGCTCCGGTCGAGCACCTGGGAGCGTGGTAACCTCAGGAAAGCGCGCCCGCGGCGCTCGGCCGCGCCAGCGGCTGCGGATTCCCTCCTCGAAGCGTCCGATGACCATCTCAGCGCCCACCGCTTTGTCGCTCCTCGTCCTGGGTCTCGGCGCGACCTTCGCTGCGCCCGCCTCCGCGCAAGTGCGAATCGAATCGGACATGGCCTACCCTGTGGGCGTCGATCCGAACCCGGTCGTGAGCGCGGACTTCGACGGCAACGGCTTCGCCGACCTCGTCACGGGCAACGTGGGACCGGACACGATCTCGGTGTTCCTGGGCTCGGGTGGCGGATCCTTCGCCGCGCGCGTCGACTACACCGCAGGCGGGGCCCCGAGCGCCGCCCAAGTGCTGGACGTCGACGGAGACGGGGACGCGGACGTGGCAGTCGTGCTGTCCGTCATGAACGCGGTGGCGATCCTGCGGAACCTGGGCGACGGCACGTTCGCAGCGCCGACGACCTCGTTCGTGGGAGCGTCGCCGAGGTCGTTGACCGTTGCCGACCTCGACGGCGACGGGGACGCCGACGTCGCGGCCGGGAACAACGAGGGCACGGTGTCCGTCCTGCTGAACCAGGGCAACGGCACCTTCGCGCCGCGTGTGCCCTACGCGGTCGGCAGCGACCTCCGCGACGTGATCCACGCGGACCTGGACGGGGACGGCCATGCGGATCTGATCGCGGTGTGCTTCGGCACGAACGGCCTTTCCGTGCTGCGGAACCTGGGCAACGGAACGTTTGCGGCCCATGTGCACTGCCCCTGCGGCAACGCTCCGACGCGCGCCGCCGCGAGCGACCTCGACGGCGACGGGGACATCGACGTGGCGGTGCTCCGGGGCGGGGTGAACAACGTGGGCGTCCTTCAGAACCAGGGCAACGGCACGTTGTCCCCACCCTCGGGCTTCCCGACAGGGTCCGTCTTCGTGGAGGAGGTCGAGAGCCGCGACCTGGACGGGGACGGAGACCAGGACCTGGTCATGACCGGGTCAGCGACGGTCATCGTCCTGCGCAACCATGGCAACGCGACCTTCGCGGCGCCCGTCGGGTATCCGTCCGGCAACGGCACGAAGGATTTGGCCGCCGCGGATCTCGACGGCGACGGCGACGCCGACCTGGCCGTGGCGAACCAGCTCTCCGAGAGGATGTGGACGTTCCTGAACCGCGGCGACGGCACGTTCGACCAGCTCGTGCAGTCCGCCACCGGCGACCAGCCAGCCGCCGTGACCATCGCCGATCTGGATGGCGACGGGGACATGGACGTGGCGACGGTGAACTCGGGCTCGCACGACGTCTCCGTACTGCTGAACCAGGGCGATGGCGCGTTCGCTCCCGAGGTGCGCTACCCCGTGGGTGCCGGGGCCCGATCGCTGGCGCGCGCCGACATGGACGGGGACGGTGACGTCGATCTCGTGACGGGCAACCTGGCTTCGGTGAGCCTCTCGATGTTGCGCAACCTGGGCGACGGCAGCTTCGCGCCGGCCGTGTCGACGACGGTCGGGCGCCTCGTGTACGGCGTGACGACCGCGGACGTCGACGGGGACGGGGACCAGGACGTCGCCGCCGTGTGTCAGCAGCCGGCCGCCATCTCCATCTTCGCGAACCAAGGGGACGGCACGCTGGTCGTCCACTTGGAGCTGATCGAATCGGGGACGCCGTACTCCGTGACGAGCGCGGACGTCAACGGCGATGGCGCTCCGGATCTCGTCACGGTGGGCTCCCCCACCTACGCGACGGTGTGGGTGAATCAGGCCGGACAGTTCCCGAGCGGCGTCTCCCACTTCGTGGGTTTCGACCCCGTCTCCGTGACGAGCGCCGACCTCGACGGGGATGGGGACATCGACCTGGCAACGGCCAGCACCGACTCCGACACCGTGACGGTGCTCGTGAACGCCGGGGGTGGCACGTTCCTGATCCATGGGCCCTACGACGTCGGGATGTTGCCGGTCGCGGTGATCGCGATGGACATCGACGGGGACGGGGACGAGGACCTGGTCTCGGCGAACTCGACCAGTGGGACGCTATCCGTGCTGTCGAACGCCGGGAGCGCGACGTTCGGCGATCTCGTCGAGCTGGTCGCGAAACCCGGGCTGATTGGCTTGTCGAGCGCCGACCTCGACGGCGACGGGGACGAAGATCTCGTGGCCGCGAACCGGCTGTGGGACGCCGTTGCCACGTTGCGCAACGCGACCATCACGGGGATCCCGTCTTGCTTCGGGGACGGAACGGCCACGGCTTGCCCGTGCGGCAACGCCAGCGCACCTGGGAGTGCGTCCGGCTGCCTCAACTCCTTTGGACTCGGCGGCACGCTACGCGCCAGCGGATCGTCGCGCCTGACGCGCGACCAGCTCGTGCTGCGCGGCGCGCAGATGCCGAACGCGTCCGCGCTGTACTTCCAGGGCACGAATGCACAGAACGGCGGTGCGGGCTTGACGTTCGGCGACGGGCTGCGCTGCGTGGGCGGAAGCGTGGCTCGTCTGGCGACGAAGACGAATGCCGGGAACGAGTCGCGTTACCCCGGTCCGGGCGACGCTCCGGTCAGCGTACAGGGCGCGATTCCGTCGCCGGGCGTGCGTCACTACCAGGTCTGGTACCGGAACGCTGCGAGCTTCTGCACCGCGGGCACCTTCAATCTGACGAACGGCTTGTCGGTCACGTGGCGACCGTGATCGTAGGCTGACGCGCGCGCGCCCGGCATCAACGCCCCCAGCTGCGCACGCGCGGCAAGCACCGGTACAGCACGCCGTGGTACACGCGCCGCGGCAGGATCCGCCGCAGCGTCGAGAACAGGAACGCGTCCGGCGTGCCCGACATCCGCAGCGGCGGCGAGCGCATCCGCAGCGCGCGCTCGCAGCGCCCGGCCACGAACTCGGGCGTCGTGCGCGACCAGCGCATCAGCCGCTCGATGAACGGCCCCATGTGCTCGTAGTGCGCGTGGTAGGGATCGGCCGCCTCGCCGCGCGCGCGCGCGCTGTCCTGCGTCCAGAGCGTGTTCTGGAACGACGGCGAGTGGATGAATCCCGGCTCGAGCAGCGTCACGCGGATGCCCCACGGGCGCACCTCGTACCAGAGCGACTCGCTGGCGCCCTCGAGCGCGAACTTCGACGCGCTGTACACGGCCATCGTGGGCATCGCCATCATCCCGCCGACGGACGACACGTTGACGATGCGGCCCGCGCGGCGCGCGCGCATGCCGGGCAGCACAAGGCGGACGAGCTCCATGGGCCCGAGGAAGTTGACGTCCATCTGCGCCAGGCGTTCCTCGTCGCTGACGTGCTCGAGCACCGAGCGGAACGCGACGCCGGCGTTGTTGACGAGCGCGTCGATGCGGCCGAAGCGCTGCTCCGCCTCGGACACCACGGCGCGGCGCTGGGCCGCGTCGGTGACGTCGAGCGCGCGCACGAGCAGACACTCGCTCTCGTGAATGCCGGCCTGCGCGAAGCGCTCGAGCGACGCGGCCCGCGCGGTCAGCACGAGGCGCCACGGTCCGTCGGCGAGCCGGCGTGCGATCGCCAGGCCCAGCCCGCTGCTGGCCCCGGTGACGAGGACGACAGGCCAGCCGGCGGGATCCGCGGCGCGAACTGGGACCACGGTGCGATGCTACGCCGTGCGGCGCGTCCGGCGCGAATCGCGCGCCCAGGGCGGAGCGAATGGAACTCGCGACGCACGGGCTCCGTCGAATGTCGGGGAGCGCATGGTTCGGCGATGCTCGCGTCGGCCGCCGAGCCGCACACGTCGTTTCACGTAGGGAGACCTCACTTGCGCCACGTCCTGCTCGAGACGGTCGCGTCGTTCGCGCTCGCGGCCACGGCAGCCGCGCAGAGCTTCAACATCGACCTGCACGGCCCGACTCCGGCGCTCGTTCCGTCGCCGGCGTACGGCGCGGCCGCTCAGCAGCCCGGCGCGTGGAACGGCTTCCCGTGCACGACGGCTTGCGACAACCTCGTCGTGCCGCTCTTCGACCTGGCTGGTGGGGCGACGCCCGTCACCGCGCTGGTCTTCCACCTGGGCACCGTGCGGCTCTGCCCCGATCCGTCGATCTCCGGCGACGACGAGGCTCTGCTCGAGAACGGGGCGCTCCTCGACGACTTCGACCCGGCCTACCTCGCCATCGAGCACCTGCAGCCCGGCACCTACGACGTGTACGGCTACGCGGGCGATGCTTGCGCCGCGCCGATCGGTCCCCTGGTGATGTACACCTACGTCGACGAGCCCGGCCACACGACCCACCAGGCCCGCGAATTCGCGGGGTCGGGCTGGAGCGGCGGATTCCAGGAAGGCGCGAACTTCGCCCGCATCCGTTGCCGGGTCGAGGCCGGGGACACGCTGCGCCTCCACCTTCAAGCGGAGGGCCGCATGGCGCAGGGGTTCCAGCTCGTCCTGCTGCGTGGCGACGTGCACCCCGTGTGCTTCGGCACGAACGTGTTCCAGGCATTCTGCCCGTGCGGCCAGGAGGCGTTCGGACGTGGCTGTCCTTCGTCGGTCGCGCCGGACGGCGCGGCGCTCGACGGCACGGGCCACGCGCGCGTCGCGGCGGACACGCTGCAGCTCACGGCGACGCACATGCCCGACGCTCCGGTCCTCGTGTTCCAGGGCACGCAGTTCGCCGGGATCCACACGGAGGCCGCGCCGTTCGGCGACGGCTTCCTGTGCGCCAGCGGATCGATCGTGAGGATCGCGACGAAGACCGCGTCGATGGGGAGCGCGACGTACCCCGAGGCGAACGACCCGCCGATCTCGCAGCGCGGCGGAGTGCCGGCGACGGGGGGCTTCCGCCTCTTCCAGGTCTGGTACCGCAACGCGGCGCCGTTCTGCACGAGCGCCACGTTCAACCTGACCAACGCGGTCGCGGTGGACTGGCGCTGACGAGCGCCGACGTGCTCGACGCGCGAGCCGCGCGAAGAAGGGGCGCGCCCTACGGCGCCCACTCGATGCGGTAGGCGTTGCTCGTGTTCCAAGTCGCGCTCGTGCACCACGCGGCGGCGTCGCGGTAGACGACCTGGTAGTGGCGCACGCCCCCGCCGGCCGGCACGCCCCCGCGGGCTGCGAGGCCGATCTCACCGGGTCCCGGGAACGACTCGATCGGCTGCGTGTTCGTGTGTCGCCAGAGCCGCATCAGCGGGCCAAAGATGCACGAGCGACCGTCGCCGAACGGCACGGTTGTCGCGCTGTTCCCCTGGATCAGGATGGCCGGCGCCCCCAGTGGCATGTCGGCCACGCGCAGAACCACGCTGTCGCCCGAGACCGAGGCCACACCGTCGCCGTACAGGACGGCCTCGGCCCGCCGCGAATTCTGACAACCACCGTAGTTCTCGAATCCGGCGTAGATGTAGGTCGGCCAGGCGTTCTGGCAGGGGCAGACAAGGGTGGTTGCCGTGCACGCCGTCGTGCCCGGTTCCACGGCGAACTCGACGTCGTCGATCCACCAGCCCAAGCCTTGGTCGAACGGAGGATCGACCTGGAACCAGAACGCGATGAGCGCCGACTGGCCCGCGAGAGAATCGATCGCGACCCGCGTCGTCTGCCAGGGCAAGCCCACGTACGCGGGGCCTCGGTTCCAGCGGCAATCCGTGGTGAACGGCGGGATCCAGCTCACTCCGCCGTCGGTCGAGAACGCGAAGGAGGTGAAGTCATAGCCCCCCAGGCAGTACTCGGACTCGAGGAAGCGGCGGAAGCGCAACGCGAGGTGCGCGCCGGCCGGAGGCAGTTGGACCGGCGTCACGAGCCTGAGCCCGTGCGGGCCTCCGCCGACCCACGGCGAGTAGTCGCACGTCGCGGGGGACCCGTACCAGGCGGCCTTCACCCCGCTCGGAAACGGGAGGAGGGGGGCCGCACAGCCGGGCGTCGCGTCCTCGACGTGCCAGAGCCCGGCTGCGGTCCAGTTCACGAGGCCGTTCTCGAAGTCCTCGCGGAAGAGGACCTGCGCGCCGGCGGAGCTTGCCAGCCCGGCGGCGGCGACGAGCGCGAGGACCGTGCCAGGGATGGGGGACATGTGGCGCAGAGGAGGGTCCAATCCCTCTCCGCGGGACCGCGCTGCGCGTTACAGGCAACCGCCGAACCGGGTCATCGGGCCGCCTCGACGCCGAAGCCGGGCTTGCCCGCGACCGGCCTCGCTCGCTACCTTGTCCCGCTTCGCTCGCCGTCCCGACGAGCCCCGGGGAGCCCATTTCGGGCCCGCCGCGGTCCCCTGCACCCCTAGAAAAGATTCATCGTTCATGGCCCCCGCCTGGAGCCGCATCAAGCAATTCGAGATCGACCCCGCCGAGCTGGAGCTGAAGATCCTCACCGCGCTGGGTGGGATCACGACCGCGCACTTCGAGGAGCGGCTCAACTCCTCGATCAAGGACATCAAGCCGGGATCGATCGTCCTGGCCACCGTCGACTCGGTCGACGAGCGCACCGGCACGGTGGTGATGGACGTCGGCGGCAAGTCCGAGGGCCAGGTCCCGATCGCCGAGTTCGGCGAGATCCTGCCCAAGATGGGCGAGAGCTACGAGGTCTACTACGAGGGCCTCGACGACTCCGACACGGCGATGATCTCGAAGCGCCGCGCCGACCGGCTGCGCGCTTGGGAGCGTGTCTCCAGCAAGTACAACGAAGGCGACGAGATCCAGGGCATCTGCACGCGCAAGATCAAGGGCGGCCTGCTCGTCGACGTCGAGGGCGTCAACGTGTTCCTGCCCGCGAGCCAGGTCAACCTGCGCCGCCAGCACGACATCGGCGACTTCCTGGGCGAGCCGGTGCGCGCGCGCATCATCAAGATCGACACGGAGCGCATGAACATCGTCGTGTCGCGCCGGAAGCTCCTCGAGGAGGAGCGCCAGAAGCAGAAGGAGTTCCTGCTCAACGACATCCAGGACGGTCAGGTGCGCAAGGGCATCGTCAAGAACATCGCCGACTTCGGCGTGTTCGTCGACCTGGGCGGCATCGACGGCCTCTTGCACATCACGGACATGTCGTGGGGTCGCATCAACCACCCCAGCGAGATGGTCAAGATCGACCAGGAGATCGAGGTCGTGGTGCTGCGCGTCGACCAGGACCGCGAGCGCATCGCGCTGGGCCTCAAGCAGCGTACGGCCAGCCCGTGGGACGGCATCGAGGCGCGCTACCCGGTGAACAGCAAGCACACCGGCGAAGTCGTCAACATCATGTCGTACGGCGCCTTCGTGAAGCTGGAAGACGGCGTCGAAGGCCTGGTGCACATCTCCGAGATGTCCTGGACCAAGCGCATCAACCATCCGAGCGAGCTCGTGAAGGTCGGCGACAAGGCCAACGTCGTGGTGCTCGAGTTCAACCACACGAAGCAGGAGATCAGCCTCGGCATGAAGCAGGCCGAGATGAACCCCTGGGACCTGGTCGAGCAGCACTACCCGATCGGCACGATCATCGAGGGCACCGTCAGGAACCTCACGAGCTACGGCGCGTTCGTCGAGATCGAGGAGGGCATCGACGGCCTCCTGCACGTGTCCGACATGAGCTGGACCAAGAAGGTCACGCACCCCAGCGAGATGGTCAAGAAGGGCGACAAGCTCCAGTGCGTCGTCCTGTCGGTCGACCGCGAGAAGAAGCGGATCGCGCTGGGCAAGAAGCAGCTGCATGCCGACCCGTGGCTCGAGACGATCCCGGCCAACTACCACGTCGGCGACCTGCTCTCGGGCTACGTCACGAAGATCACGAACTTCGGCGCGTTCGTGAAGCTCGAGGACGACCTCGAGGGGCTGCTTCACATCTCCGAGCTCTCCGACTCGAAGATCACGAACGTCGAGGACGTCTTGACGATCGGCATGAAGGTCGAGGTGCGCGTCATCCGCGTCGACGTCGAGGAGCGCAAGATCGGCCTGTCGTTCGTGCACTCCGACTTCGAGGAGAACGAGCGGATCATCAAGGAAGCGGCCGAGGCTCCGCCCGTCGCGGCGACGGAGGAGCCACAGGCTTCGGCCGAGCCGAAGCCCAAGAAGGACAGGAAGCCGAAGCTCGAAGGGAAGCCCGAGGAGAAGCTCGAGGAGAAGCTCGAGGAGAAGCCCGAGGAAGAGGCCGTCTGACTGTGGACGGCGAGCGGGTCCAGCGCGCCGAGCGGATCGGCGGAGCGCGCCGGACCTGGGCCGCAGGGTGGTTCCTCGCGCGGCGCGCCCGGGGCGCCGTGCTCGCGCCGGCGAGACCGCGATCCGCGGCGACGCTCCTGGGCCTGCTCCTGCTGGGACTTGCGTGGTGCGCGTCCTGCGCCACCACGAGCTCCGCCAGCGACCCGACCAAGGACGCGGCCGTCGCCGCGCAACTGGACGCGCTCGAGGTCGCGCTGCGCGACGGCGACGATGGTGCCGCGCGCAACGCGGCCCGCAAGCTGCGCGAGCTGGGCGCCGGCGAGCGCGAGCTGGCGTACGCCGCCGAAGCCGAACGCCTGGTCGCCGCGCGCGTCGAGCCGCGCCTGCAGCCCTCGCTCGAGGCGCTGCGCGTCGCGCTGCGCAGCGGGGACGACGAGGTCGCGCGCTCGATCCTGCGTCGCATGCGGCTCATGAGCCCGACCGGATCCGCGCTCGAGCTCGTGGAGGCCTTCGAGCGGATCGTCGACGGCCGCACCGCGGTCTCGGGGCTCGACCTGCGCGCCGAGTGCGCCTGGATGCCGGGACCGACCGCGGGGCGCGGCGGGACGTGCAGCCTGCGTTTCGCCGCCAGCGCGCGCGACGGCGTGCCGCGCACGCTCGAGCCCGGCCCGGCGACGCTGATGCTGACCGCGATCACCGTCGACCGGCGCGGACACCTCTCGGCCGCGTCCGAAGCGCGGTCCTTCGACGACCTGGCGCGGCTCGACGTACCGGCCGAGGGCGGCGCGTCCGTCGAGCTGGCGCGCGTGCCGCTCGAGCTGCCGCCCGGAGCGCTGGCGCTGCGGCTGACGGCCTTGATCGAGCTGCGCGCCGGCAGCGTGCACCAGCACGGGCGCGCGCTCCCGGCGATGAACGCGGGCGTCACCGCGGGCGAGCTGGTGCTGCTCGACGGCCGCCTCTTGGCGCTGGGACCGGCGGCGCGCGACGAGCTCGCGCGGCGCGCCTCGGAGACCAGCGCGCGCCCCGCGGACCTGCTCGACATCGCGCTGCGCGTCCGGCGCGAGGACCGCGAGGCCGTGCTCGACAGCCTGGCCGAACGGGCGATCGATCCGGCCCGCGCGGAGCTCCTGGCGCCGGCGCTGCGCTGGCTGGCGCCCGACGTGCGCGGCGGCGCGGACCCGGGCGCCTGGGGCGACTGGCTGGCCGAGCGGGCCGGCCGGTTGCGCGACGAGCGCTCGCGCGGCGAGCCCGTCCTGCCACGCCGCCCCCTGCCCCGGCTCGCGGGTCCCTGAGAGAGCGAGAGGAAATCGATCCTACGCTCTCTCAGATCTGAGTGGCGCCGCTTCGCGGCGCGAGAGGCCTCGAATTCTTCTCAGCCTCTGATCCGCCGGCCTTGATCGGCGCGCCCGGCGCGCGAGACTCGTCGGCCATGCCGCAGCTCACCGACCCGCGCGTCGCCGCGCAGATGGCCGTGTTCCGGCGCGGCGTCGTCGACCTGATCGAGGCGGGCGAGCTCGAGGCGCGCATCGGGGACAGCCTGCGTCGAAAGGTCCCGCTGCGCGTCAAGTTCGGGATGGACCCGACCAGCGCCGACCTGCACGTCGGACACGCCGTACAGCTGATGAAGCTGCGCGCGATCCAGGAGCTCGGCCACCAGATCGTCCTGATCGTCGGTGATGCGACCGCGATGGTCGGCGACCCGTCGGGCCGCAACAAGCTGCGCCCGCCGCTGTCGCGCGCCGACATCGACGCGAACCTGAAGACGTACGTCGATCAGGCCGGCAAGGTGCTCGACATGTCGCGCACCGAGGTGCGGCGCAACTCGGAGTGGTTCGACGCGATGCGCTTCGAGGACGTGCTGCGCCTGCTGGGCCGCGCGACCGTCGCGCGCATGCTCGAGCGCGACACGTTCGAGAAGCGGATGGCCGACAAGGAACCGATCGGCGTGCACGAGCTGCTCTACCCGCTCATGCAGGGTTGGGACAGCGTGATGATCCGCTGCGATCTGGAGCTGGGCGGCACGGATCAGCTCTTCAACCTGCTGCGCGGGCGCGACCTGCAGGCGGCCGAGGGCCAGAAGGGCCAGATCTGCTTCACGATGCCGCTCGTGAACGGCTCCGACGGCCGCAAGATGAGCAAGAGCTACGGCAACGCGGTCGGCTTGACCGAGGCGCCGTTCGAGATGTTCCAGAAGCTGGCGCGCGACGTGCCCGACGCGGCGCTGCGCGACTGGTTCGTCCTGTTGACGCGCGTGCCCGAGGGCGAGCTGAACACGCTGCTGGCGGGCGACCACCGCGCCGCGCACCTGCGGCTGGCGTCCGAGATCACCGCCTTCTTCCACACGCCCGCCGCCGCGCAGGCCGCGCGCGACGAGTACGAGCGCCGCGCGCGCGGCGAGGGCCCCGTGGCCGTGGAAGAGCGCCGCTGGCCCGAGACGGCCACCGGCCAGCCGATGCCGCTCGCCAACCTGCTCGTCGGCTTGCGCCTGTGCGCCACGACCTCCGAAGCGCGCCGGCTCGTGCAGCAAGGCGCCGTGAAGATCAACGGCGCGCCGGCGCCCGACCCCGTCGCTGCCGTGCGCGAATCCGACCTGCCGCTGCTCCTGCAGACTGGCAAGTCGCGCTTCGTGCGCGTGATCCCCTGAGGCGGGTCAGAAAACCGGCTCGGGGTCCGGTTGGCAGCGCGCGGTAGGGAGACCCGAGCTCGGTGGGGAGGGCGCGCGATCGGTCGCGATCCGCTCGACGCGCCGCGGGCCGTGCGGCGACAACTTGATTGGGCAGTGATTCTCGAGGCGACCTTCCGACCAGCGCGCTCCGACCGAGCACGCTCTCAGCGCGGCGGCGCCGCGTAGGGCACCTCGATGCGCGGCAGCAGCGGGTCGTCGAGCTCCGCGATCAGTCGGCCCGAAAAAGCCTGGGCCGGCAGGTCGGGCAGGGGCTTCACCTCGATGCGCCAGCGCGCGGCCCGCCCCGCGTCGTCGGGGTCGATCGGCGAGAACGTGGCACGCAGGAACTCCGTCGCGCCGCCTTCCAACCGCACGTTGCGCACGCCCACCTTCGCGCCCGGGGCCAGCGCGACGAGCGTCGCCAGCAGCGGCGCGCCGTTGCGCGAGATCGCCAGGACGCGCGGCTCGATGATGCAGTCGGCGACGACCTGCCCGCGGATCATGACCTCGAACGCTGGCCCCAGCCCTGTTCCGTCGTCGAGCGTCGTCCCGAGCCGGACCTTCCCGGTGTGCGCGCCGTGCGTCAGCCCGGGGGCCGCCTCGACGATGAGCACCCAGAGCGTCTCGCCGTTGACCTGGTTCTCCGTGAGCGACGCCGTGAACGGCCCGTCGACCGCTTCGATCGCGCGGATGCGCGCCGGTGCGCCGGCGATCTCGGTCGAAACGCTCACGCGCACCGACTTGCCGGCCGTGTGCGGGATGTCCGACAGGATCGCTTCGCCGGGCGTGGCCCGAAAGGCGCGCTTCACGAGCACGTGCAGCTCGAAGGTCAGGTAGGGCGTCTCGGCCGAGTCGCAGCGCAGCCGCACCTGGGCCAGCTTGTGCTGGTTCGGACGCTCGACGCGCGTCGTGTCGATCGTGATCGACACTTCGAGCGTCGCGCCGTCGGGCACGTGCATGTCCATGCCTTGCGGCAGCAGCGGGCCCTCGACGCGCACGCCGTCCGTGCCGACCCAGGCCGCGCGCGGGATCGTGCAACCGCAGTCGGGCAGCAGGTCCTGCACGACGATGGCGCGCCCCTCGCGGTTCACGAGCTGGAAGGTGTGCTCGATGGTCTGACCCCACAGGCGGTCGCCGAAATCGTGGAAGTAGGGCCGCGGCGCGTCCGCGTTCACGAACACGAAGCCCTTGGGCGCCGTGGCCGAGGCCGCCGACCCGTCGCAGCCCGCGAGGAGCGTCAGGAACGCCGCGCCCGCCGGGAGCGTCAGCCGGGAGAGGCGTCGCGCCAGCCTGGGGAGGAGTGAGGTGGGCAAGGGTTCCAATGTCGGCCGGGGAGGTTCCGACCTCTACGCAGCGCGCGGGGATCTTCGAGTGGGGTTCTTCGAACGCGGAGCGAGAAACGTGCCCGCCCGACCCGGGCGGTGCAAGCGTCCTGCGCGGGCTGCAGCGCCGGCGCGGCCCGTCCGGCGTCGTGCGGAACCGTGCGCGGCCGCACGGTGTGTATCCTCCCGTCGTGCTCGCCGCGATCCTCCTCGCGCTCGTCCCGGCCGCGCAGGACCCGCCGATTTCCCTCGAGCTGCGCGTCGAGCGCGCGATCGCGCGCGGCGTCGGCTGGCTGCGGCGCCAGCAGAGCCAGCTCGGCACGTTCCCGGGACACGAAGCCGACCACCCCGGCGGCGAGACCGCGCTGGCTGGCCTCACGCTCCTGAAAGCCGGCGTGCCTGCCGGCGACGTCGCCGTCGACGCCGCCGCGCGCGCGCTGGCCGAGCAGGTCTGGACGAGCACGTACGCGGCTTCCGTCGGCCTGCTCTTCCAGGAGGCGTTGCGCGCGTCGCGCTCGGGCACCGAGGTCGCTCCGCCGGCCGCGCGCGCCGCGCTCGACTTCCTCGTCGCGAACCAGCGTGAGGGTTTGTGGGGCTATCCGGCGGACCCGATCGACCTGTCCAACACGCAGTTCGCGCTGCTCGGCCTGCGCGCGGCGCACCGGCTGGGCCTCGACGTCCCGTACGCGACCGTCGAGCAGGCCGCGCGCGCGCTCGTGCGCTGGCAGGATGCGAGCGGCGGCTTCGCGTACCGCCGCGAGCTCGAGCCGACCGGCGGCATGACCGCCGCGGCGCTGGGTGGTTTCGCGGTGCTGGCCGAGTTCGGCGCGACGAACCAGCGCGTGCGCGAGGTGCTCGCCAAGCGCCGCAAGGACCTCGAGCGCGCCGAAGCCTGGCTCGCCGCGCGCTTCGCCGCCGCGCGCAACCCGTACGGCGAGCGCGCCTGGACCACGTCGTTCCACATGGCGTATCTGTGGGCGGTCGAGCGCTGGTGCGGGTTCACGGAACGCGAGCGCGTCGGCCAGCACGACTGGTACCGCGCGGCGGCCGAGGAGCTCGTCGCGCGCCAGAAGTCCGACGGCTCGTTCGGCACGACGGTCGACGAGACGTGTTTCGCGCTGCTCGTGCTGCGCCGCGCGACCGTCACGGGCTGGCAGGACCTGCGCGAGCTGTACAAGCGGCTGGACCGCGAAAAAGCGGCCGAAAACGCGCGGCCGGCGCTGGTCTGCGCGCCGGACGTGCCGCGCACGGTCGACTGGCTGCTGGCGGGCCCGCTGCGCGACGCGCGCGGCGCGCCGGCCTTGTGGAAGCCGCCCTTCGATCCCGCGCGCGTCGAGCCGCGCGAGCGATCCAAGGCGGGCGACGATGTGCTGCGGCGCGTCGCGCTGAAGCCCGACGGCTGGACCGAGCTCGAGGACTTCGCGGTCGAGCGCAACGACCATCAGCTGTGGGTGCTCGCCGCGCGCCTCTCGTGGGACGGCGCGGAGGCGACGCGCGTGCGCCTGTGGATCCAGGCCGAGGACGGCTGGCGCGCGTTCCTCGACGGCCGCGAGGTCGGCCGCGACGAGCGCGTGCAGAGCGCGATCGACGAGGTCGGCACCGATCCGTTCGAGGTCGCGCCGGGAGAGCACAGGCTCGTCGTGCTCGTGTCCGACGTGCTGGGCGCCTCCGCGTTCGGCCTGCGCGCCAGCGGCGAGGACGGAGTGCGTCTCCCGGCAGGCTTCGCCATCGACGTTCGGTCGGGCCGCAAGGGCAGTGCCGGGCGGTGAACGTGGACGCCCTGTTGCCCGACGTCACGGACCCCCGCGGCTATCCATTCTGGCTGATCGTCGTCTCGGCCTTCGTCCTCGTGCTGGAACGGATCTGGCCCTGGCGCAACCGTCAGCATCTCGTGCGGCCCCAGATCGGGCAGGACGTCTTCTGGCTGGTCTTCAACGGCCACTACGCCGGAGTGCTGATCGCGTGGGGCACCACACGACTGTTGGCCTTCGCAGCGCCGGGGTTCGAGCGCCTCGAGGCCGTGAAGCTGGTTGCGTCCCAGCCGCTGTGGCTGCAATTCGTCGTCTTCTTCGTCGGCAAGGACCTGCTCGAGTACGGCGTGCACAACCTGCTGCACCGCGTGACGTGGCTGTGGAACTTCCACAAGGTCCACCACACGATCGAGCGCCTGGACTGGATCGGCAACTTCCGCTTCCACTGGCTGGAGATCGTCGTCTACCGCGCCCTGACGTACGTGCCGCTGGCGGTGCTCGGCGTCGACGGCCGCGTGATCCTGGCGATCGCTGTCGTGTCCACGCTGATCGGCCACTTGAACCACAGCAACCTCGACATCACCTGGGGACCGTTCCGGTACCTCCTCAACTCGCCGCGCATGCACGTGTGGCACCACGATCGCGCGTGGCCCGCGGATCGACCGCGCGGCCTGAACTTCGGCATCTCGCTCAGCCTGTGGGACTGGCTGTTCGGCACCGCGTGGTGGCCGAGCCGCGCGGAGCGACCCACGCAGCAGCCGGATCGCCTGGGCTTCGACGGGATCGAGGACTACCCGCGCAACCTGCGCGATCGGATCCTGTACCCGTTGTCGTGGACGTGGGCGCGAAGATGATCCGGACAGCGCCTCGGAGCACGCCCGACCCGAGTGCCAGCGCGAGCAGGACGAGCTGGACCGACACGCCGACCTACCGACGTTCTCGTTTCGGAATCCTCTCCCCGAAGAAGTCGTACGACCGCTATTGTGGAGGTCTCGGCATGCATACGTTCAACGTCATCATCGAGCGCGATCCTGACACCGGCCTCTTCGTCGGTTCGGTTCCAGGTTGGCCGGGTGCCCACAGCCAGGGCGAAACCCGCGAGGAGCTGGAGAGAAACCTGCGGGAAGTCATCTTGATGCTCCTCGAAGACGGCGATCCGCAGCTCGAGTCCGAGTTCGTGGGCCTGCAGACGATCCGGGTTGCCTAGGTGTTGCGTCTCCGCCAGTCCTGAAGCCCCGCGAAGTGGCCGCTCTCCTGGTGCGCCTCGGCTTCCTGGAGGTACGGCAGCGCAGGTCGCATCGGCAGTACCGGCACTCGGATGGGCGAGGCACGACCGTGCCGTTCCACTCGGGACGCGACATCTCGCCCACCTTGCTGCGCAAGATCGCCCGAGACATCGGATTGACCGTCGAGGAGTTGCTCCAGCGAAAATGAAGCTGGCCGGACGGTCCGGCCGGCTCAGAGCAGGCCGGTGCCGAGTGCCAGCGCGATCAGGACGAGAAGCACGGACACGCTGACCTCGATCGCGCGGAGTGAGATCCTCTTCATCAGCCGTTTGCCGATCAGCGCGCCGGCGAACGCCGCGAGCGCGGCCGCGCCCAGCAGTGTGCGGTTCGCGCTGATCTCGGCCGAGAAGAGCCGCTGCGAGTAGACCGCCAGGCGCGAGAGGTCGACGATCGCGGCGATCACGACGCCCGTGGCGATGAAGGCCTGCTTGTCGAGGCCGGCGCGCTGGAGGAACGCGCTGCGCAGCGCGCCCTGGTGGCCGGAGAGGCCGCCGAAGAAGCCGGTCAGGAGTCCGCCCAGCGGCAGGTACCTGGGCGGGATCGCGATGCGCTTGGAGCCCGGCCAGAGCTCGAGGGCGGCGAAGACCAGCATCAGGATCGCGATGACGAACGCGACCGGCATGACCTCGAACGACCGGCCGGCGAGCTCGTAGCGGAAGAGCGGCGCGAGGCCGGCGAGCCACACGAGCAGCGCGGCGCCGGCGAAGGCGGCCAGGACGGCGGGGATCCCGAACCGCAGCACGATCGCCCAGTTCGCGTGGCGACCCACGAGCACCAGCTTGAACAGGCTGTTCAGCAAGTGGACGACGGCGGTGAGCGCGACCGCGGCCTCGGCTGGGAAGAACACGGCGAAGGCCGGGAGCAGGAGCGTGCCCAGACCGAAGCCGGTGAAGAACGTCAGGAGCGAGGCGACGAAGGCGACGCTGCAGATGAGGACGTAGGACACGGTGGCGCCGACCCGAGGATCGCGCGGCTCATCGGGGCAACAGCTTGGAATCCAGCAGACACTGGGCGATCGTCCGCGCGATGAGCTCCGACCCGTTGTCGTTGGGGTGGACCTCGCCGAAGAAGAGCAGGTCCGCCCGCCGGGGGCGGCGCAGATCGGCCACGATCTCCTCGCGCGGACGGGCCGGGTTCGCGGCGGCTTCGGCCGCGATGCGGGCCTGCACCTCGGCCTCGAGCTCCCGCTCGACGACGGCGGCGGAGTCGCACACGGGCACGTCCAGCCTGGCCGCGACCTCGCGCTGGATCGCCTTGATGCGCTCGAAGCCGGCGAGCTGGTCGGCCTCGTCCGGAGCGCCGGCCAGGTGCCAGCGCGGCAGAGCCTGCGTCGCGAAGAGGATCCGGGCGCCGCGCGCGCGGCTGATCGCCACCATCTGCTCGAGGTTGCGGCGGTAGATCTCGAAGCCCAGGTCCGGCGGCGCCGCCGGCGCGTGCAGGTAGAGCCGGACGTGCTCGCGGTCGTCGAGGTACCGCTTGTAGTTCGTCATCGCGTAGAACCCGAGGTCCACGCGCTCGATCGCGTACGGGGTCGCGTAGCGCCGCCACAGGAGGTACGTGCGGCTCTTCCCGAGCAGCCTTTCGAGCCGCGACGGACGGTCGACCGGCCAGGTCGCGCGCCAGTGCGTGTTGTCGTGCTGCACCTCGCCGCCCAGCGTGTAGAGCGCCGCGCGCATGTCGTTGATCGCCTCGTACACGATCACGAGGTCGGGCTGCAGGTCGAGGCCGCGGATCCCGAGGTTGATCAGCATCTCCGTGCTGGTCCAACCGGACGCACCCAGGTTCACGACCTCGATGCGACGGCCCAGTCCGGCGGCGTTCAAGCGCTCCTCGAGGATCTGGGACCAGATCGCGGCGTCGCCCGATTCGCTCTGCCCGTACACGCTCGAGCCGCCGGTCGTGACGATGCGGAAGACGCCCGGCGGCTTCTCCCACGTCGTCTCCTTGCCGCGGAAACCCAGCGAGTTGTGCGCGGCCTGCTTGGGCGCATCGGGCGGCGTGCTCCAGCCGGGCACGAGCGCGTAGCCCAGGTAGGGGTGCGGTCCCATCCGCGGCGAGCCCTGCTCGAGACCGCGCTTGGGCGAGCCGTATTCGAGCGTCAGGTACGCGAGCCGGTCCCACAGGTCGAATTGCGCCGGCTCCTCGGGCGCGACGTAGCCGGCGGTGCGCGCGCGCCGCTCGAGGACGCCGTCGGCCACGCGCGAGCTGACCTCGAGCGCGATCAGGAGGATGGCCAGCGTCGCCAGGAGCGCGCAGCCCACCTTGCGCAGCGGCGATCGACGCGCAGGAGGCGGAGTGGCGGGCGTCGTCGCGTCCATGGAGCCCCTGATCGTGCACTCCCGGCGCGACACGGTCCAGCGCAGCGAGCTTGCGAGCGGAGCCAACGAAATCGTGCCTGCCCGTTCAAGGGGTCGGTACGGCAGCGCCCTGGTTGCGCGGCGCCGGCGACCCTACCTTCGCCGCCGCATGCACGCGATCCAACGGCAGGCGGCGGACCCGCATTGAGCCCGGCCAAGAAGAGCTCGCGCGGGACGGCGCAACGCACGAGCCTGCGGCACGTGCTGCACCGCACGTTGATCGGGGCCGAGGCCGTGCTCGTGCTGGGCGTGGCGAAGGACTGGGTCTGGCGACAGGTGATGGCGTCGACGCTGCCGAATTGGGGCAAGGTGGCGCTGGCGATGGTCACGACGGTCGGGCTGTTCGGCGGCCTGTTCCTGGTCGTGCGGCGCATGGCCGTGCGCGGCATGTGGAAGACGCACCACGTGGCGCAAGGCATGCCCGTGTTCCTGCCGACGCTGCTGCTGCACGCGGCGCTCCTGGGGGTGCTCTTCGTGCTCTACGCGCGCATCCTCGGGGTCCGGCTGTGGTAGGAGCGCAAGTCCGCGTGGCGCTGCTAGCATCCGCGCCGTGAGCCGTCCTCCCGACGACCTCGTGGCCAAGCGCCAGGCCTACATCGAGCGCATGAAGCGCCTGAAGCCGGGCACCGTCGACGTGCGCTTCGAGGGTCGCGCGCCGGCCGGCGCGGGACCGGCGAATCGCCACGGGATGCCGCGCATTCCCGTGGGGCAGCGCGAGGTGAAGAACTGGCCCGTGCTCGACCTGGGCGACGAGCCGATCGTGCCGCTCGATGAGTGGAGGCTCGAGGTCGGCGGCGCGTGCGAGAACCCGTTCACGCTCGACTGGGCCGCGTTCCAGGCGCTGCCGCAAGTCGACGACGTCAGCGACTTCCACTGCGTCACGACCTGGAGCCGGCTCGACAACCGCTGGCGCGGCGTGCGCTTCCGGACGATCGCCGAGATGGCGGTGCCCCTCGCGACTGCGCGGTATGTCACGTGCACGGGCTACGACCGCATGCCCGGGACCTCGATCCCGTACTCGGCGAACCTGCCGCTCGAGCGCGCACTCGACCCGGACGTGCTGCTCGTGCACACGTGGGACGGCGCGCCGCTGCCGGTCGAGCACGGCGGCCCGTGCCGCATGATCACGCCGCGGCTGTACGCCTGGAAGGGCGCCAAGTGGATCCGTCGCATCGAGTTCCTCGAGCGGGACCGACCGGGATTCTGGGAAGTGCGCGGGTACTCGAACAGCGCCGAGCCCTGGTTCGACGATCGGTACAGCTCCTGACTCACGCCCGGCGTCGCACCACCGTAGTGGGCCGACCCCGGCCGGAGACAACGCCCGCAAGCCGCGGGTAGGATGCTCCGCTCCCATGCCCGGACCCTGCCGACGACCCATCCAGCGCCGATGATCTCCGCCCTTCTCCTGGTTCTGGCCCTTCCGCAGACCCCGCAGCCCGCGCCGGACCCGCATGCCGGGCATGCGCATGCTGCGCCCGCCGCGCCGACAACGCAGACCGCGCCGACCCCGCAGCGCCTCCAGCCGATCCCGATCGAGCGCGTGAAGCTTTCGCACCGGTTCTTCGTCGAGCGCCTGAAGGCGAACCAGACGACGACGATCCCGCACTGCCTGGACCAGTGCGAGAAGGCCGGGAGCCTGGCCAGCTTCGACCTGGCCGCAGCGGCCGGGAAGGGGCAGCGCGGCGAGGCTCCCAAGTCGAAGCCGTACGCTGATTCGGACGTCTACAAGACGCTCGAGGCGATCGGCTGGACGCTCGTCGCCGTCGAGGATCCGGCCCTCGAGGCGCGCGCTGACAAGATCATCGACTCGATCGCCGCCGCGCAGCGTCCGGACGGGTACTTGAACACGTTCGTGCAGCGCGGCGGAGCGGAGCCCTGGAAGGACCTGCAACACGGGCACGAGCTCTACTGCGGCGGCCACCTGATCGAGGCCGGCATCGCCTACGCGCGCGGCACGGGCAAGACGAAGCTGCTCGACGTCGGGACGAAGTTCGCGACGCTGGTCGACGCGCAGTTCGGGCCGGGCAAGCGCCAGGACGTGTGCGGGCACCCCGAGATCGAGTTCGCGCTCGCCAAGCTCCACGAGCACACGCAGGACGCGCGCTGGCTGAAGCTGGCGCAGTTCTTCCTCGACCGGCGCGGCGATCCGGCGCGCAAGGAACGGTTCGGCGAGTACGCGCAGGACCACAAGCCGATCCGCGAGCAGACGGAGGTCGTCGGGCACGCGGTGCGGGCCGGGTACCTCTACACGGGTGCGGCCGAAGTCGCGATGCAGGCCGGCGACGCGTCGCTGGTCGCGCCGCTCCAGGCGCTGTGGGCCGACGCCTGGGACACGAAGACGTTCCTGACCGGCGGCATCGGCAGCTCGGCCAAGAACGAGGGCATCACGCGCGCCTTCGACTTGCCCAACGACACGGCGTACTGCGAGACGTGCGCCGGGATCGCGCTGGCCCTGTGGAGTCATCGCATGCTGCTCCTGACCGGGGAGGCGAAGTACGGCGACGCGGTCGAGCGCGTCCTCTACAACATCGCAGCGGCGGGCACGAACATCGCCGGCGACAAGTTCTTCTACGACCAGCCCCTGGCGACGCGCGGCGACAAGCACCGGCAGCCGTGGTTCGAGACCGCCTGTTGCCCGACGAACCTGGCGCGCTTCTGGGCCCAAGTACCGGGCATGGTGTTCGCGCAGAACGGCAACTCGCTCTACTGGCTGCAGCTCGCGTCGGCCGAGGTCGACACGCAGCTGGCCGGCGCGCAGGTGCACGCCAAGATGGACTCGGACCTGCCCAACTCGGGCCGCACGAACGCCACGATCACGTGCGACAAGCCGGCGACGTTCACGATCAAGCTGCGCCGGCCGGCCTGGAACGTCGAGGCGATCGTCAAGCACGACATGAAGGAGCAGGAGCACGACCTGCACGATCACGAGCAGGGCGCGGGCTGGGTGCCCTTCGAGCGCGGCTACGAGCCGACCGACGGCTTCATGATCCACTTCCTGGCGCCGATCCGGCGCGTGCGCGCCGACGAGCGCGTCGCGGCCGACAAGGGCCGCGTCGCGCTGGCGCGCGGGCCGCTCGTCTACTGCTTCGAGGGCGTCGACAACGGCGGCAGCGCGCGCTCGATCTGCCTGCCGGCCGAGGCCGAGCTCAAGGTCGAGCAGGTCGGCACGATCCTGGGCGGGACGCGCGTGATCCGCGCGCGCGGCAAGCGCGTTGCGTTCGGAGCGGACGGCGCCGCGACGACCAAGGTCGCGACCGTGACGGCCGTGCCCTACTACCTGTGGGACAACCGTGCGCCGGGGGACATGGTGGTGTGGATCCCCGAGACGCCCGAGATGGCCGAGCCGCAGGGCGCGGCGAAGTGACGACGATCCGTCCGGCGGCGGGACGAACGCACGCATGATCGCACGCAAGATCAGCGTCGTCCTGCCCGTCTACAACGAGGCCGAGAACATCCAGACGTGCCTGCGCCGTCTGGCCGCGGCGCTGGCAGGCGTCGAACACGAGATCCTCGTCTGCTACGACTTCGAGGCCGACTCGACGCTGCCCGCGATCGCGGCGATGGCCGACCGCCCGGCGTCGCTGAAGCTGGTCAAGAACGACCTGGGCAAGGGCGCCGCGAACGCGCTGCGCGCCGGTTTCAAGGCCGCGACCGGCGACGTCGTCGTCACGACGATGGCGGACCTCTCGGATCCGCCCGAGAAGATCCCCGAGCTGGCCGAGCACCTGCGCGCCGGCGGCTACGCGGTCGTGGCCGGCTCGCGCTACATGCGCGGCGGATCGCAGACGGGCGGCCCGTTCCTGAAGCGCACCTTCTCGCGCACCGCCGGCCTCCTGCTGCGCTGGATCGCGGGTCTGGGCACGCACGACGCGACGAACAACTTCCGGGCGTACTCGCGCAGCTTCCTCGACTCGGTCGGGATCGAAAGCGAGCGCGGGTTCGAGATCGCGCTCGAGCTGACCGTCAAGGCCCAGCAGATGGGCTTGAAGGTGGGGGAGATCCCCAGCTCGTGGACCGACCGCAGCGCCGGCGCGAGCCGCTTCCGCATGTGGGCCTGGATGCCCAACTACCTGCGCTGGTGGCTGCGCGCGGCGCGCGAGCCGCTGCTCGTGTGGGGCGTCTGGGCGCTCATGGTCGTGCTGGCGACGCTGTACATCCGCGACTACGCCCCGCGCATCCCGTTCTGGGACGACCTCGAGGTGCTGCGCATCTGGCTGCCCACGATGGAGCGCAACTGGGAGGAGATGTGGTCGCTGCACAACGAGCACCGCATCCCGCTGCCGCGCCTGATCCAGGTCGGATTGCTGCACCTGACGAACGATTTCCGCTCGGGGATGTGCTTCCAGGTCCTCCTGTACGGGCTCGTGTCGGCCGCGATGATCCTCGTCGCGCGGCGCTTCCGCGGGCGCACGAGCTGGACCGACGCGTTCTTCCCGCTCCTGTGGCTGAACACGGGGAACTGCGAGAACCTGCTGATGGGCTTCCAGCTGTCGCTGGCGCTGCCCACCGTGCTCGTGTGCGTGTTCCTGGTGCTGGCGGTCATCAGGCCGAAGGGGCTCGGAACCGGAAGTTCCGTGGTCGCCTCGCTGGCGCTCGTCTTCCTGCCTCTCTGCGGAGGTCCGGGCATCACGCAGGTCCCGCCCCTGATCCTGGGGATGGCCCTGCTCGGCTGGATGACGCTGAAGCAGAAGATCCCGGCGCCGCGCGCGGCCGGTTGGGTGCTGATCGGCGGCGCGGTCCTGACCGTGATCGTCGTGGTGCTCTACTTCGTCGACTTCAACTACTCGCCGGGCGAGAACAAGACGCGCGATCCGCTGCGCATCCTGGACGTGGCCCTGCGCTTCCTGTCGCTGTCGGCCGGCCACTTCGGGCGCGACCAGTACCCCTGGTCGATCGTGCTCGTCTTGGCGATCGTCGCGATCGGAGCCTGGCTGTGCGTGCAACGCCTGCGATCCGTTCCGCCTGATCGCGTGCGGGCCGGCGGCATCCTCATGGTCATGGGCGCGACCGCGTTCCTCGCGCTCGGCATCGGACACGGCCGCGGCGGCGGTGATCCGAGCGCGGGCTTCGCGATCCGCTACATCGGGCTGCCTGCGCCGATCCTGTGCGCGGCCTACTTCGCGGTGCTCGTGTACGGCGGGATGTTCACGTCGGCGATCGTGCGCGGCGGGCTCGCGCTGGGCATGGCCGCGTGCCTGATCTTCGTCGAGGATTCCTACGCGCAGGGCTACGGCAGGATCCGGCGCGACTTGGCGGCCGCCATGCAGCGCGACATCCGTGCCGGCACCTCGTCGATCGAGGTCTTCAACCGCTACGGGAAGGACACCTATCCGGCTCCGCCGGGCTTCTTCTACCTGTTCGGCCTGATGGCCCAGTACGGCGTCCCGCCCTTCGACGAGATGACGGCCCAGCAGCGGGAGGACTGGAACATCTCGGCCTTCCGCACGCCGCCCAGCTACGTCGAGTCCCCCGACGGCAAGGCGCGCGTGCGCGAAGTGGGCGAGGGCTTCATGGCGTTGCTCGCGCCGCCCAGGACCGGTGTGCACATGCCGCTGAACTCCGGGTCGACGCGGATCAGCGGGCTGTACGGCGTCATGCCGGCCAACTACAAGATCAAGAAGAACGCGCCCGTGCGGATCCTGGTGATGCTCATCGACGGCGACACGCGCGCGGTCCTGCTCGACCGCGTGCTCGACCCGGTGAACGTGCCCGGGGACCGCGGTCCGCAGAAGTTCGATTTGACGCTGCCGCATCCCGGACAGGAGATCGTGCTGCGGACGTTGGGCGCCATGCCGCATCCGCGACCCGTCTCGTGGGCCTACTGGGCCCAGATCGCGGTCGAGTGACCGGCGTGCAAGGCTGAACCGTGTCCTCAGCGCGCGCACTCGACGAGCTCTCGTGCGAACCGGCCGGCGCGGCGGTCGTCCGCGCGAGGCTGTCGCTCACGGCGGTCGCGGCGCTGGCGGTCGCGTTGCTCGCGCTGGCGCGCTGGGCTCCCAGCGCGAGCGCCCCCCTGGCCGCGGGCGATCCCTCCGGCGGCGTGCCGGTCGTGCGCCGCGACGAGGGCTACGCGGGCTCGCAGAGCTGCGCCGGCTGTCACCCGCAGAACCACGCGAGCTGGCACGCCTCGTTCCACCGCACGATGACGCAGGTGGCTTCGCCAGCGGCGATCCTCGCGCCGTGGATCGGCACGACCCCGCCGTTCGAAGGCCGCGTCTGGCGTCTCGACCGCCGCGGCGACGCGTCGTTCGCGACGGCCGTGAGGCTCACCGGCGAAGTCGAGGGACCCGAGCGGCGCGTCGTGCAGACGACCGGCTCGCACCACTATCAGATCTACTGGCTCGAGCCGGCGGCGGGCGAGGGGATGTTCCCGATGCCGCTCGTGTGGCACGTCGAAGAGCGCACGTGGGCGCCGCGCAAGGCGATGTTCCTCACGCCGCCGCAGCCCTGGACCGTGACCGAGGCCGGTCGCTGGGGCCAGTCGTGCATCCGCTGCCACGCGACGAACGGCACGCCGCGCGCTCACGCGCAGGGCGCCGAAGAGCACGTGCAAGGCGCGGAGGAACGCGTGCAGGTCGCGGACCTGGGCATCGCCTGCGAGGCCTGTCACGGCCCCGGCGCCGCGCACGTCGCGGCGCGCGAGCGCGGCGAGGAAGAGCCGGCGCTGGTCGACCCGCTCGAGCTCGACCACGTGCGCGCGTCCCAGCTCTGCGGCCAATGCCACGGGTTCAGGCCGTTCCCGACGCCGGAAGCGCGCGCGACGTGGGAACGCGAAGGCAGCGCGTGGAGACCGGGAAAGGATCTCGAGGCGATCCACCCGCTCTTGCGCGGACGGGTCGCCGACAACCCGCCCGCGTTGCGCGCGTTCGCCGAGCGCAACACGGCCTCGCTGGCGCAATCGTTCTGGTCCGACGGCGAAGTGCGCGTGTCGGGCCGCGAGTACGGCGGCTTGGCCGAGAGCGCCTGCTTCCAGCGCGGCGAGCTCTCGTGCCTGTCGTGTCACGCGATGCACCCGGACACGCAGGATCCGCGCGAGCTCGCGCGCTGGGCCAGCGACCAGTTGAAGCCGGGCCGCGACACGTCGGCGGCGTGCCTCGGCTGTCACGAGGTGTACGCCGATGCGGAGAAGCGCGCGGCGCACACGCACCACGCGCCGGGCTCGAGCGGCTCGGACTGCTTGAACTGCCACATGCCGTTCACGACGTCGGGCCTGACCAAGGCGATCCGCAGCCACACGATCCGCAGCCCGCGGGTTGCGACCGCACTCGCGACCGGGCGGCCGGATGCGTGCAGCTTGTGCCACCTTGACAAGCCGCTGGCGTGGACGGCCGAGAAGCTCGCGAGCTGGTACGGGCACGCGGTGCCCGTGCTGGACGAGACGCAGCGCACGACCGCTGCGTCGGTCGTGTGGGCGCTCGAGGGGGATGCGGGGCAGCGCGCCCTGATCGCGGCGGCGTACGCGTGGGAACCGGCGCGGGCCGTGTCGGGCACGGGCTGGATGCCGTACGTGCTGTCGACGCTCATGATCGATCCGTACGACGCGGTGCGCTGGATCGCGGGCCGGGCCGTGCGGCTGGACTCGCGCTGGAAGGACTTCAGGCTCGATTCCACGCTCGAGTACGTGCCGCAGACGAACCCGGTGCGCGACGTCGTGTTGACGCAGTGGCTGAAGGAGGGACTCGTGGCGCGGCCCGACCAGCGGGCCGCGGTGCTCGTCACGGAGGAGGGGAAGCTGGACGAGGCGCGGTTCCGGGCGCACTACGCCAAGCGGGACAATCGCGAGGTGCGGTTGCAGGAGTAGCCGATACCGCCCCCCGCGCGATCTTGAATCGGCAGGGTTCGGGAGGGGACTCAGCTCACTTCAAGTCGTCGAAGACGCGTGTGAATGTCAGGCTCGGAGACACGGACTGCGCGGCGCGCTGGCGTGGGAAAGCGGGCTCGTCCAAGGGACCCTCGACGTGACCGTCCCGCACGCGGACGAGCCAGTAGTTCGACTTGGACTTGTCGACGTCGAAGTACGAGCCGGTCTTCAGGGGATGCTGTGCCGCGATGATGTGCGTCGCGTCGAAGCCCGCGGCGAAGACACACTGGGGCACGAGGCCCGACACGCCGTGCTCCTGGCGCTCGCCGATCGCCATCTGTTCCCGCACGTCGCAGGCGACGAGGACGTAGGGTCCGACGAGCGGTTCCTCCCAGGCGAACCCCAGACCGCACGAGCCGTGCAGGGTGGCGAAACCAGCGGCGAGCGCGATCAGGGCGGTTTTCATGGGCTGGTCCGGCGATTTGTCTCGCACGTCCCGAGCTGTTGGAGTGTCGACATGTCCGACCCGCCCTCCGCAGCCGAAATCCTGGCGGCCGTCGCCGCCCGATACGCCTCGGCGCGCACCTACCAGGACACGGGCGAGCAGAGCACCGTGTTCGTCCACGGACCCTGGCTCTGGAAGCGACGGACCACGCGCAAGGTCTTCCGCTCCGCCATGGAGCGGCCGCACCGGTTCTTCTTCGAGTACAAGGACGTCGGGGTAGGGGCCGAGTCGCAGTGGCAGCTCGGTGCGATGTGGCGGGACGACGAGGGGGTCCACGCCTGGAGCTACCTCGAACCGACCGTCAGGAGCAATCTCGTGTTCGAGCAGGAGGTCGGCGCGCTGACGGGCGTTTCGGGCGGGCTCTCCGCGTTCGTCACGAAGCTCCTGATGCCCGAGCTCGCCTGCAACCCGGTCCTGCCCGATGCGGCCACGGCGCGCGTGCTCGATGTCGCGGCGTTCGACGGCTACGCGTGCTACCGAATCGAGGGTGCGCCCCGTCGCCCGTCCGGCGAGCGCATGGTCTTGTGGTTCGACAAGGCGTCGTGGTTGCTGCGTCGACTGGATGAGACCAGCAAGTTCGACGAGCACGCTCGCCGCCGCACGGCCGAGTCCGCTCGCGAGGCGCTTTCCAAGCTGGCGAGCGAGGACCCCAAGCGTCCCATGATGGAGGAGTTCCTCGCCCGACAGACCTCGCGACGCGTCGAGGACTACACGACCGAGACCGCTACGATCTGGCGCCCACGCATGGACGAGGCCGTCAATCGGGAGTCGTTCCGATTCGTCCTGCCGGAGCTAGAGGACCACCACTGGCGGCGCGGATCGTCTTGAACCCGCGCGGGACCGTCTTGGGCCTCACTTCGATCGGCCCCCAGCGTTGCCAGCCGACCGACGCGAGCCACGTCTGTGCCTTGGGCAGCGGCGAGGGCCTCTCACCGTGGAACCAACGCGCCGACGAGCACGGGTCCAGGCCGTCGGAATGCTGGATGCCGTGGTGGCTGGCGTTCTCGAACAAGTAGGTGAGCACGTGGTGGACCTCGCGCGGACTCCGCAGCACCCGGTCGTGGTAGCGATCGGCGAAGAGGGCGCCCTCCCGTTCCCAGAGCCGGTTCAGCGCTTTGGTGATGCGCACCTTCAACCCCCCCACGCCGCGCGACAGCGCGTCCCGGTTGTCGGCCTCGCAGAGCAGGTGGAGGTGGTTGCTCTGGGCCGAGTACTCGACGATTCGGAAGCCATTGCGGTCTGCGCCTGCGACGAGTGCTCTCAGCAGCACTTCATGGGCGCGGCCTTCGCGCAGGTTCCGAAGTCCCGCTACGACGCGCAACGTGACATGGACGGGATGTCGCGCGCGGATCTCCTCGCGTGCTACGTGCGGAACGCGCGGCAGCGGGCCACTGGGCTTGCGGCCTGCGCCACGTCGGGCGCCTCCGTGTTGCGGGAACGCGAACTCACTCTGCTGCTCCTTCTTCGGACCCTTCGTCATCGCCGATTCCTCCTGCTCTATGGACGAACGGCAGGCGAGATCGGCGCACGATTTCTCGTTGTTTTCGTGCGGAGACGCTGAGGTTACCAGATGTCGGACACGTGTCGAAGATCACGCGTCGATCGCGCGCGAGATCCTGTGATCGATACGTGACTGGCGCGATGGCTGGCATCTTGGCCGAACCGAACTGACGAAGCTGGCGATCGATGACCACCGCCGGCCGCGCGCTTCGTCCAAACTTGAATCGGCAGCGTTCCGTCTCGATCCGTGCTCTCTCACCGATCGAACGCTGCGCCCGCGCTCAGCCGTGCACCCCCGGCGCCTCGTGCCCCGTCCGCTCGACCCAGTCCTGGTATGGGTGGTTGAACACGAGCGGCTCCTTCCCCCCGTTCCCCGACAGATCGAGCACGTGCGTCGCCAGCCCCTTCAGGAACGAGCGGTCGTGCGACACGAACAGCATCGTGCCCCCGAAGCCCGCCAGCGTCTTCACGAGCATCTCCTTCGTCGCCAGATCCAAGTGGTTCGTGGGCTCGTCCAACACCAGGAAGTTCGGCGGGTCGAACAGCATCTGCGCCAGCACGAGCCGCGAGCGCTCGCCGCCCGACAGCATGTGGACGCGCTTGTCGATGTCATCGGACCCGAACTGGAACGCGCCCAGCAGGTTGCGCTTCGTCGCGATCGTGGCCTGCGGGAAGCGCCCGTCGATCTCCTCCCAGACCGTCTTCTTCGCGTCCAGGATCTCCAGCGCGGTCTGCGAGAAGTAGCCCAGCTTCAAGCTCGCGCCCAGGCGCACTGCCCCGCCGTCGGGCTGCAGCACGCCGGCCACCATCTTCAACAGCGTGGTCTTGCCGGCGCCGTTCACGCCCATCACGCACCAGCGCTCGCCGCGGTGGACCTCGAAGTCGAAATCGTCGTAGATCACGTGGTCGCCGTAGCGTTTCGTGACGCCCTTGAGCATCGCGACGTCGTTGCCCGAGCGCGGCGGCGGGCGGAACTCGAAGGGCACGATCGTGCGTTTGCGCGGCGGCTCGAGCTTCTCGATCTTGTCCAGCTTCTTGACGCGCGACTGGACCTGCGCGGCCTTGGCGGCGTGCTTCTCGAAGCGCTCGATGAAGCGCTCTTCCTTGCGCAGCATCGCTTGCTGGCGCGTGAAAGCGGCCTCGTCGCGCGCCGCACGAACCGCGCGCTCGCGCTCGTAGTGGTCGTAGTCGCCGGTGTAGGAGACCAGCTCGCCCTCGTCGACGTCGACCAGCCGCGTCACGACGCGGTTCATGAAGTCGCGGTCGTGGCAGGTCATCAGCACGGCCGCTTCCGTGTCGCGCAGGAAGTGCTCGAGCCACAGGATCGACTCGATGTCGAGGTGGTTCGTGGGCTCGTCGAGCAGCAGCACGTCGGCCGCGCCGATCAGCACCTTGGCGATCGCGACGCGCATCTTCCAGCCGCCCGAGAGCGCGCCGACGTCGCCGTCGACCTGGTCGGCGCGGAAGCCCAGGCCGTCGAGCACCGTGCGCGCTTTCGCCTCGAGCTCGTACCCGCCCAGCGCCTGGTACTGCTCCTGCACCTCGCCGAAGCGCGCCAGGATCGCGTCCATCTCGTGCGCGCGCTCCGGATCGGCCAGCGCGTGCTCCAGGTCGAACAGCTCGTGGTGCAGGTCGCCCGCGCGGCCGCTGCCCGCGATCGCCTCGTCGAGGACGGAGCGACCGGAAACGTCGGCCGCGTCCTGGCGAAAGTATCCGATGCGCAGGCCCTTGGGCACCGAGACCTGACCGTCGTCCGGATCCTCCTCGCCGGCGATCATCCGAAAGAGCGTGCTCTTGCCCGAGCCGTTGGGCCCGACCAGCCCGATCTTCTCGCCCGGGTCGATCTGGAGAGAGGCCTCGACGAAGAGGAGTTGCCGCCCGTAGTGCTTCGAAATGCCGGAGAGCGCGATCATGTATTCCAGCCAACGTAGCAGAGGAGCCGGCCCCTTGAACGGGCCCGCCGATTCTGTGGGCCACGCTCGCAAGCTCGTTTGGCGCGGGCCCCTTGAACGGGCCCGCCCCATTCTGTTGGCCACGCTCGCAAGCTCGCGTGGCGTGGTGCCCCGTAGCCAATGGATGGCGGGGACCGCGCAAATGGGAGTTCTTGCAACGCCGGCGGCCCTGGGGGCAAGCAGCCACGTCCATTGCGGGATCTGGGGGGTGCGAGTACGGTGCCCGGGTTCCGTGTTCCTGTCGTGCGGCCCGCCCCCACCAGCACGGCCATTCGTCCACTCCTTCGAGTCCTCCTCGATGTTCGCACAACTCCGCTCGTTCGTGCCCTCGCTCGCGGGCCTGTCGACCCTCGGTCTCGCGCTGGCCAGCCTGGGTCTTCCGGCCCAAGCCCAGATCAGCCTCGAGCCCGGTGACGCCGCGCTGATCGGCTGGCGCGACTCGGGTGCCGGTTCGCCGGCCTTCGCGGTCGCGTTCCTGACCGACGTGTCCCCCGGCACGCGCATCTACTTCACGAATTCGGGCTGGACGGGCTCGGGCTTCCGCAACACGGGCGGACCGACCGACGGCGACGGGGACGAGCAGCTCCTGGCCTTCGACGTGCTGGCGCCGATCCCGGCCGGCGTGATCCTGCGCACGACGGACGTCGGCGGCGCGTTCCAGTGGGTCAACACGGGGGCGATCCCGGGCGCGGCCAGCGGCACGTTCGCCGACCTCGCGCTGTCCGCGGTCGGCGACCAGATCACGGCCTTCCAGCACGACACCGGCTCGAACCCGCTCAACACGCCGGTGCGGCAGCACCTGTTCCTCCTGGACGACACGGGCTCGTACGAGCCGGCGACGAGCGCGTCGACGGGCTCGGTCCCGAGCGGGCTCTCGGCCGGCGCGCACACGGCGGTCACGTTCTTCCAGCTAAGCGCGGGCCAGAGCACGATGGCCTTCAACACGCTGGCGCTGCCGGGCGGCACGAAGCTCGACTGGCTGGCCGCGATCGGCAACGCCGCGAACTGGACCTTCAGCTCGAACGGCGCGCTGCCCACGGGCACGCTGAACGTCTACTCCTGTCCGGGCATCCAGTCGCAGCGCACGAACCAGTCGGTCTGCCCGGGTGGCATCGCCTCGTTCTCGGTGCAGGCGGTCGGCACGGCGCCGCTCTTCTACCAGTGGCGCCGCAACAACGTGCCCCTCACGAACGGCGGCTCGATCACGGGTGCCGACGGACCCACGCTCGTGATCTCGCCGGTCGTGATCCCCGACGCGGGCTCTTACGACGTCATCGTGTCGAACGTGTGCGGCTCGGCCACGAGCACGGTCGGGCTCTTGACGATCGATCCGACGGACACGGACCTGGACGGCACGCCCAACTGCAGCGACGGCTGCCCCACCGACCCGAACAAGATCGCTCCGGGACAGTGCGGCTGCGGCTTCGCCGACACGGACACGGACGGCGACCTGACGGCGGACTGCAACGACGGCTGCCCGACGGACCCGAGCAAGATCGCGCCGGGGCAGTGCGGGTGCTTCAACCCGGACACGGACACGGACGGCGACCTGACGGCGGACTGCGTCGACGGCTGCCCCAGCGACCCGAACAAGATCGCGCCCGGTCAGTGCGGCTGCGGCACGCCGGACACGGACAACGACAGCGACGGGACCGCGAACTGCCTCGACGGCTGCCCGGATGACCCGAACAAGATCACGCCCGGCATCTGCGGCTGCGGCGTGTCGGACATGGACACGGACACCGACGGCATCGCCGACTGCAACGACAACTGCCCGTTCGTCTTCAACGCTCTGCAGGCCGACGCGGACGGCGACGGCGTGGGCAACCCTTGCGACAACTGCAACCTTCCGAACCCCAACCAACTGGACTGCGACGGCAACCAGGTGGGCGACGTGTGCGACCTCGCCGCCGGCGCGGCGGACTGCAACTTCAACCAGCGCCTGGACTCGTGCGACATCGCCGGCGGCCTGAGCCAGGACGGCAACGGCAACGGCATCCCCGACGAGTGCGAAGTGGTGGGCGGAACGCCGTACTGCTTCGGCGACGGCACGTTCGTGCAGTGCCCGTGCGGCAACAACAGCGTGCCCGGAGCGGGC
The DNA here is from genome assembly GCA_031400875.1 of Planctomycetota bacterium. Classification (GTDB taxonomy): domain Bacteria; phylum Planctomycetota; class UBA1135; order UBA1135; genus JAEUHZ01. Next base: position 5,237 of record JANNQS010000094.1, on the reverse strand, counting down.
CAGGGCTGCCGCAACTCGAGCGGGCTGGGCGGGCGGCTGGTCGGCGCAGGTCAGACGCAGCTGTCGAACGACCAGCTCGTGTTCACGGCCACGAACATGCCCGGCTCGGGCAACTTCTGCCTCTTCTTCCAGGGCGACGTCCAGCTGAACGGCGGCTTCGGTACGCCGTTCAACGACGGCCTCGTCTGCGCCGGCGGAACGTTCCGCAGGATCGCCACGCGGCCCGTCGTGGGCGGCAGCGCGACGTACCCGACGGTGCCGGGTGACACGCTGATCCACATCGCCGGTGGCGTGCCGTTGACCGGCGGCGCGCGCTACTACCAGTGCTGGTACCGCAACCCGGCCGGCCCGTGCGGGCAGTTCTCCAACATCACGAACGGCGTGCAGGTCATCTGGAACCCGTAGAGCACGAACGAGTTCGTCGATCGGTCTTCTAGCGGGGCGTGTCGCGACGAGCGGCGCGCCCCGCGCACGTTCCAGCCTTCCGCCGGGAGTTCGGCCGTGCCTGGAGCTCGGTTGGCCGCCATCTGTCCGAAGGGGCGAGCTTCGCTCGGGACCGGGCGCGGGCGTGGTCGTCGCGGCCAACTTGAATCGGCAGTGTTTCACGGCCCGCCCGTCAGGCCGTTGCGGCCGATCCGAGCTGTCGCGGCTGGTCCGGGCTGCTCAACGCTCGCTCGGGATGCTCCGCGTCCGGTCGGACCGTTCCCCGACATCCCCTGGACGTGGTACGAGGGTGGGACGTTGGATCCCGATCTCACCACCTCGGCGCGGGCCGCGCGGCCTGCACGCCCGGCGTCGCGCCGCGGTTGATGGAGCGCAGCTCCGCGCCCGCTGCGCGCTCGCCCTGGCGTTCGTTCGGGCGACGGCTGGCCGTCGTGGCCGTCGCGTCGGTCGCGGCGTTCGCGCTGGCCGAGATCATCCTGCGCGTGTTCTTCCCCGTCGCGCACCTGGAGCCGGCCGAGGAGCGGTTCCTGTCGCCGGGCAGCGCGCTGGTCCACCGGCCGTCATCGATCCCGGGCCTCGACTACGAGCTCGCCCCGGGCACGCGCGAGACGTACCTGGGCCTGCCCATCGAGGTGAACTCGCTCGGGTTGCGCGGGCCCGAGGTCACGATCTCAAAACGGGAGGGCACGTTCCGTGTCGCGGCGCTGGGCGATTCGCTCACGTTCGGCTACGGGATCCTGGCCAGCGAAGCCTGGCCCGCGGCGCTCGAGCGCGCGCTGAACGAGGATCCCGCGCACCTCGGTGCGCGCGCGGTCGAGGTCCTGAACTTCGGCGTGAGCGGCTACAACACGGCCGACGAGGTGCTCGTGCTGCGGCACAAGGCGCTGGCCTTCGAACCGGATCTCGTCGTGGTGGGCTACTTCCTGAACGACGCGCAGACCGCGCCGCTGCAGCCGCTGCAGCGCTTCTTCCACGAGCCGGAGCTGTGGGAGCGCTCGCAGGTGCTGCGCCTGATCGACGGGTGGCGGTTCGCGCGCGGCAAGGCGCGCTTCGGCAACGACGGTCACCTGTACCACCACGATCCCGACGGGTTGGGGTGGCGGATGGTCACGCGTTCGTTCGACGCGATGCACGCGCTCGGGGCCGAGCGCGGAGTGCCGGTGCTCGTGGCCACCCTGCCGGCGTTCGCACCGTTCCCGGACTGGGCGTCGTACCGCTGGAGCGGGCTGCACGCGCGGATCCTGGCCGCGGCGCGCGCGAGCGGGTTGGAGACGCTCGATCTCGTGTCTGCGTTCCGGGCCAGCGGGCGCATGCCGAAGGAGTTGTCGATCGACTCAGAGCACCCGAACGCCGCGGGTCAGGAGATCGTGGCGCGCGCGATCGCGGCCGAGATCCGGCGGATTACGGCGGCGCGGAAGCACTGAGCGGAACGCCAGAAGCGCAGAACCTCCGCACCCAGAAGTACCAGTGGGGCCCCGAATCGGAGCCCGGTCGTCGTGTCCCGTGGCTCAGCCCGCTTCGCGGACCTCGCCGCGAGAGACCACGACCGCCGCCGCCAGATCGCCGCTGACATTGATCACCGTCCGGCACATATCCAAGAACCGATCGACGCCCAGGATCAACGCCAGGCCCTCGATCGGGATGCCGACCATCTTCAGGATCATCGCGATGACGGGGATCGACCCGCTCGGGACGCCGGCCGTGCCGATGCCGCCCAGGATGCAGATCGCGATCACCTGCAGCTGCTGGCCGAAGCTGAGGTCGATCCCGTAGACCTGCGCCAGGAACAGCACGGTGACGCCCTCGAACAGCGCCGTGCCGTTCTGGTTCGCGGTCGAGCCGATCGTCAGCACGAAACGGCTGACCTTCGAGGGCAGGCGCAGGTTCTCCTCCGCGACCTTGAGCGCGGTGGGCAGCGTCGCGCTGCTCGACGAGGTCGAGAACGCCGTGACCATGGCCTCCTGGATGCCGCGGAAGAAGACGCGCGGGCTCATGCCGCCCAGGAGCTTGACCGAGAGCGAGTAGACGACGAACTGCTGGATCGCGAGGCCCAGCACGACGACGCCGGCGTAGGCCGCGAGCTGGATCAGGATCTCGTAGCCGAACAGAGCCGTGTTCTTGAAGAGCAGCGCCGCCACGCCCAGCGGCGCGAACCAGATCACCAGGTGGATCAGCTTCATCGCGACGTCGTACAGGCCCTGGAGCACGTCCTCGAGCTTTCGCGAAGCCTCGCTGCGCGTCAGCAAGAGTCCGATGCCGAACACGAGCGCGAAGAACATGACCGCCAGCATGTCGCCCTCGGCCGCGGCCCTGAGCGGGTTGTCGGGCACGATGTTGACCACGAAGTCGGCGCCGGTCGGCGGCGTGGTCGTCGGCAGCGCCGTGCCGCGGTCGCGCGCGGCGTCGAGCATCGCGCTGCGCGTCTCGGGGGACACGCTCGCGCCCGGTTGCAGCGTGTTGACGAGGGTGACGCCGATCATCGTGGCGATGACCGACACGACGATCGTGTAGCCCAGCGTGCGCAGGCCGACGCGGCCCAGGCTCTTCAGGTCGCCCAGGCCCGTGACGCCCAGCACGAGCGCCGTGAAGACGAGCGGCACGACGAGCATCAAGAGCGACCGCAGGAAGATGCGGCCGATCGGGTCGGCGACGTACTTCACCGCCGCGACCAGCGCAGGCGCGTCCTGGAACGAGAAGTGCGCCGCTACACCGGCACTAGCGCCGATGGCGGCCCCGATCAGGATGCGAGCGTGCGAGGGGATGCGCATCGCGGGAGTATGCACAGTGCCGCGCCGTCAGGCGCGGCACCACTGGAATTGATTCCGGGGTTTCACGCTGCATCACTCCCCGATGAGGATCTTCGCCCCGGCCAGCACGCCGCCGACCACCGCGCCGATCACGGCCCCGTTGACGCGGATCATCTGCAGGTCGTCGCCGACCTTGTCCTCGACCTGTTGCGTCAGCTCCTCGTCGGTCAAACGCGTCATGCTCGACTCGACCATCTCGCCGATGATGCCGTGGTGGCGCTCGACGAGCTCGGCCACGACCTGCCGCATCCAGGCGTCGAGCTTCGCGCGCGTCTCGGCCTGCGCTTCGAGGTCGCGCACGACCCCGACCAGCAGGTGGTCGAGCGTGGCGGAGAGGTCGCTGTCCTCGCGCTCGAGCTGCACGGCCAGCGTGCCCTTCAGCCGCGTCAGGATGCCGCGGATCAGCTCGTGCGCGTCGGCGTTCTCGACCAGGCGCCGCTGGAAGTCCGCCACGATGCGCGTCGCGTCGCCGCGCCCGTCGCGCAGCTCGCGCGCGAAGTCCGCGATCACGCCGTCGACGCGCTGGCGCAGCGGGTGGTCGGGCACGCCGCGCGCCTCGGCCAGCGCGCGCGAGAGCGCCTCGATCGCCTTGTCGGCCGCGACCCCGTAGTCGATGCCGCCGATCGCGGTGGCGCCCTTCACGACCAGGTTCTTCTTCCAGTCCGTGGCGGCGTAGTCGCGCACGGCCGCTTCCAGTGTGCTCTCGATGATCTTCTTGAGCGCGCCCTGGCGCAGGCTGGTCTCGGCCGATCCCAGGATCACGTCCCACAGCGCACCGTGGTCCCCGCGCTCGAGCGCGGCGAGCATCCACGCGCCCAGCGGCCGGCCGACGTCGACGTCGCGCAGCTGGTCCTTGAGCAGCCGGTCGAGGAACCCCACGACGGTCGGGCTGTCCAGCTCGTCGTTCACGCGGGTCAGGAAGCTGCGCAGGGCGGCGACGCTGCGCGCGCGGCTCGCCGGCTCGCCCAGGTGCGCGATGAGCAGCCGCGAGGCCGAGATCGCCTGCAGCCGCTCGCGCACGACCGACGGCGCGAGCCAGCGGTTCTGCACGACGTCGACGATGCCGGCCGTGAACTTCTGCCGGTGCTTCACCAGCAGGTTCGTGTGCCGCGCGATCACGGGGATCGGGATGCGACGGAAAATCGCGGTCACCGCGAACCAGTCGGCCAGACCGCCGACCGTGCCGGCCTCGAAGCAACCCGACAGCACGCGCATGAGCACCGGCGGCCCGATGTCGTGCGCGCGCAGTGCGTGCACCGTGATCAGCCCGATCACGGCGATCCCGAGTGAGATCGCGCCCGCGTTCCGCCGTCTCCAGCCGGGCCTCATCTACTTGGGGCGCGGTTCGTCGAGATCGCGGTCGGGCAGCACCACGCGGCCGCCGCGCAGGTCGCGCACCAGGTTGACGAGGCTGCGCGCGGCGTTGCGCACCTCGTCCTGGAACGCGGTGTCCGCGTCGAGCGCCTGGTGACTCGTGGCGTAGGGCCCGTAGAAACCGACGTAGCGTCCCAGCGTGCCGCTCAACCCCGCCGGCACGAGCCGCATGTTGAGCAGCCAGTCGGTCAGCCCGCGACGAAGGCCGTCGACGCCCTCGGCGTCGCCGTGCACGACGACCGCGAACGCGCGGCCGGCCAGGTGGCGCGGGTAGGACCAGCCCGCCAGCTCGAGCGCCTTGGCCCGCGCCGGATCCTTGCCGCCCGTTGACGTCGGGTCCGGGTTGCCGCCGTCCGCGCACACCAGGCGGTCGATCATGACCTTCAAGTTGCCGGGCGCACCGTACCAGTAGACCGGCGTGACGATCATGACGCCGTGCGCCGACACCCAGCGCTCGTAGATCTCGGCCATCCAGTCGTTCGTCTGGCCCAGGGCGGGGTTCGGATAGCAGGAGCAGGGCCAGTTGCACAGCGGCATCGCCGTGCTCACGCAGGCCTTGCAGGGGTAGATCGTGCGGCCCATCTCGCTCGTGAGCCGCGAGAGGTCGAGCAG
>JANNQS010000093.1:0-2181 GCA_031400875.1 Planctomycetota bacterium | reverse complement strand
CGCCATCAGCAAGCGCTCGAGGCGCGGCAACCCCGTGCTCCGCACCGAGCCCATCTTCCAGCTCGAGCTCGAGGCCGTGCGCGAGGCCGAGCTGCGCATGATCGAGCAGGTCGCCGCCAAGATCAGCGCGCTGCGGAAGGCCGCTTAGCTTCAATGCCAGGGAGATAAGCTGGGTCCGAGAATGAGGAACCCCCTCCTATCTGCCGAAGAGGTTGGTGCTTGCGCCAACCAGCAGATAGAAGGGGGACGGTATGGATCGGATCGGCAGGATCGCCGAGAGTCTTGAGCGGCAAGAGGAGTTCGCGGTTGAGGCGCTCACCAAGCTGCTTCCGAACGAGTGGGTCCTGGAGACTCTCGCCGCGAGCGGCAGGAGCACGATACGCTTCCGGCTGCTTCCGAGCGCATTGGTGGTCTGGTTCGTGATCCTGCTCGGGACCTACCGCCGAGTCTCCTATGCGAACCTCCTCGAGCGGCTGATGGGAGGTTGGTGGGCGCTTCGAGTGTGGCCGGGAGAGAAGACGCCGACGACGTCGGCCGTGACGAAGGCGCGAGATCGAGTTGGCGCGGAGCCGCTCCGGCTTCTCCACCGTCGCAGCGCGCGCGAGTGGGTTGCGACCGTCTCTCCCGTCCTGGTTTACGGCCGGCGCGTGAGCGTCCTTGACGGCAGCACGATGAAGGTCGCGGACACCGACGAGAACCGCGCTCACTTCGGGCTCCCAGGAGCGTGGCGCGGGCGTGCCGGCTACCCGCAGTTGCGAACGGTGCTGCTGCTTGATCTCGCCGCGCGCGTGGTCACTGCCGAGCGTCACGGGCCGTACCGGACGGCCGAGATCAACCTCGCGCGCGAGATCCTCGACGACGTCGAGCCGGGCTCGCTCCTCCTCCTCGACCGAAACTTCGTCGCGTTCGACTTCCTCTGGGACCTTTGCGGGCGTCGCGCCTCGGACTTCGTCGTACGCGCGAAGAAGATGCTCGATCCGCGCGTCGTCGAGCGGATCGCCGACGGCGACGAGATAGTCGAGATTTGCGTGCCGCGCCATTACCGCCGCGACCGGCCGGACATGCCGCGGACCTGGCGACTTCGGCGGATCACGTACCGGATCCCTGGCACCAAGAATCGCACGATTGTGCTCCTCACGAGCATCCTCGATCCGGCGATCCGGGCGGAGGAACTCGCGCGCCTCTATCGCTGCCGATGGGAAGAAGAGACCGCGACGGACGAGATCAAGACTCACCTCTGCGCCTGCGCGACGGTCAACGTGCCGGTCATCTTCCGCAGTCGCACACCGGAGCGCGTCGTGCAGGAGCTCTACGGCCTCCTGATCGCTTACAACGCCGTCCGAATGCTCATGTGCGAGGCGGCTTCGGTGGCCGGCGTACTCGCGGAGCGCCTGAGCTTCACCGCCGCGCTCGAGCGGACGCGCGAGGCTGTCCAGGACATGAGCCGCATGCCGACGCGACAACTCCCTGCGAGGTACGAGCAACTCCTCCGAGCTGTCGCGCGGGCGGTCGTTCCGGAACGTCCGGGGCGCAGCGTGCCTCGCGTCGTGAAGATCAAGATGTCGAAGTACCGCCTCAAGGCGTACGGCCAGCGAAGCCAGGCGCATGGCCGAAAGGCGGGCTAAGGGCCTGTCCGGAAACAACAATTCCACTTTCTTCAGTGTTCGCCCCTCCGGGGCGGGCGTCGGGAAGTGTAAAAGTTGTTTCCGGGCGAGCCCTAAGTACCTGGCATTGCGGCTAAACCCGGGCGCGTTCGACCTCGTCCTCGACAAGGGCCTCTTCCACCACGTCCCGATCTTCCACTGGCCCGCCTACGTCGCGCTGGTGCGCCGCATCCTCAGGCCTCGCGGCGTCTTCCACCTGCATTGCCACGGCCCGAAGCTCTTCCTGGAGCGCTACGCGAACGCGTGGCTCGGCTGGCTGCCGCGCGCGGTGAACGCGCTCTGCGACGGCGTGATCGAGTCGGGGCTCTGCCCACCGTTTCGCGGTCGCGAATGTCGCCTTGGATGAACGCAAAGCCAGGGCGACTATGACTGGCACTCAGGTTGCGCATTCGGCCTCGAACCAGGTTGTCGAGCACACGCACCTCAGCGGCACCAGCGTCGAGAAGCTGATCCACAACGGTTGACCCGATGAGCCCGGCCCCGCCAGTCACCAGCACCGTCGATCCGTCAATTCGGT
>JANNQS010000092.1:0-7310 GCA_031400875.1 Planctomycetota bacterium | reverse complement strand
AACCTCGCGGTGCACGGGCTTGAAGGGGACATCAAACACGGTGGCGAGATCAACAGCTACTACGACGACCCGCACGAGATGGTCGGCCGGTTCGACTTCGTGCTCGCGAATCCACCCTTCAACGTCAACAGCGTCGACAAGGATCGCATCGCCGATTCGGTGGGCAAAGGGCGTCGCTTTCCGTTCGGCGTGCCCAAGCCCGACAACGCGAACTACCTCTGGATCCAACTCTTCTACGCCGCGCTCAGCGCGAGCGGCCGCGCGGGCTTCGTGATGGCCAACTCCGCGTCCGATGCCCGCGCGTCGGAGCAGGAGGTTCGCAAGCAACTGATCGAAGCGCGCGCGGTGGACGTGATGGTCTCGGTCGGGCCGAACATGTTCTACACGGTCACGTTGCCGTGCACGCTGTGGTTCCTCGACCGCGGCAAGGCGAAATCGAAGCGTGCGGACAACGTGCTCCTCATCGACGCACGGCACGTCTACCGGCAGATCGACCGCGCGCACCGCGAATGGACGCCCGCGCAGATTGGCTTCCTCGCCAACCTCGTCCGCCTCTATCGCGGCGAAGCCCTCGACTACACCCTCGGCGGCGACGAAGCCCGCGCCAAGCTCGAAGAAATCTTCGGCAATAAACCAAAATTCGCAGACGTGCCCGGCCTGTGCCGCGCCGCCACGCTCAAGGAAATCGAAGCGCAGGGCTGGTCGCTCAACCCCGGCCGCTACGTGGGCGTGGCCGCCGGCGAAGTCGTGAGCGACGAGGACTTCAAGGAACAACTCGAAACGCTGAACGAGGAACTCGAAACTCTCAACGCCCAGGCGCGCGACCTCGAACAAACCATCGCCGGCAACGTGGCGGAGATTCTGGAGGCGTGACGATGGAAGCGTGGCCCACAGTTCCGATTGGCGAGCTGTTCAAGCTCAAGCAAGGAACGTATCTCAAGCCGAATGACATGGGCGAGAGTCAGAGCGAACAATTCCCGTTTCCTGTTTACGGTGCGAACGGAGTCATCGGCTACTCCAACCGAAAGATGTATGGCGAGCGCACCACGCTCGTCTCGTGCCGTGGCGCAAACTGCGGTGTTGTGCATTACACCGTTCCCAACGTCTGGATCAGCAACAACTCCATTGCTTGCGTTCCGAAGGCGGACATTGACCCGACCTTCTACTACTACGTCTGCAAGAACACTGACTTCGGCGATGTCATCACTGGTTCAGCGCAGCCGCAAATCACAATCACCAACCTGTCGAGCAAGGAGTTCATTCAGCCCCCGCTGCCGGTGCAACGGCGGATAGCGGGCATCCTGTCGGCCTACGACGAGCTGATGGAGAACAGTCAGCGGCGCGTCCGGCTCTTGGAGGCGATGGCCCGCGCCCTCTACCGCGAGTGGTTCGTCCACTTCCGCTTCCCCGGCCACGAAAAGCACCCGCGCGTCGCCTCTCCCCTTGGCGACATCCCCCAAGGCTGGGAGGCGAAGAAGCTCGGCGAACTGGTGAAGTATCTGAATCGCGGACTCTCCCCGAGCTACGACGACAACGGCGACTCAAAGGTGATCAACCAGAAGTGCATCCGTGACCAACGGCTCAATCTCGAACCAGCGCGCCGACAAATGAAGCCAGTGCCCACGGATAAGCGGGTCCGATTCGGCGACGTGCTCATTAACTCAACAGGAGTTGGCACGCTTGGACGGGTTGCTCAGGTCTACCAAGACTTGGGCGAATGCACGGTCGATTCTCACGTCACGATTGCTCGCCCGAACACCGAAACGGATTTGGAGTTTTTCGGCTGCACGCTCCTCAGTCATCAAGAGACGTTTGACCGTCTGGGTGTAGGCGCGACCGGCCAGACGGAATTGAGCCGCACTTCCATTGCAAACGTGGACTTGGTCGTGCCGCCGAATCGCATCCAACGTCGCTTCGCAGACGTTGTGCGCCCCATGCGTGCCGCCGCAGCGACCCACGCAAATCAAATCCAAAACCTCCGCCGGACGCGCGACCTGCTACTGCCGCGTCTGCTCTCCGGCCAGCTCTCGCTTGAGCACGCTGCCTGAGTCCGCACGCCTACAGCGAGAAGGAACTCGTCGAGCAATCGACGGAGGAGATCCTCTCCGGGATCGGATGGTCTGTGGTGTCGGCGGCGGAAGAGACGTTTGGTGCCCACGGGACGGTCGGGCGTGAATCGGCGCGCGAGGTTTCGATCGCGCCGCGTGTTCGAGCGGCACTGACGAAGCTCAACCCTGCCGCGTCGAATGTTGCGATCGATCTCGCGCTCGACGAGCTGCTGCGCGATCGCGTCGCGATGGGGCCCGCCGCGGCGAATCGCGAAGTACAGCGACTGCTCGCCGAGGGCGTGAAGCTGACGGTGAAGGACGAACGCACGGGCAAGGACGAGCCGGTCACGCTGCGCGCGATTGATTTTGAACGACCAGAGCAGAACGACTTTCTCGCCGTGCGTCAGCTGGCGCTCCAGGGGCCGCTCTACAAGTGCATTCCGGACATCGTGCTCTTCGTGAACGGCCTTCCGTGGGTCGTGATCGAGCTGAAGAAGCCGAGCGTCCCCGCGCGCCAGGGCTTCGACGAGAACCTCACGAGCTACAAGCACCCGCAGAACGGCGTACCGCAGCTCTTCGCGTACAACGCCCTAATGATCGCCTCGAACGGGACCGACAGCCGCGTCGGCTCGCTCACCGCGGACTGGGACCGCTTCTTCGAGTGGAAGCGCATCGAGCGCGAGGATGAGCCGCGCCGCGTCTCGCTCGAAGTGCTGCTGCGCGGCACCTGCGACAAGCAACGGCTGCTCGACCTCGTGCAGAACTTCTCGCTCTTCTCCGAGCACAAGACCGGGCTCACGAAGATCCTCGGGCAGAACCACCAGTTTCTCGGCGTGAACAACGCGATCGCGGCGACGCTCGCCGCGCGCGCCGCAGGCCACGGCCGCGCGGGTGTCTTCTGGCAGACGCAGGGCAGCGGGAAGAGCTTCGCGATGGTGTTCTACGCGCAGAAGATCCTGCGCTCGGTGCCCGGCAACTGGACGTTCGTCGTCGTAACAGATCGCGTCGAACTCGACGATCAGATCGCGGGAACCTTTGCAGCATGCGGGGCAGTCGCCGACGCCACGAAGTGTCACGCATCGAGCGGAGCGCATCTTCGGCAGCTGCTCTCCGAGAATCACCGCTACGTCTTCACGCTGATCCACAAGTTCCAGGCGCAGGACGTTCTCTGCGATCGGCGCGACGTGATCGTGATCGTGGACGAGGCGCATCGGTCGCAATACGACCAGCTCGCGATGAACATGCGCGCGGCGCTCCCGAACGCGCTCTTCGTGGCGTTCACCGGGACGCCGCTCATCGCGGGCGAGGAGCGAACGCGCGAGGTCTTCGGCGACTACGTCTCGATCTACGACTTCCAGCAGTCTGTAGAAGACGGCGCGACCGTCCCGCTCTTCTACGAGAACCGCACGCCGGAGCTGCGGCTGACGAATCCATCGCTGAACGACGACCTCTACAACGTGATCGAGGATGCCGCCCTTGACGACGAGAGCGAAAGCCGCCTCCAGACGCTGCTCGGCCAGCAGTACCACCTCATCACACGCGACGACCGCCTCGACACGATCGCGCGCGACATCGTCCGCCACTTCCTCGATCGCGGCTTCCAGGGCAAAGCGATGGTCGTCTCGATCGACAAGGCGACCGCGCTGCGCACCTACGAGAAGGTGAAGCGCGCGTGGGACGAGGAGGCGGCGCGCGTTCAGAAGGAGATCGGGCAGTACGACCGCAGCAACGCGGAGTGGACGGCGCTTGACGAACGCCGCCGGCGGCTCGCCTCGGCGGACATGGCTGTCATCGTGTCTGCGGCGCAGAACGAAATCGAGCAGATGAAAAGCCTCGGGCTCGACATCGTTCCGCACCGCAGGCGGATAAACGAGTCGCAGCCCGCGCTCGACGAGAAGTTCAAGGACCCGAACGACCCGCTCTCGATCGTGTTTGTTTGCGCGATGTGGCTTACGGGTTTCGATGCTCCGAGCTGCTCGACCGTCTACCTCGACAAGCCGATGCGCAACCACACCCTGATGCAGACGATCGCGCGCGCGAACCGCGTGTATCCCGGAAAGCACAGCGGTGTGATCGTCGATTACGCCAACGTGTTCGAGTCGCTCGAGCGGGCGCTCGCGATCTACGGGACGGCTGGAAGTTCGCGGACGCCGGTTCGCGACAAGGACGCGCTCGTCGAGGAGCTACGCGGGACGCTGCGCGCGCTCGACGCGTTCTGCGCGGGTGTGGGCGTAAGTCTTGCGGCGATCGAGGCGGCGGCGACGGCGCTCGAACGCCTAACACTCGTGGGCGAGGCCTCGAACGCACTCGTCGCGCCGGACGAGCGCCGCAAGGCGTTCCTCGGGCAGGCGCGGCTGGCCGAGCGCCTGTACTCGGCGGTCAAACCTCATCGGAGCGCGTCGGAGTTCGCCGTGCGCATGGCTACCGTGAAGGCGCTCTCCGAAAAGGTTCACGCCGAGACTGCGCCGGAGAAGGCGGACCTCCGCGAGGTGCTGCGCCGCATCGGGGTCGTGCTCGACGCTTCGATCGAGGGCGTCGATATCCACCGCGCCCTTCCGCCGATCGACCTGTCACGCATCGATTTCAATGCGCTGTCGAAGCGGTTCGCAACATCGAAGACGAAGAATCTCGACCTGGAGCGCCTTAAGGCCGCTGTGCTCGCGCAGCTGGAACGCCTCATCGCCGCGAACGAGACTCGTGTTGATCTCCTGGAGAAGTTCGAGACGCTGATCGAGGCATACAACTCGGGCAGCGCCCAGATCGAGCAGCTCTTTCGGCAGCTCCTGGAGCTGAGCCGCTCCCTCACGGAGGAGGAATCTCGGCATCTGCGCGAGAGCCTGACGGAAGCGGAGTTGGTCGTGTTCGACTTGCTCACGCGCCCGGGGCCGGAGCTGTCGACCCCCGAGCGCGACGAGGTGAAGAAGGTCGCACGCCAGCTCCTCGCGAAGCTCCGCGCGAGCTTTACGGTGGACTGGCAGAAGACCGCGCAATCACGCGCTCGTATCCGCGACACGATCGAGCAGGCGCTCGACGACGGCTTGCCGCGCGCGTACACGCCCGAAGTCTTCAAGGCCAAGGCGGGAGTAGTGTTTCAACACGTTTACGAGCGCTACTCGAACGCCGCCTAAGGGTACGTCGTTCGGCGTGCAAGATCAGGTGCGAAGGCCCTTCGAGAGGAGTTGTTATGAATCGCACAATCTGGCGACAGCCGCTCGCGTCCACCTATGCGCCGCCGTTCCCCTGCCCGAATTGCTCACTCGGGCACCTCGGCCTTGTTCCGAAGAGCCTGATCGGGCACGAGACCGCGAAGTCAAAGGGTGCTCACTCCGATGAAGACTGGGATCCCGATTGGATCACCTACGTCTTCACTGCGTGGTTGCGATGCAACAAGTGCGGACAACAATGCGCCGTCTCTGGCAAGGGGGGAGTCGAGATGGACTACGACCATGAGACAGGGGAGGGAGACTACTCCGACTACTACACGCCGAGCGCCCTGATTCCAATGCCGGACGTTTTTTCGATACCACCAAGATGCCCGGACGACGTTACAGAGGCGCTCCGCGCGTCGTTCTCGTGTATGTGGGCGGATCCATCAGCGGCCGCAAATCACCTGCGATCCTCACTCGAACGCCTCTTGGATCATCTCGGAGTGAAACGTCGGAGCAAGGCGACCAGTGGGAAGGTCGAGTCGCTCTCGCTTCACGCACGAATTCTCCTCTTCGAAAAGACGCAACCCGCGATAGGCCGATCCCTAATGGCGCTTAAGTGGGCAGGAAACTCGGGCAGCCACGGCCGAAGCGTCTCCATCGATGATCTACTCGATGGGTATGAGATCCTCGAGCATGCCCTTCAAGAGATAGTCGAAGAGAGATCCAAAAGGGTCGCGGCTCTCGCGAAAAAGTTGTCGAAGAAGCACGCCCCGAAGCAGCGTTGAGCGAACGTCTGCGGGTCACACGCGGGCTTCGCATCACGAGGGCATCGGGGCGTTGCCACTCCCGACCGCCCCGCGGCCTTCAGGCCCCGAATGCGCCGCGAGTCCGCATACTTGGACGGCTACGCCGGGCACGCGCAGCTCTTGCTAGACCGCGACTCGGACAACCCGGCCGGGCCGCGCATCAGGAAGCAGGCTCAGGAGCCGAGGAATCAGCGGCAGGAGGTCCTCGACCCGGTTCGAGCGCGCCGCGAGGACGACGATGGCGATCTCATACTTCGAAGGATTCTGTTGGTATTGAAGATTCTGGTCGGCCGTCAAGAACGCGTCGAACTCGGCGCTCGCGAGGAGCAGAAGATCTCCGTTGGTTTTGGACGCCCAGCCGCGCTCGGGGACGGTGCTGACTTGGTGGCCCGAGAGATGCCGCCGCAAGTCCTTCGGCAAGGATTCATCGAGGAGAAGCTTCATCGGCCGCAGAAAGGAGGAGCTCTTCGGCTACCTCGATGAGGGCGACGGCCTGCTGACGCGTGACCGTGGGAAACTGCTCGAGGAACTCGTCGAGCGAGTCGCCTGCGGCGAGATAGTCGAGCAGGTTCTTCACGGGGACCCGGGTGCGCGGGAAGACCGGTGTGCCACTCATTACGTCCGGGGACACCGAGACGACGTTCCGGAGGTCGAGCGCGCTGGGGATCGGCATGCGCGCGAGCCTATCACCCGACCGGCGCGCCCCGAAAGGTCAGGGGCCGAGCACTCGCTCGAACCTGTCCTGCTCGCTCGGATCCTTCCCAACCCCAATTCGCCTTGATGTCACCTCGCAACCCGCGCAACACTGCCGCGAACACAGGAGCCCCGATGCCGACCCTCTTGTTCGACGGCCACGAGACGAAGCTCGATACCGCCAAAGCGGACTCGATCTGGCTCGAGAGCAGCCAGCTCGCAGCCGCCACCGGCTTCCGTCTCGAGCCTCAGGGCTTCTGTCGCGGCGAGTTGTGCGTGCCGATTCCGCCGAGCGCGAAGGCGCGCTTCGTCGACGGCACGCGCGTGAATGTCGCCGCGCTCGCGGCGCAGTTGCGCCGGCCCGTGGTGCTCGACGACGCGCACGGCGTGGTCTCGGTCGGGCCCGAGCCGGGCTCGCGGCTGGCGGGCGGCGAGGCGCCGGACTTCACGCTGCCGGATTTCGACGGTGTGCAGCACTCGCTTTCGCAGTACCGCGGCAAGAAGGTAGTGATTATAAGCTGGGCCTCGTGGTGAGGCTGCCGCCACGACCTGCCGGTCTGGCAGGGAATCTATGAGGAGCTGAAGGGTCAGGGCCTGGTGATTCTTGGCGTGAG
>JANNQS010000091.1:0-1733 GCA_031400875.1 Planctomycetota bacterium | reverse complement strand
GTTGACCGACTTCGACGCGAACTACTCGTTCCTAGGCAACGAAGGTTCGACGCTGTGGTTCTTCACGAACCTCGACGCGCCGCGCGGTCGGATCATCGCGATCGACACGGCGAATCCCGCGCGCGCGAATTGGAAGGAGTTGGTCGCGGAAGCGCCGGAAACGCTTACGTCGGTGTCGCTCGTGGGCGAACACTTCATCGCGTCCTACCTGAAGGACGCGCGCTCGCTGGTCAAGGTCTTTGGGCTCGACGGCAAGCTCACGCGCGAGGTCGAATTGCCCGGTCTTGGAACCGCGGCTGGTTTCGGCGGCAAGCGCAACAAGAACGAGAGCTTCTATTCGTTCGCGAGTTTCACCTCGCCGACGGTCGTGTTCCGCTACGACGTGGAGAGCGGCAAGAGCGAAGTCTTCCGCGCGCCGAAGCTGCTCTTTGATCCCAGCCAGTACGTCACCGAGCAGGTTTTCTACACGTCGAAAGACAAGACGCGCGTGCCGATGTTCCTGACGTACAAGCAGGGCATCACGAAGAACAGCAAGAACCCGACGCTGCTCTACGCCTACGGCGGCTTCAACATCTCGCTGACGCCTAGCTTCAGTCCCGCGCGCATCGCCTGGATGGAGCGCGGCGGAATCTACGCCGTCGCCAACTTGCGCGGTGGCGGCGAGTACGGCGAGAGCTGGCACGCGGCGGGCACGAAGCTGAAGAAGCAGAACGTGTTCGACGATTTCATCGCCGCGGCGGAATATCTGATCGACACTCACTACACGTCGAAGCCCAAGCTCGCGATCCAGGGCGGCAGCAACGGTGGCCTGCTGGTCGGGGCCGCGATCACGCAGCGGCCCGAGTTGTTCGGCGCGGCGCTGCCCGCGGTCGGGGTCATGGACATGTTGCGCTTCCACAAGTTCACGATCGGCTGGGCCTGGACGAGCGACTACGGATCATCGGACAACGCCGAGGAGTTCAAGGCGCTCTACGCCTACTCGCCCTACCACCGTTTGCGCGCGGGCAAGAGCTATCCGGCGACGATGGTGACGACCGCCGACCACGACGACCGCGTCGTCCCGGCCCACAGCTTCAAGTTCGCGGCGGAATTGCAGCACGCTCAGGCGAGTGACAATCCGGTACTGATCCGCATCGACGTGCGATCCGGCCACGGAGCCGGCAAGCCCACGGCGAAGCTGATCGAACAGGCCAGCGATGAAATGGCCTTCGCCCTGGCTGCCTTGGGCGAGGTCAAGCTGCGTTGAATCTACGTAAGGGCTGAGCGACGGCCCCTTTCCAGATCGCTGCTCGGATCGTTCAATGGCGAGCCTTGCGCAACGTGCGCTGCCACCCTGCTTCCCCGAACTTCCTCAATAGTATCCACCTATGGCATTTCGACTTCCGCTGCGTCCTCTGGTACTCACCGCGCTGCTCGCGTCCGCGGCCGTTGCCGTTTCGTGGGCTACTCCCCTCCAGGAAAGAGCGGCCGCCGCCGAGGAGGGTGAGGACCTCGAGGAAGTCATGCACGGCATCGACAAGAATTTCGAAGCCGTGAATGCGGCGATCGAGAAGAAGGACAAAGCCGCCGCGTTGGAGTTGACGACGAAGCTGCAACTCGCCTGCATCAGCGCCAAGACGCTGACGCCGCCGAAGCTGCGCACGATCGAGGAGAAGGACAAGGCCGCGTTCACCGCGGGTTTCCGCAAGGGAATCCTGGGCATGCTCAAGTCGACCGCGGATCTCGAGATCGCG
>JANNQS010000090.1:0-13437 GCA_031400875.1 Planctomycetota bacterium | reverse complement strand
GGCGATCTCGCGCTGGAAGCGCGCGGCGCGCTCGGCGTCACCGAGCGCCTCGCGCGGCAGGATCTTGAGCGCCACGCGGCGGCCCAGCGCGACCTGCTCGGCCTCGTAGACGACGCCCATCCCGCCGCGGCCGATCTCGCGCACGAGGCGGAAACCACCCAATTCCGCGGGGATCGGCCGCGTCGACGCCCCGGCCGGCGCGAGCAGAGTCAAGCAGGCCTCGAGCTGCTCCCGGATCGCCGGGTGTCCGGCCGCGAAGGCCACGACGTCCGGCGCGGCGCCGCCGCGTGCCTGCTCGAGCCAGCTCGCGATCGCCTCGGCCAGTGCGGTGTCGCTGGCGTCGTGGGCGCGCGCGCTCATGTCCCGGACCCCGACCCGAGCTCGCCGCGCAGTCTCAACAGTGCGCGCGCGAGCAGCTTCTTCACGGCGTTCTCGCTGCGGCCCATGCGCTGCGCGACCTCGTCCAGCCGCAGCTCCTCCAGCTTGACCAGGCGGATCACCTCGGCCTGGTCGGGCGGGAGCGCCGCCAGTGCGCCCTCGATCTGCTCGCGCTCCTCGCGCCGCACCGCGCCTTGCGAGGGGGACGTGGCCGAAGCCTGCACGCGCGGCGTGCCGGCCGCCGCCGATCCGCCGCTCTGGACGAGCGGCTCCTCGCGCGCCGTGTCGCGCTTCTCGCGCTTCTCTGCGCGCACGACCTGCAGCAGGCGGTTCTCGAGGATCCGCGCCAGCCAGCCGCGGAACGAGCCCGCGCCGCGCGGCTCGAAGCGCTCGAAGCCGCGCACGGCGTCGGTCAGGGTCTCCTGCACGAGGTCCGAGGCGTCGATGCCGGACGCGCGTGGCCCGAGGTGCGCCCGGGCCCGGCGCTCGAGGTCCTCGCGGTACATCCGGAAGAGCTGCTCGTAGGCCTCGCGGCTGCCGCTGCGCGCCGCGCCCACCAGACGCCGGGTTTCGTCGAGTTCGAGGTCCATGGCCGAGCCTGGGACAGATGTCTCCCCTGATTCTACGGCTCCGGCGGCACCCGGCGAGCGAGGGCGGCATTGGGGCTGATGGAGTCCTTCCGCAGACCGTCCTCGCACTGGAGATCGAACCATGGAACATCGCATCGGATCACTCAGCCTGCGCGCGCTCGCATTCCTCGTGCTGGTCGCCGCCGGCGCGACCGCGCAGAGCTTCAACATCGACGTCGGCGCGAACACCGCGTTCCCGATGCCGCCGGCGGCGTACCCCGGGCCGGCGGCGCAGCCGGGCTGGTGGGAGCCGGTCGACGGCGCGGCCGTCAACCACAACCTGCACAACCTGATGGGCCTCACGACGTTCGTGCAGATCTCCGTCGTCGGTGGCGCGGGCAATTTCGCCAACAACAACCCGGGCACCGCCGGCGGCGACCAGAACCTGTACGACGACCTGCAGGACGTGGGCGCCGCGGGCGCGGTCGCGACCTGGACCTTCACGAACCTCGCCAACGGCCTGTACGACGTCTACACGTTCGCCTGGGCGCCCGACGACCCGGCCGCGCGCACGCGCATCGAGATCGACTGCTCGACCGACGTGGACGTCGTGGTCGGCGGCGCGTGGCCGGGCGGGCACGTCTACGCGATCACGTACGCCGCGCAGCGCGCGAACGTGACGAACGGCACGCTGGCCGTGCGAGCGACCGCGGTCGTGGGGTTCGGCTCCGTCAACGGCTTCCAGCTGCGCCGGCACATGCCGACGGGCGTCGCCGGCTGCTTCGGCAACGGGACCGACAACGCGTGCCCGTGCGCCAACTTCGGAGCACCCGGACACGGCTGCGAGAACTCGCTCGGCACGGGCGGCGGATTGCTCGCGGCCTTCGGGACCCCGAGCGTCGCCGCGGACTCGGTCCAGCTGGCCGTGAGCGGCCTGCCGCCCAACGCGACGCACCTGTACTACCAGGGCACGCTCCCGATCCAACCGTGCGGGGCCGGCTGCTTCGGAACGCCGTTCGGCGACGGGCTGCGCTGCGTCGCAGGGGCTGTGATCCGCATCGCGACGAAGACGGCCTCGCCCTGCGGGTCGTCGAACTACCCGGCCCCGGGGGATCCGACCGTCTCCGCGATCGGCGGCGTGCCGGCCTTCGCCACGCGCTTCTACCAGGTCTGGTACCGCAACGCGGCGCCGGCGTTCTGCACGCCGGACACGTTCAACCTCTCGAACGGGTACGAGATCAACTGGGCGCCCTGACGGTATCAGGGGCGCGGTCGAAAAGCGGCTGGCCGTGGGGCGTGTACCCCACGGCCAGCTTCGTTCGCGCGTCGAGGCCTCGACGAAGGGCTCCGGCGTCGAGCGGCTACGGTGCCGCCAGCACGAGGGTCGTGCCATCCAGGCGCCCGTACGCCAGGTTCTGATCGCCCAGGAGAGCGTGATCCAGGCTGGACACTCCCGTCGCCCCGAGCAGCGTGTCCTGCAGCGCGAAAGCTCCCGTGGCCGCCCACCACCATTTGACAGTCCCGTCCATGGACGCAGTCGCGATGCGCGAGCCATCGCGTGTCCAACCCACCGCCGTGATGGGCTCGTCGTGCACCTGGTACGTGGCTGCATTGCCCGAGGACACGGCGTGGCGTCGCAGTCGACCCAGGTTCGATCCGATGGCCACGACCGCTCCGTCGGGGGACAGGGCCATGCTGCGCAACGTCTCGCCGGGGTAGGACCTGGTCCACTGGTTGAACCCATCCGAGACCCGCCACTTGCGAACGACTCCGGCGTCGTCGCTGGATAGGATCGAGGTGCTGTCGGCCGTGAACTGCAGCCCGCGCACAGCCGCAGCGTGCAGGTTGAAGGTCAAGATCTGAACCATGTCGGAGTAGCGCCAGATCCGCACGATCTGATCGAAACCTCCGGCCGCGACCAGTGTGCCGTCGGGCGACACGTCGACCGTCGCCGTCGCATCCGTCGCCCCGAGAAACGTCTTGACGAGAACACCGTCGGCGACGCGCCAGACTCGCACCGCGCCGTCGAGGCACGCGACCGCGATGTTGCGGTTGTTGGGCGTCCACGCCAGGCCGAGCGCCGCATTCGGCACGAGCGTCGGCATGGCCTGGAAAAGCGGAGGGTTGGCGGTCAACGGCGGAGTCTGGACGTTCATCTGCGACACGCCCGTCGAGGAAGCCTGCACCCGCACGACTCCGTCGCCCGATGTCGAAGCCAGCCACAGTCCGTCATGGGAGAACGAGACCGTGCGCACGTACGCGTGGCGGCTCGCGAGATCGCTCTCGACCGTGCCGTTGGAGAGCAACACCGTAAGCACGGCGCCGCCCAGCGTGCCCACCAGCGCACGGGTTCCGTCGCGCGTGAACGCGACGCAGCGCAGGCCGTCCGGGCTGATCAGGTGCGAGCCGAGGAGCGCGCCGGTAGACAGCCGCCAGCGGTTGAGCCAGCCCATCTGGTCGACTGCGACGACCTCGGTGCCGCTGGCGGAAATCGCGCAGCCCGTGACCATTCCGGGCATGGTCCCCAGCGTGCCGATCGCCGCTGCGGCGGCGATGTCCCAGACCTTCACTCTGCGATCGCGGCCGCCGGACACGCACTTTTGCTGTGTCGGCGAGCAGGAAAGCGCATACACGCCGGACGCGTGCGCGGCTGGAGCCGCAATCTGGGCTCCCGTCGCCGTGTTCCAAAAACGCAGCGTGCCGTCGTCTCCGCCCGTCACGGCCCGCGCGCCCCCTGTCGCGACGGCGGCCACGTTTACGGAGCCGCTGTGGCCGACGAGGTCGGGCCCGGGACCCCAGGTGCTCGTGTTCCACAGGAGTCCTTTCGCGTCATCGCAGGCGGCGACGAGCCACGTGGAGCCCAGCCCGAAATTCAAATCGCGAACCAGGGTGCGCCCCGCCGGCAGGTCCGCGACGAGCGTGCCGTCGAGACGATTGCGCACGGCGACCGAGCCGTCGGACCCGCCGGTGGCGACGATCGTCGCCGAGGGGGAGTACGCCAGCGCCAGCACCTGACCGTCGTGGTCGGCGTGTGTGCGATCGAGCGTCCCCGAAGTCGCGCTCCAGATCTTCGCGGTCTGGTCGATGCTGGACGAGCCGATCGAGGTCGCGTCGCCGGAGATCGCCACGTCGGTGACAGCGCCCGCGTGCGAGCCGCGTACCCACAGGGGCGTGCCCGACTGAGCGGACGCGCCGAGGCTTGCGGCCGCCGCGAACGAGGCGACGAGCCCGAATCGGATGGCAGGAGAGCGAAGCATGTCGATTCCTCAGGGAAGGGGACGTTGGATCACAGGCCTGCCGGGTCGGACTTCGCCCCGCGGTTGATGAAATCGACCTGGTACTCGCCGGGCGCCTCGATCGGTCCCGGGCTCATCGTCAGTGCACCAAGGAACGACTTCCACATCGGGAACGCGGGCGTCGCACCGAAATCGAGGTCCCCGAAGTCCGGTACCGGGTTGGCGCGCTTGACCGTCTGTGTCAGATGACCGTCGATCCAGGGGGCATCACGGTTCGTCATCCCGACGCCAATCAGGTTGCCCTTGGCCCCGACACGGAATGCCATGGTCAGGTCGGCTTGGATCGCATCGCTGCACAGGCCTTCGAAGCGCAGCGTGGGCATGAATCCCTCACCTGCGCTGAAGGGCGATAGGCCCAAACCCTCGAGGATATCGCCAATGGATACCACTGGACCGACGGCCATGGGTGTCCAGCCGGCATCGGCGATCACGTCGAGGTCTCCGTCCTCCTCGAAGATGTCGAGCAGCGTGTCGCGTCGGATGCGTGCCTCGAACTCGAATGCGAGGATTGAGCGGTACTGCTTCGATGTCGCGAAAGTGCGCAAGGCGTCCATCGAGATCATCGACGTCGGAGGCGTCGGGTTCGCACTCAACCACAGTCCGTACGACGCAAGGGCCCAGGGGTGCACTACGACCGGCGTCAGCCAGGGCATGTGTCGATTGAAGCTCTCCCACTGCCCACCCAAGAAGCGCCACCCCCACCCCAAGAGTCCTCCTCCTTCGAAAGGAAGGGCGACCGCTCCGGGAGGGTAGGGCGGCGCGGCCGGCACCGCCTTGGTCGCCGCCGGCATCACCGCGATGGTCGGGTGAATTTGTGGGATCCACGCAATGGCCGCCGCTGTGCACGAGCGCGATTCGGCGTCGAACGAGAAGCTGAACTGCTCCGTCACTGAAGGGTCCAGGTACCGGCCCGGGAGATTCGAGACGGTGACCATGAAGTTCACGGGTCCGCCCAATTCGCTTCCCTCGTAGACCACGCTCTTGCCGCGGTTGCCGCACGGGAAGAATCCGTCGCTGGCTGACCAGACGTATAGGAACGCGTCCTCGGGCCCCCTCTGGAGGTGCGTCTTGTCGCATTGGTCCGGGTGGGCCGGCGTGCAACTCAGCTCGAGATGGTCCGTGTCGGAAGCCTCGATCGTCAAGACGACCAGATCCATCGGGTACAAGGGCGACGTCGGCGGCGTCGGCGAGACCGCGAAGATCGGCGACCCCGACTGCCAGATCGAAACGGGCACGCAGTCTCCGAGGACCGGCATCGGGATCGTCCCCGTGACGACCGGCATCGGCGTGACGGAGGCGACCGTGTAGACGAATTCCGGCTTCACGATCTCGACCGTGACCTCACCGATCGTCTTCGACTGCACGGTCTCCTCGCGCTTGATCTTCAGGACGAACCGGACCTCGGCGGACTGGTGCGACGGCCCCTTGAATAGGTCGTCATGGTGCGCGTACGCCGCGATCTCGACGGTGCGTTCCTCGTTGAGCGCGAACGTGTCGGGCACGTACAGCGCGGCCTGCTTCTCGTACGGCGTGATGGCAGGACCGTCAACGAACTCGACGAAGTGGCCACCGCCCTGTACGACCCACCACTGGTACTTCACCTGCGCGACGAGCGCGCTCGTCACCTGAGTGTCGTCGCACGTCGTGCACCGGTGCTTCATCCCGTGCAAGTCCACGGCATCGATCCACATGGGCAGGGGATCGTTGAGAAGTCGCCGGTAAGGGCTGGATTGATTGGCCCAACCCGCCCGGCCCTCGATGTCCTCCTGCAGGTGCATCCACTCGAGGATCGTGTCGCAGGGCTGGTGCTCGGGCCCGGTGTCGGTGCCGAATTCGAACGAGGTCCCGCCATCCGCCAAGCCGGCGTCCTTCAGGGTGAACGGCCTCGAACCCAGGCCCATTCCGGCGCCGGGTGTGTGCACGACGACCCCGGCGCCACCCGCGTCGAGCGTCCCGGCCCAGAACCATTGCCCGCCCGTCTGGTAGGGCCGGCGCACCCAGGCGGTGATCCAGTACGTGCCCGCCTCGAGCCGCAAGGGCGGGTCGAAGTCGAAGACGAGCTCGGCGCCCTCCTGGCGTCCGGTAGCGTCGACAAGGATGCGGCCCGGTTTCGTCCAAGACGCCCGCTCCTGGATCCGCACGTGCACGGACTCGTTCTGCGACGCGTCGCCGCGCTCGACGCCGAACGCGCGCAGGTGCTTGAAGCTCGTCGCCTCCGGGACGTGCACGTCGTCGAACGCCGCCGTGCTGGCATCAGGGTGGTCGGTGAATTCCTGCGAAGCGACGCCCAGGGATCGCCCGTCCCACAATTGGACGATGCCACTGCGGCTGGCGTGCGTGGCCAGCATCGACGGGCGGTCGAGATCGCGCCCGTCGACGATCTGGGTGGTCAGCTGCGGTTCATGCGAACTCGCCGCTCGCGCGGACACGGAGACGGCGGCGCACAGGCCGATGCACGCGAGCGAGCGGAGCGGGCGAAGGCCATGAACGAGCAGGGTCCGGCTGCGCGACGGAACGAACGGGCGAACGGGGCACGTGACCATGGGAACACCTGTGCGACAGGGAGGACGTTCGAGGCTGCCCTCTTGGTCGTCCGCGCTCGCGGTCCCAGTTCCAGGTTCGGCGGAAAAAGCTCGCCAGCGAGTGCATCTCTCGCGCTCCGCGCCGTGCCCCGACGTGACGTGCGACTCGATCCCGAGGCCCGCGCGCTTCGTGGCCGCCGAGCCGCGATGAAGCTCAGCTGCGCCGCAACGCGTCCCCCGCGAGGATCGTCGCGATCGCCGCGGAGAAGCTCGTCGCGCGCCGCTCGCACTCGACCTCGATCGGGCCCTGCGACAAACGCTGTCCCGGCGCCAACGCCACCGTGTGCAGCCCGGCGCGCGAGGCCGAGGCCAGCTCGAGCACGTCGTCCGACACCATCCAGCTCATCGGCAGCTCGATCCCGTCTTCCTGGACCGCGTGGTACAGCGCCCCGGTGTTCGGGAAGCGGAAGACCGACTCGCGCTTGTGCTTGCCCTTGCCCTGCTGGGGGTGATCCAGGCAGGCGTAGTCGCGCGCGACGGGGATGCCCAGGCCCGTCAGGTGTGCGTGCAGCGCCAGCTGGAACGCCTCCCAAGCGGCGTCCGAGACGCGGCCGCGCGCGACGTCGGGCTCGTTCCCGATCAGGTAGAGGCGCCACCCGGCCTGCGTCGCCCGGAACAGGATCTCGCCGGCCTTCTCGGCCAGCAGCGCGTCATCGAACGATCGACAGGCACTTCCGGGTCGCTCCAGAAGCGCCCCCCAGCGGCCCACGAAGAGGCCGCGCGGGGCGCGTTGGGTTCCGGGGAGCGGGGGGAGTCTCAGGGAGCGCTGGGAGGGCATGTCGTGGATCTCGTCGCCGCGCTTCGATCGGGCCGACTCGGAGGCCGCTTGAGGCCCGCACCTTTCTTTCCGGGTCGCATGGAAAGGTCGGCGCAGCCGACGCGGGGCGTTCAGGCAAGGAGCGCATGCGGCTCGAAAGGAAGACGGGATCTCTCCTGCGCGCGGGCTCGACTCGGGCCTCTCGTCCACGGATCCTGCCCCGCCCCCCCGTGTCCCACCCGCTGCGCATCGCGATCCTCGTCCACCCGTTCACGCTCGGACGCAAGTGGGGCGCCCACGCGCCCGAGCTGGCGCGCGAGCTGCTCGGTGCGGGCCACACCGTGCGCGGCTTCGGCGCGCCGCCCGGCGCGTTGCCGCGTTCGGGTGGAGATCCCGAGATCGAGGGCGGCAAGCTGTCCGAGGACGTCGTCGGCGTCGCCGGCTACCAGCCCGATGCGATCGTGGCGTACGACTCGCTGTCTCCGGCCGCGTGGATCGGCGCGCGCGCGGCGCGCAGGCTGGGCGTGCCGCTCCTACTGGTCGAGGCGGCTGCGGGCGAGGCGGGCGGGCGCGCCTGGTTCCTGCAGGCGGTCGGGCGCAGGCTGTGGGGGCGCACGATCCGCTCGGCCACGAGCGCGGTCGTCGCGCTGGACGCCGTGGCGCGCACGCGCGCTCTGAACAACGGTTTTCCCGCGGCGAAGGTCGAGGTCCTGCCGGCCGGCGTCGACTTGACACTCTTCCGGCCGGGCCTGACGAGCGGGCTCGTGACGAGGCACCACATCCGCGGCCGTGTGCTGCTCTACGTGGGGCGCATCGCCGAGGAGCGCGGGCTCGAGGTGCTCGTGCGCGCGTTTGCAGCGAGCGTGGGGCAGAGGTCGGACTGGACGCTCGTGCTGGCGGGCGAGGGGCCGGCGCGCGCGCACTTGCGGGCCTTGATCGAGCGGCTCGGCATCGGCTCGCACGTGGTCTGGGTCGGGCTGCCGCGCAAGGAAGAGCTGCCCGGGCTCCTGAGCGCCAGCACGCTGCTCGCGATCCCGGCGCTCGACGACAGCGTGCGCGGCCTGAACGTCACGCGCGCGATGGCGTGCGGGCTGCCGATGCTCGTGTCGGACCGGCCCAGCTTGAAGCTCGCGGTCTGTGATGACGTGCACGGGCTCGTCGTGCCGGCCGGCGACCAGAATGCGTGGCGAGAGGCGCTGCAGCGCGCGGCGATGTCACCCGAAGCGCGCGGGCGCTGGGGGCGTGCTGTGCGCAAGACGGCGGAGGAGCGCTACGCGTGGCCGCGCGTAGCGCGCCGGTTCGAAATGTTGATCGCAGCGGCGCGGGGCGAGACCGTGCAAGAGACGGCGACCGGGACCGACGGGGCCATCGCGGCGCCCTGACGATGCTCAGTCCGTCGCGCGCTTCAGCTCGTCCTTGAGGTACGCCAGGTCCTTCGCGTAGTTCTTGATCTCGTCGCGCGTCGCCGGGTCGATCGTCTTGAACGTCGTGCCGACCTTGATGCCCTCGGGGCGCTCCTCGACCTCGGTGATCGACACCACGACCTCGCGGTAGCCCTTGGCCAGCATCGGCAGGCGGAACTTGAGCCGCCAGTCCGTGCCGATCGCCAGGAACTGTCCCATCGCGAACGGCGACAAGCCCGACGTGCCGCCGTTCCAGGTGAAGCGCAGGCCGTTCACGTCGATCGAGGACATGCGCCCCGCGCCGCTCCAGGCCGTCGGCGTCTTCTCCTTGGTGACCTGCATCTTGGCGTGCGACGCGCTCTCGGGCAGGAAGTGCTCGATCCGGGACGCGTCCACGGGCGAGAACAGCACGGTCGCGACCTGGTCCTCGCTCTCGGCGCCGGCGACCCGGGCCTGCGGCGCGAGACCTTGCGTCACGGCCTCCGACGCGGCCTCGTCGGAGTCGTAGATGCCCAGCACGCGGTCGAGGCCGACCTTGACCATCATGTCGCGGCTGAAGGGCGAGGGGCGCGACACGACGACCTTGCCGCCCTTGCCCTCGAGCTGCTTCCTGATCTTGGCCAGCGCGCCCAGCGCGGTCGAGTTGATGTAGCGCACGAGGCGCAGGTTCAAGACCACGCGCACGATGCCGGCCTTGGCCAGCGCGTCGATCTCCTGCTGCAGGAGCGTCACGTAGAACGTGTCGAACTCCCCGCGCAGGTGAAGGATCGCGTACTCGTCTCGGGGCTCGACGCTGATGTGCATGGGGGGTCCGCGGAAGCGGGGGGAAGGGGCCTCTCGATGCTGGCTCCGGGACTCGCCCGGCGACTAGGATGGGGGAGTCTATGTTCTTCCGTCGCAAGAAGGAACCGCCCAAGGCGGCCGAGCCGCGGCCCTTCGAGCCTTCCGGGAACGCTCCGCCGGCTCCTGCTGGCGCGGATGCGTCGACCGCCTTCTTGACCGGCAACGACGGTCTCGACCGGCGCACGATCGAGATCCTGCTGCGCGGCATTGCCCAGGTGTCGGAATCGCGCGATCTCGAGCCGCTGCTCGTGGACATCGTCGACACGTCGGTCGAGGTGACCGGCGCCGAGCGCGGCCTCTTGATCTTGCACGACGGCAAGAAGGAACTGCTCGTCCGCGTGGCGCGCGCGCGCGGCAAGAAGCCCGTCGACGGCGCGGTCAAGTTCTCGACGACGATCGTGCGGCGTGTCCTGGCCGACCTGGAGCCCGTCCGCGCGCAGGTGTCGTCCGATTCCGAGGCGCTCGAGCTGGGCGCGTCGGTCTACGACCTCAAGCTGCGCGCGGTCATGTGCGTGCCGCTGGTGGCCAGCGACGACCCCAGTGGCCAGGCCGAGCGCGGCGTCCTCTACGTCGACTCGAAGGCCGCCACGCGCGAGTACCAGCAGAAGGACCTGGCGCTGTTCGCGGCGCTCTCGCAGTACATCCGCATCGCGCTGCAGAACGCGCGCCTGCACATCGTCTCGGTCGAGAAGGTGCGGCTGGAGCAGTCCCTCGAGATCGCGGCGCAGATCCAGCGCGACCTGATGACCCAGGAGCCGCGCGCCGTGCCCGGCTACGACGTGCACGGCTGGTACCGGCCGGCCGAGGGCACGACCGGCGACTTCTACGACTTCGTCAAGATGCGCGGCGGGAACCACGCCGTCTTCGTGGGCGACGTCAGCGGCCACGGGATCGGGCCGGCGCTGATCATGGCCGAGGCCAAGTCGGCGCTGCGCCAGGGCCTCAAGTTCCTGGACGATCCGGCGGAGGTCGTACGCAGCGTGTGCGAAGACCTGACGCCGCGCATGGACGACGGGCTGTTCCTGACGTTGTTCGTGGCGGTCTTCTCGCCCAACGGCAGCGTGCGCACGCTGAACGCCGGTCACACGCCGCCGCTCCTGTGGCGCGCGCGCTCGAAGATGCTCGAGGCGATCCCGGGGCATGCGCCGGCGCTCGGCTTCGTCGAGGACTTCCCCTACGAGGAGGGGCCGCGGCACCTGCTCGAGCCGGGCGACGCGCTCGTGCTCCTGACCGACGGTCTGGTCGAGGCGCGCTCGATCGAGGATCCGAACGTTCTCTACGGCGACGAGCGCATGCAGGAGTCGCTGGCGCGGCACGCCGTCAAGGGCCTTGGCGCGAGCGCGCTGGTCGAAGCGCTCGTGAACGACGTGCTGCTCTTCGCAGGCGGCAAGAAAGAGGACGACATGACGCTGTTCGTCGTGCGCCGCACGGGCCTCTGACGTGGCGGGCGATCGGCGCGGCGGCGATCTCCTCGTGCGCGGGGCGCAGAGCTACCCGCCCGGCCCGACGTCGCGGCGCATCGACATCGCGATCGAAGGCGGCCAGATCGCGGCCGTGGGGCCCGACCTGCCGGGCGGCGAGATGCCCGTGCTCGACGCGCGCGGCTTGACGGCCATCCCGGGGCTCGTCGACGTGCACGTGCACTTCCGCGATCCGGGGCTGGCGCACAAGGAGGGCTGGGAGCACGGCTCGGCTGGCGCGCTGCACGGCGGCGTGACGACGGTCGTCGAGGTGCAGAACAACCCGCCGCTCTCGACGTCCCTGGAAGCGCTGCGCGCGCGCATCGAGCACGTGCGCGCGCGCTCGCGCGTCGATTTCGGCTGCCTGGCGAACTTGACGCCGGAATCCGTGCCCGAACTCGTGGCGATGGCGCCGTTCACCCCGGCGTTCAAGCTGTTCCTGGGCGGCTCGACCGGCCTGGGCGGCGAGACGGACGACGGCATCCTGCGCGATCTGTTCGCGGCCGCCGCGCGCGCCGGACGCATGATGGTCGGCCACTGCGAGGACGAGAACATCCTGCGCGAGGGCAAGCGGCTCTACCCCGAGGCGACGGTGCGCGAGCACCACCTCGTGCGCAGCGCGCAGGCCGAGATCGAGTCGGTGAGGAAGAGCATCGGCTGGTGCCGCGAGACCGGCGCCGAGCTGCACGTCTTCCACGTCAGCACGCGCGGCGCGAGCGAGATGATCGGCGCTGCGCGGAGGGCGGGCGTGCGCGTGTCGGGCAGCACGGGCCCTCAGTACATCCTGCTGTCGAACGAAGACGCGGATCGACTCGGGAACCTGATGAAGATCAACCCGTCGATCAAGACGCGCGACGACAACGCCGGGATTCTCGAGGGCCTCGCGGCGGGGGACGTCGACGCAATCGGCACCGATCACGCGCCGCATCCGCTGGAGGAGAAGCTGCGGCCGTACGCGCACGCGCCGTCCGGCATGCCGAGCGTCGACCTCCTGTGGCCGCTGACCTGGGAGCTCGTTCGGCGCGGCCTGCTCGACGCCGAGACGGCGCTGGCCGTCGTCACGGACCGCGCCGCGGCGTCGCTGCACCTGCCGCGCAAGGGCAAGCTCGAGCGCGGCTACGACGGCGACGTCGTGCTGTTCGATCCCCACGCGACGCGGCGGGTCGAAGGCGCGCGTCTGCCGTCGCGCTCGAAGTGGTCCGCGTTCGAGGGCCTCGAATTGGCGGGTTTTCCCGAGTTCGTCGTGCGCCGCGGCGACGTGGCCTTCGCCGACGGCCGCGTCCAGGTCGAAGCCGGCGGGCGCCCGCTCGACCTCGAGCCGCCCGCGCCGCAGCCGTGAGCCCGGCGATGCGCGCGGAACCCGAGCTGTTCCCCGCCGTGCGCTTCGAGCCCGGATTCCACGCCCGCGTCACGCGCGCGCTGGCCCGTTTTCTGCGCGCGCGCGCGGGCTTCGAGTCGAGCGGAAGGGCGTGGTCCGCGGGGAGCGGCGACGACCTGGCCGGCAGCCGCGCGTACCGGCCGGGCGACGACCCGCGCACGATCGACTGGAACGCCACCGCGCGCGGCGACCGCGTGATCGTGCGCGTGTTGCGCCGCGCGCGCGGCGGCCACGACGTCGTCGCGCTCGACGCGAGCCTCTCGATGGCCGTCGGTCCGCCCGGCAAGCTGCAGCGGTCGGCCGAGGTGGCCGCCGCGCTGGCGCTGCTGGCCGCGCGCGGCGGCGCGGTCGTGACGGTGCTCGCGCTGCCGCAGCGCGCGCGTTTCGAGCTGCAGGGCCCGGCCGCGTTCCCGGCGCTGTGCACGTGGCTCGAAACGCTGCGCGCCGAGGGTGCGATCGAATGGCCGGCGGCGCCGCTCCCGCGCTGCGAGCGCGCCGCGTGGATCGGCGACCTGGCCGGCGCGTCGCCGCCGCAGCTGGCGCGCTGCGCGCCGCGCGGAGCCGGGTTCCGCGTTCTGCAGGTGCTCGCGCCCCAGGAGCGCACGCCGCTCGCGAGCGGCCCCGTCGCGTGGTGGGAGCCGGAGCACGGCGCGCGCCTCGAGCTCGACGTCGACGCGGCCGCCGTCGCGACCCACGCGCGCGCGCTCGAGCGACTGCACGACGCGCGCCACCACGAGCTCGCACGGCGCGGCGCGCGGATCGCGCGCGCGA
>JANNQS010000089.1:0-53266 GCA_031400875.1 Planctomycetota bacterium | reverse complement strand
GCGCGAGGTCCCGATGTACGGCCGCATCTGGTCGGGCCACGACGTGCTCGAGCGCTTCCTCTTCCACGAGATCCACCACCGCGGGCAGATGACGGTCGTCATGCGCCAGGCCGGCTTGCGCGTCCCTGGCATCTACGGTCCCGCGCGGGAAGAGTGGGCGGGCATGGGCCTGCCCGCGATGCCCTGATCCGCGCCACCGATCCCCCACTGCACACCCCGAGAAGCATCGATCCCATGGCTGAGAAGGTCGTCCTGGCGTACTCCGGCGGACTCGACACGTCGATCATCATCCCCTGGCTCAAGGAGAACCACGCGCTCGAGGTCCACGCGGTCTGCGGTGACGTCGGCCAGGGCGCGGAGGAGCTCGCCGGCCTCGAGGAGAAGGCCAAGAAGACTGGCGCGAAGAGTTGCCGCGTCGTCGACCAGAAGCGCGAGTTCCTGGTCGAGTACGTGTGGCCGAACCTGCGCGCGATGAGCGTGTACGAGGGCCGCTACTTGCTCGGCACGAGCATGGCGCGCCCCATCCTCGCGAAGGCCCAGGTCGAGTACGCGCGCGAGATCGGCGCCAAATACGTGGCGCACGGCTGCACCGGCAAGGGCAACGACCAGGTGCGCTTCGAGCTGACCTACATGGCGCTCGCGCCCGACCTGGAGATCATCGCGCCCTGGCGCACGTGGTCGATCAAGAGCCGCGAGGACGCGATCGACTACGCCGAGAAGCGCAAGATCCCGATCACGGCCTCGCGCACGAAGATCTACTCGCGCGACAGGAACCTCTGGCACATCAGCCACGAGGGCGGCGCGCTCGAGGATCCGGCCAACGCGCCGCCCGAGGACGTGTGGGTGATGACGACGTCGCCCGAGAAGGCGCCCGACAAGCCGCAGGTCGTGACGGTCGGTTACGAGAAGGGCGTGCCCGTCTCGGTCGACGGCAAGCGCCTCGAGCCGGAGGTCCTCGTCGCGAAGCTGAACGACATCGGCGGGCGCCACGGCGTGGGCCGCGTCGACATCGTCGAGAACCGCCTGGTCGGCATGAAGTCGCGCGGCGTGTACGAGACGCCGGGTGGCACGATCCTGATCGAGGGCCTGCGCACGCTGCGAGCGTTATCGATGGACCGCGACACGCTGCGGCAGTGCGAGAAGCTGATGCCGGAGTACGCGGATCTCGTCTACACGGGTCGCTGGTTCGCGCCAGTGCGCGAGGCGCTCGACGCGTTCTTCGCCAAGGCCACCGAGACGGTGACGGGCGAGGTGCAGGTCAAGCTCTACAAGGGATCGGCCGTGGCGCAGTCGGCCAAGAGCCCCTACTCGCTCTACAGCGAGAGCCTGGCGACGTTCGGCGCCGGCGCGTTCGATCACGCGGACTCGAAGGGGTTCGTGAAGCTCTACGGCCTGCCAGGAATGGTCGCGGCCAGCGTGCGTCGTGCAGCGACCTCCTCCAAGCCGGACAGGCCCAAGCTGCCTGCCATCAAGCACTCGTCGCCCAAGAAGGTGCGCTCGTGACGAAGCTCTGGGGTGGACGTTTCGCCGGCAAGATCGATCCGGCGTTCTTCGAGTGGCAGAAGAGCCTGCACCACGACCTGGCGCTCCTGCCGGCCGACATCACCGCCAGCATGGCCTGGGCCAAGGCCCTCGTCGGCGCCGGCGTCCTCGACGTCGCCGAAGGCCGCAAGATCACCGACGCGCTGGCCCGGATCTTCGAGGAGACGGCCGAATCGCCCGACGCGTTCGAGAACTCCGACGCCGAGGACGTGCACTCGCTGGTCGAGCAGGAGCTCGGCCGCCGCGTCGGCGATCTGGCCAAGCGACTGCACACGGGCCGCTCGCGCAACGACCAGGTCGCGACCGACCTCAAGCTCTTCCTGCGCGAGCTGCTCACCTTGCTGGACGAACGCTTGTTCGAGCTGCAGACCGCGCTCGTCGCGCTGGCCGACACGACGGCCGACCTGCCGATGCCGGGCTACACGCACATGCAGCGCGCGCAGCCGATCACGGCCGGACACCACGCGCTGGCCTACGTCGAGATGTTCGACCGCGACCGCAGCCGCGTGTTCGACACGCGCGAGCGGATGGACAGCTGTCCCCTCGGCTCGGGCGCGCTGGCCGGCACGGCGTTCCCGATCGACCGCATGGAGCTGGCCGAGGACCTGGCCTTCGAGGTGCCGACGCGCAACAGCCTGGATGCCGTCTCCGACCGCGATCACCTGGCCGAAGCGCTCTTCGACTGCGCGCTGATCTCCGTGCACCTCTCGCGGCTGGCCGAGGACTGGATCTTCTTCGCCAGCCACGAAGCGGGTTTCCTCGAGCTCTCGGACGCGATCGCGACCGGGTCGAGCCTGATGCCGCAGAAGAAGAACCCCGACGGGCTCGAGCTCCTGCGCGGCAAGACCGGACGCGCGATCGGCGAGCTGACCGGGTTCCTGGCGACGCTCAAGGGGCTGCCGATGGCCTACGACCGCGACCTGCAGGAGGACAAGCAGGCGCTCTTCCAGGGCGTCGCCGCTATGGTCGACCAGGTCGACATGGCGCTCTTGTTCGCGCGCAACGTGCGCTTCGTCCCGGAACGCTGCCGGGCCGCGGCGGCCAAGGGCGGCATGAACGCGACCGACCTGGCCGACCTCTTGGTCCACGCCGGCGTCGCGTTCCGCACGGCGCACGAGCGCGCCGGCGCCGTCGTGCGCGCGTCGCTCGAGAAGGGCTGCGAGATCGAGGCCTTGCCCAAGCCGGTGCTCGCGAAGCTCGTGCCGGAGCTGGCGCACCTCGACCTGGCGAAGGAGTTGTCGGTCGACGCCGTCCTGGCGCGCCGCGCGGTGATCGGCGGCACAGCGCCCGAACAGGTGCGGGCCGAGGTCGAAGTGTGGAAGGAGCGGTTCGCCGAGCACCGCGAGCACATGCGGGCCAGCGAGCTCGGGAGCGTGCGCCCGTGAACAGCTCGCGCGCCAGCGACACGCGGCCCGTCCTGCCCGCCGGCTTCAAGGCCGCCGCGGTGCACGCCGGGATCCGCGCCCGCAAGAACAAGCTCGATCTGGGCCTGATCCTGGCCGCGGAGGCCTGTCCGGCCGCGGCGTTGTTCACCACGAACCGCCTGGTCGGCGCGCACGTGACGGTCGGCCGCGCTTCGCTCGCGAAGAGCGGCGGGCTCGTGCGCGCGCTGCTCGTGAACTCCGGCAACGCCAACTGCTCGACCGGCCAGGAGGGCCTCGAGGACGCGCGGCGCGTGCAGAGCACGCTGGCCGAGATCGTCGGTTGCGCGCCCGAGCAGGTCCTGTTCATGAGCACCGGCGTCATCGGCGCGCGCTTGCCGGCCGACCGCATCGTCGACGCGCTGCCGGCGCTGACCGCCGCCGCGCACGAGCGCGGGCTGGGCGACTTCGCGACGGCGATCATGACGACCGACCTGGTGCCGAAGGTGCGCACGATCGCGATCGAGGAGAAGGGCGCCCCGTCCTTCCGCGTCACGGGCGTCGCGAAGGGCAGCGGGATGATCCACCCGAACATGGCCACGATGCTGGCCTACCTGCTGACCGACGGGCCGCTGCCGGCCGACGCGCACGACACGCTGCGCCGGATGGCGGACCTGAGCTTCCACCGCCTGACCGTCGACGGCGACACGTCGCCCAACGACACGGTGCTCGTGTGGAGCACGCACACCGGTCCCGCCGCCGCGCCGACGCAGGCCGTCGCCTGCACGAACGCGCTCGTGACGGTGTCGCGCGAGCTGTGCCGCGTGATCGCCGCCGACGGCGAGGGCGCGACGCGCCTCGTCACGGTGGCCGTGACCGGCGCGCCCAGCGAAGCCGCCGCCGCGCACGTCGCGCGCACGATCGCGACGAGCCCGCTGACGAAGACCGCCGTGCACGGCCGCGACCCGAACTGGGGCCGCATCCTGGCCGCCGCCGGCCGCGCCGGCGTGCCGTTCGACCCCGACCGCGCGCGCGTGTGGATCGGCGAGGCCGACGTGTTCTCGGGCGGCAAGCCGCACCCCGAGAACGAGGAGGAGGCGCACTTGCACCTGCTGCAGAAGCACGAGGTGCACCTGGGCGTCGACCTGGCCGCCGGCGACGCCTCGGCCGAGGCCTGGACCTGCGACTTCTCGGCCGACTACGTGCGCATCAACGCCGACTACCGCTCGTGAGGTGGACAGCGGTGTCAGACACTTTGTCCTCGGTTCCCGTTGTCCGACACCGCTGCGCGTCCGCGCCGGCCGGCTCCTTGGGCGCAGCGGGCGCGTGAACCCGGTACAAGGTGTCTGACACCGCTGTGCACCTGCGCCTCATCCTTCTCGCGATCCTGCTCGCCCTGTGCGTGGTGTGCGGCATCGCGCCGATCAGCCGGTCGGACTGGATCCTCGAGAACGTCCTGGTGGTGCTCACGATCGGGATCCTGTGGTGGACGCGGCGCTGGCTGCCGCTGACCACCGCGTCGGTGTGGCTGTTCTTCGTCTTCCTCGTGTTGCACGAGATCGGTTCGCACTACACCTACGCCAAGGTCCCCTACGACGCGTGGTTCGAGTCGCTGACCGGGCGGACCTTCAACTCGATCTTCGGCTGGGAGCGCAACCACTACGACCGGCTGATCCACTTCTTGTACGGCCTGCTGCTGGCCGTGCCGGTCCGCGAGCTGTTCCTGCGCGTCGTCCGCGCACGCGGGTTCGTCAGCTACTGGCTGCCGGTCCAGCTGACGATGTCGTGGTCCGCGCTCTACGAGATCGTCGAGTGGTTCACGGTCATCCTGTTCGGCGGCGACCTGGGCGCCGCGTTCCTGGGCACGCAGGGCGACGAGTGGGACGCGCACAAGGACATGACGCTGGCCGGGATCGGCGCGGTGCTCTCGATGGCGATCGTCGCGATCGTGAACAAGTCGCGCGGCGACGACCTGCAGCGCGCCTGGCTCGAGCGTCACGTGCCCAGCCTGAAGCGGCCAGTGGCCTGACGCGGCCGGCCTGCTACGCTCGGATCCGTGCGTACATCCGCGACGTTCACTCGCCTGGCAGCAGCCCTGCTCCTGGGCGCCGCGGCGCGCGCCGGCGAAGTGAAGTTCGGCCAGTTCCAGCGCGAGATCACCGGCCTCTCCGAGCCGGGCGCGGCTGCGGTGGACGCGGCCGGGAACATCTGGGTCACCGAGCGCTTCTCCGGACGCGTGCGCGCGTTCGATCCGGCGGGGCTGGAGGTCGACGGCTTCGGGCTCGAGGCCTTGCCCGGCCTGCCGCGAGAACCGCGCGGGCTCGCGATCGGTCCGGCGGGCGAGGTCTACGCCTCCGACGGCGTCGAGCAGGTCGTGATCGTCCTCGACGCGACGGGCGGGAACCTGCGCAGGATCGGGCGGCGCGGCGCGGGCCCGGGCGAGCTGCGCGAGCCGCGCGGCATCGCGCTCGTCGGCGGGAAGCTCTACGTGACCGACGCCGGGAACCACCGCGTGTCGGTGTTCGGGACCGACGGCAAGTTCGAGCGCTCGATCGGCCGGCGCGGGCGCGGCGACGGCGAGCTGCTCGCGCCGGCCGACGTCGCGGTCGACGAGCAGGGCCGCGTGTTCGTGGCCGACCTCGGGAACCAGCGCGTCGTGCGCTTCGAAGCCGACGGCTCGTTCGCCCGCGCCTGGGGCGGCCTCGGTCCGTACTCGGGCCTCTTCCACGCGCCCAGCGGCATCGCCGTGCGCGGCGGCCACGTGTTCGTCGCCGACCGCGACAACCACCGCGTCCAGGTGTTCGACGTCGAAGGCCAGCCGGTCCACGAGTGGGGTCTGCACGCCGTGCGGCCGCGCGAGGGCGCCGGGAAGCTGCACTACCCGAGCGGCATCGCGCTCTCGCCCGCCGGCGACGTTGCGCTCGTCGTCGAAGGCCTGGAAGGACGTGTGCAGGTCTTCGTCGCGCAGGACGACCTGGCGGCGGATCCGCCGATCGTCGACCGCACGAGCGCGGCGCACTACCAGGGCGGCTGCGACGTCGCCGGCGACCTGCTCGCCGTGGTCGAGCCGGCACTGCCGTCCGTGTCGATCTTCGACCTGACCACGGGCTCGGCGATCGAGATCACGCGCTTCGGCCGCTCGGGTGCGACCCCGGGCAAGCTCCTCGCGCCGGCCGACGTCGAGTTCGACGCCGACGGCGAGAGCGTGTGGGTCGCCGACCCGCTCGCCAACCGCATCGCGCAGTACTCCGTGCGCCGGACGCCCGGCGCAGCGCTGCGTTTCGAGCCGTTTCTGGCGCGTTTCGTGCGCGAAGTCGACTTGTCCGCGCTGCCGGGCGTGCCCGCGACGCCCTGGCCGACCGAGCCGGCGGCGCTCGAGCTGACGCCCCAGCACGAGATGCTCGTCGCCGACCGCGCCAACGGGCGCGTGCTCGTGCTCGACCGCGCCTTCGCGTTCGCACGCAGCCTCGGCGAAGTCGGCACGGGCCCCGGCCACCTGCTCGACCCGGTCGCGATCGCCGTCGCGGACGACGCGCAGACCGTGTTCGTCGCCGACGCGCGCGGGCGCAAGATCCAGGCCTTCCGGCGCGACGGCACGCCCGCCGGCGAGTGGCCGCTGCCGCGCGCGGAGGGTGGCGCCGGCGCGCGACCGCGCGGCCTGGCGCTCGCGAACCAGGGAGGTCTGTGGGCCAGCGCGGAGGACGAGCACGTGCTGGCTCGCTTCGACGCCGAGGGTGTGTGGCAGTCGACGATCGGGACGCCCGGCCGCGCCGGGCTCGGCCGGCTCGAGTTCTTCCACCCCGAGGGCCTGGCGCGCACGCCGGACGGCGGCGTCGTCGCGATCGACGCGGGCAACCACCGCTTCCAGATCCTGGCGCCGGACGGCACGTTCCGGACGGCCTGGGGATCGCGCCTCTTCCTCGAACCGGCTTTGCGGCCCAGGTAGGAGCAGCGTGCGCACGCCCAGGTCACCGTCGATCCTGCCCCTGGCCTGCCTGGCGCTCAGCGCGTGTGCATCCACCGACACGCCGAGCGCCGCTTCGGCGCCGCCGGCAACCTCGGCGCCGTCCGAGACGTCGGCACCGTCGGTTCCCGCAGAGCCGCCCGCACCGTCGGTTCCCCCGGTCGCGCCAAAACCGGAGCCGGAAGGCGTGTGGCACGTGATCCCTTCGAACGGCGGTCGCTACGTCGTGCGCGTGCGACAACCCGACGACGGCTTCGTGCGCGGCACGCCGCTCGCGCTCGACGTGCGGGTCGCGCTGGCCGACGCTCCGACGGCCACGCTGAAGGACGTCGCGCTGGCGCTCGACGCCGACATGCCCGAGCACCTGCACGGCATCAACCGCGTGCCGCGGATCGAGCGCCGTCCCGACGGCACGTTCCGCGTCGAGAACCTCTACCTGCACATGCCGGGCTGGTGGGAGCTCTTCTTCGACGTGCGTCAGGGACCGTGGACGGAGCGCGCGCAGCTGCGCGTGGACGTCGAATGACGATCGGCGCGATCCTGCTGGCGTGGGCCGCGCAAGCGCCCGACGCCGCTCCCGCTCCCGCGCGCGTGATCGATCGCCTCGAGCCTGCGTTGGTGCAGCGCATCCTGCGCCACGGCCCGCTCGGAGCGCCCGCGCCCGATCCGTCGAACCGCTTCGCGACGTCGAATGCGGCCGCGCGGCTGGGCCAGACCTTGTTCTTCGACCAGCGGCTGTCGCTGGACGGGACGCGCTCGTGCGCAAGCTGCCACGTGCCGTCGCGGGCGTTCACCGACGGTCTCGTCCTGCCCGAGCCGGCCGGATCGAGCACGCGCCACACGCCGACGCTCCTGAACGCCGCGCACCAGCGCTGGTTCTTCTGGGACGGGCGCGCCGATTCGCTGTGGAGCCAGGCGCTGCAGCCGCTCGAGGACGCGCGCGAGCTGGGCATCGGCCGGGCCGGACTGGCCAGCTTGATCACGCGCGACGAGCAGCTCGGCGCGGCCTACCGGACCGCGTTCGAGGAGGCCCCCTCCGACGCGCCGGCCGCCGCCGACCGCACGGCGGTGAACGCCGTCAAGGCGATCGCGGCCTACGAGACGCGCCTCCTGAGCGGCGAATCGACCTTCGACCGTTTTGCGCGCGCGCTGCGCGACGGCGACAAGGCCGCGCAGGCGCTCTACCCGGACGAGGCGGCGCGCGGGCTGCTCCTCTTCGTGGGTCGCGCGAACTGCCGCTCCTGCCACGCCGGGCCGCTCTTCTCGGACGGCGAGTTCCACTCGATCGGCGTGCCGCCGCGCGCCGGCGGTCCGCCGCGCGACGCCGGGCGGATGCGCGGCATCGAGCTCCTGCGCGCCGACCCGTTCCGGGGCTCCGGGACGTTCAGCGACGACCCGCGCGGCGCGCGCGCGCAGGAACTCGAGAGCCTCACACACAGCGCCGAGCAGTGGGGCCAGGTGCGCACACCGACGCTGCGCAACGTGTCCCGCACGGGGCCCTACATGCACCAGGGCCAGATGGCCACGCTGGCCGACGTGCTGCGCTACTACTCGACGCTCGAGGGCGCCGTGCCGGCCGGACACCACGGCGAACAGGTGCTCAAGCCGCTCCACCTGACCGACGCCGAGATGCGCGAGCTGGAGGCCTTCTTGCGCACTTTGGACGGCGAGGATCCGCCGGCGGAGCTACTCGAAGCGCCGCGTCCA
Organism: Planctomycetota bacterium; assembly: GCA_031400875.1. GTDB lineage: Bacteria > Planctomycetota > UBA1135 > UBA1135 > JAEUHZ01. The sequence goes on along the minus strand of JANNQS010000089.1, from coordinate 44,692 downwards.
GAAGCGCCGCGCCAGCGGCGCGACCACTAGTACTTCTGGGTTCTGGTTCTGGCTCCGGTTCCGGTCCCGGTTCTCGTTCCCCCTCTGGTTCCAGCCTCTCCCGGCTGTATCCCGCTCTGCAAAACAGGGATAGCATGAGTGGGAGTTTCCGCTCCCATTCGTCCCCCGAGCCCCCCGCCGATGCGATCGACGATTCTGCCGCGCTGCGCCACGGCCCTGGTCCTCCTGACGCTCGGCCACGAGGTCCTGGCCCACGACGGCGACGGCAAGCTGCGCGATCGGCGCGCCCGCTTCGAGGTCGCTCGCGGCACGCGCGGCAGCTCGTCGACGAACCTGCCGCTCTCGAACGAGTCGCTGCAGTTCCCGGCCTCGAACGTGCAGCTCCTGGCCTGGCTCCCGCTGCGCGACTTCGGCGCCCAGGACAACGGGAATTCCTGCACCGGCTACGTGTCGCCCAGCGGGCGCGAGTACGCGGTCATGGGACTCTGGGGCGGCACGGCGTTCGTCGAGATCACGGACCCGGGCGATCCCGCGATCGTCGGCTACGTCGCCGGCCCGAGCAGCTTGTGGCGCGACGTGAAGGTCCATCAGTCGATCTGCTACGCGGTCAGCGAAGGCGGCCAGGGCATCCAGGTGATCGACCTGGCGCAGATCGACGCCGGACAGGTCGCGTTCCTCGGCAACGTGACGACGGGCGGCGCACCGCCGACGCACACGGTGGCGGTCGACAACGACTCGGGCTTCCTCTACCGCTGCGGCGGAGCGGGCCAGGGGCTGCGCATCTACAGCCTGGCCAACCCCGCGGCACCGACGTACGTCGCGGCCTGGAACGATCGCTACGTGCACGAGTGCCAGGCGGTCACGTACACGTCCGGCCCTTACGCCGGGAAGCAGATCGTGTTCGCCTGCACCGGATTCAACAACGGCTACGGCGATCCGGCGCTCGACATCCTCGACGTCACGAACAAGTCGAACATCCTGCTCCTGGACCGCTTCCGCTACTCGAGCCCGTCCTACTCGCACCAGGGCTGGGTCTCGCCCGACCGCCAGTGGTTCTACTTGAACGACGAGCTCGACAACCAGGTGCGCACGCGTGTGATCAACGTGGCGTCGCTGACCAACCCGGTCGAGCACCCGTCGTTCAGCTCGGGCGCGAACTCGATCGACCACAACCTGTACGTCCACGACGGGCGCATCTACGAGTCGAACTACAGGAGCGGCCTGCAGGTCTTCGACGCGGCGAACCCCGCCGCTCCAGTGCGCATCGCCTGGTTCGACACGTGGCCCGAGGACGACGGCGCGGCCTTCAACGGACTCTGGAACAACTACCCGTTCTTCCCGAGCGGGACGGTGATCGGCAGCGACATCGAGAAGGGCCTCTTCGTGTGGCGCATCGGCGCACCCGAGCTCGAGTTCGCGTTCCCGGCCGGCCCGCCGGTCACGACCGATCCGGCCGGCGACGCTATCGCCCTCGAGGTCGTCCAGGGCCAGCCCGGTCTGCTGGCCGCGGGCTCGGCACGCCTGCACGTCGACGCCGGCAGCGGCTGGGTCGAGCTGCCGCTGGCGTTGCAGCCCGACGGCCGTTTCCTGGCCTCGTTCCCGCCCGCGGCCTGCGGCACGAGCCTGGCCTGGTACGTCTCGGCGCGCACGACGAACGGCCGCACGTGGTCGTGGCCGCAAGGCGCGCCGACGCTCGTGGCCTACGCGACGGCTGCGGGCTCTGCGACCACGATCGTGGTCGACCGCATGGACAACGCGACCGGCTGGTCGGCCGCCGCGCCGACGGACACCGCGACCGGCGGGCGCTGGGTCCTGGGCGATCCGAACAGCACGCACGCGCAGCCCGAGGACGACCACTCGGTGAGCGGCACGTCGTGCTGGTTCACGGGCCAGGCTCCGTCTCTCTCGCAGCTCGGCTACAACGACGTCGACGGCGGCACGACGACGCTCACGACGCCGCGCTACGACCTGTCGGCGCTGCAGGATCCCGTGATCTCGTACTGGCGCTGGTACAGCAACGACCTGGGCCCCGGCGCGCACAACGAGGACGTCCTCACGGTCGAGCTGACCAACGACGACGGCGCGACGTGGCATCCGGTCGAGGTGGTCGGCCCGGCCGGCCCGCAGACATCGGGCGGCTGGTTCGCGCACCAGTTCCGCGTGTCCGACGTCGCCGCACCGACGAGCCAGGTGCGCCTGCGCTTCGTCGCCGCCGACCTGCTGAACCCCTCGAACGTGGAGGCCGCGATCGACGACCTCGCGATCGAGGACGTGACCTGCCCGCCCGTCGGCCCGGGCTCGTACTGCGTCGCCAAGGTGAACAGCCAGGGTTGCTCGGCCGCGACCGCCACGAGCGGGACGCCCAGCGCGACCTCGCCGGCACCGTTCCTCGTGACGTGCAGCCAGGTGCTCAGCCAGAAGCCGGGTCTCCTGATCTACGGCGGAGGCCGCGCGACGACGCCCTTCCAGGGCGGGACGTTGTGCGTGGCGCCGCCGATCCGCCGCACTCCGGTGCAGACTTCGGGCGGCAACCCGCCGCCCGTGGACTGCTCGGGCACGTTCGCCTTCGACTTCAACGCCCACGTGCGCTCGGGCGTCGATCCGGCGCTCGTGCCGGGCCGCCGTGTCGACTGCCAGTACTGGTACCGCGATCCGTCCGACGCCACGGGCTTCGGCAGCGGTCTGTCCGACGCCACCGAGTTCACGATCCAGCCTTAGGCCAGCGAGCACTTCGCGAGCGGCCCACCTGACAGTCCACGATCCAGCCCTAGGCCAGCGAGCACTTCGCGAGCGGCCCACCAGCCCTGTCCCAACCAGCGCGCTCTTCCGAGGAACCACCGATGTTGCTTCCGATCCTCTCCCACTTGCTGCTGGCCGCGCAGGCGGCTCTCCTGCCGCACGGTCCGACCACACTGGATGCTTCGTTCGGCGCCTGGCGCGCCGAGCACGGCCCGAGCTGGCAGATCGCTGTCGACGCCGAGACCGGCTTCGCCGAGATGATCTACGGCGGCGGCGCGCATCTCGGCTCCGAGCCGCGCACGGAGGAGCAGGCCCAGGCACTGGCAGCGGTCGCGCTCGAGACGAGCGCCGCGCTGCACGGCGTCGACCTGACGACGCTCGCGCCCGAGCGCGTGACGTTCCTGCCGCTCGGCCAGATCGGGAGCGGTGACAAGTGGACCGTGCGCTACGCGCAGCGGATCACGGGACTGGACGTCGACGGTGCGCGGGTGAACGTGCTGATCGACGCGAGCGGCCGGCTGCTTTCGGTGCACTCGACGGCGGTCGCCCAGCAGAGCCAGCTGGCCGCGCTGCCCTCCTTCGGCGCGGAGTCCGCGATGGCCGCCGCCGGCGAAGCTTTCCTGAACCGGCACGGGCCGGGCTCGGCCGATGCGACCCGTCCGCTCCTCGGCGCGCAGCGCGTCGTGCGCGACGGCCAGCGCCGCGCGCGCGCGGCCTGGAGCTTCCAGCTCTCGCGCGGCCTGGGCACCGAGAACCCGGTCGGCGAGCACTTCTGGGTCGACGCGACGGACGGCTCGATCCTGTCGCGCGAGTCGACGATCCACAACTTCGACGTGACCGGCACGGTCCTGTCGCGCGCGACGGCCGGGGTAGCGCCCGACGGGCCGGGCAACCCCGAGACCGACCAGGTGATGAAGTACGCGCGGGTGGCGAGCCCGGCCGGCACCGTCATCAGTGACGCGAACGGCAACTTCAACATCGTCGGGGTGAACGCGCCCCTGGCGGTCACGGTCACGTACTACGGCGATTTCAACGACGTGCAGAACAGCACGGGCGGCGAGTTCAGCCTGACGCAGACCGTCCAGCCGAACACGCCCACGACGCTGCTGATGAACCCGACCGACTCGGCCACGATCACGCCGCAGGCCAACGCCTTCATCGGCGTCAACCTCGTCCGCGACTGGATCCGCACGATCAACCCGACCGACGCCACGGCCGACATGCGGTTCCGCTCGAACGTGAACCTGTCGCAGACCTGCAACGCCTACTTCGACGGCGTTTCGATCAACTTCTACCTGCCCGGCGGAGGCTGCCCGAACACCTGCTACTCGACCGTCATCTCGCACGAGCTGGGGCACTGGCTGAACGTGCTCTACTTGACCGGCAACGGCTCGGATGGGATGGGCGAGGGCAACGCCGACGTGTGGGCCATGTACACGTACGACACGCCGGTCATCGCGCAGGATTTCTTCGGCCCGGGCCAGGCGATCCGCACGGGCCTCAACAACCAGCCGTTCTGCGGCGATGCGAACCCCGGTTGCTACGGCCAGGCGCACGCCAACGGCGAGCCCTGGATGGGCGCCGCCTGGAAGGTGCGCAACCGCCTGAACATCACGAACGGCAACGCCGCGGGCGACCTGATCGCGGACTCGGTCTTCCTGGGCTGGATGAACGGCTACAACCAGACGCAGCTGCGCTCGATCATCGAGACGCAGTGGCTGACGCTGGACGACAACGACGCGAACCTGGCCAACGGCACGCCGCACTTCGCCGACATCTACGGCGGCTTCCGCGACCAGCAGTTCCCGGGCGTCACGCTCGCGCCGTTCGTGATCGCCGACGTCACGCAGCTCCCGGACACGGAGAACGTGGCTGGACCGTACGTGGTCAACGCCACGCTCGGCGCGAACTTCGACCCGCCGCTGGTGCAGACGGTCGTGCGCTGGCGCGTGAACGGCGGTCCGTTCCAGGACGCGCCGCTGGTCAACGTCGGCGGGATGTCGTACAGCGCCACGATCCCCGGCCAGGCCTACCCCTCGCTCGTGCAGTACCACGTGCAGGTGATGGACAGCATCGGCCGCACCGCGACGTGGCCGCCGAGCGTGCCCGAGCAGCTCTCGGCGTTCGACGTCGGCACCGTGAACGTGATCCACGCCACGGACTTCGAGGCTCCGTCGGCCCAGGGCTGGACGGCCGGCGCCGTGGGCGATGCGCCCAACCCCGAGAACGACTGGGCGCGCGGGATCCCGCGCGGCCGAGGCGGCGTGGCCGGATCGCTCTCGTGGCGTGACCCGGCCGCGGCCGTGAGCGGCATCTACTGCTGGGCCAACGACCTGGGCACGACCACGGCCGACGGCGCGTACTCGGCCGACGTGCACAGCTTCCTGCGCTCGCCGGTGCTGAACTGCAGCGGCGCGACGAACGTGCGCCTGCGCTTCCAGAGCTGGCTCACGATCGAGGGCAACGCGCTCGACCAGGCGCGCGTGCTGGTCAACGGGATCGACGTCTACTCGAACCCGGCGGTCGCGCGGCTCGACACGGCCTGGGGCATGCAGGAGTACGACATCTCGGCGCTGGCGGCCAACAACCCGTCGGTCCAGGTCGAGTTCCGATTGCGCTCGAACGGCACGAACCAGCTCGGCGGCTGGACGATCGACGACGCGCGCGTGTTCTGGGTGTCGCCGGTCATCGTGCCCTGCCCGGCACCGCAGACCTACTGCATCACGTCGCCCAACTCGGTCGGCGGTGGCACGGTCATGGGCTCGTCGGGGACGGGCAACCTGATCCTCAACAACCTGCACCTCTACGCCTACAACTCGCCGCCGGACACGAGTGGGCAGTTCTTCTACGGGAACTCGCAGATCCAAGTGCCCTTCGGCAACGGGTACCGCTGCGTGAGCGGCTCGATCTTCCGCCTGGGCCCGCAGGTCACCGACTCGTTCGGCGACGCGAGCCGCCTGATCGACTGGAACAACCTGCCCAGCGGAACGCCGCTGAGCGGGCAGACCTGGAACTTCCAGTTCTGGTACCGCAACCCGGCCGCGGGTGGCGCCGGCTTCAACCTGTCCAACGCACTGTCCGTCACCGTGTGCGATTGAGGTCGGCCACCGACTTCGGGTCGGTGACGACATGAGCGTGGGAGTCGGGCCGCACACTTCGGTGTCGGCCGGGCTCCCACGCTTGTTGCTACGGGACGAGAGCGCGCTCCGCAGCCGAGGCGTAGTGCGCGCGAACCTCGGCGTGGTCGGAGATCAGGCGCTGCGCGGCGTGGAACAGCGCCAGATCGTGCCCCCACTCCTCGAAACCCTCCGCGTTCGCGCCCGCCTGGCGCACGCCGCCGAGGTCGCCCATCCCGCGCTGTCGCAGGTCCTCCTCGGCGATCTCGAAGCCGTCCGTCGTGCGCTCCAGCGTCTGGAACCGGCGGCGCGCGGAGTCGGCCCCGAACAGCAGGCAGTGGGAAGCATCCGGTCCGCGGCCCACGCGGCCGCGCAGTTGGTGGAGCTGCGCCAGGCCCAGCCGCTCGGCGCCCTCGACCACGAGCAGCGTGGCCTCGGGCACGTCGACGCCGACCTCGATCACGGTCGTCGCGACGAGCGTGCGCACCACACCCGTGCGGAAGCGCGCCAGCCGCGCCGCGCGCTCGGCCGGCGGCATGCGCCCGTGCACGAGCTCGATGCCGTGCGCCGCGAGCGGTGACTCGAGCAGGCGTGCGTAGCGCGCTTCGGCGGTCTCTTCGCGCCGCGCGCGGTTCCGCGCGGCGCCAACAGGATCGAGAGACCGTACGCTCGTTGTCTCCACGGGCTCTTCGCGCCGCGCGCGGTTCCGCGCGGCGCCAACAGGATCGAGAGACCGTACGCTCGATTTCTCCACGGGCTCTTCGCGCCGCGCGCGGTCCGCGTCGCCGGGCGCAGCCTCGCGCTCCTCGTCGCCGCTGCCGATGCGCGGCACGACCCAGTACAGGCGCGCGCCGCCGGCGACCTGGTCGCGCAGGAAGCTCTCGACCTCGTCGCGCGCGCCGCGCACCCAACGCGTCGTGACGGGCCCACGGCCCGGCGGCTTCTGGTCCAGGACGCTCGTGTCGAGGTCGCCGTACCAGGCCAGCGCCAGCGTGCGCGGGATCGGCGTCGCGCTCATCAAGAGGACGTGCACGTCGACGCCCTTGTCGAAGAGCTCGCCGCGCTGCGCCACGCCGAATCGATGCTGCTCGTCCACGACCGCCAGCGCGAGGCGCGCGTAGCGCACGTCGCGCGAGAACGCGGCGTGCGTGCCGAACACGACCGGCAGCGCGCCCGAGGCCAGGTCGGCGAGCACCGTGCGGCGCGCGCGCGCGCCCAGCGAGCCCGACAGGTAGCCGGTGCGCAGGCCGGCGCGCTCGAACAGCTCGCGCAGCCCGAAGTGGTGCTGCTCCGCCAGGAGCTCCGTCGGCGCGAGGAAGACGACCTGTCCGCCCGCTCCGGCCGCCAGCAGCGCGGCCCAGGCGCCAATCGCGGTCTTCCCGCTGCCGACGTCACCCTGCAGGAGCCGGCGCATCGGGCGCGCGCGCGCCAGGTCGCGCTCGATCTCGCGCGCGACGCGCTCCTGCGCGGCCGTGAACGTGAAAGGGAAGAGCTTGCGCAGCGTGCTGCGGCGCTCGGCCGGCGCGCTGCAGATGCGCGCCGCGCCCTGCGCGACGCGCGCGCGGCGCAGCGCGATGCGCGCCTGCAGCTCCAGGCACAGCTCGAGCGCCAGCCGCCGTCGCGCCGCTTCGAACGCGCGCGCGTCCGCCGGCGCGTGGAGATCGCGCAGCGCGCGTGGCAGCGTGGGCACGTCCAGCCGGCTCAGCTCCTCGGCCGGCACCGGCTCGGGCTCGGCGTCGGCCAGCTCGAGCGCCACGCGCCGGCACAGCTTGCCGACGAACTCGGGCGAGAGGCCGGCGACGCCGGGATAGAGCGGCGTCGCCGTGCCGGCCGCGGCCAGCGGTCGCTCGGACGTCCCGATGCGCGGCCCGGCGAGCCCGGGCGGCGAGCCGCTCAAGCTGCCGAAGAGCTCCACGCGCGCGCCGACGACGAGCTGGCGCTGCAACCAGGGCTGGTTGTGGAAGCGCGCCTCGATCGCGCCCGTCGCATCCGCGAGCCGCAGGCGGAAGATCGAGCGCCGGCCGAAGCGCGCGAGGCTCGTGCGCTCGATCTCCCCGGCCACGCGCACGACACCCGCGCGCGCCTGGATCGCGGCCGCCACGGTGATCACCGATTCCGCGACCTCGACCCGCAAGGGCAGCACGCGCAGCAGGTCGCGCGGTTCGTGGACGCCCAGACGCGCCAGAGCCGCGGCCCGCGCCGGTCCAACGCCCGGGAGCTCGCGCACACTGCCGGAGTCGGAGGTCCGCGCACGGGGAATCCGCCGAGTCGGCGGGAGGGGCTGGTCGGTGGCCATCGTCAACGGCCGGTCAAGGTCGTGTCCGCGGAGCATTCCACCCGTACTTTCGAGGGTAGACTGCGCAGTTTTCACCACCTCTTACGAAGAAACCGGGAGCGGTGACGTTGTTGTCGTTCGTTAGAGGTGTGGTCGCGTTCGCCCTCTCTCCAGGCGCCCACGACGGCCTCCAGTCCCTGCCCAGTCCCGCCGAGGAACGAGAACGTTCCGAAGCCAGCCCCCGACGGAGTCCCCCCGTGCGCCGCCTCGCCGCGATCGTCACGAGCCTCGCGCTCGTTTCCCTGCCCGCCGAGGCGGGTCGTCCGGTTGCGGGTACAGGATCGGTTGCGGGAAAGGGGCGCGACGTGGTCAACGTGGCGCGCACCCAGGGCGGCGTCGAGGCCGAGCGGCTGGCGGCCCGCGCCGCGCTCGCGGACCGGTTGAACCGCCTGGCGACGTGGTGCAACGACAAGGAGCTCTTCATCGAGCGCGATCGGATCTGGCGCAAGGTGCTCGAGATCGCACCGGACGACGCCACCGCGCGCAAGGGGCTGCGCTACGCGCGCAACGTCGACGGCTCGTGGAAGGAGCCGCCGCCGCGCGACCTGAAGAACATCGGGAAGAAGTTCCTCGAGGAGCTGCCCAAGCGCGAATCCGAGGCGTTCGCGCCCTACGGCGACACGCTGCTGGCCCTGGCGAAGGCGCCCGAGCGCTCGGCGCCGGAGCGCGAAGGCCTGCTGGCCGAGATCCGCACGATCGCGCCCGACCACGCCGGACTGCACGAGCTGCTCGGCAACGTGAAGCTGGGCGACACCTGGGTCCTCCCCGAAACGGCCACCGCGAAGACGCGCCGCGCCGAGCTGCGCGCCCTGGTCAAGAAGCTCGTCGAGTTCGGCGCACCGGTCCAGCCGGACGTCGCGTCGGACCAGGAGAAGGCGCTCGGCGTCCCCTGGAAGTCGGTGGTCCAGGGCGAGAACGTGCGCGTGCTCTCGACCGGTCCGGAGGACGAGGCGCTGGCCCTGGCCAAGAGCTGCGAGGGCGCCGGCGAGCTGCTCCTCTTTGCGCTGGGCACGCCAGTCCGCTACCCGGGTGCGTACACGCTCTACGTCGTGGCCGGCGACGGCGAGAAGGAGGTCTTCCTCAAGAACCTCCCGGGCATAAAGGACGACGAGATCGAGCGCCTGACGGGCCTCGAGGGCACCGGGATCCCGCGCTCCAGCAACGTGGCGCTGTTCGGCAAGGACCCGCTGCGCCGCCGCGACGCGGCCGTGCGCCACACGATCGCCAACATGCTGGCCCTGACGCTGGGCATCACCGACAAGACGGCCTGGGCCTGGGAGGGCATCGGCCAGTACCTGACGCGCGAGCTGGTCGGGACGCGCTTGACGTGGTTCGTGTCGGAGAACGCCGACCCGGCCGCGGCCAACCTGCGCGGCAAGCTGATGACGCCGGAGTCGAACTGGATCCAGGAGGCGTTCACGCTGCTTTCGACCGGCACGGCGACTCCGCTCGAGGAGCTGATGCTGCGCGACCTCGACCGGCTCGACGTGGCCGGCGCCCTGACCGGGTACGCGCTCGTGGCCTACCTGCTCGAGGGCCAGCCGACGGTCGCGCTCGACTTCGTGACGCGCTGCGCCAAGGCCGAGGAAACGCCCGCGACGATCACGAAGGAGACGGTGCAGATGACGCCGGCCGAGTTGCAGGAGCGCCTCGTGCGCTGGCTGTCGGAGCGGCGTTGATCGATGGGGAAAATGCCGAATCCCTGGGGTCGCGGACCGTCGGGCGTCGTCCCGGGAGGCAGCGCGCGCGACCGCGCCGGATTCGGGCGCAACCCGATGGACGAGCAGGCTACGATCGCCGCAATGCCTGCGATGCCTTCGAACGATGGGAACGTCGCCGTGATGGGCCAGGCAGGCACAGGAACCGAGACGACATGATGCTCGCAACGCTTCGTACCGGGCTGGTCCTGGCCGTCCTGGCGGTCACCGCTGTGGCGCTCCCCACCGCAATCCCCGCTGGCGCGGGCGGCGTGCCCGTGAGCTGGAAGGACAAGGAGTACTCCACGGCCGAGCTGCCGGTCGGTCTGCCGCAGCCCGCGTTCGACGCGATCGCGCTCTGGACCGGCTGGGCCGGCAAGGTCAAGTACCGCATGGACCTCGACGCGCAAGGCCGCGTCCTGCTGCTCACCCCGGCCAAGGGCGGGAGTGCGCGCGAGAAGCTGCGCCTCGTCGGCCAGGCCGAGTCGTGGTTCGACGCGCTCCTGCCGCCCGGGTCGCGCGCGGGCGTCGCGCCGGCTGCGGCGACGCAGCCGAATCCAAAGGCGCCCGAGAAGCCGGCGACTCCACCGCCCGCACCGCTGCCCGAGGATCCCGAGGGTCCGCCGCCGACGGCGCCGCCGAAGTCGACAGGGAGCGGAGCCAGCGCCGGCAAGGCGCCGACGCCGCCGAAGGTCTGGGGCTCGGGGTCGGGCTCGCCCGATTCGCAGACGGCCGTACTGATCGTGACGCACGACGAGGAGGATTTCGGGAAGCTGCTCGACCATCTCGACGCCTCGGTCCCCTACCTGAAGGACTGGGTCGAGGAGGCGCGCAAGCAGACCGGCTTGACGCTCGAGGACCCGCTGCTCGGCGCGTACGTCGAGAACGCGTCCGGGCAGGAGGAGTGGAACGGCGACCACGAGGTGTTGAACCGCGTCGTCCAGCTCCTGACCCTGCGGCGCTTCGGCCAGCAGCCGAACTGGCTCGTGCAGGGCCTGGCCTGGGAGGCCGAGATGGCCCACGACGGCTCCGTCTACTGCTTCCCCTACCGCGACGGCTTCGTGTGGGCGACCGAGCACACGAGCTGGCCCAGCGACCTGCGCATCGCATTCAAGGACCGCGTCACGAAGCCGCTCGCGATCGAGGAGCTGGCGGGCTGGAAGCGCGGCGTGTGGGACCCGGAGGCCGCGCCGTTGTCCTGGGGCTTCGTGCACTACCTGGTCGAAGCGCAGAAGTCGAAGGAGCGCGCGTTGTCGAGCCTGCTCGACGAGCTGCGCCGCGTGCGCGACGAGAAGGACCGCGTGTCGACCGGGCCGACGACGTGGCAGCGCGTCCAGGGCTGGACGATGGCACCCGAGGACCAGGAGAAGGCGCTCTTGGCGGCGTTCGGGAAGGACGTGTTCAAGAAGGCCACGTCCACGCTGCGCGGGTTGAAGGACACGGCCTCGTCAGGCGCCGAGCGCGCGAAGAAAGACTCCGCGCGGAAGTGACAGCAGGGATCGACCTCGCCCGATTCTCGTGAGCACGTCCGGGACGGGCAGGGCACACTGCACCCCGTGGGCGTCCCATCCGGGACGCTCCGCCGGCCCCGGAAGAGATCCGACTCCGCATGCAACTGCGCTTCTTCGGAGCCACGGGCGGCACGACCGGCACGTGCCACATGCTCTCGTTCGCGGGTCGCACCGTGCTCTTCGACTGCGGGCTCTACCAGGGGCGGCGCGAGGAGTCGCACGAGCGCAACGCGCGCTTCGCGTTCGATCCGCGGCAGGTCGACGTCGTGCTGCAGTCGCACGCGCACGTCGACCACTCGGGCAAGCTGCCCATGCTCGTGAAGCACGGCTTCTACGGCCCCATCCACGCCACGCCGGCGACGCGCGATCTGTGCCGCGTGCTGCTCTACGACTGCGCGCACATCCTCGAGCAGGACGCCGCCTACCTGAACCGCCGCCGAGCGCTGGCGGGCGGTGGCGGCCGGGGACCGCGTCGGCCCGATCCCGCGCAGCGCGAAAGCTCCGCGTTCCAGGAGGAGCTCCTGCCGCGCGACGAGGTCAAGCCGCTCTACGTGCGTGAGGATGTCGATGCGACGCTGCCGCTCTTCCGCGATCACGCCTACGGGGCGTGGTTCGACGTCCTGCCCGGCCTGCGCGCGCGCTTCCACGACGCGGGGCACATCCTGGGCTCGGCCTGGGTCGAGGCCGAGGTGAGCGAGGACGGGCGGCTCGTGCGCGTGGTCTTCACGGGCGACTACGGCCGCAAGCACCAGCCGATCCTGCGCGATCCGGAGCCGCTCGTGCCGTGCGACGTGCTCATCTCGGAGTCGACCTACGGCAACCGCTCGCACCCGTCGCAGACGGAGGGCGAGGACCTGCTGGCCCAGGCCGTGCTGCGCCTCGTTCAGCGCGGCCGCGGGCGGCTCCTGATCCCGGCCTTCGCGGTCGGGCGGACGCAGAACGTGCTGTACGAGCTGGCCAAGCTCGTGCACGACGGGCGCGTGCCGCCGGTCGACGTCGTCGTCGACAGCCCGCTGGCGACCGCCGCGACGCGCGTCGTCGTCGACCACCCGGAGCTCTTCGACGCCGAGGCGCAGGCCGAGTTCCTGCGCTACCAGGGCGACGAGCGGTTCCGCGAGCGGCTGCGCTTCACCGAGTCGGTCGAGGACAGCAAGGCGCTCAACCGCGACCCGCGGCCGTGCATCGTGATCGCGGCCTCGGGCATGTGCGAGACCGGCCGCATCGTGCACCACCTGGCCTGGCACGTGGGGAGCCCCGACACCGAGATCCTGATCGTGGGCTTCCAGGCCTCGCACACCCTCGGCCGGCGCCTGCTCGAGGGCCGGAGCCCGGTCCGGATCCTGGGCCGCATGAACGACGTGCGCGCGCGCATCACGCCCATGCTGGGGTTCTCGGCCCACGCCGACCGCGAGGAGCTGCTCGAGGCGCTCACGCCGCTCGCCCGCGTCGATCCGCACGTCTTCCTCGTCCACGGCGAGGACAGCGAGCGGCGTCCGTTCGAGATCGAGCTCCGGCGGCGCGGATTCAGCTACGTCGACCTGCCATCCGACTCACAGGTCTGGCGGATCTGAGTTCGGAAGGTTCTAGTGCGGCCGCGCCCGAAAGCGCGGCCGTGTGGACACCGAAGCCGATCTGCAGAACCCCCTGGTCACCGTCGCCGACCTGCGCGACGCGTGGCCGGTGCTCGATGTCGAAGGTCGCGTCGAAGGCTTCCGCCACCTGACGTCGGCCGACGCCGAGGAGTTCTTCCTCGAGCTCCAGGCGCTGGATCGTTCGCAGCTCGTGCAGGGCTTGCCGACCGCCGAGCAGCGCTGGTGGTTGCGCGCGCTGCCGCCCGACGACCTGGCCGACGTGCTGCAGGAGACCCCCGAAGAGGAACGCGAGCGGCTGATCGCCCTGCTCGACGACGCGACGCGGCGCGAGATCAAGATCCTCCTGGCCTACTCGGAGGACGAGGCCGGCGGCCTGATGAACCCGCGCTACGCGCGGCTGCGGCCGGAGATGACCGTCGACGAGGCGATCGGCTACCTGCGGCGCCAGACGCGCGAACGCGTCGAGAGCATCTACTACGCCTACGTGCTCGACAAGGAGTCGCGGCTCCTGGGCGTCGTGTCGTTCCGCCAGCTCATGATGGCGCGCGGCGACGCGCACGTGCGCGACGTCATGACGCAGGACCTCGTCACGGTCCTGGACGAGACGGACCAGGAGGCGGTGGGCCGCCTGTTCGCGCAGTACGACCTGCTGGCGATCCCGGTCGTCGACGCGCAGGGGCGCATGCAGGGCGTCGTCACGGCCGACGACATCGTCGACGTGGTGCGCGAGGAGGCCACGGAGGACATCCAGAAGATCGGCGGCACCGCGGCCCTCGACGCGCCCTATCTGCAGGTCGGCTTCCTGCAGATGTTCAAGAAGCGCGCCGGTTGGCTCGTGATCCTGTTCGTCAGCGGCACGCTGACGGTCAGCGCGATCAAGTTCTTCCAAGGCACGCTCGACCAGGTGAAGCTGCTCGCGTTCTTCATGCCGCTGATCATCTCGAGCGGCGGGAACTGTGGTTCGCAGGCCAGCACGCTCGTGATCCGCGCCATGGCGCTGGGCGAGCTGCGGCTGCGCGACTGGTGGCGCGTGTTCCTGCGCGAGATCGCAGCCGGGCTGGCGTTGGGCGGCATGCTCGGTGGCCTGGGCCTCCTGATCGTCGTCGCGTGGCACTACATCTCGGGCGACCCCACCAACATCGAGCTGCACTCGCACTTCATCCTGCTCGGCACCGTGATCGGCCTGTCGGTCGTCGGCGTCGCGACCTGGGGCACGATGGTCGGGGCGCTCCTGCCGTTCGCACTGAAGCGCATGGGGCTCGACCCGGCCAGCGCGTCGGCCCCTCTCGTCGCGACGCTCTCCGACGTCACGGGGCTCGTCATCTACTTCAGCGTGGCGATCCTCCTGCTCCAGGGGACGCTGCTCCCGTGAACCAGCGCGGCGCGCTCTGGAAGAACGGACCCAGCGCGGATTCGACCGGCTGACTCGACAGGAGCGGATCGCGCGAGTTGAAGCCGGCGTCGGATGGATCCGTGCTCGCGCGCCAGAGCCAGACGCCCTGCACGGCGCACGGGCCGCTCTCGAGCGCGGCGGTCAGGATCACGAGCTGCGCGACGGTCCACTCGCCGCGGCCCACGGCCGTCGAGGCCCCCTCGAGGAACGGCGCGAAGCTCGTCGAGGTCAGCACGATCGGACGGCGGTGCTGCTCCGAGAGCTCGGCCAGCGCGCCCAACGCGAGCCGCATGCGCTGCTCGATCTCGTAGCGCGGATTCGGCGAGCCGGCTTCGACGCGCGGGTGAAGCTCGTAGCCGATCGCGTCGAGTTCCTGCCAGAACCCGCACTTGCGCGCCTCCTCGACGTCGATCGCGCCGTACGTCAGGAGGCCGGCGAACGCTCCGCGCGCCGCACCGATCACGCGTCGCCAGCCCTCCTGCTTCCAGGCCGCCTCGCCCGGCTTGGCGCGGCGGCCGTCGTCCGTCTCGCTCGAGACGGCCCGCAACCCGGAGCTCACCGTGAGCCAGTCGGCGCCGGCCAGGTTCGCGAGCAGCCCGGCGTGCTGGATCGCGCGCGCCTGACGCTCGAAGAATGCGGCCCACTCGGCTTCGCCCGTGCGCGTCCAGGATCCGGCGTACGATCCCGAGGCGCTCGCCAGAAGGCTGGGCTGGAGAGCGACCGAGAGACCCAGCTGGTGCGCGGCCGTGCTGGTCGCAAAAAGCGCCACGTCGCCCTCGACCGGTCCGAGCGGCGCCCAGGCCGGCATGGGCCCGTCCGGGCCGGACGCGTCCAGGAACGCCGCGGTGATCGCGACGCCGTGCGCGCCGCGCTTGCGGATCTGCTCCAGGGCCTGCAGCGATCGCCGCGATCCGTAGCCCACGCGCGGATCGGGGCCGGTTTCGACCAGGCCGATGCCGCCGGACGGCGGCGCGTTCGACAGCTCGTCGTGCCTGCGGGCGGCGTCTTCCTCGACGTCCTGGGCACGGTCGCCCGCTCGCAGGCGCAGGATGGCGGCGAAGTTCTCCTCGAACTCGGGATCCACATCGAGCGCCGCAGTGCCGTTCCACACGGCGCGCACGTGATCCGCGCCGCGCGAGACCAGCAGGTAGTCGAACAGCGCGCTGCGGACCGGACCGAGCACGTGCGGCGAGATCACGCCGTCCCAACGCGTGTCGACGCACTGCGCCGCGCTGGGCAGGGCTTCAGCGAGCGACAGGCGCGCCAGCCAGGCTTCCATCGCGCGCCCCCACCAGGATCCCGACGCGGAGATGCTCGCGCCCTCCTCGAGCCACGGCACGACGGCCGGGCCCAGAGCCGATCGCAACGACGCTCGCGCGACGGCCGCGCCGCCGTCCGTGACGCCGCCGGCGACGAGCATCTCGGCCGCCGGCCGCGAGCGGTTCCAGCGACCGAGGGAGGAACCCTCGCCGCCGAGCCGCAGGTCCTCGACCGCGGCCAGCAGGCGCAGATCGACGGGTTCGGCCGGCGCATCGGCCCAGGCCAGCGCATTCTGCCGCGCCCGCACCGCCGCCGCGATGGCCGCCGACGCCGCTTGCGGCGCGATTCCGCCGGCCACCTCGACTTTCAGACCCTCGGCCTCGACGGTCGATCCGCCCGACCCGCGCAAGGCCAGGCGCGCGACGCCGACGCGCAGCGTCTCGCCCGCGACGAGCCCGCCGCGCGGCGCGAGCGGCCCCGTCAGCGCCGGATCGCCCAGGCGCCAGGTCGTGATCCACGGCCGCGCACGCGGGGCCAGGTCCTCGATCTGCGGCACGAGCAACGCGAGGTCGTTGCCGATCCAGACGGTCACCGGCAACCCGGGCCGCTCGGGATCCTCGAGCGTGGCGCGCACGGCGTCCTCGATCGACTCGTGCGCCAGGTCGCCGACGCGGAACCCCGTCGGCTCGTGGCCGAAGAAGTCGACGCCGGCGCGCACGGCCAGCGTGCTTGCGACGCCTGACCGCGGCGTGCCGACGACGATGCGCACGGCGTCGGGATCGCCCGGATCGCGCACGAGCACGCGCACGTCTCGCCCCGTGCGCGCGCGCTCGCGCGCCGCCAGGCGCCGCAGCGGCTCGACCGCGCTCTCGTCCTCGACGTGCACCTCGACGACGCGCGCGCGCGCCAGGTTGCGCGCCAGCGCCGCGGCTCCGCCCCCATCGACGGGCTGGCGGCCGTCGCAGCCGGTCACCGACAGCGGCACGAGCAGCGCCAGTGCACGCGCGCAGCTCGGGACGCGATCGGGGCGCGCTGGAGACGTGCGCACGCGCCGCGCGGATCGCGTGCGCAGGAGGGGGCGGAGCTCGGGCAGCACGCCTGGAACCTAGCGGGACCGCGCACTCATTCCCAGCGCTCCCGCCGCACGATCAGTGCGCGTTGGCGCCCGACGGCGAACCGCTCGACGACGATGTCGCCCGCGCGCGGCTGCGACTCCGGCCCGGCGAAATCGTTCGGCGTCAGGATCCACAGCACCTGCGCGGCGCGCGCGCGCAGGTCGCGCCGGGCCGGCGGCGGCGGATCCGCCCAGGCGACGGAGGTCTCGGCGGACGCGCAGGCGACGGGACGCTCGACGTAGCCGAAGGCCGGCTCGACGAGCGCGTGCTGGAGCGGCCAGGGGGCGACGAAGACCGCCTCCGGGTGCGCTTGCGCGTAGGCCGCGATCGCCCGGTCGAGCGCCAGGCCGTCGCGGAACCGCAGCGAGCGCTCGAGCAGCCAGCCGTCGTTGGTCGGCAGCGGATCGGCCTCCCCCGGCGCGGCGAAGCGCCCCGGCCGCTCGGGGTGGAACCACCCGTGCGCGTTGATCAGGCCGAACAGCGCCACCGCCCCGAGCGCGGCGCGCGCGACGTGCACGGAGCCGAACCGCGCCGCCGCCTGCGCAAGCAGCACGACGATGGCCGGCCCGACGACGACGTCGTAGCGCGGCAGCGGGTTCGCCCACTGCATCAAGAGGCCCACGTAGGCCAGCACGAAAATGCCCGGTGCCAGGACCGCGAGGTCGAGCGGTGCCCCGCGTTTCCGGCGCCGCGCGTACGCGAGCGGCGCGAGCACGGCCAGCGCGACGAGCGCGACGCCGAACTCGGGCAAGGTCCACAAGCGCTTCGTCAAGAGCGGCACGAGCCCGGCGAACGGCCCCGCTCCCGAGGCCGCGCGATCGAACCGCTCGAGGATCACGAGCTCGAGCACGAACACGAGGACCAGCGCGACGTGCGCCGCAAGCCACGCGCGCTCGCCGCGCGACGGCGCGCCCGCAAACCGCGGCGCGACGATCCTTGCAGTGAGCACGACGGCCGCGCTGAACGGCGCGACGACGCCGGTCTGCTTCACGAGCAGCGCGATCACGGCCCAGACGAAGGCCGAGCGCCAGCGACCTTCGGCCAGCGCCACGACGGTCCAAGCGCAGGCCGCGGTCAGGTGCATCTCGAGGCCGATCTGGCAGGCCATCGCCTGTACGGTCGGCTGCGCCAGGAACGCCGCCGCCGCGAGCCAGCCGAGCGCGTTCCCGAGCGGCCGCACGAGGCGGTGGACCGCGGCGCAGGCGACGGCCGCGCTGGCGAACGAAGCCAGGTGCATCAGCAAGATCCGCACCTGCGGCTCCGGCAGCGCGCGCTCGAGCAGCGCCAACACCCACGGCGCGACGCTGAACGGGTACGTGCAGGCTCCGCCCTCGTCGTAGCCCGGTTGCTGCCGCAGCAGCTCGAGAGGGTCGAGCCCGTGGACCGCCATCCAGTGCGCCTGCGGAAAGAGCCCGAGCAGCGCGTCCCAATAGGGCGGATCCAGCAGCACGGCCCCGCGCAGGACCACGAGCGCCGCGAACGCCGCCAGGGCGACGAGCATGGCCTCACGGCGGGAGCCGGTTCGCGGGACCGGCGGAGGGGCAGCAGGGCGGCGCGGCGGCACGGAGGCCGGGACCCTACCGGAAGCTGTCCCGCTCGGCTGCGCCTCGAGCCATTTCCCACCCGGGGCGGGGGTGGTCGGCGCGGGGAGCCCCCCAGGAATCGTGCGGGCGCAACCGAGGGGTCAGCTCCCGGCACGCGGTGTGATAGATCGTCTGCCCGGATGCCCGGCAACTGCTCTCTTCCATCCCCTGCCGTTCCGAGGGGCGCCCGCCTGCGCGCGGGCGCACGCAGGCTGAGCGGTCTGTCTCCGGTCCGATCTGGGCGACTAGGGGCTTTCGACGGTTCGATGTTCCGGAGACGTGCATGATCGCTCTCGCCTGTGTCCTGGCCAGCCTGGCCATGGCTCCGCTTCCGCTCCACGGAGCTCCCTACACCCCGCCACCGCCCGGCGGTGGCTCGACCCCGCCGCCGCCGCCGCCGCCGGCCATGCCGCCTCCGCCCCGGGATCCGGCGCCGAGCGCGCCGCCGTCGGGCGCGCCCGTCAGCGGACCCAACATGCCGGGCAGCGCGGGACCGGGACCGGCCACGGGTGCGGTGCCGACAGGCGCGCGCATGCCGATTTCGGTCGCGACCGGCGGCGACCTGGGACCCGACACGACCTCGTGGTCGATGTGGTGGCACTACAACCGCGACGCGTTCCTGGACCTGAAGGCGCACGTCGAGGCGAACTCGCCCGCGACGGGCGGCGACGCCACGGTGTCGACCTCGGTCCGGACGTCGCGCGGCATCGACTCCATGGTCGCGGCACTCGGGCGCGAGCGGAACCGCGATCTCATGTCGAGCCTGCTCGTCGGTCTCGCTCGATCGTGCGACGACCTGGCCCTGGCGCGCGCGCCGCGCATGGCGAGCCTCTTCGCGCCGTTCCTGGCCGATCCCGATCAGGAGGTGGCCGAGACGGCCGCGGCCGCACTCGGGATCCTGCGCCACGAGGCGGCGCTGCCCGATCTCGTCGCGCTGCTGCACGACGACGCGGCCGGGCGCAAGCTGGCGGGGGGCGAGCGCGTGCCGACGCGCACGCGCGCGTTCGCGGCCTACGCGCTGGGTCTCGCGGCGGCGCGTTCGGAGCGCGAGGACTTCCAGGCCTTCGTCGCGCACCATCTGCAGCGCGAACTGGAAGCGACGGGCCACGCGCGTTCGGCCGACCTGCCCGCGGCCTGCGTGCTGGCGCTCGGTCTCGTGCCGCTGCCGCTGGAAGCGCGCGAGCTGCCCAAGACCGGCTCCGCGCGTCGCTCCGACGACGGCATCGCGCCGCGCACGCGCGCGTCGCAGGTGTCCGGTCTCGTCGAGATCCTGCGCGACACGCAGCAACACGATCGCGTGCGCGCGCACGTGCCCGATGCGCTGGCGCGCCTCGCGGACGGAGCGGCGGCCGATCTGCGCGAGGACATCGCCCGGGAGATCACGGCGCTGCTCGAGCGCGCCGGTCGCGAGCCGGCCGAGGTCGTGCGCGGCGCCGTGCTGGCGCTGGGACGCCTGGGCGACGCGGATTCCGACGCGGCCGACTTGCGCGTGCGTGGCGCGCTGAAACGCGCGGCCGATTCGTCCGACATGCAGATGCGGCTCTTCGCGCTCGTGTCGCTGGCGCAGGTCGCGACGCGCCGCGGAACCGCGGAGGACGCGACGCCGGTCCAGTCGGAAGTGCAGAAGTTCCTGCTCGAGCGCTTCGCGCGCGGCAAGAACCGCGAGCGCTCGTGGGCCGCGCTGTCGCTCGGCATCCTCGAGCACGGACGGATCGCGCAGGGCCAGCCGGGATCGCCGGCGGTACGCGCCGCGCTGCGCCGCGAGCTGGGCGAATCCACTGCGCCCGATCAGGTCGGCGCGATCGCGATCGCGCTGGGGCTGGCGCAGGACCACGGCGCCGTGCGCGGCCTGCTCGCGCAGCTCGACGAGCTCCGCGACCCGATCGGTCGCGGCTACGTGGCGACCGCGCTGGGCTTGCTGGGCCTGCCCGAAGCGATCCCTCCGCTGCGCGCGATCCTCGTGAAGTCGCGCTACCAGCCGGAGCTCCTGCGCGAGTCGGCGATCGCGCTGGCGATGCTGGGCGACAACGATCTCGTGACGACGCTGGTCGACAACCTGCGTCAGGCGAAAAGTCTCGCATCGCAGGCCAGCGTGGCGCGGGCGCTGGGCTTCGCCGGCGGCCTGAACGCGGTCGAGCCGCTGGCCAAGATGCTCGAGGACAGCTCGCTGACCGCCGGCGCGCGCGGTTTCGCGGCCGTCGCGCTGGGCATGGTCTGCGATCGCGAGCGCGTGCCCTGGAACGCGCGGCTCTCGTTCGGAGTCAACTACCTGGCCGCACCGCCGACGTTGATCGACGGGCAGGCGGGGATCCTCGACATCCTGTGATGCGGCGCTAGTCTCGGGCTCCGCCAAGCGCGGAGCGCATGCACGTCGCCCTCGTCCACGCCTGGCCCCAGCTCGATGCCGCCACGGACCGCCACGCGCGGCGCGTGGCGAGCTTCCTCGTGCATCGCGGCGACGACGTCACGTGGATCGCGAGCGTGCACCCCGACACCGGCGATTCGCACGTGCAGGTCGAGGTGATCAAGCCCTTCGCGCTGTCGGCCGCCGGCCGCGCGCAAGCGTTCGACAAGGCCATGCAGGCCTGGGCCGCCAAGGTCGAGCCCGAGGTCGTCTACTCGCTGGGCCGCACGTCGCGCCACGAGGTCCTGCGGCCGTCCGAGGGCATCCGCACGACGCGCATCGAGCTGGCCGCCGATCCCGCGCTCGCGAAATCGTCCGAGGAACGCGCGCTGCTCGAGATCGAGGCGCTCGGGATGCAGCGCGATCGCACACGGCTGGTCGCGGTCCCCTCCGCGCTGGTCGGCAAGGACGCGATGAAGCGCCACCACGTTCTGCCCGAGCTCGTGCGCCTCGTGCGGCCGGGCGTCGACCTCGAGCGCTTCTCGCCCGCGCAACGCGAGATGAACTGGCGTGCGGCGCGCACGAAGCTGGGCGTCGACGCCGGCGCGTTCGTCGTCGTGTTCCGCGCCGACGGCTGGACGCTGCACGGGCTCGACCGCCTGCTCAAGGTGTGGGATGGCGTGTCGGCCAGCCGCCCTACCGCGCGGCTCGTCGTCGCCGGCTACGATGCGCACGCGGCCGAGCACGAGAAGGCGGTCGCGGCCTCGCGCAACCAGTCCAGCGTGCGCTTCGTGGGCCCGCAGCCGGACCGACCCTGGTTAATGTACGCCGCCGACCTCTTCGTGCTGCCGACGCGCTACGACGCGTTCTCGGTCGCGGCGCTCGAAGCGCTGGCATGCGGTCTGCCGGTCGTGACGACCGCGACGAACGGCGCGGCCGAGCTGATCGAGGAGGACGTGAACGGCATCGCGCTCTTCGGCGACGACGTGCGGCAGACGCTCTACCAGCAGCTCTTGTCGTGGACGAAGCCCGAGCGCGCGTGGGCCGCTAGCGAAAGCGCGCGCGCGGCTGCAGAACGCTGCCCGCTCGAATCGGAAGCGCGCGAGACGGCCGCGGTGCTCGACGAGGCGGCGGCCATTCGTGCCAAGGAGCCCCGCTAGGCGTACCCTGGCTCGCCTGGATTCCCGTGTGAGCAGGACTCGAGAGCGACTGTAGGCGTCACCTGGCATTACCCCATTCTTCTCGCTGCAGCGCTCCAGGCCCAGGAACACAAGCGACTTCACGCGGTACTACGCAGCGTTGCGCGCAACGCGTCGAGCGCGAGCTCGTGTGCCCGCTCCGAAGATTGGCGGTGGTCGAGTGGACTGCCTCATCGAATGTCCGGAACACCCGGCCGGGGCCGCGCGGCGATCGATCGATGCGCGGTAGTGACCTCGAAGCCTGCAGAAGGACGGCATGATGGAACAAAGGCCGCTGGTCGAGGATATCCAGAACTACGCCCAGAACATCGTCGACACGGTGCGCGAGCCCCTGCTGATCCTCGACACCACACTGCGTGTCCGGTCCGCCAACCGCGCCTTCTACAAGACGTTCCACGTCTCGCCCGGGGAGACCGAGGGCCGCCTCATCTACGAGCTGGGCAACGGCCAGTGGGACATCCCCGACCTGCGGACCCTCCTCGAGGACATCGTCCCCAAGAGCTCCGTCTTCGACGATTTCGAGCTCGATCACACCTTCCCGGTGATTGGCCGCCGGGTGATGCTGCTCAACGCCCGTAAGCTCCAGGCGGGCAACCACCGCGAGCTGTTGGTCCTGGCGATAGAGGACGTGACCGCGCGCAAGCGGGCCGAGGAAGCGTTGCTTGAGGCCGGGGCGTTGCAGAGCGCGATCTTCAACAGCGCCAACTTCTCGAGCATCGCCACCGACGAGAAGGGCGTCATCCAGATCTTCAACGTCGGCGCCGAGCGTATGCTGGGCTATACGGCCGCCGAGGTGATGAACAAGATCACGCCCGCCGACATTTCCGATCCGCAGGAAGTAATCACGCGTGCTAAAGGTTTGAGTGCCGAGCTTGGGACCACGATCACGCCGGGCTTCGAGGCGCTGGCCTTCAAGGCCGCACGCGGGATCGAGGATATCTACGAACTGACCTACATCCGCAAGGACGGCAGCCGATTCCCCGCGGTCGTCTCGGTCACGGCGCTGCGCGACGACCAAAGCACAATCATCGGCTATCTCCTGATCGGCACGGACAATACCGCACGGAAGCAGGTGGAAGCCGAGCGAATGCTGCTCGAGCAGCGTGTGCGCGATCAACAATTCTATACTCGATCGCTTATTGAATCCAACATTGACGCACTAATTGCCACCGATCCGCGCGGCATCATTACCGACGTCAACAAGCAGATGGAGGCGCTCACCGGATGCACGCGTGACGAGCTGATCGGCGCGCCGTTCAAGGACTACTTCACCGACCCGGAGCGAGCCGAGGCCGGCATCAAGCTGGTGCTTGGCGAGAGCAAGCTCACGGACTACGAGCTCACCGCCCGCGCCCGGGACGGCAAGGAAACCGTGGTGTCCTACAATGCCACCACTTTCCACGACCGCGACCGGAAGCTGCAGGGAGTGTTCGCCGCCGCCCGCGATGTCACCGATCGCAGCATTTTGGAGAAGCTGCTGCGTGGACAGGCGGCCAAGTTGTCGGACCTGCACCGGCGCAAGGACGAATTCCTGGCGATGCTGAGTCATGAGCTTCGCAGCCCTCTCGCTCCCATCGCCAATGCGGTACACCTGCTTGGTCTCCAGTGGGAGAGTGAGAGCCCGATCCAGCAGCAAGCCCGCGGCATCATTGAACGTCAACTGGGTCAACTTCAACATCTCGTTGATGACCTGCTCGAAGTCTCCCGCATCACTACTGGCAGGGTTCAGCTTCGCCGGGAACCGGTCGTCGCAAGTGATATCGTGAAAGGTGCTGTGGAGACCGCTCGCCCGCTGCTCGAGCAACGTCGGCATGAACTCACCGTATCGCTGCCGCCTGAACCGATCTGGCTGCACGCCGACGCCGCGCGGCTGGAACAGGTACTGGTGAACCTGCTCACCAATGCCGCCAAGTTCACCGAGGAAGGCGGTCAGGTCTGGTTGACCGCCCAAAGGGAGGGCGATGAGTGTGTGTTGCGGGTGCGAGATACGGGCGTCGGCATCACCCCGGCACTACTTCCGCGCATCTTCGACCTGTTCACTCAGGCGGAACGATCCTTGGACCGCTCACAAGGCGGTTTGGGCATCGGACTGGCTTTGGTGCATCGGCTCACGGGATTGCATGGTGGAAACGTCGAGGCTTTCAGCGCCTTGGGACAAGGCAGCGAGTTCGTCGTGCGACTGCCAGTGATGCCAAATGACACACCGCAGCCGACGTTGCCGGTCGCGGCCATTAGTCAGCCAAGCACACGACCGTTGCGGGTGCTGGTGGTGGATGACAACGTGGATACGACGTTGAGCCTCTCGATGCTACTGAAAGCGTCGGGGCATCATGTTCAGATCGCTCACGACGGGCTGACGGCAGTGCAAGCGGCCCTCGATCACCGACCGGACGTCGTGTTGTTGGACATCGGCTTGCCGGGCCTGAACGGCTATGAGGTTGCGAAACGGATCCGGCAGCAACCAGTTCTTCAGAACGTCGTGCTGATCGCCGTGACGGGTTATGGACAGGAAGCGGACCGAAAGACTTCACTGCAATTGGGATTCGATCACCACTTGGTCAAGCCTGCCGAATTCAGCAAGTTGCAGCAACTCCTGGCGGCTGTCTCGGGGAAGTTGACTTGATGTTCGAGTGGAAGAACACGGGACTCCGACCGCTGGCTCGATCGTCTGGAGATGACCGTTCAAGGCCTGTTCCAGTCAACCCGAGCGCAAGCGGTTCGGTGAGTTCATGGTCTCACCACGACCGGTGACATCGCGCCCTTCAGGAACAGCCTCGGCGGCGACGCGCCGTCGACCGCGACGACCCACACGTCGGGCCGCAGCGTCGAAGGCGGTCCCGCGTCGCGCAGCGCGTAGAGCACGTGGCCATCGTCGAGCCACTCGACTTGGTCGTCTACGCTGCGAATCTCCGTCTCGATGCGGCGCGCGTCCCCTCCTCCGACGTCGACCACGGCCAGGCGCCACTCGATCGAGCTGCCGGTGCCGATCCGCTGCTTGAACGCGATGCGCCGGCCGTCGGGCGAGAGCGACGGGCACTCGACGTCGTCGCCTCGGACGCGCGCCTCCCCCGCCTTCGGGTCGACCTGCACGAGGAAGCGCCGGTCGTTCGTCGCCACCGTGGCGTAGAAGGCGCTGCCCGCGCGCGGGAACGTGACGCCCCAGTAGTTGACGTCGATCGCGTCGATCCGGGCGTCTCCGCGCCACAGGGCCAGCTTCTCGAGGTCGGCGGGTTGCGCGGCGGGATCGACCAGGTCGAGCGCGTAGGTGCGCGTCGAGAACCCTTCGCTGGCGTACGAATCGCCCGCGACGAAAAACGTCAGGCCGGCGCGCGTTCCGTCGGGCGACACGCGCGCGCGGCTCGGCACGCCCGAGAGCGGCCACGTGCGCACGGTGTTCAGCGCCGCGTCGAGCAGGACGACGCCGCCGGATCCGTCGACGCCACCCAGCGCGATGCCGCGGCCGTTCTGGAAGTGGAAGCGCTGGCACTGCACGTCCGTGACGATCCGCTGCGTGAGATCGTCGAGCGGCGCGAGGGCGATGCGCCGGTACGCGTCGCCGTCCGTCGCCAGGAACATGACGTGCGGCCGCGCGCGAATCGCCTCGAGGGCCGGCTTCGCGGCGGGATCTGCCGTGCCGGAAACGCGCGTGCGGCGCACGGCCGATGCGACGTACACGCCGGCGACGATCGCGCAGACGGCGATCACCAGGCCGAACGCGACGAAACGTCCGCGCCGGGGCGATCGGGTCGTGTCGTCAGGCGGCGGAGGCATGCTCGGTCGGGCTCGGTGCATCGCGCCGGCGCAGGACGAGCCACGCGAACGGCACCATGCACAGGATAGCTGCGCCGAACGTCCACACGGCGAAAGACGGCCCGCGCGCGCTCCACACGGCGCCGAACACGATCGACGCCACGAGCCGTCCGGTTCCGAGCGCGGCCATCACGAGGGCCAGCCCGCTGGCGCGCAGCTCGGCTGGAACGATCGCGCTCGTCATCGCCATGAGCACACCGTCGGTCGCCGCCAGGAACGCGCCCAGGGAGACGACGAGGATCGACCCGTTGGCCGGCCCCATCGCGGGCAGGAGCAGCGCCGCATAGGACACGAGCAGGCAGAGCTGTCCGCCCAGGAACACGCGGTCGCGGCCGACGCGGTCGGCCAGGCGCGCGGCCGGCATCGTCAGCACGAGCTGTGCGACGGCCGTGGTCGCGAAGAGCAGCGGGATCAAGTCGCCCGCGAAGTCCGAGCGCCGCTGGTGGGCGACGTAGAGGAAGCTCTCGCTCACCGTGGCCAGCGCGAGCAGCAGCGCCACGAAGAAGAGCGCGCGGAAACGCGGCTGCGCCAACAGGCCGAACGCCTCGCGGAACGTCGCCTGAGCGCGCGCTGCGACCGGCTCTTCCCGCACGAACAGCGCCAGGCAGGCCAGCCCGACGCACGCTGCGCACAGGCTGACGACGAAGATCGCGTCGAAGGCCTGCGGTGCGACGGCCAGGATCGCGAACGCCGCGAGCGGCCCGAGCAGCGCTCCGGCCGCGTCGAGAGCGCGGTGGAGGCCGAATGCGGTCGCGAGGACGTCCGGCGCGCTGCTCCCGGCGATCAGCGCGTCGCGCGCGGGCGATCGCAAGCCCTTGCCGGCGCGGTCGACGAGCAGGATCCAGCTCAACGCGCCTTTCATGCCCGCGGCGAGGAACAGGGCCAGCTTGCAGACGGCCGAGATCGCATAGCCGGCCAGAGCGACGCGCTTGTGCTGCCGGCCGCGGTCCGCGCCGAACGCGATGGCGACGCCGACGAGGAGCGCGGCCCCGCGCTGGATGCCGTCGACCGTGCCGAACTCCAGCGGCGAGAGCCCCAGGTGCAGGATCGCGTACGCCGGCAGCGCCGCCGTGACCATCTCGGCTGAGATGTCCGTGAAGAAGCTCGTGAAGCCGAGCGCGACGACGTTCGTGCCGATCGCTCCCGACCTCAGCTCGGCGAGCCAGCTCCGCCGCGGCGACATGGACCGCAGCGTACGCGCTGTTGCGCGCGGGGCCACCAAGATCAGGGAGCCCGCGTGATCGATTCCGTACGGGCTCTCAACCCGAGCGCTTGAACCACTGGTTGAAGAAGTCGCTCAGCGCCTGCTTCTGCGCTTCGTCGAGGGACAGCAGCGAGTGCACCATGCCGCCCCAGGCGTAGACGCCGTAGGCGACGCCGCCGAGGGCCACGTAGCCGATCGACACGCCGCCCAGCGTCAAGCCTCCGATCGCGACTCCGCCGAAGGCGATGCCACCCAGCGACAGGCCGCCGAACGAGAACAGCCCGGCCGCGAGTCCGCCCGTGGCGAACACGCCGAGCGACATGGCACCGACGGCCAGGAACCCGATCGCGCGTTCGCCCGACGCGATCCAGCCGCGCGCCGTGCGCATCCCGCCTCCGCGCGACGGGCCCATGTGCATGTGCATGAGCGGCCAGCCCAGCAGGTGCGCGCGCGAGCGGTACTCGACCGTGTGTCCTTTGCGCGCGGCGCGGAACGCGCGGCGCAAGCGCATCCATTCGGTCCCCCGCCGGGCGGCCGCCTGCGGCGAATCGCCCGTCGCCAGGGCATCCAGGTCGTGTGCCAGATCGAAGGCGTTGGCGTAGCGCTCGCCGGGCTCCTTGGCCATCGCCTGCTCGACGACGGCCTCGATCTCGCGCGTGATCTTGGGCAGGAACTGCGTGAGCGGCGCGGGCTGGTGCGTGCGGATCGCGTCGAGCACGGCGAACACGTTCGTGCCCTCGAACGGACGCCGCGCGCTCAGGCCCTCGTAGAGCGTGACGCCCTGCGAGTAGACGTCCGTGCGCTGGTCGACGGGCCGCACCGCGAGCTGCGCCTGCTCGGGCGACATGTAGTAGGGCGTGCCGACCGGCTCGCCGGTCAGCGAGAGGCCCGGGTCGCCGTCGCCCTTGGCCCGGCCGAAGTCCGCGACCAGCGCACGGCCGTCCTTGTGCACCAGGATGTTCGACGGCTTCACGTCGCGGTGCACGAGGCCGATCTCGTGCGCCACGCCGATCGCGCGCGTCACGGGTGCCAGCAGCTTGCACAGCGCCTGTGGGTACGTGATCCCCGCGAACGGCGCGGACGGAATCCCGGCGGCGGTGCACAGCATCTCGGACGTCCACAGCGCCGGCTTCGGCTCGAGCTGCGCCAGCTCGGTGTAGACCTGCGCCAGGTTCTTGCCCTCGACGAACTCCATCGCGATCCAGTGCCAGCCGTCGGTCTCGCCGACCGCGTGCACCTGCACGATGTGCGGGTGCTGCAGGCGCGCGATCGACAGCGCTTCGCGGCGGAAACGCTCGACGTGGCTGCCTTCGACCGCGAGGCCGGGCCGCAGCACCTTGAGCGCGACGGGCCGGCGCAAGTCGACCTGCGTCGCCAGGAACACGATCGACATGCCGCCGCGGCCGATCTCGCGCACGAGCCGGTACGCGCCGAGCTGCGTGCCGGGCGCCAGCACGCGGCTCGCGCGCGGCGCGGTGGCCGTGCCGGCGCGGATCATGCGCAGCGAACGCTCGAGCGCCGGGCGGTGCTCGGCCGGAGCGCGCTCCAGGAACGGCTCGAGCGCCGGATCGCCGCCGCCCGCGACGCGGTCCTGGTACTCGGCCACGATCCGGTCGAGCAGGTCGTCGAGGCCTTCCTGGGTCATGAGTTGCCGGGCGCGGGCGCCGGGCCGATTCGCCGCGGGAAACGGGAAGTTCTCACGGCGGTGGCGCCTGACCCAGCGCCGTCCCCCACGATTCCAGGGCGCGCCGGTAGAGCGAGTGCACGGCGACCTCGGAGCGGCCCATGCGCTGCGCGGCCTCGGCCGCCGAGAGCCCCTGGAACTGCCGCAGGCCCAGCACGCGCCGGTGCTCGGGCGTGAGCGTCAGGTAGGCCGCGACCAGGTCGGCCGCCTGCTCGCGCGCGGCGGCCGCGGTCGCCGGCCCGGCGGTGCGCGCCATGAAGCGGCTCGCGCCGCCGCCGCTCGTCGACGAGGAGGCCAGCGGCAGGGCGCCCGCTTCGCCTTCGCGCTTGGCGGCGCGCAGCGCGCGCGCCGCGTCGACAACGACGTGCCGCGCGAGGAGCGCCAGGTGGCGGTCGAAGGCCGCCTCGTCGAGCGGCAAGCGCGCCGGATCGGCCAGCGCGCGCACGAAGACCTCCTGCGCCAGGTCGTCGACCTCGCAGCGCGCGCGCACGGCGCGGCCGGCCAGGTGCGCCAGCAGGAGGCGCAGGCGACCGGAACGGGCTGCGAGCCGCGCTCCCAGGTCGTCGGGATCGGGAGCGCTCGCCGGATCATCGGGGGGACCGCGCACGCTGGACTGCATACTGCGCCGATAGGTGGGAGGGAAGTCGGCCCTTGCAGGCCCCGCGGACCAGCCCTACTCCCTACCACCCCATGATCGACACCGCGCTCCTGCTGTTCGTCTTGTTGCCGGCCCTGGCCCTCGTCCTGGGCGCCGCGTGGGGACCCGGGCACCACCTCGAGTTCGCGGAGCGCGTCCACCGCCGCCGGCTCGAGCTCCTGCCCAAGGACGTGGGCAAGCTGATCCACGAGGAGCGCGCCGCCTACGACTACGGCAACATCGCGGCCGACATCATCAACTTCAAGGCGTTCGGCGGCGCGTACAGCCACTGCCACCGCTGGTCGATCATCGACGAGATGCGCGCGCTATCGACGTCGAAGCGGCAGGAAGCCTTCGTGATGGGCTACCTCTCGCACCTGGCGGCCGACACGATCGCGCACAACCACTTCGTCCCCTACCACCTGGCGCGCTACGCGCGGACGAAGGGGCTCGGGCACCTGTACTGGGAGCTCAACGCGGATCGCTTCATCCCGGAGGAGCGATGGAGCCGCGTCGGCAGCCTGAAGAACCAGGACGCGCTCGAGGAGCTGGACGACCTCGTGAACCGCACGGTGCCGAACAAGGCGCTCTCGATGGGCACGAACAAGGCCATCTTCAACCACGTGCTGCTCGTGGCCGAGCGCGAGCGCTGGCGCGGGATGATGACGCGGATCCACCCCATGTCGCAGGTCACGCTCGAGAAGGGTTTCCTGCGCATGTTCCAGGAGGCGGCTGTCGACCGCATTCGGCTCGCGCTGCACCCCAAGGGTTACCGCGCGATCCAGTGCGTCGACGCGAACGGCCACGCGGCTCAGCGCAAGGCGATGATGGTCCGCAAGGGGCTCGTGCAGCGCCTGGTGCCGAACACCGCGCGTGCCGAGAAGGCCGCGACGAGCGCGCAGGAATTCCTGGTCGGAATGCAGTCACCCCCGCCGCAGTAGCGGCGGCGCGGCGCGTCTCGCGCCGCCACGAGGATGGATTCCGTCACCGTGCGCGGAGCACGTCGGGTGCCGGCGCACTGTCGATCCTGGGGTTGACGTCTCGGGTCCGCTACAGCCGGAACCACCGGAGCACGAGGTCGACTCGGTCGCCGTCGGCGTTGAAATCCGTCCCCGCCGCTCCCTGCTGCGCTTCCGACGCCAGGAATGCCGCGCAGAACGGCGTGCCGTGCCGCGCCAGCTCGATCACGCTGCGCTGCACGTCGCTGGCGACGCTCATGCCGATCGTGGCGCCGTTCGAGAAGATCGTGCGCGCCAGCAGGAAGTCCACCATGTCCCCGTCGGAGTTCAGGTCGCGGTTGTCCTCGGCCTCCGACAGGCGCCAGAAGCCGATGTTGCCGGTCACCACGATCCCCGCGGAGTCGCGGTCCAGCGCGAAGCGCACGAAGGGGAACCTCAGGTTGCCGCCCGAGAAGTTCGCGAAGGCCGGGACGCTGTCGTTCACGTCGTTGTCGCCCGGGTTCAGGGGCACGTTGGCCAGCCGCTCCTCGGATGCGACGCCCAGGTATCCCTCGGTCGCGCGCGGTGAAACCCAGGTCGTCGAGATCGGCGTGTCGTTCAGCGTGCCGTGCAGGAACGACCACGTCGAGGTCACGGACGGTGCGAGGCGCCCGATCAGGTCGGAGTCGAGCCCGTTGTTGGCGTCGATGTCGCCGCCCTGCGCCTCGCTGGCGACGATCACGAACTGACCCGAAAGCTCGTACAGACCGTGGCCGCCGCCCGGGGCGTCGGCCAGCGACTTGATCTGCGCCGCCGTGTTGATCGGCAGGATCGCGTCGAGCAGGTCGTCCGCGACCGGCATCCAGCGCACGACGCGGTCGGTCAGGTTGCCGTCGCTGTTCAGGTCGCAGTTGTCGTCCGTCTCGGCCACGATCGTCGCCACGTGCGTGGCCGTGAACGCGATGCGCTCACGTCCCGCGAGCCCGTGGTTGATGGGCGGGCTCGCGACGGGATCGGCGTTCCAGGCCGCGAACGTCAGCACGCACAGCACGTGGTCGAGCGCGTCGACGTCGTCCATGCCGCAGTGCGCCGGACGGAAGCTCGCGCCCACGGCCGACGAGTTCCGGCTCGCGGCGCCCTGGTCGGCCTCGCTGACCAGGAACGCGGCGCGCCAGTCGCCGGCCACGCCGGCATCGGCGCGGAAGATGGGCTGTTCGTCCTCCCGGACGGCCAGGCCCGTGCTGCGCACGAGGCTCGTGTTCGCGGTGCCGTCGAGCAGCGCCAGCACGCGCGTGTCGACCATGTCCGCGTCGCCGTTCAGGTCGCGCGCGGCGGCGACCTCGTCGAGCGCCAGGAACACGAGCCCTTCGTCCTCGCCCAGGATCGACAGGCTGAGCGGTCCGACCGTGTCCCTCGTCCCGATCGCGACCAGGCTCGTCGGCGCCGCGGCGTCGATGAACCGCAGGTTGCTGTCGCCGATCCCGGCGCCGCTGCCAGCCGCGGCGTACACGAGGCGGTTCTGCAGCCCGACCATCGGCGTGCCCGTGCTCGACACGAGGACGTCGACGAAGGTCAGCACGTTCGCCGTCTCGGACCAGTGCAGGAGCACTGCATCCGTCATGTCGAGGTCCCCGTTCCAGTCGCGCCCGTCGCTGGTCTCGGAGACCGCCAGGTAGAGCTGCGCGCCGGCCCAGGCCAGGCTGTCGGCCGCGACTCCCAGCCGGAACTGCGTGTTGGCAGACGCGTTCACGACGTGCGCGACGCGGTCGGCCACGTCGGCGTCGCCGTTCAGGTTGGTTCCGGCGGTCCCGGTCGCGTCCTCGGCCGCGAGGAAGGCGATGAAGGCGCCCGAGACCAGGACCGGCGTGTTGCTGGCGGCCGCGACGTTCGTCGAGCGCACCTGGAACGCGACGTTCACCTCCTCGCCGCCGCTGCTGCAGGCGGCCAGAACGAGCAGGGTCGAGGGCAGGGCCAAGGAGCGGAGGGAGGGGGTCATGGGCTGGGCCTGGAGTCCGGTGGAACGCGTAGGGTAGCCGAGAGCCCGGTGCCGCGATCAAGCCGCGCGCGCTGGATTCGTGTCCCTTTTCACGGTCTGATCCGGGCATGCGTGTCCTGATCGCATCGGCGCCGCACCGGGACACGTTCGGGTACTCGATGCCGCCGCCGGGACTCTTGCGGCTGGGTGGCTGGCTGCAGCGCGAGGGCGTCGACGTGGCTCTCGACGACCTGGCGCACCGACTCGCCGCGGGCGCGCTGCCCGACGACGACCGTCTGTGCGCCGCGGCGGCCGAAAGGATCCTGGCCGCAGGGCCGTGGGATGCGATCGGGCTCTCGACGATGGGCGCAACGCTGCCCGCGGCGCTGGCGATCCTCGAGCGGATCCGCGCGCAGGACAGTGCGGTTCCGCTGTGGATCGGCGGCCCGGGCACGACCGGCGTCGACGTCGCGCTGATCGAGCGCGTCGCCTGCGTCGACGCGGTCGTGCGCGGCGAGGGCGAGATCACGACGACGGAGCTCTCGCGCGCGGTCGAGAGCGGCACGTCCCCGGGCGGGATCGCGGGCGTCACCTGGCGCGACGCGACGGGCTGTGCCGTGCGCGAGGCGGATCGCACGCCCATCGCGGACCTGGGCACCCTGGCACCGTACGCCTGGCACCTGCTGCCCTCGATCGCCGAGTACAAGCGCATCGTCGGCTCGGCCGACGGCCTCGTGCCGGTCGACTCGGGTCGCGGCTGCGTCTACGACTGCTCGTTCTGCACGATCGGGCGCTTCTGGTCGCGGCGCTCGCGCGTGCTGCCGGCGCGGCGCCTGGCGGACGAGGTCGAGGCGCTGCGCGCGATCCCCGCGGCGCGCGCGGCCTACCTGTGCCACGACCTCTTCGGCGCGCACCGCGGTCACGCGGTCGCGTTCTGCGAGGAGCTCCTGCGGCGCGACGTGTGCGTGCCCTGGGAAGTGCGCGCGCGCGCCGACCACCTGGACCGCGAGCTCCTGACGCTGATGGGCCGCGCCGGCTGCTACCGCGTGCTCCTCGGCATCGAGTCCGCGGCGCCGAGCGTGCGCGACGCCTGCCAGAAGGACCTGCGGCCCGGCACGGATCCGCTGCGCGTCGTCGAAGACTGCGTCGCGGCCGGCATCACGCCGATCCTGTCGGTGATCCTGGGCTTGCCCGGCGAAGGGCCGGCGGAGCTCGCGGCGAGCCTCGACTTCTGCGCCGCGGCCGCGCTGCGCGGCGGCGTGAACGTGTCGCTGCACCTCGTCAACCCGCAGCCGGGCTGCACGCTCGGTGAACGCTACGGCGATGTCGCGCGCGCCGTCGACGGCATCCCGCCCGACATGGCGCGCGGCGCGGGCGAGACGGCCGACGAGCGCGCCTGGATCGCGGCGCAGCCAGAACTGTTCACGACGTTCGCGCTGCTGCCGGACGACGAGCTCCACCTGCAGGGCCTGGCCGAGCTGGCCGGCGAGCTGCCGCCCGTGCTGCACCGGCACCCGCGGACGTTCGCGCTGCTCCGGCACGTGCACGGGTGCGACACGCAGGCGCTGTTCGCGGAATGGAAGCGGCACGGCCGCAGCTTCGAAGCCTTTGCGCGCGCGGCCGACGACGCGCTGATCGATTCGGCGCTCGAGCTGGAGCAGGCCTGCCAGCGCGTCAGCGCGCTGGCCGAGCGTCCGCCGGCGCGCGGACCGCGGACGCGCGGCATCGTCGTGCGCGCCGCGCACGATCTGCCGGCCGTTTTCGAGGCGCTGCGGCGCGCCGAGACGATGCTGCCGCGCGAGCCTCGGACGACCTGGCTGTGCGTCGTGCCGGCCGACGCCGGCCGCGCGCTGGCCGGCGTGCGCACGCTGCGAATCTCGTCCGACGTCGCGCGGCTCCTCGCGGCGCTCGACGGGACGCGCACGGCACGCGAGCTCGACGAGCAACGACCGGGTTTCGCGGCCGCGATCGCCGCGCTTGCGGGCCGCGGTCTGGTCGACGTGCCGACAATGGAGTCCAACCCGTCGGAATCGTTCCTGGCACCGTACAAATGATCCAGAAACAAGGTTTCCCCATCTCGCTCGTGTTCCCGCCCCAGGGGCACTTCACGCAGCCCTACCTGGCGCTGCCCTGCTTGAAGGGTTGGTTGCGGGCACACGGTTTCGACGACGTCGAGCTCGTCGACGCCAACATCGAGGCCTACGACGCGTTCCTGACGCGCGAGTACCTCGAGGGCTGCCGCGCGCGCGTCGCGCAGCGCCTGCCGCTCGAGCGCTTTGCCGGCGTGCGCAAGCTGGGCTTCGAGGACCTGGCGGCGTTCCGCGCCGCGGCGGAGTGCAGTGCTTCCGGCGCAGCGCTGGCCGCGCGCGTCGACGAGGCCAAGTCCGTGCTGCGCGGCGGCGCGTTCTACGAGGCCGAGCGCTACGTGCCGGCCGTGCGCACGATCTACCACGCGCTGCGCCTCGTCTCGGCCGCGCACTTCCCCAGCGAGCTGACGCCACACAACTTCACGATGCGCTACGGCAACGACCGCTCGGCCGAGGTGCTGGCGGCGACGCGCGACGAGGAGGAGAACCCGTTCCTGCCTTTTCTACGCGCACAGGTGCTGCCGCGTCTCGTCGCGCGGCGCCCGAAGGTGCTCGGGATGTCGATCATCTACGGCAGCCAGCTCGTGCCGGCGCTGACGCTCGGGCGGCTCGTCAAGGAGGCGCTGCCCGACTGCCACGTCACGGCCGGTGGCGGGTTCCTGGCCTACA
The DNA here is from genome assembly GCA_031400875.1 of Planctomycetota bacterium. Taxonomy (GTDB): domain Bacteria; phylum Planctomycetota; class UBA1135; order UBA1135; genus JAEUHZ01. The sequence continues at coordinate 9,804 of JANNQS010000089.1, read as the reverse complement.
TCGGTCGCAAGCTGATGGGCGCGCCGGGCATCGACGCGGTCCTCGACAGCTTGATCTTCCACGAGGGCGAGGCGCCGCTGCTCGCGCTGTGCTCGGCGCTGCAGGAGGGCCGCGGCCTCGAAGGCGTCAGCTCGCTGACCTGGTTCGACCGCTCGGGCAGCAGCGCCGTGGCCGTGGAGAACGGAGCCGGCCACCCGATCCGGCTCGACGCGGCGCCGGCGCCCGATTTCGGCGGGCTGCCGATGCACCTGTACCTCTCGCCCGAGATCGTCATCCCCTACGACGTGAACCGCGGCTGCTACTACGGCGAGTGCACCTTCTGCACGCTGCCGACGGTGATCGGGCCGGGCTACAGGACGCGCTCGGCCAAGACGATCGTCGACCACGTGCTGAAGCTGCGCGATGCGCTGGGCACAAGCCACGTGAATTTCATCACGGACTGCATGCCGCCCGGGCTCCTGCGCGAGCTGCCCGACGAACTGATCGCGCGTCACGCCGGCATCCGCTGGTGGGCCGACGCGCGGGTCGAGCCCAAGGCCTACTCCGAGGAAGGCTGCGCGCGCCTCGTCGAATCCGGCTGCCGCAAGCTGCTCTTCGGCTTCGAGACGGCCACGCCGCGCATCCTGAAGATGATGAAGAAGGGCCAGAGCCTGAAGTCGGTCCTCGACGTCGCGCGCAACTGCTCGCAGGCCGGGATCAGCGTCACGTTCTACGCCATGGTCGGCTTCCCGTCCGAGACGAGCGAGGAGGCGCAGGCCACGGTCGATTTCCTGGTGGCGAACTCCGACGTCGTGCGCGAGGTCTCGCTGCAGACCTTCCACATCGACGAGGAGAGCCACGTCTTCAAGACGCCGGCCGAGTTCGGCGTGCGCATCCGCTCGGATCCGACGGCCGACCTGCAGCTCTACCACGACTACGAGGCCGAGACCGGCATGACGCAGGGTCAGGCCGCGGAGATGTTCGAGAGCATGATGGCCGCGCTGCGCGCGCACTTCCCGCTGTTCTCGGGCGACAACATCTTCTGGTTCATGCAGAAGAGCCACTACTTCCTGCACCTGGCGCGCGGCACGTCGCCCGACGAATTCGTGTCGCGCTGCCGACGCCGCGCCGACCGCCGGCGCCAGGCGGGCGCGGATCCGGCGCTGATCGCAGGCGCCGACCTGGCGGTCGTCGCGCTGCCCTTCTCGTGGGCCGAGGCCGTCGCCGGGCTGGCCACCCCCGCAGCCCGCGCAGCCCGGCCGGACTTCCTCACCGGTCGCTTCGTGGCCGACGCGGAGGCCGCGGCCGCGGCCGGTACGCGACCGCTGGAACGCGCCGAGCGAGCGCTCGTCTACTGCGGCGAGACGGCCGAGTTCGCCGAGGTGCGGTCCGACGGCGCGCGCGTGCTGGCGGCGCTGCAGCGCGCCGGGGGGCTCGGCGAGCTGATCGCCGGGCTGCCCGCCGCGGCGCGCGAGAACGTCGAGCGGTTCGCGGGTGAGCTCGCGCGCCGCGGTATCCTGCTCCCGCGCGAAGAGGCCAGGCCGACGGTGCGAGGTGCCCGATGAAGACCCCCGATAAGAACGACACGCAGAAGCCCGACGCTCGCCCCTCGAAGCGGCCCGAGGCCAAGACGCGCGAGGAACGCGGCACCGAGCCGGCCGTCCCCGAGCTCGACTTCGCCAGCCTCGACCTGCGGGTCGAGGTCGTCGAGGAGCGCATCAGCCCGGGCGAGACGAATGTCTTCGACAAGTAGCAACGCGCCGACGCGAAGCGCCGTCAGGCGCGGAGCCACCAGTACGGTTCGGTTCTCCTCCGGGCGCCTGCTCAGCGCCCGCTCGGTTCCGGCCTGCCTTCCGTCCGCGCTCCCGCGCGCCGCGGTTCGCGGAACCTCCCGCCCCTCCCAACCGTCCCCCCTACGGTCTCTTTGCAGAACGCGAACCCGGCCTCCCCGTTTTCGTAAGCACCGGGTAACGTAAGGCAAGACCCTCTCGCCGCGGACCCTGGCCCTGGCCGCCTGCGGCAACCCCAAGGCTCCCTCACGGCTCCGACCCCGGAGCACGCTCTCTCCCATGAAGTACGCCTGGATCAGCATCTCCCTGGCCGCACTCGCCTCGGCTGCGTCGGCCGAGGGCGCCAAGTACGCGGTCAAGCCCCCGCCCGTCGGCTCGGGCGCGGCCACCCCTCAACTCGTCACCACGTTCGTCGGTGGCGCGGACACGTGCACGACGCCGGACGTGATCACCGGCCTCGGCCCCCACGCCTGGGACAACACGACCGCGACGACCGGCTTCGAAGGTCAGAACGAGGCGGCGTGCCTCTTCTTCGCCACCACGGCGATCGACAACGACGTGTGGTTCTCGTGGACGGCCCCGACGTTCGGGACGGCCAGCCTCGACATCTGCTCGAGCGGCGCCACGCTCGACACGAAGGTCGCGGTCTACGACGGCTCCGGGTGTCCTACGGGCGCGGCGATCGGCTGCAACGACGACGCCTGTCCCGGCCTCCAGAGCATCGTCCAATTCCCGGTGGTCCAGGGGAACACCTACACGATCCAGCTCGGCAGCTACCCCGGCGCCGGATCCGGCACGGGCACCTTCGTGATCACGATCAGCCCGGCGCCGTCGAACGACAACTGCGCGACACCGGCGGTGATCTCCGGCAACGGGCCGCACTACTTCGACACGACGTACGCCACGACCGGCACGCAGGGCCAGAACTACACGCGCTGCCACATCTTCAACACGCGCGTGATCTCGTTCGACATCTGGTACACCTGGACCGCCTCCGCGAGCGGCTGGGTCTCGCTGGACCTGTGCGCGGGCGGTGCGCACGACACGAAGGCGGCCGTGTACGCCGGTGCGGGCTGTCCGGTCGCCGAGCCCATCATCTGCGACGACGACAGCTGCGGCACGGTCGGAGGGAGCTCGCTCGCGGCGTTCAACGCCGTGGCGGGGAACACCTACACGTTCCAGGTCGGGAGCTACCTCAACCAGTCGGGGATGGCGGGCTTCTTCACGATCTCGCCGTTCACGCCGGGTCCGGGCGACGACTGCGCGGCTCCGGTGGACATCGCCGGCCACGGTCCGTTCGCGTGGGACAACTTCGGGGGCTCGACCGGCAACGCCGGACAGAACCAGGCGCTCTGCGACAGCCAGATGATCACGAACGACCTCTGGTACCGCTGGACGTCCCACTGCACGTCGGCGGTGACGCTGTCCCTGTGCAACCAGACCTCGACGGACACGAAGATCGCCGCATACCTCGGCTCGGGTTGCCCCGGCCTCGCCCCGCTGGCCTGCAACGACGACTTCTGCCTGGCGGGTGGTCCGTCCCAGATCTCGTTCGCGGCGACTGCGGGCGTGACCTACATGCTCCAGATCGGGCTCTGGCCGGGTGAAGTGCCCGGAGCGGGCACGTTCACGATCACGACGCCTTGCCAGCCTTCGGTCGGCACGCTGTTCTGCCTCGGCGACGGCGTCCCGACGACGACTCCGTGCCCGTGCGGAAATCACAGCCCCACGGCCGATGGCGCCGGCTGCTTGAGCTCGCTCGGCGTGGGCGGCCGCCTGCGCGCGACGGGCAACCCGAGCATCACGGACGACGGCGACGGCTCGTCGTCGGTCACGCTGCTCGGCAACCAGATGCCGAACAGCTCGTGCCTCTACTTCCAGGGCACCATCCGCCACAACAGTGGCAACGGAGCGACGTTCGGGGACGGCCTGCGCTGCGCGGGCGGCTCGATCATCCGGCTCGACACGGAAGCGAACGTGAGCGGGGCGTCCCAGTACCCGAACCCGACGCAGACGTCGCCGATCACGGTGCGCGGGAACATCGTCGCGCCGGGGACCCGGACGTACCAGGCCTGGGACCGCAACGCGGCCGCGTTCTGCACCGCGGCGACCTTCAACCTGTCGAACGGGTTGGAGATCGTCTGGGGACTCTGAGAGAGCGAGAAAAAATCGATCCTTCGCCCCTCATAGCCTGGTGGCGCCGCGCGGAACCGCGCGCGGCGCGCAGAGACTTCGAATTCTTCTCAGCCTCTGAGAGAGACGATTCAGAGAGAGACGCCCGTTCCTGACGGACGGGACTGAAGCCGCGGCCGGTTTCCTCACGGAGACCGGCCGCGGTAACGTTCCCGGCACTCTTGGGCTGAGGAGAATCCGAAGCCTCCACGCGCTTTCGCTGGGCTCTCCTGATGACGACGAGACCGAACCGATGACGGCCCGGCTGCGACAGGCAGACCGTGCGGATTTCGCCGGGATGCACCGCGTCCGGCGGGCGGTGCGCGAGAACCGCCTCGTCTCGCTGGTCCTGACGGAAGCGGACTACGTCGCCGCGATCGAGCCGCCCGGCCGCGGCTGGGTGATCGAGAGCGAAGGCGAGATCGTGGCCTTCGCGGTCGCCGACTCGGTCACCGGCAACATCTGGGCGCTGTTCGTCGATCCCGACCACGAGCGGCGCGGGCACGGGCGCCGGTTGCTGGAGGTGATGACGGAGTGGCTCCTGTCCCGCGGTCTCGAGCAACTGTGGCTCACCACCACGCCCGGCACGCGCGCGGAATCGTTCTACGCCGCGGCCGGCTGGCGGCGGGCCGGGCTCACGTCCAACGGGGAGCTGCGGTTCGAGCGGACGAGGTGACGGCCCCGCGTGTCACCGTGCCCCGTTCCGGGCCCGGTATGATCCCGCGCGAGAAGACCACCCCGTGAACACACACACGCCTCCGCTTGTCGCTGCCACGCACCACCTCCGTGACTTCGTCGCGCTGCAGCTCGGTCCGTGTGTCGGGGCGATCGCGCTCCTCGCTGGTTGCGCACACCTCGGCCCGCAGTCGATTCCCGTGGACCGATTCGACCTGAGCTCGGCGATCGCCGATTCCTGGAAGCAGCAGACGCTCCTGAACATCGTCAAGGTGCGCTACATGGACCTGCCGGTCTTCGTGGACGTGGCCTCCATCGTCGTCGGCTACTCGATGGAGACGACGGGCAGCGCCGGCGCGCAGTTCTTCTCCGGCAGCGCGGGTCCGGACAACGGCCTGTCGTTGGGGGTCACGGGCAAGTTCACCGACCGGCCCACGATCACCTACGTGCCGCTGACCGGGGAGAAATTCCTGCGCGGGCTGATCACCCCCATCGAGCCCAGGCACATCTTCTCCATGCTGCAATCGGGCTACGCGGCGGACTTCATCCTGGGCCTGACCGTCGAGTCGATCAACGGCGTCCGCAATCGTTCGACGGCGGGCGGATTGGTGCGCGAGGCGGACCCGGAGTTCGTGCGCGCGCTGGAATTGATGCGCGACGTGCAGGCTGCCGGTGCCTTCGGGATGCGCGTGGAGGAAGACAAGGACAAGGGCTCGCTGGCCGTGGTGTTCTTCCGGCGCGAGGACTTGACTCCGGACATCCTGGAGAAGGCGGCAGAGGTCAAACGGTTGCTCAAGCTGCCCGCCGATTCGCAGAGGCTCGTCCTGGCCTACTCGCCGGTGCGCGGGGCCGAGGGCGAGCTGGCCGTGAACAGCCGTTCCATGCTGCAGATCATGATGGCCTACGCCAGCTACCTCGACGTGCCGGAGGAGCACCTGAAGGACCACAGCGCGATCCCGGCCTTCGAGAACCTCGCCCCGGATGACAGGCAGAGCAGGGTGCGGATCCGCAGCGGCAAGGAGAAGCCGGCCGCCGCCTACGCCGCCGTGCACTACCGCGGCCACTGGTTCTGGATCGACGACGGCGACTGGGCGACGAAGCGCGCGCTCACGGCGATCATGTTCTTCTTCACGATCGCGGAGACGGGCGGCAACGAACAGTTGCCGTTGATCACCATCCCGGCGCAATAGCGTGATCGTCGGCCGATCCGGAGCGGCCGAACGTCGCGGGCTTCCCCGGCTGGCCCACGTACCGGAGACGCGCTTGGAGCGCCAGCACGCAACGCGCAGGCTCGGCCTGGATCCGCGAGCGACGAACCGCGGATGCACCGCCAAGCGGCCTGCGAGGCGCTTCGAGCCGCTCCCGCGCTCAGTCGTGGAGTGACCATCGGTGCGGGGTAGGATCTGGGGACTGCCGGACGCGGGGCGCCGGCCAGCAGCCCTGGACGCGCGGGCCCGAGTCGCGAACCGCGCCCCACGCCTGCCCGAACATGCCCACCGACGCCCTCGGCAAGCTCGCCGCGCTGATCCAGCAGGATCGTCGCACGCTCCTCGCGAGCTGGCGGAACCAGGTCCGGGAGCTGCCTTCCGCCAAGCACCTCGACACGCCGACGCTGAACGACCACATCCCGGCGCTCATCGACGAGCTGGCGCACGCGCTGCGTTCGCGCTCCGACGAGACGATCCCCGAGGCGCTCAGCGAAGGCACTCCGCCGGCGCACGGACTGCAACGCGTGGCCGACGGCTACGACATCGTGGAAGTCGTCGCCGAGTACAACATCTTGCGCGGCTGCATCCACGACCTGGCCGACTCGAACGGTCTCAGCCTGCAAGGCAAGGCCTTCCACATCCTCAACCGCGTGCTCGACAGCGCGATCGGGATGGCGGTCCAGACGTACGCCAACCAGCGCGCCCTGGAAGTGCAGCAACGCCGCGAGGAGTACCTGGCCTTCGTCGCCCACGACCTGCGGACGCCGCTCAACGCGATCGCCCTGGCCACGCGCGTGCTGGAGGTGAAGTTCCACGAGCACGGCGGCAGCCCGGAGAGCACGCAGATGCTGAACACGCTGCGCCGCAACGTGCAGCATCTGGACGCGCTCGTCGGCAAGATCCTGGAGGACAACAGCGCGACGTCCGAGAAGGGCCTGAAGCTCGAGCGGCGCATGCTCGACCTGTGGCCCCTGGTCGAAGCGATCCTCCAGGACCTGCAACCGGTGGCCAGGACCTCCGAGACGAAGCTCGAGAACCGCGTGCCCGACGAGCTGTACGTCTACGCCGACGCCAGCCTGCTGCGGCGCGTCTTCCAGAACCTGGTCGCGAACGCGATCGCCTGGACCCCGCGCGGTGAAGTGAGCGTCAGCGCGCGCGATCACGGCCAGGACAAGGGCGTGGAGTGCTGGGTCGTCGACACCGGCACCGGCATCCCGCCCGACCGCATCGACCGCCTCTTCGACCCGACGGATCAGGGCAGCCCCGAGAAGGACGGCCACGGATTGGGGCTCACCATCGTGCGCACATTCGTCGAGGCGCACGGCGGTCGGGTGACGGTCGAGAGCCAGCTCGGCGCGGGCGCGACGTTCCGCTTCCTCCTGCCACCACGTATTGGCGACGCCGATCCGAGGAAGAGCATCCCCTGATCACGCGTCGTTGCGCTCGACCCATTCCCCGGGAGAACCCATGACGATCACGAGCGTGCTCGGATTCACACTCCTGCCCTTCCTCCTGCTGCTGGCCGGGTTCTTCGTAGGCCAGCTTCGCGTCTGGAGCGCGGGAGCGGACCCGACGATCGCCTGGTTCTGCTCCGCGGTCGCCATCGCGCTGATCGTCGTCGGCGCGACGAGCCTTCTCTGCCAGACGCCACCCGGGCGGATCCCGCGTCGATCCTCGCTGCTCGTGTGGATCAGCGTGGTGGTCCTCGTCGGCGCCGGCCTGTTCATCGACGGCTGGGACACGCGGGCGACCTTCGCCTTCCGCGTCAGCATCGCGGAATGGCTGGGGTTCTCGGCGCTCCTGTTCGTGCTGTTCGAGGTCCCGCGCGCGGCCGCGGCCCAGGCGACGTCCTGAGTGACCGAGAGACCGGGCAGTAGTCGATCCTGAGCTCTCTCGCTCGATGACCGCGCGGAACCGCGCGGCGCGTAGCGCCTCCCTGTGGCCTCGGTGGGCCTCACGGGCGGACGGCTCGAGCCCGAAGAGCCGATCGGTGGGTTTCCCGATCCTGGCTTACACTGGGACAGTCCACCCGACTTGGCCTTCTTCGTGGTCGAGGAATCCATGCGTCTCACTGCCGTCCTCTCCATCCTCGCCGTCTGTGGCTTCGTCGGCTCCGCCAGCGCAGGTCAGCTGATCGCCGTCGACAGCACACGCAACCTGTACGAAATCGACGCGGCCACCGGCGCCAAGACGCTGATCGGCACCGTCAGCTCGTTCGTGGGCACGACGGCGGGCCTGGCGCGCAATCCTGCCAATGGCACGATCTACGTCACCTCCGCGACGACGGACACGCTCTACACCATCGACGTCGGCACGGGCAGCGCGACCGTGATCGGCGGGTACGGCACGACGTCGGTCGTGATGCACGGTCTCGAGTGGGACAGCGTCCAGAACACGCTGTGGGGTGGATCGGGCGGCAACCTCTACCACATCAATCCGGCGAACGGCTTCGCGAGCCTGGTCGGCCTGTCGGGCCTTTCCGCGTTCCTCAACCTGGGTTACGTGCCCGGCGCCAACGTCCTGTACGGCACGAACAACGGCACGGACAGCCTCTACCAGGTCGACCGGAACACCGGCGTCCTGACCCTGGTCGGGCCCCTGGGCATGGGCCCGACGAACCCCAGCGCGCTGGCCTACGACTCGGAGAACAGCGTGCTGTACATGCTCGACGCGAACAGCGACAGCCTCTACACGGTCGATCCGGCAACGGGCGCGGCGGCCCTCGTCGGATCGACGGGGTCCGGGCGACCTCCTCGGTCTCGTGTTCATCCCCGGGACTGCACCGCACACCCCCTTCTGCTTCGGGGATGGCACCGGCACGGGCTGCCCGTGCGGCAACGCGGGCATACCGGGCAACGGCTGCGCAAGCTCCGTAAACCCTTCGGGCGCGAACCTCACGACCGTCGGCTCGGCCACCATCAGCGGCGATACGCTGCGCCTGCGCGGCAGCGGGATGCCGAACAGCTCGGCGCTCTACTTCCAGGGCACGACCCAGGCGTCCGGCGGCGCCGGCGCCCCGTTCGGCGACGGGCTGCGCTGCGCGAGCGGGGTGATCGCGCGCCTGGGCACGAAGAGCAATGTCGCCGGCGCGAGCCAGTACCCGACCGCCGGTGACGCGCCGGTGCACGTGCGCGGCATGTGCGTGGCTGGGGACTTCCGCACCTACCAGGTGTGGTACCGCAACGCGGCCGCGTTCTGCACGGCGTCGACGTTCAACCTGACGAACGGCGCCGGCATCACGTGGGCCCCGTGAGGACCCTCGTGGTGCCGCGCTCGACGGCGCGGCGACGGTCCTCGTGGTGCCGCACCTGACGGTGCGAAAGCGTCAGATCCGGTGCATGAACCGGAACACGCGCTCGTGCATCACGCGCACGACGTAGTCGTCCGGACCCCCCAGGCATTCCATGCAGCGCTTCAGGTCGCCGAAGCGCGTGCCCGGCGGCAGCTCCACGGTCAGCACCATGTGGAAGTAGCCCTCGATCATCTTCTGCGAGATGTCGTGCACGCTGCCGCCCGCGGCCGCCAACGCGCCCGTGATCTCGGCCAGCACGCCCGGCCGGTTCCTCCCGACCGCCGTGATCACGACGCTCGTCGCCGGGTCCTCGTCCTCGGGCTCGGGCAGGTTCGGCAGGGAACGGCGCGCGAGCTCGGCGTCGGGGCCGCGGTCGGGCGCCGGCTCGGTGTACGCGCCGCCGGTGCCGGTCACGATGCGCACGCCCATCTGCTCGGCGACCGCGAGCGCGTGCGGGGTCGCCAGCGTCTCGGCGTCGACGACGAGCTGGCTGCCCGGCGTCGCCAGGCGGCGCACGTCGTCCGCGGTCAGGTAGCGGCGCGCCATGTCGTCCAGCGCACCGATGCGCGCGGCGTGAAGCAGATCTGAGAGGCCGTACGATTCATCTCCCTCGGCCTCTCAGAGACTGAGATGAATTCGAAGTCTCTGCGCGCCGCGCGCGGTCCCGCGCGGCGCCAACAGGGTATGA
>JANNQS010000088.1:0-20775 GCA_031400875.1 Planctomycetota bacterium | reverse complement strand
CGGCGGCGGCACCCGCGGCATCGCGCCAGCCGTCGACTTGGAAGCGCGCTCCTTCGCGCAGGCGCACGGTGGCCCAGCGTTGCGCAGCGTACACCAGGTCGCCGCGCGTGCCGCGGTTGAAATCGCCCGCGAGCAGGCCGTGGGTCCCTGCGCTCCAGGGTTCGGGTCCCGTGTCGACCACGCTCTCGGCGTCGAAGCGCGTGCTCAGCGCCGCCGCGCAGCGCAGATCGAGCGCGTGGATCAGGCCATTGCCGCGCTCCGGGACCTGGCCCGCATTCGCGCTCCACAGTGCCACGACCGGCCCGCGCGGCAAGGCGTCCCCGGGCTTGAGGTAGGCGAAGAACACGACACCGGCCAGCGCGACCGCCAGACCGATCAGCATGTTCACCAAGGACGAGATCGTCAGGTAGACCGGCAAGACCTCGCTCGGGAACACGACCTTCTGGATCAGGTTCTGGTTCTCCACCAGCGTGTTCGTCATGCGCGACACGCTCTCGGAGAACGCCTGCCACACGACGATCCCGGCCAGCATGAACAAGGCCACTTCCTCGTTCGTCTGCACCACCGTCCACTTCATCTTCAGCACGAAGCTGAAGACGAACATGTAGACGACCAGGTTCAGCAGCGGAAAGACGACGGACCAGAAGAAGCCCATCGTCGAGCCGACGTAACGGGCCCGCAGGTCGCGCCCGACGAGGTCGCGCAGGAGCCGGCGGTTCTTGTGCAGCGAGTGGAGGAGTGCGGTCAAGCGAGGGTTCCGCGCCTCACACGATGTTCTTCCCGAGCGCGGACAGCACGAGGTCCACCGCCACGCGCGCCGTCGCGTTCTGGTTGTCGAGAATCGGGTTGATCTCGGTGATCTCCAGCCCGAGCAGCTTCCCGCTCTCGGCCGCGTGCTCCATGATCAGGTGACTCTCCCTGAGCGTCGTGCCGCCGAACACGGGCGTGCCGACACCCGGCGCGACCAGCGGGTCCATGCCGTCGACGTCGAACGACAGGTGGAACCCGGCCGTGCCGGCGCAGGCGATCTCGATCGCCATCTTCATCACCTTGTGCACGCCGTGCATGTCGATGTCCTTGACGGTGAACACGTGGATGCCGGAGGCCTTGATCTCCTGCCGCTCGCGCGCGTCGATCGTGCGCACGCCGATCAGCACGGCCTTGCCCACGTCGACCATCGGCACGCGATCGCCCAGGCGCACGAGCTCCGGCGCGCCGCGCCCGATGCAGGCTGCCAGCGGCATGCCGTGCACGTTGCCGGACTCGGTGCTCTCGGGCGTGTTCATGTCGCCGTGCGCGTCGAACCAGATCAGGCCGATCTTCTGCTTCTGGCGGTGGTAGAAGCTCGAGATGCCGGCGATCGTGCCGCAGGCGATCGAGTGGTCGCCGCCGATCACGACCGGGAAGGCGCCATCCGTGAGGACGGCCTCGACGCGCCGGCGCAGCTCGGCGCAGGCCGCCGCGATCTCGGGCAGGAAGCGCGCCTTCGGGTTCTGCGGGACGCGCGAGGCCGGCTCGGGCACGGGCACGTTGCCGCGGTCCTGGAACTCGAGGCCGAGCGCCCGCACCCCCTCCTCGAGCCCGGCGATCCGGATCGCGCTCGGCCCCATGTCGACCCCGCGGCGTCCGCCGCCGAGGTCCATGGGGACGCCCAGCAGGGCGACGGTGCGTGCCACGGTCCGTTCCATCATCGAATCCTCTGCAGGGCCACGCGGTCACCGGGTCGCAGGCCGAGGCGCTGCACGGCGCTCCCGTCCCGCACGGCGATCTCGAGCGCGCCGAAGGAATCTACCAGGGCGAGCAGCGCTCCCGGAGCCGCATCGGCGTAGACACCGCGCACGGGGATTTCGAGGCCGCGCGCCTCGACGCGCCAGCGCTCCGGCTCGGGCCCGAGATCGTCGCCGCGCGCGGAGAGCACCAGGTTGCCGTAGTGATCGGCGAACATCACCTCGGCCTCGGCCGCGTCGCCCTCGATCCGCGCGTGCGCGAAGGGCGTGCGCGCGATCTCGAGCTCGGGTCCCGTGCCCGCGTCGAGCGGCTCGAGCCCGGCGGCGATCGCCGCAGCGGCCGGCGCCAGCACGTCGCGGCCGTGGAAGGTGCGGCTCGCGCGCGGCAGCGCGAAGCGCTCGACGTCGAGAGCGCGCACCCGCGCCGCGGCGCTCAGCACCGGCCCGAGCAGGCCGTTGTCCGGCGCCAGGAAGGCGTGTCCGCGATCCTGGGCGACCAGCAGCCGCCGGGCCGAGCCGACGCCCGGATCGACGACCGCCAGGTGCACGCTGCCAGCCGGAAAGTACCCATGAGCGTGCGCCAGGAAGTACGCCGCGCGCCGCACGTCCTGCGGCGGCACACCGTGCGTCAGGTCGACGACGCGCGCGGCCGGTGCACGCGCCAGGATCACGCCGTGCACGATGCCCGCGTACGGGTCCTCGAGACCGAAGTCGGTCGTCAGCGTGACGACACCGCAGGCCGCGAAGGGCGTGCGCGCCGGATCGGAGGATGCACGGCCCATCACGCGGCTCACCGCGTGCGCGACGCCAGCGCGCCGAGCCAGGCGCCCTGCACCGCCGGGTGCGCGGTCGTGGTCCGCAGCTCGCGCAAGAGCCGTTCGAACTCGGCCGGGCCGCCCCACTCGCCCACCGCCCAGCCGACGCGGCGCAGGTCCGAGGACGCGGCCTTGACGGGCGGGTTCTGCAGCTCGCGCACGAGGCCGAACGGACCGGTAGTCTCGAGCAGGAGCCCCGCGGCCAGCACGCTCAGGTCGAAGTGACCGCGCCACAGCGCCGCGCGCAGCAGCGCGTCGATCGAGTGATCGCCGATCTCGCACAGCGTGCGCGCCAGCTCGACGTCCAGCTCGTGGTCGTCGGGCCGCGGGAACAGCGCGCGGAAGACCTCGACGTCCTCCGACGTGCCGCCGCGCGACAGCGCGCGCACCAGCTCGACCGCAGTGGCGCCGCGCGGCGGCGGATCGGCCGACAGCGCTTCGCGCACGGTCGCGCGTCCGGCCAGACGGCCGGCGCGGCACAGCGCGGTCGCGATCGCCAGCTTCTCGGGCCCGGGCTCCATGTCGGCCAGCCGTGCTTCGAGCACGACGGCCGCGCGCGTGTCGCCCGCGACGCGCGCCAGCGCTTCGATCGCGGCGGCGTGCTCGGGGTGCTCGGCGTCCGCCGCGCGCCCCTCGATCTCGACCTGCGGCTTGCGCTGGTCCTGCCGCAATCCGGCCACGAGGTACGCGGCGCGCACGCGCGGGTCGGCGTCGTCGCGCAGCGCGGCGAAACGCGCCAGCCAGGACGCGTCGGAGACAGCGCCCAGCGCCTGCACGAACTCGATGCGCTCGGGCACGGCGAAGGTCGATGGGTCCGCGTCCACCAGGTACCCCACGTCGTCGTCGCCCGCGCTGGCGGCCAGCTCGAGCGCACGCCAGCGCACTTCCGGCACCTCGACGCCGGCGCGCAGCACCTCGAGCGTCAGCCGCTCCATGTTGCGGACCTCGATCTCGTCGAGCAGCACGCGCCACTCGCCGGCGTCGCGCGGCTTCCACAGCCCGTTCTCGATCAGGTCGGCCAGCTCGCGCGGCATGACGGCCACGGCCGCACGCAGGCGCGATGCGCCCGTTCCGCTCAGGAGCTCCGGCAGCAAGTGGTCGGCGACGCCCGGGCGCTTCAGCGCCGGCACGGCACCGAGAACGATGTCGGCCAGCGCGGCCGGATCCTGGCTCAGTTCCTGGATCGCGAGCACCTTCCAGGCCTGCCCCTCGACCAGGCCGAACTCGCGCGCCGCTTCCCAGCGCAGGCGCAGGAGCAGCATGCCGGCCGGCGTCGGGGACGAAGCGTCGGGGTCGAAGGTGAAGAGGAGCAGGTCGCGCGCCGCGGCCGCGGCCGGGTGCGCGGTGTCGTAGGCGATCTCCTCGACGCGCCGCCGTCCGGAATTGCGGCCGTCGCGCAGGAGCGCCAGGAGCGCGCACTCGCGCGCCAGCGCGTCCTCCTGGCCGGCGATCTCGAGCAGGAGCGCGGTCGCGCCGGCGTTCATCTCCCCCAGCGCGAGGATCGCGGCCAGGCGCTGCATCCCCTCGCCGCCGCGGGCCAGCGCCTCGAGCCGCGAGCGCTCGCCTTCGGACGAGGAACAGCCCAGGGCCATCAGGGCGGCGGCGCGACGCTCGGGCGAGACCGCGCTGGCCGCGAGCAGCGCGCGCGCTTCGGCCGGCGTGCGCGTCGTGAACTTGACCGTCTGGTCGCGCGCCAGGAGACCGCTCCAGGCCTCCTGGCTGGGGAGGGTGATGGTGATCTCCGCGGGGGCGTCGGAGCGCGCGCCGCGCTGGGCCGGGTGTGCGGCCGAGGGCAGGGCGGTCGCCAGGCAGGCCAGGGCCAGCCTGCACGGGGTGCTCAGAGCGGGGAATCGGGCCATGCGGGGACCGGACCGCCCCTTCATCGACCGCGGGCGGCCGGGAGGCGGAGCGGCGCATGCTGCCACGTTCGCCCCCCTCGGGGCCACTACCGGCCGACGGAGAGGACGACCTCGAGGCGCCCGGGGCGCAGCGGGCGCAGGCTCACGCGCCCATCGCGGCCGTCCTCGGCGCGCGCCACGACCTCGCCCGAGAGTCCCGGCTCCAGGTCCGCGAGCTGGAAACGGCCCTGGTCGTCGGTGCGCACCTCGCGACCGCCGGGTGCCGTGACCCGCGCACCGGCGACGGGCGTCCCGGTCGCGCGATCGAGCACCGTGCCGACCACTTCGACGCGCGTCGCGTCGCTCGCGCGCGAGTGCGAGCTCGACTCCGTGTTCGAGCAGGCCGGAAGCGCGAGGCAAAGCGCGAGCCCGGCGACGGCGGTCCAGACGAGACGGTTCTTCATGCTTCGGGCTCCCCCAGCAACGCCACGATCTCCCGCCTCTTCGCAGCCGCCAGCGTGGCCGTCGCGGCCTCGAGGTTCAAGCGCAGGAGCGGCTCCGTGTTGCTGGGCCGCACGTTGAACCACCACCAGTCGGGCCGCGTCAGGTCGCCGTACTCGACCGTGATGCCGTCGAGCTCGTCCTGGCGCCCGTCGGCGTAGCGGCGCTTCAGCCCCGCGATCGCGGCGGCCTTGTCGGCCACGTGGAAGTTGATCTCGCCGGTCGAGTGGTAGCGGCGCAGGTCCTGCACAGCCGCGCTGAACGGCGTGCGCGCCCGCGACAGCAGGTTGAGGGCCGACACCATTGCGATCACGCCCGAATCGCAGGTGAAATTCTCGCCGAAGTAGAAGTGTCCGGAGAGCTCGCCGCCGAACGGAGCTCCGCGGCTGCGCATCGTGGCCTTGATGAACGAGTGCCCGACGCGGTCGCGCACGGGCACGCCGCCGGCGCGCGCGATCTCCTCCTTCACGACCCACGACGAGCGCAGGTCGTAGACGATCGGCGCTCCCGGATGCTTCTTCAGGACCTCGCGCGCCAGGAGCGCCGTCATCAGGTCGTTCCCGACCGTGCGGCCCGTCTCGTCGACGAAGCAGCAGCGGTCGGCGTCGCCGTCGAAGCTCACGCCGATCTCGGCGCGGCTCGATCGCACGAGCGCGCGCACCGGATCGAGGTTTTCCTCCTTGAGCGGGTTGGCCTCGTGGTTCGGAAACGTGCCGTCGAGCTCGGTGAAGATCGCCTGCGCGCGGATGCGCGGCACGCGCTCCAGGATCGGGCCGAGCGTGTGGCCCTCCATCCCGTTGGCGCAGTCGATCGCGATCGGCACGTCGCGCTCCATCTTCGCGAAGCGCGCGACGTGGTCGGCGTAGGCTGCCAAGAGGTCGCGCTGCTCGAGCGTGCCGCGCCTGGCCGCGGGCGGCGGCTGCGGCCCGGCGACCATGCGCTCGATGTCCTGGATCCCGTTCGCGGCCGAGATCGGCGTGGCGCCGCGGCCGCTGAGCTTCATGCCGTTGTACTCGCCCGTGTTGTGGCTGGCCGTGACGTTCAGGCCGCCGTCGCAGTCGGTCGAGCCGATCGCGAAGTAGGCCATGGGCGTGCTGGCCAGGCCGATGTCGATCACGTCCGCGCCGGCGCCGCGCATGCCCTCGATCACCGCCGCGGCGATCGCCGGCGAGTGCGTCCGCATGTCGCGTCCGACCACCAGGCGGCGCGCGCCGAGGAGCCGCGCGAAGGCGTCCCCGATCCGCTGCGCGAGCTCGGGATGGAGCTCGGTGGGGACGATGCCGCGGATGTCGTAGGCCTTGAAGATGCCCATGCGGAATAGACCGGAGGGAGGTGGCGGGCGGAACGCGCGCGCGAGAAAAGGGGCAGGATAGCGGCGGGGAGGGTCCGGACGGGGGTCGGGGACCCCCACTCGAACGATCTTCTTGCAAGATGTCCGTGCGCCGACCGTAGGATGGGGGCGTCGGGCGAGAGAGCGGCCCTCACGGGTCGACGCCCGACGGTAGTCCCGTCACAGGGGAATCGCCATGCGATCGGCCAACGTGCATCTGGTGGGCGCCTCGAAGTCGGACGTCGCAGCCGAGCTGTCGAAGATCGCCCAAAAGGGAATGGGTGAGCACTGGTACCACCCCGATCGTCAGCACACGCGCCTGACGATCCGGTTCCACCCGGGAGCCCACCCGCCCCAGCCCCCGACGACCGAGGACGAGTTCGTCGGCACCTTGGGCACCTCGCCCGACCTCACGCTGTACTGCGACACGGGCAGCCGCTTGAACCCGGACGAAGCCGGCAAGGGCGTCGAGACACGCGAGCTCCAGGAAGTGGTCCAGATGCTGCTGGGCCGGTTCCGCGGCGTCGCGCGCGACGACCTGACGAACCACCTCTGGACGCTCGACGAGATCCGCTCGGGCAAGGCCGTCAAGGGCGCGCCCTTCGGCGACCACGAAGCCTGGCGGCGCGCGAATCAGAAGCCGACGCCACGCACGTCCTGAGCAGGCGCCGCAGGGCGCGGCGTGATCTCTGCCAGCTGGCTCCGCCAGCTGGCGGCGCCGGATGGCACCGTCTCGCGCATGCGGCCGGGGCCGCGTGCGCTGACTGTCACTTCGCGGCCAGCTCGCGCACGAGCAGCTCACGCACGCGCTTGCAGGCCTCGACGATCGTCTCTTCGCTCGAAGCGTAGCTGAAGCGCACGAAGCCCTCGCCCAGAGCCCCGAAGCTCGTGCCCGAGAGGCACGAGACGCGCGCTTCTTGCAGCAGCCGCCGCTCGATCTCGCGCGACGCGATCCCCGTCCCCGCGGTGTTGGGGAAGGCGTAGAACGCGCCCTTCGGCAGCCCGCAGCGGAACCCCGGGATCGTGTTCAGCTCGCGCACGATCACCTTGCGGCGTGCGTCGAAGGCCGAGCGCATGCGCTCGACGCACTCCTGCGGCCCGCGCAAGGCCTCCATCCCGGCGATCTGCGCCGCTGCGTTCGTGCACGAGTTGCAGTTGATCTGCAGGCGTTCGGCGTGGTCGACGAGGGCCTTGGGCCAGACGCCGAAGCCCATCCGCCAGCCGGTCATCGCGTACGTCTTGCTCCAGCCGTCCAGGAGGATCGCGCGGTCGGCGATCTCGGGGTACGAGAGGATGCTGACGTGCTGCGCGTCGTCGTACAGGAGGCGCGAGTAGATCTCGTCCGAGAGCACGGCCACGTGCGGCTGCTTCTCGAGCCCGCGCACGAGCTTGTCCATCTCGGCCTTCGACGCGACGCCGCCGGTCGGGTTGGCGGGCGAGTTCAGGATGATCAACCGCGTGCGCGGCGTGATCTTGGCGAGGAGCTCGTCGGCGCTGAACGCGAAGCCTGACTCCTCGCGCAGCTCGAGCGGCACCGCCGTCGCGCCCGTCCAGCGGATGGCCGATTCGTAGATCGGGAAGCCCGGGTTGGGGTAGATGATCTCCGCGCCCGGCTCGCCGAAGAGCAGCACGGCGTAGAACAGCGTGGGCTTGCCGCCCGGCACGATGATCACCTGGTCGGGGTGGACCTTGCCCTTGTGGAAGCGCGTGGCGTAGTCGGCCACGACCTCGCGCACCTGCGGCAGGCCCTTGGCCGGCGTGTAGCCGTGGAAGCCGTCGGCCAGCGCCTTGCGCCCGGCCTCGACCACGTGCTCGGGCGTGCGGAAGTCCGGCGCCCCGATGTGCAGCTTCAGGACCTTGTGACCCTGCGCCTCGAGCGCGGCTACGCGGTTGACGACCTCGAACGCGGTCTCGGTGCCCAGGCGCGAAACGGCCGAGGCGAGTTGCAGGCGAGCTTCCAAGCGGGCTCCTTCCACGTGTCGCGCGCCGTGCGCGACTGGGCCTTCCACTCTACCCGACCCGTCGGTCCCCTCTCACGACTCCGGTGTCACCCGCCACACGACTCCGCCCGAGCCCTCCTGGTAGCTGTACGCGTCGCCTGAGGTGATGTAGACGCGGCCCTTCTCGTCGACGAGCAGGTTCTCGCTCTTCATCTTGGGGTTGTTCGTCAACGCCGCGAGGTCGATGTACGCGGCCTGCCGGCCGTCCCGCGCGTCGTAGAGATGCTTGGGATCGGGGCGGAAGCGGTGGCAACGCGCCGGCTGCGCGCAGATCAGGTAGAGGTGGCCGTCGGGCCCGAAGCACATGTCGGTAACGTTCCCCGACCTCTTCGTAGCCGGGTCGTAGGCGTCGAACTGCGCCACGAGCTCGATCACGCGCGGGCTCGCGGGCCGCATGGCCGCGTCGAGAGCGATCCTCACGACGTGCCCGCTCGTGCGCGTCCCGACGTAGAGCCAGTTGTCGCGGTAGGCCAGTGCGCTGTGGCCAAAGACGCTCAGCGGTCCAATGCCGCGCACGTGCAGGCTTTCCTCGAAGACCACCTCGCTGGACGGCGCACCCGCTTCGGGGTCCTTTTCGAGCGCGCGCAGGTCGTACCGCACGAGCCGGCTGTTGTCCTTCGACACCGCGTAGAGCCACTGTCCCACCGCGAGACAGTTGTCGGGCCCATTCAACCAGCCGTGCGGCGGCTTCGAGGTCGCCGGGTCCTGGTGCGGATAGATGCCGCCCTTGTCGATGTCGTGGCGTTCGACCTCATACCAGCGCGACGTGCGCCGGTCGTAGCGCAGGATCCCGTCGCTCAGGTTCTTGCTGAACGTCTTGCCGGACTTCTCGTCGCGATCGACGCCCGAGAAGGCGCAGATGTAGAAGCTCTGCGTCGGCGGATGCCACGAGAGTCCGCAGTACGGCCGGTCGGTCTCGCGGTCCTTCCAGGCCGGGCTCGCACTCCTGTCCCACAGTCGGAAGGGCGGAGCGGTGGGCTCGGCCAACAGGACCCCGTTCTCACGCACGGCGTTGCCCGGGTCGCCCTCCTGGAACAGCTCCGCCACGCCTGGGTCGATCCGGTAGATCGTCCCGGCCTGGTCGTCGACCGCGGCGCTGACGCCGCCGTAGTCACGCACGCGGCCGCGGCAGAGGACGTAGAGGCTGCCGTCGACGAGCTGGATCCCGCGCGGGAAGGAGGCCTTCGTCGTGATGCGCTCCACGCGGAACGACGGCGCGGACTTGCCGTTCGCCAAAGAAGCGCTCCATGCGAGGGCGGGCAGGAGGGACGCAGCGGCGAGCGAGAGGAGGGAGAGCATGCGGGATCGATGGTTGCCAGACGGCCCGGGTGCGGGCCGGCACGGCTGCAATCGCCATACCGTAGCCTCGCGGGGAGCGGTTCCGTATCCGACGGATGCTAGGTTACGCGATCGCAACGGCAGCTCCGAGTCGGCGTTCCGGCACTGTGCTCGAGCCCGCAGCCGTGTCCGCGCCCCCCGCTCCGGCTAGAGCTGATCGCATGACGTCACCCGCGCCCCGACCCCGCGTTCCTCGGTCCTGCCTGGCGCTCGGTCTCGGCCTCCTGGCGGCCTGCTCGGGCGAGCCCGACCTGATCCTCTACTGCTCGCTCGACCAGGGGTTCTCGGAGCCCCTGATCCTGCGCTTCGAGCAGGAGACGGGCCTCGATGTGCGCACCGAGTTCGACATCGAGGCCAACAAGAACGTCGGCCTGGCGATGCGCATCCGCGAGGAGGCCAAGTCGCGCCCGCGCTGCGACGTCTTCTGGAGCAACGAGTGCGCGCAGACCGTCGCGCTGGCCGAGGACGGGCTGCTCGCGGCCTACGACTCCCCTTCCGCGCGCGAGATCCCCGAGACGTTCCGCGATCCGCAGCGGCGCTGGACCGGTTTCGCGGCACGCGCGCGCGTGTACATCGTGAACACGACTCTGGCCGACCCGGCCGAGATCAAGACGATGTGGGACCTGTTCGACCCGCGCTGGCGCGGGAAGGTCGCGATGGCGCGCCCGCTGGCGGGGATGACCAACACGCACATGACGGCGCTGTACCTCACGCTGGGCGAGGCCGAGGGCCGGCGCTACGTCGAGACCGCGGCGAAGCTGGCCGCCGACGGCGGGCTGAACCTGGCGACCGGCAACGCGCACGTCATGCGGCTCGTGCGCGAGGGTCAGGCGGCGTTCGGCTGGACCGACACGGACGACTACAACGTCGCACGCCTCGAGGGCTATCCGGTCGCGGCCGTGTACCCCGACCGCGACGGGGTCGGCACGCTGCTGATCCCGAACACGGTGAGCATCCAGAAGAGCGCGCCGCGGCCCGAGGCGGCGCGGCGCTTCGTCGACTGGGTGCTGCGGCCCGAGATCGAGGCCGAGCTGGCGCAGTCGCGCGGAGCGCAGATCCCCGTGCGAGCGTCCGTGCCGCGGCCGGCGCACGTCGTCGACGCGACCGGGTTCACCGCGATGAAGGTCGACTGGCACGCGGTGGGCCAGAGCGTCCAGAAGCGCACGGCGGAGTTCCAGGAGCTGTTCCTGAAGTGAGCCGTCCGCTCGTCGTGGCGGCGCTCGTCGCGTTCGCCGTCCTGGGCCTCGCACCCGTCCTGGTCATGGTCGCGCGCGTCGCGCCGCATGATCTGGCCGGCGTGTTCGGCCAGCGCTCGATGGCGCTCTTGGGTCGCACGGCGCTCCTGGGCGGTGGCGCGGCCGCCGTCGCGCTCGTGGTGGGGCTGCCATACGGCTTCCTCGTCGCGCGCACGGACGTGCCCGGAGCGCGCACGTGGCGCGCGCTGGGCGTGCTGCCGATCCTCTTGCCGCCGCTCGTGATCGCGATGAGCTGGGCCGGCATGACGTCACTGCGCGGCGGTCTGGCGACGACTGCCGTGCTGGGTCTGTGCACGTTTCCGCTCGTCGCGCTCTACGCCGCGCGCGCGTTCGAGCGCATCGACGCGCGTCAGGAGGAAGCCGCGCTGCTGGCCGGCGGATTGCGCGGCGTGCTGCGCGTCGAGCTGCCGCTCGTGATGCCTAGCGCGCTGTTCGCGGCCTGCTTCGCCTTCGTGCTGGCGATCAACGACTTCGCCGTGCCGGACTACGTGTCGTCGATCGGTCCGAAGTGGAACGTGTACGCCGACGAGGTGTTCGCATCGTGGCGCAGCAGCCAGAGCACAGGGCCCGCGGTCGCGGCGGCTCTGCCGCTCGTGTTCCTGACGGCGCTGGCGCTGTGGCCCGCGCTCGAGCTGCGCCGGAGGAACCACCTGGCCAGCTTCTCCAGCGACTTCCGCCGGCCCGGCACGCTCCGGCTGGGAGCGTGGCGCTGGCCGGCGCTGGTCCTCGTGCTGGCCGTCCTTTGCGTGGCCGCCATCACGCCGCTGGGCCGGCTCGTGTTCGAGGCCGGCGGCGGCACGCGCGGCTTCTCGCTGGCGCACATGCAGGCGGCGTTCGCGCGCGCGCTCGAGCTGGGTCGCTCGAACCTGCAGTCGAGCCTCCTGTTCGCGGCCGGAGCGGCGCTGATCGCCGTGCCGATCGGCCTCGTCCTGGGTCACGCGCTCGAGCGCTCGGGCCGCGCCGGCCGCTGGCTGGCCGCCGTCGCGCTGGTGCCGATCGCCGTACCTGCGATCCTGTTCGGCATCGGCGGCATCGCCGTGTGGAACCGGCCGCAGACCGGCGTTGTCTACGATTCGGGCTGGATGGCGGTGCTGCTCTTCGCCGGACGTTTCCTGCCGTTCGCCGTACTGGCCTTCTCGGCCGCGGTCGCCATGCTCGACCCGCGCATCGAGGAGTCGGCGCGCCTGGCCGGTGCGCGGCCCGCGCGTCGCCTGCTGTGGATCGTGACGCCGGCGCTGTTACCGGCCGTCTTCGGCTCGGCCCTCCTCGTGTTCGTGCTGTCGATGCGCGAGCTCGACGCCACGATCCTGGTGCCGGCCGCGAACTCGAGCGTGCTGTTCCGCCTCTACAACGCCGTGCACTTCGGCCGCGACGACTTCGTGGCTGCACTCGCGCTCCTCGTGGTGTTCTTCGTGGTCGCGCCGGGCCTCCTGTGGACGTTCTTCGCGCGCCGCCGCCTGGAGGTGCTGCCGTGATCGCCGTCCTGCTGGAAGGTCTGCGCGTCGAGCTGGGCGGCCGTCCTGTCCTGGGCCCGATCGACCTGGCGCTCGAGCGCGGCACGTGGACGCTGCTCGTCGGCCCTTCGGGCTCGGGCAAGACGACGCTGCTGCGCGCGATTTCTGGACTGTGCGTGCCGAGCGCCGGCCGCGTGCTGCTCGATGGCCAGGTGGCCAGCGACGGCGCGCGCATCCGCATCCCGGCCGAGCGCCGCCAGGTCGGACTCGTGTTCCAGGGCGGCGGCGCCGGCCTCTGGCCCCACATGACCGCCCGCGCGACGCTGGACTTCGTGCTCGCCTGCCGCGGCGTGCCGCGCTCGGAGCGGGCCCACAAGATCGGCGAGCTGATCGAGATGGTCGAGCTGCGCGGCCTGGAGGAGCGCCGTCCGGGCGAGCTGTCGGGCGGCGAAGCGCAACGGCTGGCATTGGCGCGCGCGCTGGCCCACGATCCGCGCATGCTGCTGCTGGACGAACCCCTGGGGCCGCTCGACGCGCGCCTGCGCGGCGACTTGATCGAGCGCATCCGTGACGTGCACGAGCGCCGCGGCTTGACGACCCTGCACGTGACGCACGACCCGCACGAGGTCGAGCACCTGGCCGATCGCAGCGTGCGCCTTGAGCTCGGCCGCATCCAGGCCGAGGTGGAAGGCTGACATGGCGGCCGCGCGCATCGTCCTGGGTTTCGTCGTCCTGGGCGCCACCGCCGCCGCGTTGACGCTCGTCTTCCAGAAGCCGGCGCCTCCGGCCGAGGCCGCGGTCTTCACGAGCTCGGCGCAGTGCGCCGCGTGCCACGCGCAGGTGAACGCCGAGTGGGCTTCGTCGCAGCACGCGCAGGCCTGGACCAACCCGGCGGTCCGCGCGCTCTCGAACGATTTCGCCAACACGGACTGCATCGACTGCCACGCGCCGCGGCCCGTGTTCGAGACCGGGTTGACGAACCGCGTGCTGCCGCGCGAGAGCCGCCGCGCCGAGGGCGTCGACTGCATCGCCTGCCACCAGCTGCCGGACGGGCGCATGGCGGGCACGCTCGACCGGCCCGACGTCGCCTGCCGCCCGATCGCGACGCGCGACCTGGTGCGCGTGGAGTTCTGCGCGCCCTGCCACGACCAGCACAAGACGATCGAGCAGTGGCGCACGACGAAGTACGCCGAGCAGGGCATCGGCTGCGTCGACTGCCACATGCCGTTCCGCAACGGCGACCCGAACCAGGGGCGCGACCACGTGATGCACGGCGGGCACTCGCTCGAGCTCGTGAAGAGCGCCGTGACGCTGACCGCCGTGCGCGAAGCGGGACGGATCCTGGCGCGCGTCGAGAACGTGCGCGCCGGCCACCACTTCCCGACCGACGAGCGCTCGCGCGCCGCGGACGTCTTCTGGCGGCCGCTCGCGGGCGCGAATGGCGGCGCAGGTCCGTGGCGCTGGCTCTACCGATTCCGTAGCCCCTACCGCCACGAGGTCGAGCTGGTCGACACGCTGCTGCCCGCGCACCAGACGAAAGAGGTCGTCATCGACGCTCCCGAGGCCGCGGGACGCTGCGAGGTCGCGCTCTTCTACAAGCGCTCGCCGCACTGGAAGGACCCGGCGAACCCCGATCCGGACAACGAAGCCGACCTCGTGCACCGCGTCGTGGTGGAGCCGTGAAGCGCGGCGTCGCGGCCGCGCTCGCCGGCGTGCTCGCGGCGTGCGGCGCGGAGACAGCGCAGCCGCTGCCGAAGCCCACGTACGCGCTGCGCGCGGTCGTCGCGCCCGCGCTGGCCGAGGCCGATGCGCGCGCGCGCGCCGTGGCCGCGCCGACCCCGCCTTCGGACGACGTGCGCGAAGCGGCCGAAGCCGCCCTGTCGGCGCTCGAGAGCCCCGACGCGCGGATGCGCGGTCTGGCGCTCGAGGACGCGCGCGCAGCGGGCGATCCGGCGGTCCCGCTGTTCGCCGCGGCGTTGACCGACCCGGCCGCGACGCCGGGGCGCCGAGCCGCCGCGGCGCAGGCGCTGGGCCAGGTCAAGACGGCGCGCGCGGTCGACGCTCTCGCGACGTGCCTCGAGACGGACCGCGAGCCCTGGCTGCGCGCGAACTGCGCCTGGCAGCTGGCCGAGTCCGGCCGCGACGAGGTCGTGCCGCGCCTCGTCCTGCGGCTGAAGTACGAGACCGACGGCGCGACGGTCGCGTGGATCGCCTACGCGCTGGCGAAGTACGGCAACCTGGCCGGCCTCGAAGGCCTGCGCGTCGTTGCCGCGACGGGCGCGGGAGGCGCGGGCGCCGAAGCGCAGGATCGGCTGGCGACGATCGCGCTCGAGCAGGGTTTCCAGGACGGCAAGGCCCTCTACGCGGCCTGGTGGAACGGCGATCCGGCGTTGAAGCAGCCCGAGCCCGGCGCCGAGCTGCGCGACGCGGGCTGGCGTTGGATCGCGCGCCTGTCCGAGCCCGACCTGCGCAAGGTCGACGACGCGCGCTTCATCTTGACACGGCTGGACGCGTGGATCGTGCCCCTGCTGTGCGAGGCGCTGCACGACGAGAACGTCTACACGCGCGTGCACGCCGTGCAGGTGCTCGAGCGCCGCGGCCCGCGCGCACGCTCGGCGGTTCCGGCGCTGCTCGAAGCGCTGAACGACCCGCGCCTCGCGCCGGGTGCGGCCGCGGCGCTGGGCGCGATCGGCGACAAGACAGCGATCGACGCGCTCGAGCCGCTGCTGCGGCAGTCGCGGGACGTCGAGCTGCGCGTCGCCTGCGCGCGCGCGCTCGGCAGACTGAAAGCGACGACGGCGCTGCCGACGCTGCGCGCGGCTCTCGTCGCCACCGAGCCGATCGACCTGCGCCAGGCTGCGGCCCGAGCGCTCGTCGATCTCGGAGAGGGCGGCGAGGTCGCGGGCTTCCTGCTCGAGTGCCTGACCTCCCCCACGGCCGACGTCGGCGACGCCGAGCTCGCGCTCGGGCGCTGGATCGTCGCGCGTGCGCCGCTCTCGCCGGCCGATGCGGAGCGTCGCGACCGCTGGTCCGCTCTCGAGCCCGTGCCCAACAGCGTGCCGACCGCCGACGACGTCGCCCGGCGCCGCAGTGCGCGCGGCGAGATTGCGCGGGCTGCAAGCGCCGCCTTGCGCTCGGAGTAGCTCGCGGCCGTCGAGCGTGGTTCCCATTGCCGCGGGCCCGGATGCAGCTACGCTGGATCACCTTGGAGGTATCAGCGTGATTCGAAACCTTGTTGTTTGCGTGGCTCTCCCTGCGATCGCTGCGGCTCAGGACGACCGTTGGATCGAGGTCACCGACGCGGCCGCGCCCGTCGCCGGCATGTCCGTCGTCCACGTCGCGCCGGCCGCGCGCGTCCCGCAGACCGCGCCGGTGCTGCCGCCGTACCAGCAGCTGCCGGGCTGGCCGGTGACGATCGCGGCCAACGCCAGCTTCGCACCGTGGCGCACGGGCGTCGTCACCGACCTCGACCGCGACGGGCGCAACGAGATCCTCGTCGCCAGCACGAACCAGCGGCTCTACGGCTTCCGACCCGACGGCACCGCGCTGCCCGGTTTCCCGATCGTCCTGATCGGCATGGCGCAGTACGCGCCGTCGGTCGCCGACCTGGAGGGCGACGGCGACCTCGAGATCGTGCTCTTCACGCGCGGCCAGACGGCCGGCGGACGGTTGTACGCGTTCGACCACACGGGCGCGGTGCTGCCGGGCTTCCCGCGCTCCGTGAACAACAACAACCTGGAGGGATCGCCGACGCTGGCCGACCTCGACGACGACGGCGAGCTCGAGATCCTCGTGCCCGAGCGCGCCTGGCCGATCGGGTACTTGCACGTGTTCGAGCGCGACGGCAGCGAGTGGGGCGGCGCGT
This sequence comes from Planctomycetota bacterium, assembly GCA_031400875.1. GTDB lineage: Bacteria > Planctomycetota > UBA1135 > UBA1135 > JAEUHZ01. The sequence goes on along the minus strand of JANNQS010000088.1, from coordinate 4,651 downwards.
GGCCCGTGGCGCTCGATCACGTGCCGACCGGCTCGCCGGCCGTCGCGGACGTCGATGGCGACGGGCGTCTCGAGATCGCGTACTACAGCTACAACAGCTTGTACCTGCTGCGCTGGGACGGCACGGTGCTGCCGGGCTGGCCGCAGGGCGTCGCGAACGCGAACTTCAGCTACCAGTCCCCCGCGATCGCGAACCTCGACGCGGATCCCGGGCTCGAGATCGTCGCCGGCGCGCACGGCAATGCACCCGGATACCGCGTGTTCGACACGGGCGGTGCGCTGCTGCCCGGCTGGCCGCGTCTCGTCGGGACTTGGACGTACGTGCCGCCGACAGTGGCGGACCTCGACGGTGACGGCACGCTCGAGATCCTGGGCGGCCGCGAGGGCACGGGTGTCTCCCCCAGCGGCGTCGTCTACGCCTGGAACGCGACCGGCACGACGCGCCCGGGTTTCCCCTACCAGTCGTTCAACCCGGGCTTCGCCGGCGGTTGCGGCGGCAGCTTGAGCGTCGCCGACGTCGACGGCGACGGAGCGCGCGAGATCCTGGCCGACGCGAACGTCATGAACGCGAACCAGGGCTTCCTGTACGGCGTCACGCCGTCGGGCGCGGCGGCGGCGGGCTTCCCGTTGCGTGTCGACGGGTTCACGTACATGAACGGACCTGTGGTCACGGACGTCGACGGGGACGGGGACCTCGAGCTCCTATTTCTCTCGCACAACGGCGCGACCGTGAAGATCAACCTGTTCGAAATGCCGGCCGCGTGGTCGCCGGCGCGCATCCCGTGGGGCGCGTACCACCAGGACGTCGACCGCTCGGGCTGGATCGACGGCGGCAACCGCCTGCACACGCACGGCGAGTTCCTGCTGGGCGCGACGGTCGACGTGCGCATCGTCGGCCGTCCCGGCGCGCTCGCGACCGTCGGCCTCTCGACCCAGAACGTCCACACCGACACCGCGTTCGGCTGGTACCACCTGGGCGCGCAGCGGCGCATCCTGAACAGCGCGGTGATCCCCGCCTCGGGCGAGGCCGTGCGCCTCTACACCCTCCCCTCGAACCCCATCTTCATCGGGACGCGGCTCCTGCTGCAGGGCGCCGTGCTCCAAGGCGGCACGGGTGCGGTGACGAACCTGCTCGGTCGCGTCATCCACTAGTGGACAACGGTGTCAGACACCTTGCACCACCTCGAGCGCTCTCGCGCGGTGCAAGGTGTCTGACACCGCTGTCTAGCCCTTCGAGATCACCCAGGCGACCGTCGCGATCCAGCCCAGCGTGTTGATCGCGAACAGGAGGTCGCCGCCGAGCAGGATCTTCGTCGGGTTGCCGCCGCCGCGCTGGGTGTGCACGAGGAACAGGTAGCGGCCCAGGCCGAACACGACGAACGGCACCGTGAATACAAGCTCGTCGCCGCCGAACTTGGCGATCGTCTCGTCGGCCACGGTGTACATCGTGTAGGTGACGATCGCGCACGAGGCCAGCACGGTCGTCATCTGGTCCAGGAACGACGTGTTGTACTCGCGCAGGATCGCGCGGTGCTCGCCGCGATCGTCGCCCAAGAGGTCCATCTCGGCCTTGCGCTTGCTGAGCGCCAGGAAGAGCGCAAGGAACATCGTGCACAGGAGCAGCCAGTGCGAGATCTCGGCCGGCACGGCCAGCGCTCCGGCGATCACGCGCAGCAGGAACCCGGCCGCGATGCAGAACGCGTCGACCAGCACGACGTGCTTGAGCCGCAGCGAGTAGGCGCCGTTCAGCACCATGTAGCCGGCCACGATCGGCCACACCGGGACCGGCGAGCCGCCGGCGCGCAGCGCGCAGGCCATCGCGAGCGCGGCGCACACGATCGACATCGCGATCGCGGTGGGCACCGACACGCGGCCCGATGCGATCGGGCGCCTCGATTTCGTCGGGTGCCGGCGGTCGGACTCCCGGTCGACGATGTCGTTGATCAGGTAGATCGTGCTCGCGCCCAGGCAGAACGCCGCGAACGCCCACAGCGTGCGGCGCACCTCGTCCATGTCGCCCTGGAACAGCCGCCCCTGCGAGCCGCGCGCGAAGACCAGCGCCGCGAACACGAAGACGTTCTTGACCCACTGGTGCGGGCGCAGAGCGACGATCAGGGCCTTCAAGTCCATCGGCGGTGCCTGGGGAGCGGCAGGAATCCGAGAAGATCGGCGCGACGGGGGTCCGGCCCTGTGGGAAACCGGCCGGATCGCTCCCCGTCGCGCCGGCTGGGCGACGGCGCGGGAGCCTCCGGGGGCGCGATCAATCCAGGCTGAGCTTCTGCAGCTCCGTGACCGGCGAGTCGGGTCCCACGATCAGGAGTTCCTCGTCGGGCTGGAGGATCCCCTGCTTGCGCAGCTCGTCGATCTCGAACGTGCCGACGTGGCCGCTGTCGTACAGCACGCACGTGGTCGTGCGGTGGTTCATGCCGCCGTCGTTGTCGTCCGCGACGAGCACTTCCTTGCCCGAGCCGTCCGGGAACCGGCGCAGCGGGTAGCGCTTCATGTCACGACCGGCGTAGGCCGTGTACGTCCCGTCGACGCCGTCCAGGGTCTTGTACCAGTCCTCGGCATTCTCGGCGGTGAGGCCCGAGAGCGCGCTCTTCTTGATCGCCGGGCACGACAGGCTCTCGGCCCGGTCCTTCGTGTTGTTCCACACGCCGCTCGAGATCAGCGCGGCGATGAACTTCGCGCCGCCGTCCTTGGGCAGGTCCTTGTGCTTCGTGTCGTACATCACGAGGCCGCTGTAGATCTCCTGCAGGTTCTTCTTGCAGGCGGTGACGCGCGCGGCGTCGATCGCCTCGGGGATCTTCGGCAGCAGGAAGACCATCAGGATCGAGATGATCAGGATGACCGCCAACAGCTCGACCAGGGTGAAACCAGCCCGCAGGACGGCACGGGCTCGCAAGTGAAGGGTACGCATCGCGCTTCTTGTACACCGGCCCGTCCGGCCGGTCACCCGAAACGCACGCGGCGCCTGGCTGGCGCCGCGCGGAATCGCCCGGGAAGCTCGCGGGCGGAGCGTGCCCGGCCCTGCGCGTTTCCGCGCAGCACGCGCCGCGCACGCGCCGCGCGCCTCCGCGCGGCGCCAACAGCACGGATTGGAGCTCTGGATCGGTTTCTGCTCGGCCTCTCAGGCGCGCGCCTTCGTCGCGACCGCGTCCTGCAGGGCCGGGACCATGTTCGTCTCCTCCCAGGGGAACCCGTCGCGGCCGAAGTGCCCGTGGTAGGCCGTGCGCTCGTAGATCGGGCGGCGCAGCTGGAACTGCTGGCTGATCGCCGAGGGACGCAGGTCGAACGTGCGCTCGACCGCGGCCGTCAGCTCCGCATCCGAGATCTTGCCCGTGCCGAACGTGTCGACGCGGATCGAGAGCGGCTTGGCGATGCCGATCGCGTAGCTGAGCTGGACCTCGCAACGCTCGGCCAGGCCGGACGCGACGACGTTCTTCGCGACCCAGCGCGCCGCGTACGCGGCCGAGCGGTCGACCTTGGTCGGGTCCTTGCCCGAGAAGGCCCCGCCGCCGTGGCGGCCCATGCCGCCGTACGTGTCGACGATGATCTTGCGGCCCGTCAGGCCGCAGTCGCCGTGCGGCCCGCCCAGCACGAAGCGGCCGGTCGGGTTCACGTGGTAGATCGTCTTCGCGTCCAGGAACTGCGCCGGGATCACGGCCTTGATGATCTTCTCGATCACCTCGCTCTTGATCGTCTCGTGTGACACGTCCGGGTCGTGCTGCGTGCTGATCAGCACGGTGTGGACGCGCACGGGCTTGTTGCCGTCGTACTCGACGGTCACCTGGCTCTTCGCGTCCGGGCGCAGCCACTTGATCACGCCCTTCTGGCGCAGCTCGGCCTGCTTCTCCATCAGGCGGTGCGCGTAGTAGATCGGGAACGGCATCAGGCTCTCGGTCTCGCGGCAGGCAAAGCCGAACATGAGGCCCTGGTCGCCGGCGCCCTGCTCCTTGTGCAGGCCCTCGCCCTCCGAGACGCCCTGGCTGATGTCGGGCGACTGCCGATCGAGCGTGACCATCACCGCGCACGTGTCGCCGTTGATGCCGAAGCGGTCGTCGGTGTAGCCGATGCGCTTGATCGTGTTGCGCGCGATCTGCGCGTAGTCGATCCGCGCATTCGTCGTGATCTCACCCGCGACGACGCACAGACCGGTTGTCACCAGCGTCTCGCAAGCGACGCGGCTGGTCGGATCCTGGGCCAGGATCGCGTCCAGGATCGCGTCCGAGATCTGGTCGGCCACCTTGTCGGGGTGGCCCATCGAGACGGATTCCGAGGTGAAGAGTTGGCGGGACATGAGCTTCCTGATCGGAAGGGCGGGCGGGGGGCTGGAGGTGTTCCGGGAGGACTCGCCCACGTCACCGGCGGGACGTCGCGGGCAGTCCAAGAACCTAGAGAATAGCGCGCCGATCGGGCTCGTGCCGCCCGGAAAGGGCGGCCGGACACGACGCGCAGGAAGTATGCGCTCAGCGCGCCGCGCTTGCGCTGCGCGCCACCAGGATGGGAGAGGCCGTAGGACCGATTCTCACGGCCTCGGGGGGGGCGGGGGCGGGGGGCCCCACCGGGAGGGGAGGGCCGAGGGTAGCATAAAAAAGCCCCGGGGGGGGGGGGCGGGCGGGGGTGGGCGCCCGCCGGGGCCCCCCGGGGGG
>JANNQS010000087.1:0-9550 GCA_031400875.1 Planctomycetota bacterium | reverse complement strand
CAATCCCTTCGACCCCGTCGTGGAAACCGCCCCCTACGCCACGGTTTGGGGCGGGCCCCGGCCCCCCTCGGGGGGGGGCGGGGGGGGGGGGCCGCGCCAAAACCCCCCCCCCCGCCGCTCCGTTTCATGTCCTAGAGAGGGTCGCGCGGGTGGTCGGGCCAGGACCGCCGGCGCACGGTTGCCCGACGGTTGGAATCGGGTAACATCCCGCCCCTTCCTGGGTAGAACGGCTTCCGGACCTGAGGCCAGGATGCCCTTCCGGGGGGACGGCGGCCAAGGCCTGGCGCGCCCGAATCGGGCCCTAGCAGACGAGGCGACGAACGATGGCGGAGTCCACGGGTAGCGGCCCGGTCGAGTTCTTCCGGAACCTTTCCCGGAACTCGCCCTGGGTCATGATCGCGATCGCCCTGCACCTGATCCTCATCGCCGGGGCGGCGATCTTCTACACGGCCACGCACAACACGAACAAGGAGGACGAGGGCACGACCATCGGCCTCTCGAAACCCAAGGCGCTCGAGGAGGAACTCGTCCTGCCGCCCGAGCAGATCGACCGCAAGTCGATCCCGAAGAACGAAGAAGCCGAGCTCGTCTCGATCGAGGAAGACGTCTACATCCCGACGAACGAGGAGGTCCCCGAGGACCTGTTCCAGGACCGCGGCGACCCGACCTCGGACGCCACGGGCGGCACGACGGGCGGCACCGCGATCGGCGTCGGCAACGTCGGCCACGCCGGCCTGCGCCCGAGCCCGTTCGGCGGACGCAAGCTGGGCACGGGCCCGCGCAAGGGCCGACCGGGTGGTCCGACGCAGGGCACCGAGCGCGCGGTCCTCGACGGCCTGCGCTGGCTGGTGCGCCACCAGAACGAGGACGGCTCGTGGAGCCCGGCGACGCTGCGCGAGCGCTGCGACTGCGACGACCCGAGCTACAACCCGAAGAAGCCGTACACGAACCACTACGACACGGGCCTGACCGGGCTGGCCCTCTTGTGCTTCCTCGGCGCCGGCTTCAGCCACGAGTCGAAGCAGGACATCGTCGATACGTCGATGGGCAAGCGCTACAAGATCGGCGACGTCGTCAAGAAGGGCCTGCAGTGGCTGGTCAAGGCCCAGAACACGGACGGCTCTTTCAGCAAGTCCGACGTGTTCATGTACAACGAAGCCCTGGCCGCCATGGCGGTCACCGAGGCCTACGGCCTGACGCAGGCGCGCTTCTGGCGCGAGCCGGCGCAGAAGGCCATGAACTTCATCGCCGGCGCCCAGCGCCCCAGCCCGCACGGCACCGGTCTGTGGGGCTGGCGCTACGTCCCGCGCCAGGTGATCGAGCAGTTCCACCGCGGCGCGGGCAGCCAGGACGCCGAGATGCAGAAGGAGCTGTTCGACGCCGACACGTCGGTGACGGGCTGGGCCATCATGGCCCTGAAGTCCGGCATCCTGTCGGGCCTGAACATCCCCGACGAGCACATGAAGGGCGGGGCGGCCTTCGCCAACCACGTCACGCAGCTCGGCGGCGACGGCAAGCCGACCGGCATGGTCGGCTACCTCGACGCCAAGGGCGCGGGTGCCAAGGTGACCGGTGCCAACGACCAGTACATCTACCACCCGGCTTCCATGTCGGCCCTGGGGATGTGCATCCGCATCTTCGCCGACCACAACCCCGACGACCCGTTCCTGAAGGCCGGCGCGGACCAGATCATCAAGGACCTGCCGACGATCTCCAAGGACAAGCTCTCACTCGACTACTACTACTGGTACTACGCCTCGCTGGCGCTGAACCAGATCGACGGCCCGGACGCGCCCAAGAAGACGAACAAGTACTGGCCGGCCTGGAACAAGGCCATGGTCGACGCGGTCCTGGCGCTGCAGGACCACAAGGAACGCAACTGCACGAACGGCGGCTGGATGGACATGGACCGCTGGGCCTTCGATCACGGCGGCCCGCTCTACACGACCGCGATCAACGTGCTGACCCTCGAGGTCTACTACCGCTACGAGAACGCCTTCGGCGCGGTCAAGATACCCGCCAAGAAGACCGCCGCGAAGGCGTCCGACGAGCCTGCCCCTGAGGCTCCCAAGTGATGCGGTCGGTGCTCGAGCCGATCCTCTCCGTCCGGTCCTCCTCCACACTCTCTCTCCGCAGCCCAGCATGAGCGCGTCTCGGATCGCAGCCTGCATCTTCGTCGCCACATCCGCCTTCACCGGCGGTGTGGCTCGGGCCCAGAGCGCGGCCGTGCTGGGTCGTTCCGACGCCGATTTCGCCCAGGCCCTGCTGAGCAACGGCTACACGGACCTGGCCGAGAAGCTGTGCACGCTGCTGCAGTCGCAAGGGAACCTCCCGCCCGAGGAAGCCGCCAGCGTCAAGGCCCTGCACCTCGACCTGCGCCTCGACCTGGCGATGCGCGAGGCCGACCTGATCAAGCGCAAGGACCTGCTGGCGACGATCCTCCAGGAGAAGGAGGACATCGTGCGCTCCTACGCCGGCCGCAAGGTGGCGCAGGACACGGCCGCGACGCTGCCCGACGTCTACCAGCGCCTCGGCGAGACGATCTCGCGCGCGATCCAGGCCGAGAAGGACCCGGGCCTGATCGCGCAGCTCCAGAAGGAGGGCGCCGACATCTTCAAGGCGGCCGAGGAGAAGCTGGAAGGGCGCATCGCCGACTTGAAGGACGCGATCAGCGAGAGCACGACCGCGCAACCCAAGCTCGAGAACGAGCTGATCGCCGCACTCTTCAACCTGCCGAAGACGCGCTACTACCACGCGCTCCTGTTCGGCAAGAGCGACACGACCTCGCGCGACGTGCACCTCGACCAGGCGATCCTGGGCTTCCAGGAATTCCAACTCGACTACGGCGACACGCTGTTCGGCTACCAGGCGCTCGTCTACGAGGGCCTCGCGCACAAGGAGAAGGAAGCCTGGAAGGACGCGGAGAATGCCTTCGACGACGCGATCGGCCTGCGCGAGGGCTACGACCTCGACTCGAAGGGCGTCTACGCGCAGATGGGCCCGTACGAGGCCGACCTCGTGTCCTGGGCCGTGCTGCAGAAGGTGCTCATGCTGACGGAACGCAACCGCGTTCCGGAGGCGATTGCGGAGTCCCGGAACTACTTCGACACGACGCCGACGCCGGACGAGGCGCGCTACGGCCTGGGCCTGCGCGCCGCGTTGGCGGACGCGTACTTGAAGGCCGGCGACATGAAGGCCGCGGCCGACCAGGCCGACAAGCTTGTCGAGGCCGATCCGCGCGGCCCGTGGGGCGCGACCGGACGCGAGATCCAGGGCCGCCTGCTCCAGTCGGGCGGCCCGGTCGATCCCGAGAAGGTCCTGCGCATCGCGCAGACCCTGCTCGAGCGCGGCGACTCCGAGCAGGCCGTGCGCGTCGCGCACCAGGCGATCGCGGCGATCGGCAAGGACCCCAAGATGGCGTCCGTGGGTGTGGAAGCCTGGCTCTTGATCGGCACGACGTTCCTGGGCCGGCAGTGGGAGCACGAGGCCGCCCTGGCGTTCGACGCGTCCGAGGAACGCTTCGGCGCGGGCGTCGAGCGCACGCCGGTGGCCGAGCGCGCAGCCGAAGCGATCTACCAGTCGATGCGCATCTACTCCCGGCTGGCGAAGGCCGAGAAGAAAACCTTCTACGCCACGCGCGCCGCGGATCGGCAGAAGACGCTCTCCTCGAAGTACGCCAACACCCAGCGCGGCGAGGAAGGCGCGATGTTCGAGGGCCAGGCGCTGGCCGACGAGGAGAAGTACGTCGAGGCCGCGGAGTTCTACGGCCGCGTGCCGCCGACCGCGCCGACCTACCTCGAGGCGCAGTTCCGCGCGGGCGAGTCCTACTTCTTCCACGTCGCCAACCTGTTCAAGGCCGACCCGAAGAGCCCCGAGGGCAAGACGTTCGGGCAGCAGGCCGAGACGCTGATGAAGAAGGCCATGAGCGAGGCCGACCTGGCGTACGGCAAGACGATGGACCTGTCGGCCAAGGCGCGCTTCGACAGCATCGGGAGGCGCGCACGCATCCGGCTGGCCGAGCTCTACCTGACCACCGGCATCGACCGGCCGGCCGAGGTGATGAGCCTGCTCGACAGTGTCGACGAGCGCTTCCCGCAAGACGCCGCCCGCTTCTGGGGGTTCCGCATCGCCGCGCTGCGCAAGCAGGGCAAGCTCGACGAGGCGATCACGCTGCTCGACGCGCTGACCGTCAAGGATCCCGACTCGAAGGCGATCGGTCCGGCCGCCGGCAACCTCGCGCGCGCGCTCGACGAGCGTGCGGACGAGCTGCGCGACAAGGAGAAGAAGCCCAAGGAGGCCGAGGCCTTGCGCCGCAAGGCAGCCACCTTCTACGCCAGCGAAGGCCGCGGTCTGCTCCTGGCCGACCCGATCAAGGTGTCGGCAGTCGAGCTGACGGCCGGACGCCTCTTCACCCTGGGCCTGATCGCGAACGAGGTCCCGGAGAGCCAGCAGACGTTCGTCGGCTGGGATCCGGCGAAGAACAAGGAGACCGCGAACTGGACCCTGTGCGCCGACCTGCTGACGCGGGCGCTCGAGGTGCAGCCGGGCTACCTGATGCAGGTCACGGCGGCGCGCGCGCACGGTTTCCTGGGTGACTACAAGCGGGCCGCGGACGTGCTGGGCGCGCTCTTCGACGCCGAGCCGATCTACGACACGACGAAGAAGGCGCTCAACCGCAAGCTCTTGAAGAGCAAGCCGGAGCTCTTCAACTCGTACCTGGAGTGGGGCGTCGCCGAGCACCTCGTGGCGCAGAAGGACCAGGACGCCGACCGCTTCCGCCGCGCCCAGGTGATCCTGACGGCGATGACGAAGAACCTCGATCCGATGTCGCGGAACTGGTGGTACGTCAAGTACTACGAGATCGCCAACATGTACGCCTCGGGCGCCTACGGGGACGCGTGCTTCGGGATCAACGACCTCGAGCGCACGACGGATTCTGCGAAGGGGCTCGGGCAGGAATTCGGACTCAACGACGAGTTCGCGCAGCTCAAGGACCAGTTGAAGGACAAGTGCAAGTGACGACGATCCAGATCCGCAGCGCCCAAGACCTCGTTGCCGCGCCGTGCCGCCGGGCTGCGCCGTGCCGCGCGGCCCCGGTCCTGGCTGCGCTCCTCCTGTGCGCCGGGCCCGCGACCGCTGCTTCGGCCATCACCGGCGCGACAGCCCCGCGCGTCCCGTCGCAGGACACGAACCGCGACGTCGTGCAGCTCAAGAGCGGCGCGACCGAGCTGGGCAAGATCAAGTCCGAGGACTTCAGCGGCCTCGACATCGACCCGGTCAAGGGCGAGGCCAAGCGCATCGCCTGGGGCGACATCGCGGCGAACGGCATCACGTACGGCACGCCGGCCGAGTGGCTCTCGATCCAGGACCTGCTCAACGCGAGCAAGTTCGAGGAGGCGCTGCCGCAGCTCGACGAGCTCAAGGCCGACGCCAAGCTGCGCGCGCCGGTGAAGCAGAACGTCCTCTACTACGTCGGCGTCGCCAAGCAGCGCCTGGGCAAGGCCGACGAGGCGCTGGCGGCGTACAAGGAGCTGCTCGGGGCGTTCCCGAAGTCGCGCTACCTGATGGAGGTCGGCGAGGCGACGGTGGCGATCCACTCGCTGAAGAAGGACCTGGCCGGCGCGAACAAGGCTCTCGACCAGATCAGCGCGGACGCGTCCGCGGCCGGCGTCGACATCGGGCCGGCGCTCGGCGTGCTCAAGGGGCGCGTGTTCGAGGAGCAGAAGGACTATCCCAAGGCGCGCGCCGCCTACGACGTCGCAGCGAAGGCCGCCGGGGTTCCGCTGACGGTCCAGCTCCAGGCCGAGCTCGGCGCGGCGCGCACGGCCGTCGCGCTGAACCAGAAGCCCGACGCCGAAGCCGCCTACCGCAAAATCATCACGCGCGACGCTCCGAATCCGGTGATGGCCGGCGCGTGGAACGGACTGGGCGACCTGGCGCTGGAGCGCGGTCGCACGGCCAACGGCGGCAAGGGCGACGCCGAGCAGATCCTCGACGCGCTGTTCATGTACTTGCGCGGCGTCGCGCAGTACCCGGCGCTGCCCGGCCAGCCGACGCAGGAATACGAGCGCGCCCTGGCCGGCGCGGCCACGTCGTTCAAGTACCTGTCGGAACTCGAGAAGGTCGCCGACAGGAAGCGCCAGTACGCCGAACGCTCGCAGCAGCGTGTCCAACAGCTCCGCAAGGAGTTCCCGAACTCGATCTACCTGACCGGTCTCTGAGAGAGCTCGAGAAATGAATCCCAAGCTCTCTCGGATCCCGGTCGCGCCGCGCGGAACAGCGCGCGGTGCGCAGAGCCGCCGCCCCCCCCACCCCAGCAAGGAATCCACCGAAGTGCCCATCCTCCGCAACAAGAAGTTCCTGCTCCTGCTCGTTGTCGCCTGCGTCTTCATGACGACCAGCGCGCTGGCGCAGGACGCTTTCCACACCACGCCCAAGAAGACGTGGTGGGAGCTCTTCCAGGCGACCGGCCCGGTCGGCTGGATGATGGTCGTCGTGTCGATGACGGGCACCGCCTTCGTCATCGAGCACCTGGTCAACATCCGCCGCGAGAAGCTGGCGCCCACGCCGCTGGCGCAGGACCTCCAGGCCCTGATCGAGGAAGGCCAGTACGACGAGGCGATCGAGCTGTGCGACCAGGAAGGCGGCTACCTCTCCAACCTGGTCGGCGCCGCGCTGCGCATGCGCATGGCCGGCTACGCCGAGATGATCAACAGCCTCGAGCAGGCCGCCGCGGAGGAGCAGTTCAAGCTGCAGACGAAGATCAGCTACCTGTCCCTGATCGGGAACATCGGACCGTTGCTCGGGCTGCTCGGCACGGTGACGGGCATGATCGCGTCCTTCCAGGTCATCGAGAGCCTGAAGGCTCCGACGCCGAAGGACCTGGCCACGGGCGTGTACGAGTCGCTCGTGAACACGACGATGGGCCTGTTCATCGGCATCGTCTTCCTGACCGCGTTCTTCCTCTACAAGAACAAGGTCACGAAGATGGCGCTCTCGATCAACCTGCAGGCGGTCGAGCTGCTCTCCAGCCTGATCGGCAAGACGCCGCACTGATCCGACGGCGACCGGCCGTCACGAGGAGTCCGCCATGACCAAACACAAGATGCCGCCGGTGAAGGAGGACATCTCACCGAACCTGGTGCCGATGATCGACATCATGTTCCTGCTCCTCCTGTTCTTCATGCTCGGGGCGGACATGGCCGTGCGCGAGTCGGCCAACCTGCTGCTGCCGCAAGCCTCCAAGGTCAAGGCGGACGACAGCTACGGCGCACCGACGACGACGGTCAACATCCACCGCGACGACGACGCCGAGACCCCCTTCCTGCCCTCGGCCGGTCCCGGCCGCGAGGGCGAGAAGTGGCTCGTTTCCGTGAGCGGCATCGACCACACGCCCGAGACGCTGAAGACGCTCCTGCAGGCGCACGCCGAGGAGAACCTCCAGTCGGAGATCGATCCGGCCGCGGGCAAGAAGCTCTCGGACCGCGTCCTGCTCGTCCGCGCCGACCGCGGCGCGCCGTACGGCTTCGTCCAGCGCGTGATCGAGGCGGCCGGTCTGGCCGGCCTCTACAAGGTCGAGGTCGCTGCGGCAGAGCCGTCCGGCATCTGACCGCAGGCCCTGACACCACCCCCACATCCACCCGAACGCGACGACGAGGAACACGACATGGCCGGCGGCGGAGAAGCAGAAGACAACCCGGTGAACATCAACGTGGTGGCGATGGTGGACATCATCTTCTGCCTGTGCGTGTTCTTCATGTGCTCGTTCAAGTTCAAGCAGCTGGAAGGCAAATTCCAGTCCTGGCTGCCCAAGAACAAGGGCGACAGCCAGACGTCGGTCTCGGACGAGGTCAAGGAGATCCGCGTCGCGATGCTGTGGGACGCCAACCGCAAGGTCCCGGTCCGCATGTTCGGGCACAAGACGGTGGCCGAGGGGCCGGAGGGCATCAAGGAGCTCGAGACGCTGATCCGGGGCGCGTACGAGGACTGGCAGCGCAAGGGCGAGCCTGACATCCCGCTGATCATCGACGGCGACTACCCGCTGCCCTGGGACGAGGTCATGGCGGTCGTGAACATCGGCAAGGTGCTCGAGATCAAGAACATCGAGTTCGCGATGGGCCCGGGATCGTTGCCGACGCAGAGTTCCGCGCCGGCAGCCCCGCAGAAATAGCTGCCGTCGACGGTGCCGGCGCGGCGCCACCAGTACTTCTGAGTCTCGTTTCCTTCTGGGTCTCGTTCGCGCGCCGCGATCGAGCACCCTTCCGCGTGCGCTTTGTGCACGATTCCGGTGCAGGTTTTCCGGTCCCTCACCCCCATTCCGGGACTAATCTTCTGCCCATGCCGAGCCTGGACCAAGGCGGCCCCACGCGGCGCGTTTTCACGCCTCGCCCGGAGCCCCCCATCTGGCGGACCCCGGAGTTCCTGCGCTTCGCGGCCATCGCCGGGCTCTCCCTCGCCGCCATCGGCGTGGTCTTGCTCGTCTCGCAACAGACCGCACTCCCGGCCCTCAAGGATCAGCTCGCTCTCAAATCGGCCGACTCGAACCAGCCGCCCCTCCCGGCCACCGCCAGCCTGACTCCCGAGGAGAAGGCCGAGCGCGAGGCCTTCCTCTCGACCTTCCTGGAAGGCGCCCTGCGCGACCAGCTGAACGGCGACGAGTTCCAGGAGACCAGCGGCTACCGCAAACTCCTCGAGCAGGTGGCCCAGTTCGAGCCAGCCGACTTCACGGCGCGCACGATGCGCGAGCTCGACCCGCAGGTCGTCATCGCCGATCCGGACGCCTGGCGCGGTCAGTTCGTGCGCCTGCGCGGGATCCTGGGGGACATCGTCCCGCAGAAGCTCTCGCGGCCCGTGGCCGGCCGCCGGAACGCGTGGCGGGGCCAGATCCTGTCCGGCGACGGGTTCAGCTGGGCGACGGTGTTCGAGATGCTCGACCGGCCCTTCGAGGGCCAGAAGCAGTCCGACGGCAGTTCCGTGACCCTGGACGACATGCGCATGCGCGCGGTCGAGGTCGAGGGGATCCTGTACCGGACCGGCCGCTGGAACACGGTCCGCAAGAACGACGAGGGGCAGACCGAGGAGCTCAGCTTCGTCCTGCCCTGGCTCTTCGTGCGGAACATGCGCCTGATCGACGAGGGCCAGGCCCCCACGCGCGTGTTCTTGAACGAGCACCCCATGCTGATCCTGGGGGTGCTCGCCTTTGTGATCTTTGGCGGCCGGCTGTTAGCCTCATGGTTCGCCCGCCGGCGCCGCGCGGTCCCGAAGCCCTCGAAGGGTCCGACCGGGATCCGTGACCTGTTCGAACGCAAACTGCGGGAGAAGGGCCTCCCCCCCGCTCCTCCCCCGTCCCCCCAATCCTGACGACGATGGCAGAGAATCCCGAGAACGAGGGCGAACGGCCCATGTCCATGAAGGAGCGCCTCCTGGCGCAGCGCAAGGCGGCGGAGGCGCAGACTGCGCCGCCCGTGCCGGCCGCCAAGCCGGCGCCGCGTCCGGCGGAGAGGCCCGCGAGCGCTTCACCGCCGCGTCCCGCAGCGGCAGCGAGGCCGAT
>JANNQS010000086.1:0-1869 GCA_031400875.1 Planctomycetota bacterium | reverse complement strand
CGTTCGCGTTCGCGGAATCGTCGGGGTTCCCGATCGTCGTCAAGCCGCCGGCTGGCGCGGGAGCGAAGAACACGTTCCGCGTGGACTCGCAGGAACAGCTCACGAGCTGGCTGAAGTCCGCGCCGATCCGGTCCGACGAGCCGCTGCTGCTCGAGGAGTTCATCCAGGGCGAGGAGTACTCGTTCGACACCGTCTCGATCGAGGGGCGACACGTGTTCCACTCGATCGGGCGGTACTCGCCGACACCGCTGGACGTGCTGCAGAACCCCTGGATCCAGTGGGTCGTCTACCTGCCGCGCCGCATCGACGGGCCCGAGTTCGCGGCGATCCGCGCCGCCGGTCCGCGCGCGCTCGACGTGCTGGGCATGCGCACGGGCCTGACTCACATGGAGTGGTTCCGTCGCAAGGACGGCTCGGTCGCGATCTCCGAGGTCGCCGCGCGTCCGCCGGGAGCGCAGTTCACGACGCTGATGAGCTACGCGCACGACCACGACTTCTACCGCGCGTGGGTCGAGCTGATGGTGTTCGACACGTTCACCGTGCCCGAGCGCAAGTTCTCGGCCGGCGCGGCGTACCTGCGCGGCCAGGGCCAGGGCCGCGTGCGCTCGATCCGCGGGCTCGAGCAGGCGCAGGCCGAGCTGGGCGACCTGGTCGTCGAGTCCAAGCTGCCGCAGATCGGCCAGACTCCGAAAGAGGGCTACGAGGGCGAGGGCTACGTCGTCGTGCGCCACGAAGACACGGACGTCGTGGTCGCGGCGCTCAACCGGCTGGTCGAGATCGTGCGCGTCGATCTGGGGTGATACAGCCGCATGGCCGTTGCCAACGGCCCTCCGCACCTCGACAATCCCTCGCCGATGAACGTCGTCCTGATCTCCCCCGGCTACCCGGCCGAAATGCCGCACTTCACGCGCGGGCTGGCCGAGGTCGGCGCGCGCGTCCTGGGCGTCGGCGACCAGCCGCGCGAGGGGCTCGATGGCGAGATGAAGCGCCACCTCGCCGACTACCTCTGCGTCAAGAACCTGTGGGACGAGGACGCGACGGCGCGCGCCATCCAGGACTGGACGCGCGGCCGCAACATCGACCGCGTCGAATGCCTGTGGGAGCCGGGCATGATCCTGGCCGCGAAAGTGCGGGCAGCCCTGGGCGTCCCGGGCCTCTCGGTCGAGGAGACGTTGCCCTTCCGCGACAAGGTCGTGATGAAGGACGTGCTGCGCAAAGCCGGCGTGCGCACCTCGAAGCACCAGCGCGCCGCGACCGCCGACGAAGTGCGTACGGCGGCCGAGGCGATCGGCTATCCCGTCATCGTCAAGCCGGTCGACGGCGCGGGCTCGGCCGACACGTACCCGATCCGCGACCGCGGCGAGCTCGAGCGCACGCTCGGGGCGCTGCGCAGCGTGCCTCAAGTGACCGTCGAGGAGTTCATCGAGGGCGAGGAGCACACGTACGACACGATCTGCAGCGACGGCGACGTGCTGTTCGAGAACGTGGCCTGGTACCGGCCCACGCCGCTGATCGCGAAGCTGAACGAGTGGATCAGCGCGCAAGCGACCTGCCTGCGCGACATCGAGCGCCCTGAGGTCAAGATCGGCCGCGAGATGGGCCGTCAGGTCCTGCGCGCGCTCGGCTGGCGCAGCGGTTTCACGCACATGGAGTGGTTCCGCACGGCGAAGGGCGAGGCCATCTTCGGCGAGATCGGCGGGCGGCCGCCGGGCGCGCGGCTCGTGCACCTGATGAACTACGCGTCCGACTGCGACCTCTTCCGCGGCTGGGCCGAGGCCGTGTGCCAGGGTCGGATCTCGCAGGACCTGCGCAAGAAGTTCAACGCCGGCGTGGTCTTCAAGCGCGCGGTCGGCCAGGGTCGCATCCGCG